>NZ_JBTMWY010000001.1:0-693877 GCF_054489425.1 Chryseobacterium sp. A301
AGTGCAAAAGTATAAACTTTTTTTTAATTGACAAAATGTTTTGGAAGTTTTTTTTAAAAAGTTTTTCTTAATCCCTTACGGCCTTAATAAAACCAAACTCCTAACCTCTATCGCCTTCTACATCTTCCTTCTCGTTTACTTCTGCGCTCCTACGTTCTTTCGATTTCGGATTGCAAAGATAGGGGTTTTTCCTTGTGCTCCAAATTATATTTGAATTAATTGTTAACGGAAGTGCTAACCTTTTGAAATTGAGTGAGAAAAATTTCAACATTTTCGCCTTCTTTTTTGGAGCCTTTCTGTGGTAGGCAACAAATCGAGATTCTAGGGCGTAAAACGAAATATAGCAAAGCCCGCCAATTTCTATTTTCCCCCGCGTCTCAAAAGAGAAAATTAATTTTGTTTCGGGTAAATGGTAGTAAGAAATTCTGCGAATGATCTTTCTACATTTACTATATCTCCCGATTTAAAATTAAGTCCTCCTTCTGAACTTGCATGATTGGCGCGAACACCTGCAGGCAAAATAAGGAAGTATTGAACCGGCTGCCCCTCCTTATAGGAGAGATTAATTTTGGAACCTAAGAGCCTACCTACGGAAATACTTTGCAAATCACCCGGCACTAATTCCGATTCTATATAAGATTTAGGTGCTAGGACCACGACTTTATTATTGATCTTAATTTTGATAGGCTTGTCTGAGGAGGAAATCAAATAGACCTTATTGTCTCGCACCGGCTTTTTTGCCACTTCATATAGATTCAAATAGTAATGAGATCTATTAAGCTTGTAGGGACTTTGATCGATCGTCTCCAAGGATTTCAGTTCGAAGGCATTTGCTCCGATGCTTTTTGCCTTCTTATAGACCATATCAAAGAGATCCGTTTCGCTCATTGCATACTCTTGAATTTCCAACTCGCCTAAATAGACTTTCTCTTTCTCGGAGGAATCTACCTTATATAGGAACTTATCCGTTCGATCACTAATTTTCTCAGCCTTGCTTAAATTGACTTGCTGAGCAAACCCCAATTGAGCGCCTAAGAATAAACTAAGTAAGAGGAACTTGTTTATCATTCTTTCGTAGTTAATAGTTCAACAGTCTCTTCTAAACTTACGTCCCAATATTTCGCTTCAATGCCATACACTTTCTCAATCTTATCTAGTGCCATGGTGCTCCGTTTTGGTCTGGGAGCTGGAGTGGGATAATTTGAGGTGTCAATTCGATTAAGCTGTATCTCACTTTTCGAGAGCTGCGCAATCTTCGAGGCAAATTCAAACCATGTAGTTTCTGGATAATTCGAAAAATGGAAAATCCCATAGACTTTTTCTCTATGAGAAATAATATCCATGATCGCCTGGGCTAAATCATTAGCATTTGTGGGTTGTCCAAATTGATCGTGTACAATACCTAGTTCTTTCTTTTGTTCAAAAAGATTTAACATGGTGGTTACAAAATTCTTACTAAATTCCGAGTAGAGCCAGGAAGTACGCAGGATTACAGTTCGGGGATTGGCTTCAAGCGCCAGGATTTCTCCCTCGCGTTTGGATGCTCCATAGACTCCGAGTGGACTCGTGAAATTATCTTCTTCGTAGGAGAGGTTAGTATCCCCATCAAAAACATAATCCGTTGAGATGTGAATAAGCTTTACTCCATACTCTTTGCAAGCAAGGGCAAGATTTTCGACTCCTTTAGCATTGATTAAAAAAGCCCTCTCCTCTTCGCTTTCCGCTAAATCTACGGCCGTGTACGCAGCCGCATTAATACAGTAATGAGGTTTAAAATCCTCAAATACTTCCTCGATACTAGAACTGTTTGTAATATCAAGATCACTGGAACTGCAGAACTTGAACTTGTACTCTAGTTCATACTGCGCAGAAAGCTTTTCTAAACATTGACCCAGCTGTCCACGTCCTCCAGCAACCAGTATTTTTTTTCTTTTATTGTGCATGCTTATTTTGTTTTCGTAAGAATTCGGTTCTTGACTGAAAATCCTTTTGGGGTAAATCTACCAAATACTTGTGAAAAAGCTCACTCGTCTCCGGTGGATGAACCTGCGATTTTCGTGTTTTAAGATTAAAGTAAATCACTGTAATCCATAAAACGCTATGAATGGTTTGTCCATCCTCACTCTTCATGAGGATCTCCACTTTTGAGATTCGATCTCGTACCTCTATCGTTTTACTCGAAATCACAACTTTTGAATTGTATTTTACCTCTTTCAAGTAGGCAATCTCATTTTGTATTGCAATCCAGGTACAACCTGTTTGCTTCATATATTGTTCGTAGGTAAAGCCGTAGAATTCTTCCACGTGATCCTCTCGCGCATTAAGCATGTATTCTAAATATTTGACATTATTTAAATGCCCGATGGGGTCACAGTCGGAGAAGCGAACCTTTACACTACTGGAAATCTCGTTTATCATTTGACAAAAATAAAAAAACCACCCTTATAAAGGATGGTTTTGCGTTTTAATAATTAGAAATTATAGTCCTAGCTCTTTTCTAACGAGCGCAGTTGCATCCGCTCCTGCTTTGTAGATTAGACCTGAGTTATTTGCATCAAAGACGAAATCCCATCCGTTGGCTTTGGCTACTTTCGTTACGGCATCGTTGAACTTTTTCTCAATTGGAGCGTATGCGACGTTGGTTTTATCCATTAAATCTTTCTGAGCTGCTTGTTGCAATTGCTCTAGGTTTCCTCTTAATTTGGCGAGCTCCTGGTTACGTTGCTCGTTAATCTGCTGAGTCTGCGTCGGCGCTTCTTTGCTGTATTTCTCAAAAAGATCGTCTGCTGCTTTCGCTTGCTTTTCTAGCTCAGCTCCTTTAGAGTTACGAAGTGCTAGTAATTGATCATCTGCTTTCTTCTTCTCTGGCATTAAATTTAAAACTGCTGCTACATCTAATGAAGCTATCTTCTGAGCTTTTGCTACCCCTACAGACATTACCATCATTACGGCCGCAAATAATACACTTAGTTTTTTCATAATAGGTCGTTAAATTATTTTAATTGTTGTTATTTACTTCTACTGATTTTAGATTGTGCGATTGCCTAAAAGTTAAATTCCCGGCAAATAAGATCGCAAATCTAATAATTTTTACTAATTAATTTTCATTTTTATTAGGATACTTTTTAAGAGTCCTATGCTCTATAAACAAGAACTATGCCTTGCCCCTCCTTTAAATCGTAACGTATTATTACAGAGACTGATTCATTAGGAAGTGAGTCTGCCATCCTGAAGGTTCGCTTGTACCAATAGGAGAATCAAATCCATAGGCGAAGTCAAATCCGATCAAACCAAAGGCACCCATATAAACCCGGATTCCTACCCCAGCAGAGCGCTTAAGCTGGAACGGATTAAAAGTACCCCATGAATTCCATGCGTTCCCTCCTTCCACAAATCCAAGTGCATAGATCTTTGCAGTTTGGTTTAGTGAAATTGGATAACGGAGTTCCGCGGACAATCGGCTGTAAATAGTCGCCCCTCCGTAAGGAGTAATGTCATATGGAGAGGAAGGCGTATATCCGGTCGTCGAAGCGTTTTCATATCCACGAAGTGGAATTAACTCACGTCCATCAAATCTTCCTCCAAAAAGTCCAGTCCCTCCTACGTAAAAACGTTCAAATGGAGGTGGCCCTAATTCTTTATTGTATCCATTCATAAAGCCCATTTCCGCTGTACTACGTAAAACCAGTTTCCCGATGACCGTATTGTAGGTATCTGCTTTCAATTTCACTTTATAAAACTCCATCCACTGGTATTTTTCAACCGGAGACATGCTTGAGTAATCTTTATCGCTTAACAAAGAGTACGGCGGTGTAAACTTCACAGTCGCCTCTATATTGGATCCCGTGGTCGGGAAGATAGGGTCAAAACCAGCAGAATTTCTAGAAAGTCCAATATTGAACGTGAAGTTCTTCGCGTTTCCATAGTATTCGGTCGTTTCCCCGAACTGGAATGGATAATTTTCAAAATTATAAGACTGGAACTGTATTCCTGTGTATAAAGAGAACCAATCGTCTGGCCAGCTAAGTCTTCTATTTAGTCCCGCATTTGCAGAGAAAATACCTAATTTCTGATCCATACCGAAGGAATCAGTATAATTTACTTTCGAGTAATTAACTCCTACAGACAATGCCGTAGGTTTACTTCCAAATAACCAAGGCTCTGTAAAGCTAATTCCATAATTCTGGAAATACTGTCCCGCTTGTGCTTGCACCGAGAAAGTTTGTCCATCCCCTTGCGGTACAGGTTTAAATTCTTTAAATCGGAGGAAGTTTCTAAGGGAGAAGTTATTGAAAGTTAACCCAAGAGTTCCAATAAAGGAGTTCCCTCCATATCCTGCCTGCAACTGAACTTGGGATGAACCTTTCTCAACCACCGTCCAATGCATGTCCACAGAATTATCCTGTGGGTTGGGAGATATGTTTTGACCGAGTTGTTGTGGGTCAAAATACGGAAGACCAGCAAGTGTGAAATAGGTTCTTTTAATCATCGATTTAGAGAACAAATCGCCTGGCTTGGTTTCGAGTGATCTTAAAATTACATGGTCATGGGTGGTCGTGTTACCCGACCATGTTACTCGGTTCCAAGAAGCTTTCTCACCTTCGTTAATACGGATTTCCAAATTAATGGAATCTCCGACAACCGATTTCTCCACCGGTACAACCTGGGAGAATAAATAACCATTATTTAAATAAAGGGACTTGATGTCGGTGTCGTCTTCCGCACCGCCGTCTTCGCCCACTTTCTTATTAAATCCGACCGCATCATAGATGTCGCCGCTTTTGTATCCAAGGAGTTTTTCTAATACCTCTGTGGAATACGTTGTATTGCCTAAGAAAGAAATGTCCCCAATGTAATATTTTTTTCCTTCGTTTAGTTTTACATTGACTTCAATGTCATTTTTCGGGTTTCTCCAAACAGAGTCGGACACGATTTGCGCATCTCTAAACCCTAAGGATTGGTAGTAGTTGATTAGATTTACTTTGTCTTCCTCGTATTTTTCCTTGATGAATTTAGAAGACTTCAGAATACCGCCGATTCCAAATCGTTTTTGCTTGGTTTCTTTAAACCCCTTCTTTCTTAATTTCGCATCGGAAACATTATCGTTACCCTCAAATTCAATGTGGGCAATTTTGATACGACGACCTCTGTCCACCTCGATGGTCCAGTCTACAAGTTCGGGATCGCTTGCATTGACTTTGTCTTGAATCGTCAATTTCGCATCGGCATACCCCTTGCCTACATATTCCAATGGGATTTTTGATTTGATGGAGGAAACCAAATCACTAGTGATTTTGGTGCCGGGTTTCAAATTGTAGTCCTTTACAAATTTTTCTTGCTTAGACTTTGTCACCCCTTTTCCTTCAAACTTAACTTCTCCAAGTTCTTTTAGATCTTCAAGCTTAAATCGAAGAACCACTTGTTCTCCCTCAATATTCTCCACATAGACTTCTACGACAGAGAAAATATTCTGCTCCCAGAGTCTTTTGATTGCGGAACTGATTCGCTGTCCTGGAATTTCTACCTTCTCATTCTTATTGAGTCCTGTAAAACGCAGAATCTGAGCCGGGGAGTATTTTTTTACACCGTCAATCACGATATCCTTCAGGAAATAAACTCCCTGTTGATCTTGCTCGGCTACCGCAGTATTTTGCTCCTGCGAACCGCTGGTGGGCGGTGTTTCTTGGCCATAAAAATAGGCCGAAGCCGCAAACATGATGATGGGTATGAATTTTAATCTCATCTTTATAATCTAAGTCTAATCTATATCTCTTTTATTTCTCGCTTTCTAGCTGTTCGCTGATCTTTCCGTATCTTCTTTCTTTGCATTGGTAATCCAAAATGCATTTAAAGAAGGCTTCTCGATCAAAGTCGGGCCAAAAAATATCTAAAAACTGAAGTTCTGCATAGGCAATTTGCCATAACAGAAAATTACTAATGCGAACCTCGCCACTGGTTCTTATTAAAAGGTCTACTGCAGGAAACGAGCGTGTGTACAAATGGTCTTCAAAAACGGCCTCTGTAATCTCACTAGAATCCAATTCCCCTTGCTTAACCTTTTCACTTATCGCTTGAACGGCGTTTAAAATTTCTTTCTGTGACCCGTAGCTTAAGGCAAGAATAAGATTGCCATTTTTGCTCTCTTTGGTCAATTCCATCATGGTTTCCAATTGGTCTCTCACGAGATCCGGCAATTTCTCAATTTCTCCAATCACATGAAGCCTAAGTCCTTTTGTGTATATGTTTTCCGCTTCTAATAGAAGGGTTTCTGACAAAAGATTCATCAAGCTGTTCACTTCAGACTTCGGACGATTCCAATTTTCAGAAGAAAAGGTGTAGAGAGTGAGGTAGGGAATCCCAATTTCATTGCATGCGTTTATTGCATCACGAACTGCTCGAACCGCACTTTGATGTCCAAAGGTACGCTGCTCACCGCGCTGTTTTGCCCACCTTCCATTGCCATCCATGATAATGGCTACGTGTTTTGGTAGTTTATTCAGATTTAGTTCGTCTTTATAACTCTTCATATTACTTCTACAGGCCTGCAATCTATTGCTTAAATCTTTACCTATCTTGGAAATCCTAATTCTATAAAGGATTTTACTTTCTGGACCAATCTACAAATTACTAGTTTTGCTTTGAAAGGGTCGTTAGAGTCCAATTCCAAATTTGTGCAAATATAAAACAATTTTACATTAACGAAATTCTTAATAGATAGTTAAATTAGACTAAATTCTTATAAAATTGACCTCATTTTGAGGCTTTAAAATCACAAGGGAATTATTTACTTCGAGATAAGGGAGATTTTACACTCCCCATCTTAGGATAGCTTATTCAAAAACCGTACGAGTCGAGGGCTTAGCTCTCCTCGTTTCGCCAGGTCATAATCTTTCTGTGAGCAAGCTAAATTGCTATGCATTTCCGACGCATTTCCAAAATACCAAAGTGAGGAAAACGTATCGCGATGGAACGCATACTCACCTTGCGGTGTAAGCACCCAAAACGTCTCGTAACTGCGATTTTTAGGATGAGAGGACTGGATGTTGATCCCTTCAATTAAATACCAAATCATTTGCGCAGCCAATTGAAGATTTAACTCGCTTTGTGAATCTAGTTCCAAATTGAACAGCCCTACGCTTTTGAGATTCTGAGATAGTCCTACTTCCTTCATCAAGGCGCACACTTCGCGGCGGTTCAGTCCATTCACCTGTGGGTGAATAGAGAACGGCGTACTAAAACTCTCTACCGCATCACAGTTTAAGGTCACTAGATCTGAACTACGCAAATACGGTTCGATCGATTCCATCCCGTTCATCATCTCGGCTAGTCTAACTTCTTGAAAATCCACTTCTTTTAAAAGGCTGACGCTGTCTAGTTGACTTAAATGCCTTTGGTAGCCTAAATGATGATAGTTTTTGATTTCGAAGTGCTTTGATGCGAAAATCCGACTTAGAAAGTTCCTTTCGTTAATGGTATCCTCTTCGTTCTCAAGGGAGATATAGTTTGAAATTTGCGAGTAAGAAATCTGCTTTTGATGAAAATCAAGGGCACTGTAGAGCGAAAAGCTCAAATCAGTACTCCCCCCGATCACAATGGGAATGGTTTTATTATAATGGCATGCGGATAAAACTTCTTGCAAAACATAACTAGTATCCTCGCTTGATTTCCCTGAAATTAAATCCCCAAAATCGTACATGGGCACTTGAAAATCATGCGACGAGAGCTGAAATAACTCTTTTCTTAAAAAATGAAAATCACGGGCATGCGCTTTTCTTCCTGCCCCCCTGTAATCCGAGACGAAGAGCAATGCGATCCCTCCTTGAACGAGTTCATTTTGAAAAAGGCTTCCTAATTGCCACTTTTTGGTTCTAATTTCCCCAGGTGCGACAATAAAATCTTGGTAATTCATAGCATGCAATGATCGAAGTCGAAATTTTAATAAAAACCCTCAGAGCTATGGCTCCGAAGGCTAGGTGTAGTTTTTCTTCTTATTTTGTTTTTGTACCTCCTTTCGCTGCGGAAGGTTTCTTTGCCGCCGTTTTTTTAGGAGCTGCCTTTTTGGCGGCGGGTTTCTTTGCAGCCGGCTTCTTCGCAGCCGCTTTCTTAGCTTTGAATGCACTTGGATCTTGTTCGGTGATCCATTTTTTCACTTGCTCGAGATCGACTTCTTTCAATTCTTCTTGAGAATATTTTTCGCCCTCATCGTTCTTTGGAATCTTGAAGTTTGCTTTTCCGAACTTAATAAATGCGCCCCATCTTCCGTTTTCAATTGCAATCTTCTCTTCTTCCCACTGCTGCACATAACGATTGGCTTCCTTTTCTAGTTTTGCTGCAATTAATTCCTCGATATCGTCTTTTAATAGATTCTCAAAATCATACTTTTTGGGTACATTCACATACAGATCCTTGTACTTTAAGAAGGGTCCAAAACGCCCTTTGCCTTTGGTGACGGGTTCACCTTTGTAAGTGGAAACGGGCGCATCTGCAACTTTTTTCTCCTCTATGAGCTCTGTAGCTCTTTTCTGATCGATACTCAAAGGATCTTCTCCTTTGGGTATACTTATAAAGGTATCTCCCCATTTCACATAAGGGCCGAATCGGCCTACCGCTACACTAACTTCTTTCCCCTCAACCGGTTGAAGTGAGAACGGAAGCTTGAATAGCTCTAAGGCTTCTTCAAGAGTAATGGTGGCTATGTTTTGATTTGCCATCAAACTTGCAAACGTCGGTTTTTCTTCGTCGTCTGATTCACCAATTTGAATCATAGCTCCGTAACGCCCCATTCGCGCGTAAATCGGCTTGCCTGTTTTCGGATCGTCTCCTAATTTTCGTTCGCCTGTGGCGCGTTCTGCGGTTTCCTCTACATTCTCAATTCTGGGATGGAAAAACTGATAGAATTCCCCCATCATCGTTTGCCAAGGTTTTTGTCCGCCGGCAATTTCGTCAAACTCTCTTTCCACTCTCGCGGTAAATCCATAATCCAAAATTTCCGCGAAGTTTTGAGTCAAAAATTCATTGACCACTTCCCCGATATCGGTCGGAATAAATTTATTGCGATCTCCACCGTATTTCTCGACTAGGACTTCCCTAACAATTTCTTTTTCAAGAGTGAGCCTTACGGCTTCTCTTTCCATCGGTTCTATTTCTCTTTTGTCGACGTATTCACGGTTTTGAATCGTCTGAATCGTCGGCGCATAGGTAGAAGGTCGACCAATGCCAAGTTCTTCTAATTTCCGAACCAAAGCCGCTTCCGTATACCGCGCAGAAGGTTTTGTATATTTTTGAGTGGCCGCTATTTGCGTGTAGGAAAGAAGCTCTCCAATGCTTACTCGCGGAAGAATTTTGTCATTCGTGTCTTCGTCCTCATCCTCATTTTTGTTAATTCCATACGCTTTTAGAAAGCCTTCGAATACGATTACTTCGCCTTGTGCTTCAAAATGGGGTGTCACGTCCACAGCCCCAATTTCAATAACTGTTTTCTCAATTTTCGCATTTGACATTTGCGAGGCAAGTGTTCTGCGATAAATTAATTGGTATAATTTATTGAGTTGTGCATCTCCTATGCTTTTAAGAGAAAAGTCCGTAGGGCGAATCGCCTCGTGAGCTTCTTGAGCCGAGGCTGATTTGGTTGTGTAGTTTCTAGGATTAGAATACTCCTCTCCAAATTCGGATATAATTTGAGCTTTCGCTCCATTTATTGCTTCTTTCGATAGATTCACACTGTCCGTTCTCATGTAGGTGATAAATCCTTCTTCGTATAGCCTTTGAGCAAGACGCATCGTCGAGGTCACATTGTACCCTAATCGAGAAGAAGCTTCCTGCTGAAGGGTTGAAGTGGTGAAGGGAGCAGAGGCCGAGCGAGTCCCCGGTTTCTTTTCTACATTAAGTACTTTGAATTCACTTCCTTTTGCTTTCTCTAGAAATTCAGAGGCAAGTTCTTCGTTTTTAAAATCCCCTTTTAGCTTTGCGGGCAATTCAGCTTTTTCTTTGGTTAAGAAATTTGCACTCACCTTATAAGAAGAGGCGGAATTAAATTCCCGCATTTCTTTTTCTCTCTCGACGACTAATCGTACGGCAACGGACTGAACACGTCCTGCAGAGAGTCCAGTTTTGACTTTCTTCCAAAGAACAGGGGACATTTCAAATCCTACAATTCTATCTAACACGCGTCGTGCTTGCTGTGCGTTTACAAGATTTTGATCAATGGATCTTGGGTTTTCTACCGCTTTTAGAATCGCATTTTTTGTAATTTCATGAAAGACAATTCGTCTTGTATTTTCACTTTTTAATTTTAGTTCTTGCGCAAGATGCCACGCAATCGCTTCTCCTTCGCGGTCCTCATCCGAAGCGAGCCAAACAATCTGTGCTTTTTTTACTGCAGCTTTTAATTCGCTTACTATTTTTTTCTTATCTGGGGAAACTTCGTAATCGGGAGTAAAGGTTTCAAGGTCAATACCCATTCCTTTCTTAGGCAGATCTCTAATGTGTCCAAAACTGGATTTCACCTCAAAATCACTACCAAGATACTTTTGAATGGTTTTTGCTTTCGCTGGGGATTCGACAATCACTAAATTCTTTGACATCCTCAATTATTTTTTGCAAAAGTAGAGTTTTTTTTACATTTGTCCGTTTTTCACTAGACAATTGCCCTTCAAGTTCACACTTGAGCCCTCTTATTTCCATAAGAAAGGATGTATTTCCCACTTTATTTTGGAGTAAAATGTCCTAAAACCCCTAAATTCGCAGTACCAATACTGCGAAAATTGAGAAATTTCATCAGAAATACAATTCAAAGCCAGAAAGTCTTCTATCGTTATTTTAGAAAGAAAGGCTTACGGCGCTTTTTCAAGGAAAACATTCTTCAAAGCGAAGGCAGTGCGAAAAACAAAGCGCAATCCATCGCTTTGGGAGTATTCATTGGTTTTTCTCCTTTTTGGGGACTGCATACGGTACTAGCCCTTAGCCTTAGTACACTTTTTAAAAGAAATAAAACCCTTGCTTTCATTTCTTCCCAAATCACAATCCCTCCTGCTATTCCCTTAATCTTGTATTTGTCTATGCTGATCGGGGGTCCTTTCGTGGGGTCCACCAAAAACTTTGATTTGTTTGAACTTAGCATCGAATTAGCCAAGCAACACCTACTTCAATACGTAGTGGGAAGTTTGATTCTCGCCACGCTTATGTCTCTTATCCTTGGGCTGCTTTCCTATTTTCTCATTCTAAAATTTAATCCAAAAACAAACCCTAAAGCTGCCTTCAAAAAACCAAGCCCGTAGCCCTTAAAAATTCACTAAAATTCCTTATATTCGCACACTTAAATTCAATGCAGATAATATTGACAATGAAGAAGTTTAACGAATATAAAAATCTTGATTTAACTTCCATCGCAAGTGGAATTTTAGAATCATGGGACCAGGAGCAAACGTTCAAAAAATCGGTTGAAATTCGTGACGGACAACCCGAATTTGTATTTTACGAAGGTCCTCCCTCCGCCAATGGGTTGCCCGGCATTCACCATGTCATGGCTAGAACCATCAAAGATATTTTCTGCCGCTTTCAAACGCAAAATGGCAAAAAAGTCTTTCGAAAGGCGGGATGGGACACCCATGGACTTCCGATTGAACTTGGTGTAGAAAAAGAACTTGGAATTACCAAAGAAGATATTGGAGTCAAAATCTCAGTAGAAGACTACAACGAGGCTTGTCGAAAAGCGGTGATGCGCTATACGGATGTATGGAATGACTTGACTCAAAAAATCGGCTATTGGGTCGATTTGGAGGATCCTTATATCACGTACACCTCTAAATACATGGAAACCGTTTGGTGGTTACTTAAAAACATATATTCCAAGGACCTACTTTACAAAGGGTACACCATTCAACCCTATTCGCCTAAGGCAGGAACGGGGCTTTCTTCCCATGAGTTAAATCAACCGGGAACCTATAGGGATGTCTCGGACACCACGATTGTGGCTCAGTTCCGAGTCAAACAGTTGAGTGAAAGTCTCTCCCATTTACAAAAAGAGACTCCCATAGACATCCTGGCCTGGACGACCACTCCTTGGACACTCCCTTCGAACACGGCTTTAGCCGTAGGAAAGGAGATCGATTATTTACTGGTAAGAACCTTTAATCAATATACTTTCGAACCCCTGACGGTTATTGTGGCAAAATCTCTACTTGCCAAAAACTTAGGAAAAAAATTCAAGGAATCTTCCTTAGAAGAACTTGAAGCCTACAAGAGCGAGGACAAAATCATCCCGTTCCATATTTCGGCAGAGTTCAAAGGGAAAGACCTACTTGGAACAAGCTATCACCAGCTCATCCCCTGGTTCCGTCCCGAAAATGACCCTGAGGATGCCTTTCGAGTTATTGAAGGTGATTTCGTAACCACGGAAGACGGTACCGGAATCGTGCATATCGCGCCTACCTTTGGTGCGGACGATAGCCGTGTCGCAAAACAAAATGGCATCCCACCGATGCTTATTCGAGATACAAACGACAATTTAGTTCCGCTCGTGGACTTGCAAGGCCGTTTTGTAAAGGGAGTTAAAGTTCCTGAAGTATTTGCAGGCAAATACATTAAGAATGAGTATTACGATGAAAACCAGGCGCCCGAAAAATCTTGGGACGTGGAACTTGCCATTTTACTTAAGACAGAAAACAAAGCGTTCAAAGTAGAAAAATACACCCACAGTTACCCACACTGTTGGAGAACGGATAAACCGGTACTCTACTATCCACTCGATTCTTGGTTTGTAAAAATGACAGCTGTGAAAGAGCGTTTAGTCGAATTAAATACACAAATCAATTGGAAACCCAAGAGTACAGGAGAAGGACGTTTCGCAAACTGGTTAGAAAACGTGAACGATTGGAACCTTTCTCGTTCTCGCTATTGGGGCATTCCGCTTCCTATCTGGAGAACGGAGGATTCCAAAGAAGAAAAAATCATCGGTTCCATTGAGGAACTAAAACAGGAAATCGACAAATCCGTTGCTGCAGGATTCATGAATGAGAATCCGCTGGGTCAATTTGTTTCTGGGGATATGAGTGAAGAAAATTACCTGAAAGTAGATCTTCATAAAAATTACGTGGATCAAATTACGCTTGTTTCAGAAAGTGGAAGCCCTATGAAAAGGGAAAGCGATCTGATTGATGTTTGGTTTGACTCAGGTTCTATGCCGTATGCGCAATTGCACTACCCTTTTGAAAACCGGGAGCTTATCGACGAAAGAAAAGCATTCCCTGCTGATTTTATTGCAGAAGGCGTAGACCAAACGCGAGGTTGGTTCTATACACTTCACGCTATTTCCACCGCAGTCTTTGATAGTGTAGCCTATAAAAACGTTGTATCAAACGGACTCGTACTCGACAAAAACGGTCAAAAAATGTCAAAACGTTTAGGCAATGGAGTAGATCCTTTCAAAACGTTAGAAGATTTTGGTCCCGATGCGACGCGTTGGTACATGATCTCCAATGCAAATCCTTGGGAAAATCTGAAATTCGACCCTCAAGGTATTGAAGAAGTAAGACGTAAGTTCTTTGGAACTCTTTACAATACATACTCCTTCTTTGCTCTCTACGCCAATGTAGACAAATTTCAGTATAGCGAACAAGAAATCACAGACCGTCCAGAGATTGATCGATGGATCTTATCTGAACTTCACCTTCTGATCAAAGACGTGAAGTCCTACTACGAAGATTACGAACCGACCAAAGTGGCGCGTGCAATCAACACGTTTGTCAACGATAACTTAAGCAACTGGTATGTAAGACTTTGCCGTCGTCGTTTCTGGAAAGGTGAGTATTCAAACGATAAAATTTCAGCCTACCAAACCCTTTATACTTGTCTTGAAACAGTAGCTAAATTATCAGCACCCATCTCTCCTTTCTTTATGGACAGACTTTACCGTGACCTCAACAAGGTCACAGGGAAAAATCAGGCGCAGTCTATTCACCTTACGGATTTCCCGGTATACGATTCGAGTTTAGTGGAACAGGATCTAGTGGAAAAGACACATTTGGCCCAAAACATTACCTCAATGGTATTCTCCCTTCGTAAGAAGGAAAACATAAAGGTGCGTCAACCGCTAACCAAGGTGATGATTCCAGTTTTGGATTCGAAAACAAAATCTCAAATCTTAGCAGTTAGCGACCTAATCAAACAGGAAGTAAACGTCAAGGAGCTTGAACTTATAGATCCGAAGGAGGCGGGCGAACTCATTGTCAAACAGATTAAACCTAATTTCAAAACCTTAGGCCCTAAATTAGGAAAGGATATGAAAAAGGTAGGACAAGAAATTCAAGACTTCACCTCTGAGCAGATTCAGACCCTTGAGACCGAAGGAAAAACTTTAGTTTCAGGATACGAAATCAACCTTGAGGATGTGGAAATTTCCACCAAAGACATTCCGGGCTGGACCGTTACTAGTGATGCGAAATTGACAGTCGCTCTAGACTTAACCCTAACAGAGCAGTTGAAGGCCGAAGGTATTGCTAGGGAGTTCATTAACCGCATTCAGAACATCAGGAAGGATAAAAACTTTGATCTTACGGATAGAATTTCTGTAAAATTAAAAGCCGACGGCCCTTTCACGAGCGAGCTTCAGGCGAACTCAGAATATATTTCCGCCGAAGTATTGTCGGATAAAATAGAATTTGTAAATTCACTCTCAATTTTTGAGCAAATTGAAATCGACGAAATTCAATTTCAAGTTGAAGTGGAAAAATTAAAAGGATAATTGCGGGATGTCTTTTGGAAAGAACATCCTATTAACAAAAAAATCAAGCAACCATGGCAGAAGAAAGACAACGCTACAGCGATGCAGATTTGAAAGAATTCAAAGAACTCATTGTCGCAAAAATAAATAAAGCAGAAAAAGACTTAGGACTTATCAACGAGAGCTTTATCAACGATCAGAACAACGGGACGGATGACACCTCTCCTACTTTCAAAGCATTTGAAGAGGGAGCGGAAACCTTAAGCAAGGAGCAGAATGCAATTCTGGCCGGACGTCAAGAAAAATTCATCCGTGATTTAAAGCACGCGCTGATTCGTATTGAAAACAAAACCTACGGGGTATGCCGCGTGACTGGAAAATTAATTCCAAAAGATCGCTTAAGAGCGGTACCGCATGCTACATTGAGTATTGAAGCGAAAAACATGCAGCGCTAAAATTTCATTCTGTAAAAACCTGGACTATTTCCAGGTTTTACAGAAATACGCATTCAAACTCATTATGAAAAAAATCGCACTGATCACTTTGATTATTTTGGTCATTGACCAAGTTTCAAAGTTTTATATCAAAACTAATTTCCAACTTGGAGAAAGCAGTCCTGTTCTAGGGCTCGAATGGTTTCGAATTACCTTTGTAGAAAATCCGGGTATGGCCTATGGTTTTCACTTTGGAGGACTCCTTGGGAAATACTTTCTTGTCATTGTACGTCTCTTTTTAATCGGAGGTATGGTCTATCTCTTTAGTAAGTGGATCAAACAGGGAATGAATTCCAATTACCTACTCATCCCGATGGCAATGATTTTTGCGGGTGCAATCGGAAACTTAATCGACGGAATGTTTTACGGAATGATCTTCGACAGTGGCACGGTATACGACACTAGTATTGAGAGATGGATTGATTACGGTGGCGTCTCTGAAACCGTACCTTTTGGACAGGGATATTCTTCCTTCATGAAAGGGTGTGTCGTGGATATGTTTCACTTTCCCCTTGTCGATTGGCACGTTCCCGAAAGCTGGCCGCTGATTGGAGGAAAACAGATTGAATTTTTTAAATACATTTTCAATGTGGCCGATTCCGCTATTACGCTTGGTGCACTTCTTTTGTTAACCTTCCGTAAAAAAGCATTTCCAAACGGAATGGATTTCTAGGAAATCACTCCCTAAATAACTATTTTTACGATTTAGTCCCTTTGAATAAATAATAAAATGTCAAGAATACTCACTGGAATTCAAGCGACAGGAACCCCCCATTTAGGCAATCTTTTGGGCGCAATTTTTCCTGCCATTGAACTCTCGAAAAACCCACAAAACGACTCTTTCCTTTTCATTGCGAATTTGCACTCCCTAACGTTTATTAAAGACGCGGAAGTTCTTCGCCAAAACACCTACGAAATTGCAGCCGCATGGCTTGCCTGTGGACTTGATCCCAACCGGACTCATTTCTACCGCCAAAGTGATGTACCTCAAGCGACGGAACTCGCTTGGCACCTATCCTGCTTTTTTCCTTACCAAAGACTCACTCTAGCGCATTCGTTCAAAGACAAAGCGGATCGAGTTCAAGATGTCAACGTCGGACTCTTTACCTATCCTGTATTAATGGCGGCTGATATTTTACTCTACGATGCAGAAATTGTTCCGGTAGGAAAAGACCAATTACAGCATTTAGAAATGGCTCGTGATATGGGCGCAAGATTCAACAATCAAATGGGAGAGGTCTTTGTTCTTCCCAAAGCAGAGCTACAAGAAAACACAAAATATGTTCCGGGAACAGACGGACATAAAATGTCAAAATCAAGAGGAAACATCATCAACATCTTCTTACCAGAAAAAGAGCTGAAAAAGCAAATCATGTCCATTGAGACGGACTCCACGCCGCTTGAAGATCCAAAGGATCCAGACACGGATAAAGTCTTTGCGATATACGAATTGATTGCGACAAATGAGCAGAGCGACGATCTCCGTGCAAAATACCTTGCTGGGAATTACGGCTATGGTCACGCGAAGAAAGAACTGTTAAATCTTATCCTTACTTCTTACGAGCAAGAACGAGAAAAGTTTCATTATTACATGAATCACTTAGAAGAATTAGACGAAATTCTTTTGAAAGGAGCTGAAAAAACCAAAGCAGTGGCAAACGAAACCCTGCAAAGAGTTCGAGAAAGTTTAGGCGTATAGCCAAAACTCTAGTATTTAAATCCGTCTTTTTACCCGCAAAAAGGCGGATTTTATTTTTAAAAATTTTAGTGAAATTTTGCCTCTCTACAAAAGGTCCTTGATTTCATGCAAAGAGCGAACAACCTCCACTCCAGGCGCTGTGTACCGGTCTTCAAAAACATCTAAGAAAATGGCACGCATACCAAAATTAAGCGCTCCCTCCACGTCTGCAATCCAATCGTCTCCAATGTAAATAGAATTCTCTACTCTAGCGTCCGTCTTCTCGAAAGCCCATTGGAAAAGTTTTGGGTCTGGCTTTCTAATATCAATTTCATCCGCGCTCGTAATGGTCTTAAAATAAGATTTAATTCCTGAGAGTTCGCATTTGCGAGCCGTCACTTCCTCAAACCCATTCGATAGAATATGCATCGTATACTTCTTTTCGCTTAGGTATTCGAGTAGTTCAAAGGTTCCAGGAACCAGTTCGTTGTACTGCAAAATCTCATCAAGAAAACGACTCTCGAAAAGGGCGGCTAGAGGTGCATTGTCAATTTCAAAAGCACGAAAGGTATCCAAAAACCGATGGCTTCTTAAATAAGCTTTGTCAATGCTTCCATTACGGATCTTAGCCCATAAATCTTCATTTACCGTATAATACTCTTTATAGAATTCGTCAAATTGAAGTCCGTATTTCTGCTGAATATTCTCCTGTTTAAATAGACCCACCAAAGTCAATTCGGCATTCTTTCGATGGTCCCAAAGGGTGTTGTCTAGATCAAAAAAAAGATGGTTAATCATAGGTCCAAATTTACTAAAAATCAATTCGTAACGAAAAGATTGAGGATTCAATCTCTACGATTTACCGTGAATGAATTTATAAAAATAAGCAGATGTACGTTCCCTTGTTTGAAAGTAGAAGAAGCAGGGTACCACTCGAAGTTAGGAAATGAGTTGAAAAGTAGAATTCGTGCTTAATTAAGGAGCTCTCCTATCATTACAAAAGGTAAGTTCAGCGCCACGTTAATATTTAGCCCTTCCAACTTTTTGCCGTCCAGTCCCTTGTCATCAATTGAAAATCCATACCCCGCAGAAAGATCTAGAATCCCAAAAAGCGAAAATCCCACTTTAGGAGCAATGTACTTTGTGGTAAACTCTGCTCCGGCTAGAAAATAGTACGAATGGTAAAAGTCAACTCCCTTTTGAAAATTAAGCAAAACGTCTGTTTGCAACTTAGGCAGAACCTTCACCTCTCCCTCATGAGCTCCGATTAGAGCAGATCCACCCACTCGGTAAAGTACATCGTCGTTACTTAACATAAGGGCTCGTAGTCCTACTTCTCCAAAACTCTGGTTTTGGTATACGTAACCCACATGGGCCATTTTATGAACCGTAAGTTGCGCTGCAATTGGGCTTAGAAGCAACACGAAAAACAATAGGGAAAGCACTCGTTTCATTCGGAAATATATTTAAGCAAATTTAGAAAAAGTTATCTGAAGTCTCTTATGAAATAACAGCCTTCGAAAAGACTCTCGAAGGCTGCAATTAGTATTTTGATAAAAAGACTAGACTAAAGTCCAAATTTTGCTTTGATATCGTCTTGGCGGTCTAATTTTTCCCAAGTAAAGAATTCCAGACCTTCCAGGGTAAGCTCGTTGCTTTTTCCTTTGTTGAAAGTTTTGTTTCCAATATAATGCTCTCTTCCCATGTGGCCATAGGCCGCCGTTTCTTGGTAGATAGGATTTCTTAGTTTTAAGTTTTGCTCAATCGCATAAGGGCGTAAATCAAAAAGTTCAAGAACTTTCGCCGCAATTTCGCTGTCACTTAGTCCCACCTTGCTCGTTCCATTCGTTGTAATGTTTAGACCACATGGCTCTGCAATTCCAATGGCATAAGACACCTGTACTAAAACCTCGTCCGCGACTCCTGCAGCCACTAAATTCTTTGCGATGTGTCGCGTGGCATAGGCCGCGCTTCGGTCCACTTTAGAAGGGTCCTTTCCTGAGAAAGCTCCTCCACCGTGAGCCCCTTTTCCTCCGTAGGTATCTACAATGATTTTTCGACCCGTAAGTCCTGTATCTCCATGAGGTCCTCCAATGACGAATTTTCCGGTAGGATTGATGTGGTATTTAATCTGGTCATTGAATAAATCTTGAACCGCTAGTTTCTGATTTGCTTTCACGCGCGGTATCAAAATATCGATCATGTCTTTTCGAATCTTAGCTAGCATTTCTTGGTCTGCTCCAAATTCATCGTGCTGCGTTGAGACGACGATCGAATCAATTCGAATCGGTTTGTGATCGTCGGAGTATTCAATGGTCACCTGAGATTTTGAATCTGGACGCAAATAAGGGATCACTCCCTCCTTACGAAGGATCGCCAACTCTCTTAAAATGGTGTGTGCCAAATCGAGTGCGAGTGGCATATAATGCGCTGTTTCGTTGGTGGCATACCCAAACATCATTCCCTGGTCTCCTGCACCTTGCGCATTGGCTCTAAGTTCAAAGTCTTCACCCTCAATTACACGATCCACTCCCTGATTAATATCGGGCGATTGATCGTGAATCGCGGAGATTACACCGCAAGAATCACCTGCAAACATATATTCTCCTTTCGTGTATCCAATTTGGTTAATTACGTCTCTTGCGATAGACTGTACATCAAGATAAGTGCTTGATTTTACTTCGCCGGCAAGTACCACTTGACCGGTGGTCACTAAGGTCTCACAGGCCACTTTCGAACTCGGATCGTAGGCTAGAAAATGATCGATCAAGGCGTCTGATATTTGGTCCGCAATTTTATCTGGATGCCCCTCAGAGACAGACTCAGATGTAAATAAATAAGGCATATTAAGTTTCTTATATTAAAGATTATACGTAAGAAAAAGTGCAGAATTGCAAAAGAAACTAAAATAGAAAAATATCTGTTTTAGCATTTTTTTACGAGGTTGCAATCAGTACAAATTTTTCCTCTGCTTTCACTGGGCAAATTTACAGACTATATTCCAACTCTGCAAAAAAACTAACGGGCTTTTCTTTTACTGAGGTCGAATGCCTACGAATTCTTCTGGCGCATTGTTGTAGTTTAATTTTGGCTCCACTGAAGACTTGATCGCTTGGACTAACTCATCTACAATTTTTTGCTTGTACGTGGGCTTGTAATAAATTAAACTAACTTCCCTATACGGAAAAGGCTTTCTGAATCGATGCAACTTCTGCTTTTGTTCACTGGACAATTGTCCTTGAGCTAGCTCGGGTATCACCGTGACACCTCCCACTCGATCCACCATCTGCACTAGAGTATTGATGCTAGAGGCTAAGAAGTCTAAATTCTTTGGCTTAAGTGAGTTCTCCTTCAACTTACATATGTTCTCGAATTGAGTTCGAAGACAGTTTCCTTCTTCTAAAAGCCAAACTTTCTCTACATCAAGTTCCTCTGGAATCACAAAGGAATCTTCCTTTGAATCCAAATCACTTGAATAAACCATTAATTCCTCGTTAAAGAGAAACTCATGATAGAATTCGTTTGCAGCTTCGTAGGGCGTAGAAATAATTCCCGCATCTAACTCACCAGACTTTAATCCTTTAATGATTCCATCCGTGGTCATTTCTTTCACTTTCATTTCAATCTTTTCATGGGTAGAAAGAAAGTCAAAAATTTCTGTAGGCAGAATGTAGGTAGAAACCGTGGGGATAATTCCAAGCGTAATTTTCCCTCCTAACACATTGTTTAATAAATCGGCTTTGCTTCGTAGCTCATTGACTGCATCAATTACTTTCTTGGCTTGCACAATGATTTCAACGCCCACATCGGTCGTACGTATAGGATGGGTGGTTCGGTCAAAAACCTTCACGTCTAACTCGTCTTCGAACTTTTGAATCATCGCGCTTAAGGTAGGTTGCGTTATAAAACACGCCTGTGCGGCTTTTCCGAAATGTCGAAACTTATCTACGGCGATTAGGTACTCTAACTGTTGAATATTCATTGTGGATGTTTTAGCACTTGCAAATATAGTTGTTTTCTATGGAATCACGCCCAATTTAAGCTCGAAAAGAAGCGCTTCGAGCCTCGCCCTCGAGGCTCTTTATTTTCGACATTTATTACGCTATCGCCCTCAATTCATGATGGAATGGAAAGACTCATTTCGCTCATTTACAAGGCAAATTCACACCTCATATGAGAAAAAAATACTAATTTGCATGTTCAAACGAAAATCAGAATTTCCATGAGTACGTACGATACAATAAAACTATCAAAAAACGAGCATTACACACTTTTAACGGTCTCTCGCCCACAAAGTCTAAACGCGCTAAATTCCCAAACTATTGAAGAACTTTCGGCTGCACTGGATGAGCTCGATAAAGATTTGAATTGTCGCGTCGTTATTCTCACAGGCGAAGGCGAGAAAGCTTTTGTCGCCGGAGCGGACATCAAGGAGTTTAGTGATTTCACTACGAAGCAAGCACAAGAACTTGCGCAAAAAGGACAAGACCGTCTATTCAATAAAATTGAAAATCTTTCCAAACCCGTCCTTGCGGCTGTCAATGGTTTTGCGCTTGGCGGAGGATTAGAGCTTGCCATGGCCTGTCATATTCGATACGCATCCACCAATGCAAAACTAGGTCTCCCGGAAGTAACCCTTGGGCTTATTCCTGGATACGGTGGAACGCAAAGACTTCCAAAATTAGTAGGAAAAGGACATGCAAATGAACTTATTTTTTCAGCCAAAATGGTGAGCGCAGAAAAAGCAAAAGAAATTGGACTCGTGAATGAGGTTTTTTCGCAGGAGGAATTGCTTGCGCAGACGATCTTACTTGCACAGACGATCGCGAAAAACTCGCCTCAAGGAATCTCTAGAGCCATTAAAGCGGTAAATTTATCGGACAGCTCAGAGGGATTTGATTATGAAATTGAACAGTTTGGAGTACTCTTTGAACTGAGCGATAAAAAAGAAGGCGTGAGTGCCTTTTTAGAGAAAAGAAAACCTAAATTTTAAACATTCTCAAACCGGAAGCTTTGGATAGAAATGAAACTATGGTAAGTTATAACAAATTTGATCTTGCATACCTTAAAATGGCACAAGAATGGGCGAAACTTTCCTATTGCCAACGTAAAAAAGTGGGTGCATTGGTGGTGAAGGACCGTATGATCATTTCGGACGGTTATAACGGCACACCCTCGGGGTCTGAAAATCAATGCGAAGATTGCGAGGGAAATACACACTGGTATGTGCTGCATGCCGAGGCGAATGCCATCCTTAAACTCGCAAGTTCTACCCAGTCTGCGAAAGGCGCTACGCTTTACATTACCTTATCTCCTTGCAAAGAATGCAGTAAACTAGTCTTGCAGTCGGGCATTTCCCGAGTGGTCTACATGGACGCCTACTCCGACAATCAAGGCATTTCCTTTTTGAAAAGCCACGGGGTCGAAGTTTTACAAATTGAACGAAGCGAAATTATTAAATCTGAGTAAATGAAGTGGGAAGAGAGACTTAACGATTTTGAACATTTTTTAAGATTCGAAAGGCAGTTTTCGGACAATTCAGTCGATGCCTACCTTCGGGATTTAATGAAGCTAAGTGATTTTGCCACGACCGAGCTCCAAGTTACTCCGGATTCGATCACGTATGCTCACCTTCAAGAGTTTTTGTACCATTTATCAAAAGAAAAATTAAGTGAGAGAACCCAGGCTCGCTGGGTGTCCTCCACGAAAGCATTTTTTAAATATTTGTTAGAAGAAGAAATTCGATCAGACAACCCGGCCACCCTCCTCGAGGGACCCAAACTAGGCCTCTATCTCCCCGACACACTTAGCTTTGAAGACGTAGAAAAAATTATGCAGGCCGTGGAACAACAAACTCCACTTGGACAGCGTAATTATTGCATTATTGAAGTTTTGTACGGATGTGGCCTTCGCGTTTCCGAATTAATTGATCTCAAAATTTCAGCCATTAACTTTAAAGAAGGCTATCTAAAAGTGGTGGGAAAAGGAAACAAAGTGCGTTTCGTTCCCTTGGCAGCGTACACCGCTAAACTCATTAAAAATTACATTCATGAGGTGCGCTCTTCGTACAAAATTCATAAAAAATTTGAAGACCATCTCTTCCTTAACAGCAGAGGCTCTTCCATGTCTAGAGTGATTGTATTTATCATCATTAAAGAACTTGCCGAAAAGGCTGGGATTCATAAAAAAATATCCCCTCACACCTTTCGACATTCTTTTGCCACTCACCTGCTTCAAAACGGTGCCGACCTTCGTTTTATTCAAGAAATGCTTGGTCATTCCAGCATTACGACCACAGGAATTTACACCCATCTAAAAACAGACGAATTGCGGCAAGTGATTTTAAATTTCCATCCTAGAAATGCGAAATCATGAAAGGAGGGACTGAGTTTAAATATTGCCCGAATTGTGGAAATAGCAGTCTTACTTGGGACGGAGAGAAACGTTGGAGTTGTACGCAATGTCAATTTACGCTCTATCATAATTGTGCGGCCGCCGTGGCGGTCGTTATTCGCTGCGAAGATGAAATTTTAGTAACCAAAAGAAATTTGGACCCCGGAAAAGGTTTGCTCGATTTACCCGGAGGGTTTGTCGATCCTAACGAAAGTGCTGAACAGGCCTGCTCCCGTGAAGTGCGTGAAGAACTTAAAATCGAACTGGAACTAAATTCTCTAAAAATTCTTAAGTCTAGACCCAACGAGTATCCGTACAAAGGGATACTCTACCACACACTTGATCTTTTCGTAGAGTATCGGGTCAATGAAAAGCCTCCAATTACAATCGATCGGGGCGAAATTCATTCCGTCGAATGGATGAATCTAAATCAATTAGACCTCACTAAGTGGGCCTTTGAATCGCAAAAAAAATTTCTCAGCACGTACAAATAAATCAATTACGGCGTTTGTTCAAGTATCCCTTGGAAATAATCTACAAGTAATTTTCTTTGTCTTGCATCAAGTCTGGCCTTAGGATGCTGAGCCACATACCCTGCAATAGGCATTTTACTCGCTTTTACCACTTCAATTGAGTTTTCGAGTCTGTCCGTTTTGAGATCGTGATTAGCCGTCTCCCAGGTGGAGAAATTAAGGTGAGTCCTCGCTTTGTTCACATTATGCTTGATAGACCAAGAAAGAGGAGCCACGTACGCGACATTCGGATAGCGGGTTTCGTTCGAATGACAATCATAACAAGAAGTACGAAGAACGCTACGAACTTCCTTAGGGGTATTCATAACGTGTACAAAATCTTCCGAAGCCTTTACGGGAGGGTTCGTTCGGTCGACCGGAATAAACTGAATTAGTGCAAAGACAATAAGACCGTAATAAAGAATGTTTAGTAGAGTTTTTTTCATAAGGGTTGTACGCTCTGCTCTAAGGAATCGATAGGGACTTTAAGAGAGTCTGTAGTGGACTTCTCCACTGAGAGGTCCATGAGAGGATCCGCCTGAATGTTCGGGGTCTCAGTCGATCCGGTCGTTAAATCCCAACTTTCTCGGTTCTCCCAAAGTCCTCGAATCTCAATTCGTTTCGGAAATACAAAAACCGGTTCGGCATATTCAAAGTTTGCGAAATCAGCCGCATCCCAAACTCCATTTCCATTTTGATCCACTAAAATTCGCAATTGATACGTGGCGGGTGGTATTTCGGTAAACCGGTGCTCGGAGCCTTCTGCCAAACGTTGAAACTTGACCACTTCGTTTTGATCTAGAAACTGAATCCAGAATTTAGACTGCGGTGCGCCCTGCAATTGAAGGACTAAGGTACCGTAATTTTCTTCCTTGTCTACTTCAAAATTAAATTGGTAGGCCTTCTCATTGGAAATATAATAAGAACTTACACTTTCTTTTGGAAGGGTTAAACTGTATTTTTTTCCGCTCTCAAAGTGGGCATCGATCTTTAATTTTTTCGGATCGATCTCATCGATTAGTGTTTTAAACTCTAGGGTCGTCACGCTGTCCACTTTCAAGGACCAATTCTGCGAATTCACAGTATCAATCGGATAATTTGAGATAATTTCAAAAGGAGAATTCGGTGGAATGACATTTCCTTTCGCATTGGAAAGTGTCATTTCATTTTGTGGATTCAATCGATAGAATAAGGAGGCTTCCCCGGTTTTATCGTCTGCCTGATAGGAAAGCTTAATGTTTTCACTTTGCGTAATTCCAATGTCTTCCTTACGAGCATCGAACCAAACATGGAGCGAATCCGAATAAGGCTTATAGGTGACTTTGTAATCCTTTATCCGATCGTCCAATTGAACAGAAACGGACCTTGGCTCCCCTTCAAAGAAAAGAGTAAATCCACCAATGGATTCTTTTGTCTCTTTGTATCGGATGGGTTTCTTGCTTGGATAAAGGGTAATGGGAAGACCTGAAATGCTTTGCTTCAAGTCAATCGTATCTTTTAGAAAAGCGACCTTTTCTTCTCCTGCGTCAAAGACTGAATTTTGATTCTCATCTTCAAAAGCTAGCAATCGATAGATCCCGGGAGTCAGGTAGTTTAGCTCATAGTATCCGTCTGGATCCGCTTTGGTAATGTAGTATGGCTTAACTCGGTAGTCCATAGAGTCTTTTTCTTGATAAAGACCCACCACGTAATCTGATTTTCGGGTCGGCTGAAGTTCGTCTTCCTCGCGCGTTCTAAGCATCCCATCTTTCACCTCTCCACTGATATAGGTTTCATCCAAATAATCTCCCGTAGAAAATGCATAATTAAAATAGGAAAGTACATTCCCTTCGTTTAGGTCCGCTATAGCGTTTCCAAAATTCAGATTGTAAGTTGTATTTTCTAGCAAAGGTTCTTCCCACTCGATTAGGACGTATTTATTTCCTAACATCGAGGGTAAAATCCTCTTGATCTTAATGGGCGGAGAAATTGTAAGGTTACGTTGCACGTCCTTTAACGTCACGTATTCATCAAAATCAAGCTGAAGTGATTTAAGGGAAGTCGGAACGTTGATTCGGGTGGTGTCAATATTAGACCCCATAAATCGAGGGGCAAGCGAATCCTTCGCTCCTCCTTCGGGGGAGCCTACCCTAGCGCAAGAGGTTAGAATAAGGCTTAAACCTAAAAAGAAAACCAGCTTTTTCATGCAAATACTTTAGGCAAATTTAATCATTTATTGCTCACTTTCAACCGCCTTGTGCGGAGTCCTCATTCGCAGGGGAAATAGGCGCAATATCTTTCTTCAACTTTTCAGCCTCATAAGGGAAATTTTCAAAGAGAGCAGAAAGGGCAAGTGCGGAGTATACGCGCTGTGAAAACTTATTCCCAATAGCTATAATTGTGACCTTGGACTGAAGCAAGTGCCCAAACACAGAATTCGTTCCGTGCCACCAACCGTTGTGGTAAGTAAGCTTGCTGTTTTCATCAAAAATCTTCATTCGAAAGCCAAACCCGTAATTATTCACACCCGGTCTTTCATTACTGTATGGAGAGAATACCGCATCCATTAACTCTTTGCTTAAAAAATTCTCCGCATAAAGTGCTTTGGAAAAATTAAGTAGATCTCGAGGCGTGGTATAAAGATTCTTATCCCCGTAAATTAGATCGAGACGATCGTATGGATGCACACTAGGTCCTCTGGCATAAAAAGACTTGGCCGCCGTTAAGGTATCCTTCTGCTGAAAAATATAAGAATCCTTCATTTCAAGCGGATCGAAAATCATTTCCTTCATGGCCTCAGGAAACTTCGTCTTGGTCACCTTTTCTACGACAAGGGCTAAGAGTGCATAATTGGTATTGCAATACATAAACCCAGTGTCCGGCTTTCTCGCCAAATCCGGTTTGTACTGAATCAATAAATTTAGGATGTCTTGATTGTCCAAATACTCTTTGGCCAATTCTTTGGGCTCCGGCTTAATGCGCTCGATTACGTACTCGTATTTTGGCAGCCCGCTTCGTTGATTCAAAAGCATTTTCACTGTAATTCCCGTGTAAGGAAATTTAGGGAAAATCGTTTTCAAATCTTGGTCCAGGGTTAATTTTTGCGCTTCGATGAGTCTGAGGACGGCCATCGCCGTCACGGACTTACTTACAGAAGCGACATGCAGTGCGGTATGCTTGTCAATCGGTTCCTCGTTATTCGCCTGTGCGTAACCTCGGTAATTCTCATAAAGGATATTATCCCCTTTTGCTACAATAAAACCTCCCCACAGGTTGCCTCTTTCCCAAACTCTTTGATAATACTGATCAAGGGTTTGTTCAATTTCTCCTTGCTGGGGAACCTTGTTGTCTTTGGCATGAAATACGTCGTCTAAATTTACATGGCTAAAGCTCGGTAGTGAATGCGTTGAACTTGATTCTTTGCTTTTTTGATTTTCTTTACAGCTTAGTAGTAATGCAGGCAAAAGAACCCACCACATCATCCTCCTAAAAACTCTCATCTATTCCTCTTTTTCGTCTTTAATCGAGCGCAAGATAAGAGAAATTAAGAAATTATAATAAGACTCAAATCATAAAGAAATGTTAACTAAACTGAGCCAGGATTTTATCCACGATAAATTGCGCTAATTTTTCTTTGCTCTGAACGGTCCATCCTGCAATGTGCGGGGTTAGCAGAACACGCGGAGAACTAGCAAGATACCCTATCGAAGAATCACTTGAATCCAAATTCTCAAACGAGGCTTTTTCCTGCTCCAAAACATCTAGGGCGGCGCAAATTACTTTCCCGGATTCTAGTCCATTAACTAAATCTTTCGTTTTAACCGCTTTCCCTCTCGCCGTGTTGATTAAATAGAAAGGTTTTTGCATGGCTGCGATAAAACCCTCATCAATCATGTGGTGGGTAAGCTCTGTGAAAGGAACATGAAGACTCACGATGTCTGCTCTTTGTTGAAGTTCATTCAAAGAAACCTGCTTTGCGTACTCATCTTCAATTCCAGACTTAAGGTCGTGAAAAATCACCTGCATTCCAAAGCCCGAAAGTCGCCGAGCTGTGGCTTTGCCCATGTTCCCATACCCAATAAGTCCAAAGGTTTTTCCGAGCAGTTCATCGCCTCGGTTTTCTTCACGAAGCCAAATTCCTTTTTCGACCTCAAGGGAGGCTATTTTAAGTCGATGGGCTAATAGAAGCAAGGAGCCAATCACATGTTCCGCGACTGCATCGCGATTCCCTTCTGGAGAATTAATAAGCGTTATGTTTAGTTCCTTTGCTTTCTCCACATCAATATTCTCCATCCCAGCCCCCACTCTTGCAATGAATTTCAGATGAGAGGCGGATGTTAAAAAATGGGCATCCAAAGGAATTCTACTTCGAATAATGAGTCCTTCGTACGCTCCAATTTTGGAAAGGATTTGTTCATAACTAGAACTTGTGTCCTCCTCTATGTCAAACCCTTTTGCGCTTAACTGGCTTTTAATTAAGGGATGGTTGGTGTCAATCTGTAAGACTCGCATACCCTTTAGGATTGACTAAATAATTTTTTAAGCTCTACGGAGTCTTGAGCTTTCATTCGACCCGATAGAATTAAGGAAAGTTCTTTTCTACGAAGAGCCGCATCAAATCGGGAAACCTCTAATTCGGTTTCTGGTTCCATTTGAGGAATCGGCACAGGTTTGTTGAATTCATCCACGGCGACAAACGTGTAAATCCCTTCATTGGTGTGAATTTTCTTTTGAGAAATGGGATCGTCAAGCCAAACATCGACGTATATCTCCATGGAAGTCGAAAACGCTCTTGATACTTTGGATTCAAGCACTACGATTCCTCCTTCTGGAATTGGATGATTGAACGACACGTGATTCACAGAGGCTGTTACCACTCTACGCTCACAATGTCTGCTTGCAGAAATCGAAGCGCATCGATCCATGCGTGATAGCAATTCGCCACCAAATAAGTTTCGAAGGGAATTCGTTTCGTTTGGCAGTACAATGTTAGTCATTACCGTGAACGATGCACTTGCTTTTTTACTTTTAACCATGTAATAATATTAGGGATTAATGCCGGACTTGTTTGTGGATAGAGTACTCTCTAGCGTGGGTCTATTGGCCTTAGGAGTTTCGGTTTGGATTGTATCTTTTTTAGGACTTGGTTTGGAAATTTGAGGAGGGGTTTCAAGGACCGAGTTTTTTCCAAACAAAAATTCTCTATTCGTTAGAGCGAGCACCACCAACCCTGCAGCAGGAATTAGAAGTAACAACAACCATCCATAGGATTTTTGAGTTTTATACGCTGTAGGACTATCTCGATCGGAACTTTTCTTTTCCTTGAGTTTTTTTAAGTCAATTTCTTCTAGACCAAAATTGTCAGGACTGCTAATTTCTAGACGCTGTCCTTTAAAAAGCACCTCGCCACCGTCAGAATAAAAAGTTCCAAGTCCCTCTAGTTTCAATTCTTTAGCCTCGCTCAATTGATTTTTCCAATACAGGGTATGGGTCGAGACTTCTTTTTGCACCTCGGGAAGGGATTGCATGTTCTTCTCGGCTAATTCCTGCGCAAATCCCTTATCCGCCTGCTGATAATCAAATTCCAAGGCAATTTCTTTTGCCGGCGGAAGGATACGCGTCGTTTTTTCCAGAATTTTGGCTTCGGAATTTTTTAAATAAAAGGTTCCGAATCCTTCAAGCGCTACGGAATGATCCGCTTTCAGTTTCTCTAAAATTTGGGTTTCAAGCTTCATATTGCCAGCAAATTTACTATTTTTAACGGACTTCTACCAAGCGTGAGTGAAGAGTCAAACGAAAGAATATCTCCTAGCGAAACTCGTAGCTAAATCCAAATAGGAAATTCGTGCCCGCTTGGGAAAAATAGAAGGGCTCAGAATCATATACATACCCATTGTTTACGTATTTCTGATTGAAAACATTATTCAGTAGCAGTTTAAATTCTACTGCATTTCGAGCTAGCTCCAGTCGGTACCGAGCACTTAAATCGCTTAGAAAATAGGAGCCCGTTCGAAGTGACTCTGTATGCGTATTGTCAAGGTATTGACTTCCGACAAATTGATTTTGGAATTCAAAGGAAAGCGCATCATTGGGTTTGTAGCGAATCGAGAGATTTGCTAGAAACTCAGGTGAAAAGGAAATCGGTGTATTGCCCAGATTGACAACCTCGTTTTCGTCCTCGAGCTTAAAATCAACATTTCGATTGCGGCTAAGGGTTAAATTGGAATTGATTTCCCATTTTTTCGAAAGCTTAGCAAGAGCAGAAACTTCGAGGCCACTGCGAAATGATTTTCCTGAATTTGTCCGAATGAATTCCCCTATGGAGTTGATCTGTCCGCTCAGCACCAGTTGATTCACATAGTGCATATAATAAAGATTTGCAGAAACCAAAAGGGAAGAGCCTAGAGCGTATTCCCATCCTAATTCAAAATCATGCAAGGTTTCTTCTTTGATCTCTGGGTTTGCAAACAAATCGTCCCTGCTGGGTTCGCGGCTTGCTTTCGCATAGGATAGATAGAGTTTCCCACTTGGGATAGGGTAATTAAGTCCCACTTTGGGATTAAAGAAATTCCAGTTTTTCCTCAAATCGGCCCCTTCCTCATCCCCGGGCTGGATTATCTTTGTGTCGTAGACGATGGAGCGCATCTGCAAGTCTCCGAAAACTTCCCATCTACCTACTTTCGCAATGGCCTTTCCAAACCCTGAGACCTCATTTTTCACCGAACGATTTCTATAGTATTCGTTGGAAACGGAATTCGCAACCAAATAATCCTTTGCTTCTCCGAAATGGCGTCCAAAATATTGATTAGCGACAAGCCCGAAGTGCAAATCGATTCCGGATAAATCCCCGTACAAGTTCGAAGCCACCCCATAAAAATCATTATCAAGCCACTTTTTGCGTATAAAATCGGAATAGGCATTGCCGTTCACAGGACTTAGACCATAGGTTTCATAGCTTACGCCTTGTTTGTAATTCTCGTAGTACCCTTTTCCCTTTGTGTAATGCAGGGTGGTTTGCAAGCTCCACGAATCGTTAAACTTCTGGTCCCATAAAAACTGATAGTGATTTTGACGATAATTGTCAGTTTCGTTGTCATAAAACCCTACAATTTCGCTCCAATCGTCGTTGTATATGGCTCCCGATGAATTAAACTTCGGACGGGTTTCCCATGACTCTTTGTCAATTCCATTCCAAGCTTGATAGGTTTGTTCTGCTCCCCCGAAGGCTAGCAATCGCAAGGAAGTTGAACCTCTCTGAAAACGAGCCGAAAGATTGTAAGAGTCTAAATCCGAAAACGCTCGATCAATATACCCGTCCGAATGGATCTTCGTATATCGACCCATAACGGAGAGTTGATCATTCCAAAAAAGACCAGACCCTATTTCTGCTGAATATTTGTAGGTGTTGAAGGACCCATAACTATTGTCCGACCTCACATAAAACTCCTCTGCAGGATCTTTGGAAATCACATTCACGCTAGCTCCAAAAGCGGAAACTCCATTGGTGGAAGTTCCCACCCCTCTCTGAATTACAATAGCCGAGGCGGAACTTGTCAAATCTGGCACGTTCACGAAAAAAGTACCTTGCGATTCGGAATCGTTATAAGGCACCCCATTCATCATGACATTAATAGAGGTTCCACTCACGCCTCGAATCCGAAGCCCTGTGTATCCCACTCCATTCCCTGCATCGGAACTTGAAACCACCGAAATTTGGTTCTTGAGTAGAATCGGCAAATCTTGACCTAAATTCTTTTGGCTTAAGTCTTTCTCTACATTGAGAATTTCTTTCGAGACGGGAAGTCTCCTTGTAAAATGAACATTTTGAATAAGAGATTCTGAAATTGAATCCTCCTTGACATGTTGCCCAAAGGCGAGCGGGCTCATCATTAGCCCTAAAAAAAATAATCCTTTCATTCTTTTAAATTGTTTAAAATTTATAGGAATAAAAGGGGTCGAAAAGTTATACGTGAATACTGCAAAATTGCATTTTAGCAGCTCCCTAAACAGCATTATCTGTTCCAGGTTCATCGGGTATAATCTCAGCCACTCTTTGGTAGCACCCCTTTACTTCTGGCGCAAATATAGCCATTTTAATTTGAGTCAGCCAACAAAAAAGACTCTTCCTAAGTTCATGACTTATGCTAAGCCCCTCTTTCCCCTTGCTAACTTCTTAATTTACAAAGGAAAAAGCATCTCGGTACCGATCGACTCGAAATTGCTTTACTGGAGATTTCATATCCTTGTAGAGCTCCTGAACTTCTCTATATTCTTTACTCTGAACAATCGAGCGCATTGCACTTCCAGAAGGAGAAAACAAAAGAGTGTAACGAACTGGACGACCAAAAGTGTCCATATCCAAAAACTCACGTTTGGCTCTCATCTCGCGGCTAATCTTCTGCTTTAATATCCCCTCATAAAACAATCGAAACGCACTATTCTTCCCGAAACTACTAGTGAAAAAAATTTGATTAATATCGGAGTTTGTAATTTGCTCCAAGAGATCTACGTTAAGTTCGATTTCGCTCATTGCACTGTCCAGGGCAGAATTGTTTAATCTAATACAACTTAAAACTGTGTCACTCATGGAAATTTCTCCTTTCTCCAGAAACGATACTATTTCATTTAAAGAAATCTCTTCTTGGCTTTTGGCCACAAATTGCTTTGGAAAAGCCTCGCGTAGAATACCCCAAATACTGTTCCGATTGCCATAAAAAAAAGGAGTAAGAAAACGATCAAGTCTCAAGGGATGAAAAGTACCTAATATAAGGCGTTTATGCTTTGGATTTATTGGATATTTCTCGAGAAAAAGATGTTGACTTCGACTTTCCATCTCTAATACCTGTTGTTGTAGCGATCTACAAAATAATACTCCTTTCCGTCTTTACTTACCTCAAATAAACGGGCAAGCTTCCAACTGAAATTTCGTTTTATGTCGGCATAACGAAACGGAATAATTATATTTCCTTCAATGTCAATAACTCCAAATCTATTGTCGTACGTGGCAATAATCATCGGGTTTTTCAAATCATCGCCTTCCATAATGTGAAGATACTGAAATTGTGGATAGATTATATACTGCCGATAGTCCATCTCATTTTCAAATTTGCTACGATCAATAACCCCGTAAAACCCACTACGAACATAAGAGTGATATAATTGAGCCTTATATTCATAAGGACATTTCCCAAGGTCCTGCTCTTTAAAACGGTAGACCTTTTTTCCCGATTTGTCAATTCTGTAATCCACGTTCTCCACTGTTCGAACAGAAGCATAAGCATCCGATCCATATTCTCGTACCTTTTCGTTGGGAGAATTTAAAAGCTTACAATCGGTCGTGAAAAAACCAACATTCTTGTATTGAGCCGGTATCACCATTTCGCCACTTTGATTGACATATCCGAATTTTCCCTCTGTCTTGCGAGGAATCAAACCCGGAATCGAATCGTTAATTTTCTCATATTGTGATTTTTGAGACTCGTTCGACGATTTGGGGCTTGTATTTTGTCCACTTATTCCTAGGGATATAAAAACCAAAATAAGGATAAGGTTTCTTACTAATAACTTCATAAAATTAACTACACTAAACGCTTGCCAAAGGTAACACTTCTGTTAGAAAATAGAAAAATAGATTTTTGATATCCAATTTATAACGAATATAAATTGCAATCTAAAGCAAACCCTTAAATTTTTCGTAAATTTGGGCTTTAACTATTATTTTTAAAATCAAAAACATTTTGCAATATGACTTTTGACATTGAAATGATCAAAAAGGTGTACGCGCGTTACCCGCAACGTATTGAAGCTGCGAGAAAAACAGTTGGAAAACCGCTTACCCTATCCGAAAAAATCCTATACTCCCACCTATGGGAAGGCGATACCAGCACGGCATACGAAAGAGGTAATTCTTATGTAGACTTTGCTCCAGATCGCGTGGCAATGCAAGATGCGACCGCGCAAATGGCATTACTCCAATTTATGCAAGCTGGAAAAAGCAAAGTTGCAGTACCTTCTACGGCGCATGCCGATCACCTTATTCAGGCGAAAGTAGGAGCGGAAAAAGACTTACAAGAATCCATCAATAAAAACTCAGAAGTATTTAACTTCTTAAGTTCTGTATGTGATAAATACGGAATTGGATTCTGGAAACCAGGCGCAGGTATTATTCACCAGGTAGTTTTGGAAAATTATGCATTCCCTGGGGGAATGATGATTGGAACCGACTCCCATACTGTGAATGCCGGTGGTCTTGGAATGGTGGCTATTGGTGTAGGAGGCGCAGACGCCGTCGACGTAATGGCAGGAATGCCATGGGAATTAAAAATGCCTAAATTAATTGGGGTTAAATTAACCGGGAAATTAAGTGGTTGGACCGCAGCAAAAGACGTGATTCTTAAAGTGGCTGGTATCCTTACTGTGAAAGGAGGAACAGGATGCATCGTCGAGTATTTCGGTGAAGGAGCTCAGAGCATGTCCGCTACTGGAAAAGGAACGATTTGTAACATGGGTGCTGAAATTGGAGCGACTACTTCTACATTTGGATACGACGATTCTATGCGTCGTTACCTAAGTGCAACAGGAAGGCAGGACGTTGTGGACGCTGCTGACCAAATCCAGGAGCATTTAACCGCTGACCCAGAAGTATATGCGAACCCAGAACAATATTTCGATCAAGTGATCGAAATCAATCTTTCCGAATTAACACCTCATCTAAACGGTCCGTTCACACCGGACTTGGCAACACCAGTCTCTGAATTCAAGGAGAAAGCAGAAGCAAACGGATGGCCATTAGATGTAGAATGGGCTCTTATCGGATCTTGTACGAACTCTTCGTATGAGGATTTATCACGCGCCGCTTCTATTGTAGAAGATGCGGTAGCAAAAGGAGTAAAACCGAAAGCAATCCTAGGAGTGAACCCAGGTTCTGAACAAGTGAAATTCACAGCAGAACGGGATGGATTCCTAGACAGCTTCCGCAAATTTGAAAATGCTAGAATCTTCACGAATGCCTGTGGTCCATGTATTGGGCAGTGGGACCGTGAAGGCGCTGAAAAAGGAGAAAAGAACTCAATTATTCACTCTTTCAACCGTAACTTTGCTAAAAGAGCAGACGGTAACCCAAATACTCATGCCTTTGTAGCCTCTCCAGAAATGGTGGCTGCCATTGCCATATCAGGACGTCTCGATTTCAACCCTCTAAGCGACACCTTAACGAACGAACAAGGTGAGCAAGTGAAGTTAGACGAACCGAAAGGAATTGAACTTCCTTCAAAAGGGTTCGATGTTGGAGATAACGGATACCAAGCTCCGTCTCATGATGGGTCTTCCGTTCAAGTGAATGTAGACCCAGAGTCTGACAGACTGCAACTTTTGGTTCCATTCACTCCATGGGATGGTAAAAACATTGAAGGAGCTAAAGTTCTTATCAAAGCGTACGGTAAATGTACCACAGACCACATTTCCATGGCAGGACCTTGGCTTAAGTATAGAGGTCACCTTGATAACATTTCGAACAACATGTTAATTGGAGCTGTAAATGCTTACAACATGGAAACGAACAAAGTGAAAAACCAACTTGACGGTTCTTATGATGAAGTACCTAATGTGGCAAGAGCTTACAAAGCCGCTGGAATTCCTACCTTAGTGGTTGGAGACGAAAACTACGGTGAAGGATCTTCCCGTGAGCACGCAGCCATGGAACCTCGTCACCTAGGAGTTAGAGCCGTGCTTGTAAAATCATTTGCTCGTATTCACGAAACGAATCTTAAAAAGCAAGGAATGCTCGGAATCACTTTCAACAACAAGGAAGATTACGATAAAATTCAAGAAAACGACACCGTGAACTTTGTAGATTTACAAGAATTTGCGGCAGGCAAACCCCTTACCCTTGAATTCCTTCATGAGGACGGAAGCAAGGATATCGTGGTTGCAAACCATACGTATAATGAACAACAAATCGGTTGGTTCAAAGCAGGTTCTGCTTTAAACTTGATCGCAGAAGAAGCAAGCAAAGGATAACATTCAAAGCTTAAGCGTATAGAAAAATGCCACGAGGAAATTCCTCGTGGCATTTTCTTTATTAACTCTTTAATATTCTCAGCTTATCGTTCGATGCAGGCTTGCCAAATGGGATCACCTTTTGGAACTTCCGCTGTGATCGTAACCTGTTCTTTTGTGACAGGATGGACAAATTCCAATTGACGTGCATGCAAATGAATTCCACCGTCAGGGTTCGATCTTGGAGACCCGTACTTTAAGTCCCCTTTTATAGGCACTCCAATTTTTGACAATTGCGCACGAATTTGGTGGTGGCGTCCCGTTTTCAAGTCTACTTCCAATAGCATATAATTGGCAAGTAGAGTATGGACACGATACGAGAGAATAGCTTCTTTTGCCCCAGGGGCTTCTCTAGGAAAAACAATAGCCTTGTTGTTCTTTTCGTTCTTTTTGAGATAGTGAATAAGCTCGCCTGAATCTTCAATCCCTGCCTTAGGCACCACAGCCCAATAGGTTTTGCGAATCTCTCGGTTCTTCACCATCTGAGTTAGCCTTGAGAGAGCTTTGGAAGTCTTGGCGTAAATCACTAATCCTGAGGTAGGACGATCGATACGATGCACCAAGCCTAAAAACACATTTCCAGGCTTATGATCGCGAACTTTGATAAAATTTTTGATAAGTTCAATAAGGGAATCGTCCTGAGTCTTGTCTCCTTGAACCAACTGACCTACATGCTTATTGATCACAAGCAAATGATTGTCCTCATACGCAATTTGGTCGGGACTAATTTGCGCTGCACTATTTTGCACCTTAACGTTTTGGGACTCTTGGTCGATTAAATAAGGAAATTAAAACTCCTGCAAACAATCCGATGGTTTTAAGAGCTGCCAAACGACTTTCGATTGGGAAAAAAATGCCAATCACACACAATGCCGCTGCAATATACATCGGAATCACAAATTTTGGATTGGTTAAAATCGGAGCCATGAGAACAAAACTAATTCCGATCAGCACATAAAAGAGCTTTTGGTATAAAAACTCATTGACTTCAGGACTGAAAAAATTGAACCATCCTGTCAGCAGACATAAAAGTGCACCTACCGATACGATAGCTTGCAGTTTGTTTAATTGACTTACATTATTCATTAATAACTTTCTTTTTCGTTAGGGAAATCAGCTGTTTTCACATCGCTGACAAATTGGGAAACAGCTCCCGATATTTGAGTGTACAGATCTAGGTAACGTCGCAAGAATTTAGGAGAAAACCCTTGGTTCATACCCACCATATCCTGGTAAACAAGCACTTGACCGTCGCAATCTGGACCGGCTCCAATCCCTATCGTGGGAATGGAAATACTCTCACTGACCTTTTTTGCAAGGTCAGCGGGAATTTTTTCTAAAACAAGAGCAAAACAACCTAGTTCTTCTACTAGTTTTGCATCCCTTAGTAGCTTTTCCGCTTCTTCATCTTCTTTTGCACGAACTTTATAGGTTCCAAATTGGTAAATAGACTGAGGGGTCAATCCTAAATGGGCCATCACAGGAATTCCTGCATTCACAATCTTACGAATAGATTTTTCGATTTCTACACCTCCTTCAATTTTAACTGCGTGAGCTCCACCCTCTTTCATCATTCGAACGGCTGACTCTAGGGCCTTCTCTGGGTTACTTTGGTAGCTTCCAAAAGGCAAATCTGCCACAATAAGTGCTCTATCCACACCTCGCACCACGCATTGCGTATGGTAAATCATTTGATCGAGTGTAATGGGCAATGTGGTTTCATGACCTGCCATCACGTTGGCTGCCGAGTCTCCCACCAAGATAGAATCCACACCTCCTGCATCCACCATTTTGGCAGTCGTAAAATCGTATGCGGTAAGCATCGTTATTTTTTCCTTGTCGAACTTCATTTTTCGCAAGGACTCTGTGGTTACTTTTTTAATTTCAGAATGAACCGACATAGACTTCTTTGGTTTTTGTATTTAGAAAAACAGAACCGATAAGCTTATGAATTATGCTTATCCTAATTTAGGGCCTGTTATTTACTCATCCTATAGGTTCACATGCCCTAGTTTAATGAGCTTATCATGATTTAGTATTTTAATATTTCTCCCCTCTGTTTCAATCAATTGATCGCTTTTAAATTCAGAAATGAGACGTATTGCACTTTCTGTGGCTGTGCCAATTAAATTCGCAACTTCCTCGCGGGTGAGAGCAATTTTGATAAATCCTTCAGGATCAGTTCCAAGTTTCTGTTCCAGCAGTAGAAGCACTTCCGCCAGACGTTCCCTAACTGTCTTTTGGGCAAGATACGTTACTGTATTAGAAGACTCGCCTAGTTCGTATGCAAACTTTTGAAGCATTGCAAAAGACAGCTTTGAATCTACTTTTAGCATATGAAGAAATACATCGCCTGGTACAAATACAGCAGTTACTTCTGACATAGCCTCTGCTTTCGCTTGAAAATTCTCTTCAATTAATAGAGATCTATATCCGATCAAATCTCCCTCTTTAATAAAGCGAAGGATCTGATCCTTCCCATACACCCCAGACTTAGAGAGCTTCACAGTACCTACTTTGATAAAATAAACACCGTGAGCGTTTTGATCTTCTTCAAATAGCAATTGTCCCTTATGGATGTGGATTTCTTTCTTTGCCTCCATATACTTTTTGAAGTCTTCATCAGAGAGTACTTCGCGAAAGGACTCTTCCTTAAAAACGTTCAAAAAATTCCGATCTATAAGCTCTAGTTTCTCAATCGACATACCAATGACATTTATCAGCAAAAATAGGTAAATTTACCACCAAGGGCAATTATTTTTATCATAATTTTGCAGGTCTAGGCAAAATGAAAGTGGAATATTGTTATCATTGTGGCGACGGAATTAAAAAGGAGCGGATAGCTTTCGATGAGAAGGTGTTTTGCTGTCATGGATGCCAGTCCGTTTATGAAATTTTAAGTTTCAATCAATTAGGAAATTTCTATGAGCTGAACAAAAGTTCTGGAATCCGTCCTGAAGACAATCTAGACCAATATAACTACTTAGACACACCTGAAATCTTTGATCGTGTGGTGGATTTCTCAGACGATAAGACCACGATAGTCACTTTCAAAATTCCTGTCATTCACTGTTCTTCTTGCATTTGGCTCCTGGAGAGCTTATCGAGTTTGAATCCTGGGATCTCGTACTCACAAGTGCATTTCACCAGAAAGACTTTGCAAATCTATTTCGATCCTGAAAAATTACCCCTAAGTGAACTTGCTAAATTTTTAGCCAATTTAGGCTACAAGCCTGTCATCAACTTAGAAACAGCAGATCGCATTGTTGAAAAATCCGACAAATCCCTTCTAATCAAATTAGCCATTGCGGGCTTTGCATTTGGCAACGGGATGCTTTTTAGTTTCCCAGAGTACGTAGAAATCGTTCTCGGTACCACAGACTATTGGATGCAGCAGTACAAGAATCTCTTTCGATTCATCATGTTCCTTCTTGCTACTCCGGTCGTGTTTTACTCGGCTTCTGATTATTTTAAATCTGCTTATTACGGACTGAAAAACAAGATCATCAACATTGATGTACCGATTGTACTCGGAATCCTAGTTCTTTATGGTCGAAGCATTTACGAGACCCTTACTGACTATGGCCCCGGATACTTCGACACCTTGTGTGGACTTTTATTTTTCATGTTACTCGGGAAAATATTTCAAAAGCGTACATACAGTTCCCTTTCTTACGATCGGGACTATAAATCCTTTTACCCCATTGCCGTGACCCGATTAGATTCGCAGGGCCAGCAAGAAAGCATTTTACTGTCGGAACTCTCCATTGGGGACCGAATCATGGTTCGAAACCAAGAAATCATCCCTGTAGATGCCATTCTAATTCGTGGGGAGGGACACATTGACAATAGTTTCATTACCGGAGAAAGCAACGCAGTCCCAAAGGAGGCAGGCGACCGCATCTATGCCGGAGGAAAGCAAGTGGGCGCCGTGCTGGAACTGGAAGTGATCAAGAATGTGGACCAAAGTTATCTAACTCAACTTTGGAACAAAGAAGCCTTTAAGAAAAAAGAAACTGGACTCGACAACCTTACCAACACCATAAGCAAGTACTTCACCATCGTAATCTTAGGGATCACCGTACTTGCCGGTATCTACTGGTCTCAGGTCGATATGGAAAAGATGTTCCAAGTGGTTTCTGCCATCTTGATTGTAGCATGTCCATGTGCTCTGGCTCTGTCTGCACCTTTTACCCTTGGGCATATCATGCGGATTTTGGGGAGAAACAAGTTCTATGTCAAAGACACACTGACGATTGAAAAACTAGCCAAAATTCAAACGCTGGTATTTGACAAAACAGGAACCATCACCCACAACGACGAATCTCAAATCCTTTACGAAGGCAGTCCAATCACCTCCTGGGATGTACAGAATCTCAAGTCTCTACTGAAAAACTCAAACCATCCTTTGTCTAAAACTCTTTACACTTTTCTAGAAGAGCCTGATTTGTATTTTCCGATCGAGAACTTTATCGACCAACCCGGAAAAGGCTATAGTGCAGTGGTAAGAGGCCACCACTATAAAATTGGTTCCGCATCATACAACTCTCAGAAGTCGACGAACCTAGAAACGGCGGTACACATCAGCAAAGACAATGAGTATTTAGGGAAATTTATATTTAAGAACGAGTATCGATCAGGACTAACTCTACTTTTCCAACATTTAGAGTCCTTCAACTTGCATGTGCTTAGTGGAGATAACGAATCTGAGAAAAACAAACTGAAGCAAACCATTCCCACTGCGATGGGAATGGCTTTTAATCAAGATCCAGAAAGCAAGTTAAATTACATCAAAGATTTGCAAGAGGAAGGTCAAAATGTCGCTATGATTGGGGATGGACTGAATGATGCCGGTGCTTTAAAACAAAGTGACATTGGAATTGCAGTGGCAGACGACACGAACTCTTTCACTCCTTCGTCCGATGTAATTATGGCGGGAGAAAAGATTCCAACCCTTCATCATTTTTTAAGTCTTTCCAAAGATGCAATGAGGATTGTGAAGTTCACCTTTGCGATCAGCTTACTTTACAATGTGATAGGGGTCACGATTGCAATTTTAGGATACATGTCTCCTTTGGTTGCCGCTATTTTAATGCCAATAAGCTCCATAACCGTCGTGGCATTCACCTCCCTAGCCACTTGGATGCGTAGCTTAAAATATTTTAAGATATAGGATTGTAGGAAAGGCTGCTATTTAGAAGGGTTTTAAATTAACAAAATTTAACACGAAATGACTTTTATCATTATTTTTCCATAAATTTGACGATCCTAAAAAATTAAATTTGCCTAAGAAATGGATATACTATATTTGATGATCATTTGCAGTGTATCTTTGGCAGTGGTTTTTTTGATAATCTTCATTATTAATGCCCGTCGAGGCCAGTTTGAAGACGACGAATCACCTGCAGTAAGGATACTCTTTGAAGATGAAATAAAGCCGGAGAAAAAAATAAAAACTCCAGAGGAAAATACAGAAACAACCGACGAAAAAAGTAATTAATTATATGGAAACACAAAAGTTTAGTTATGACAACAGCATTGTCCGCGCATTCCTATACGCCACCATCGGATTTGGTGTCTTAGGGTTCTTGTTTGGTCTTACTGCTGCCTTAATGCTATTCTATCCCGAGCTCCCTGAATTTTTCTTAGGGACCGACGACCCAACCATAAAAAGTCTCGCCGCGGGAAACATTGAAGGCTTAATCAATTCTAACGGTGCATTCGGGTTCGGAAGAATCAGAATGATTCACACCTCCTTAGTGATCTTTGCATTTGTATGTAACGGTGTGTTTGCAGGAGCGTACTACTCAATTCAAAGACTACTTAAGGCAAGAATGTACAGCGATTTTATTTCGTGGGCTCATTTTTGGACTTGGCAACTGATGATCGTGGCTGCAATAATCACTTTCTTTATGGGGATTAATACTTCGAAAGAATACGCAGAGCACGAATGGCCAATCGATATCTTAATCACCATCTCTTGGGTTTTGTTTGGACTCAACATGTTTGGAACGATTGCAAGAAGAAGAGTACGTCACTTATACGTAGCAATTTGGTTCTATTTAGGAACTTGGGTTGCTGTGGCTATGCTTCATATCTTCAACAATCTTGAAGTACCACTTACCATGTGGAAATCGTATTCTGCTTACGCAGGAGTAAAAGATGCCCTAGTACAATGGTGGTATGGACATAATGCGGTGGCCTTTATCTTAACAACCCCGGTTTTAGGACTTATGTACTACTTCCTTCCGAAGGCAGCGAACCGTCCCGTGTTTTCTTACAAACTGTCGATCATTCACTTTTGGTCACTCATTTTCGTTTACATTTGGGCAGGACCTCACCACCTTCAATACACTGCACTTCCAGCATGGGCGCAAGCACTTGCGACCGGATTCTCTATTATGCTTATCGCACCGTCTTGGGGAGGGATGCTTAATGGTCTCTTAACGTTAAGAGGTGCATGGGACAAAGTAAGGGAAGAACCTATCTTGAAATTCTTTGTTGTGGCCGTAACTTGTTACGGGATGGCTACTTTTGAAGGCCCAATTCTAGCCACAAAAACTTTAAATAAAATCGGTCACTTTACAGACTGGGTTATCGGACACGTTCACTTAGGAGCACTAGGCTGGAACGGGTTTATGACCTTCGGTATGATCTATTACGTAATTCCAATCCTTTGGAGAACGAAACTTTGGTCTACCAAACTTGCCAACTGGCACTTTTGGCTTGGAACCTTAGGGATTATTTTCTATGCTGTTCCTCTTTACATTGCAGGATTCACCCAAGGACTAATGTGGAAACAATTTAATCCAGACGGTACTCTACTTTGGAAAAACTGGTTGGATACGGTAACAGCAATCATCCCTTACTATATCATGCGATTTGTGGGAGGATCTCTCTACATTTCAGGGGCCATCCTAATGGTAGTGAACGTAATTGCTACTGTAAGAAAAGGTTCATTCCAAAAGAACGTACCTGCAGAAGCTCCGGCACTTGCTCGCATTGGAAAAGAAAGAAAACAAGGAGAAGGTGCTCACCTTTGGTTAGAAAGAATGCCGGTTTACCTTACAATCTTATCCTTTGTTGCAGTCGCTATTGGAGGAGCCGTACAGATCATCCCTACGTTAACTGTGAAAGAAAACGTACCTACAATTTCGGCTGTAAAACCATACACCCCACTTGAACTCGAAGGTCGAGATCTCTATATCCGTGAAGGATGTAACGCTTGTCACTCACAAATGATTAGACCGTTCCGAGACGAAGTCGTACGATTCAACGGAAAGAATGGTCAATACTCAAAAGCAGGAGAATTTGTCTACGACAGACCTTTCCTTTGGGGATCAAAACGTACAGGACCGGATTTACACCGTCAAGGAGGAAAGAACCCAAGTTCTTGGCACTACAAACACATGTACAACCCAAGATCTACTTCGGCAGGATCCATTATGCCTCGTTATCCATGGTTAATCGCGAACGATTTAGATCGCTCTCAAACCATCAACAAGTTAAACCTAATGAAAGACGTGTTTGATGTTCCGTACACAAGCGCTCAAATCGACACTGCTGATGCTTGGGTAGATAATCAAGCGAAGCACATCGTCTCTCAGATCTTAAGCGAAGCTCCGGATTTGAAACAGGCATATGCGTCTAGACCTGAAGGAGAACTTGAGAAAAAAGAAATCGTGGCTCTGATTGCTTACCTACAACGTTTGGGTACAGACATTAAAACCACGCAAGTACAAACAGCAAGTAATAACTAATTTAATCTAAGTATTAAAAAGTCATGATCCCACAAAACTTAAAAGACATCGTCTCTAGTGAACAGTATACAGGGTTTTACCAAACTCTTGCGCTACTGCTATTTTTGATGTTTTTTGTTGGATTGATTATGTATGTCTTCAGTCGTTCAAAGAAATACTACGATGAACAGGCACATGCGCCACTAGAAGACGATGACCAACCCTTTGATTTAAAAAATTAACCGTCATGAAACAAAGAACTCCCGCTATTATTAATATAGTCGTAATCCTTGCGATCACCTTTGTACTCTATTACATGTTTGTACAGAGTACTGCATTCCTCTCTTCACCCTACTATTGGGGGACGCTAGTGATCAGTATCATCTTGGCACTCATCCACTCTGCTCTAGGAGACTTAATTGAGAACAACACGTTTAAAGAATTATCTCCTGAAGCAAAAGCTCAATATCTTGAAACTAAGAAAACTCCTTACTTCAAGAGTCTTTGGAAAGCGGCCTTTGCAAAGCAATCTGCGAAGGAAGAAAAAGACATTCTTATCGACCACGGATTCGATGGAATTATGGAGCTAGACAACCAGCTACCAAGATGGTGGTTAGGCTTATTCTATTTTGGAGTGGTTTATTGTGTGGTGTACATGCTTGCTTTCTTCTTCACTGATTTTGCAGATCCAATTAAAGAATACGACGACGAATACAAGGCTCAAATTGCCTCGGTTGAAGAATACCTTAAAACAGCCCCTCAGGCTACAATCGAAAGTGCTGTATACAATGCAGATTATGTAGCAGAAGGAGAAGAGATCTTCAAAACAAGTTGCGTATCTTGCCATATGGATGGAGGCCGTGGTGGAATTGGACCCAACTTAACGGACAACCACTGGATCAACCAACCGGAGCAAACATTATTTAAAAACGTATTCCACGTAGTATGGAACGGTTCTCCAAACAACCCAACCATGGTTCCTTTTGGAGCAAACGGACAGTTATCAGGGAATGACATTGAAAAAGTAGCATCTTACATTTATCACATTAACCAAGAACAAAAGCCAATAACCGTCGCCGAAGGTGGTGCAGCTCCACAAGGAGACGAGGCGAACTGGCAAAAATAATTCAATTTGAATTCTTACAAAGAACATAGTTTACTACACCACCTTGTAGTAAGCTATGTTCTTTTTTAAATATATAGATTATGGCAATCCCAGAAGAAGATTATAGCTATCGTGGTGGACAGGGTCAAGTACTGGATCCAGAAACATTCCGTGACTCAGTCAACACGATGGACCAAACCGGAAAAAGAAAATGGGTTTTCCCACGTAAGCCTAAAGGAAGATACACTAATTATCGACTTTTAGTAAGTATCCTTTTGCTTGCGATCTTCTTTATCCTCCCTTTTTTAACGATCAATGGAAACCCAGTCCTTTTACTAAACATTTTAGATCGTGAGTTCTATATTTTAGGACAACCTTTTTATCCCCAGGACTTCTTTATTCTAGCGATAGGAGCCATTGCCTCTATTGTGTTTATCATTTTATTTACGGTTGTATTTGGTCGAATCTTTTGCGGATGGATTTGTCCACAGACCATCTTTATGGAAATGATATTTCGCAAAATTGAATACGCAATCGAAGGAGACCGAAACAAACAGATAAGACTAGAAAATCAACCTTGGAACGCAGAGAAAATTTGGAAGAAAGGACTAAAATGGACCATATTCCTTATTATCTCACTTATTGTCACCCATATAATGTATATGTACATCGTGGGTTACCAGAGGGTTTATGATATCATGCTAGAAGGACCGATGGTTTACCCGACGAACTTCATCGTCATGATTCTATTCGCCCTTGCTTTCTTCTTTGTGTTTGCATGGCTTAGAGAACAAGTTTGTACGCTCGTGTGTCCATACGGTCGTTTGCAAGGAGTCCTTATTGACAAGCAAACTATCAACGTTTACTACGACTTTAAAAGAGGAGAAAATCGTTCCAAATGGCGTAATGGCGAAGATCGAAAAGCAGAAGGCAAAGGAGACTGTATAGATTGTAACCAATGTGTGGTCGTTTGTCCTACCGGGATAGACATCCGTAACGGACAGCAATTAGAATGTGTGAACTGTACAGCTTGTATCGATGCCTGTGATGAGGTCATGGTAAAAGTAGGTCTTCCGAAAGGACTTATCCGTTATGCAACAGAAGATGAAATTGAACAGGAAAGACCGTTTGTATTCACTGGGAAGATGAAAGCTTACTCCCTTGTCCTGGTTCTTCTCTTTGGATTCCTAGGATTCTTATTAAACAACCGTGGAACCATGGAGGCCAAATTTATCAAACCGGCCGGATCTACATTCTTCCTTCGCGATGGGAAAATAACAAATATCTACAACTACACCTTCCTAAATAAATCCAATAAGGACCAAGTGGTTACTATTAAAGTGGTGGAACCAAAAGAAGGAACCATTACCTTTAGTAACACAGGCAAAATTAAATTAAAGAAAAATGAAATTTCGAAAGGAACTGTGAATGTAAGTTTCCCAGAAAAGAACATTAACCTGTCGAAACAAAATGTAACCATCGGGGTTTACAACGAACAGGGGGAACTTTTAGATTCGTTTGAAACCTATTTTGAAGGACCGTTTAAATTACAATTTTAAAAGACAACTATGCTAAAGAATTTTACATGGGGACATGGCGTTGTGGTCGCATTAGGAGCCTTTATGATCTTCATCTTATCGCTCGTCTTTATATATGGGCGTGGATGGCAAAATGCAGAAATGGTATCACGCGATTATTACGAGGATGAACTCCGCTACCAGGAAGTTATTGACGCGAAAAACAAAGCAGATTTGCTAACTGAGAAACCGATTTACAACCAAAATAGTCAAGGCATTACTCTCGAATTCCCAGCAAGTATATCCGTGGATCAAAATAGTGTCAATTTTCACTTATTTCGAACCGACGATGCGAACCTAGATGTAGAAAAAGATCTTCAATTTCAAAGTGGAAGAAAAATTCACATTCCGAAACAAATTCTTTTTCCAGGCTCTTACACCTTAAAAATTGCGTGGAAATCGAAAACGGTTCCGTATCAAGTGGATTACGATGTTCTATGGAAATAGCTCTAATTTTGACAGCCTTAGGCCTTGGCTTTGCTTCGGGATTTCACTGCATAGGTATGTGCGGTCCGATTGCTTTGTCCATGGGGCTCACCAAAAATGAAGCGATTCGATTTCAATTGCAGAACTTCACGTATAATTTTGGACGGGTAGTTACCTATAGTATTTTAGGAGCCTTCTTAGGTCTGATTGGACAAGGATTTCAAGTGGCAGGATTCCAAAAGTATTTAACCATCGCAGTGGGGGTACTTCTTATTTGCATGGCTCTATTTTCCTTTGGAGGAAACGATTTCGTTAGTAAGATTTCTTTCCTAAATAAGCCCCTATTAAAAGTGAAAATGGCCCTAGGCAAACTTTTACAACGTTCGGATTACAAATCTAGATTTACGACGGGATTACTAAATGGACTGCTTCCATGTGGAATGGTTTATATGGCACTTACCGCTTCTTTGGCCGCAGGAGGTGTATGGCAAGGGGCAACCTTTATGTTTCTCTTTGGCCTTGGAACCTTTCCCTTTATGTTTGCGGTGGTCTTTGCAGGAGGAATCATGACTCAGGCTTTTCGCCTTAGAGTTTTAAAATTAGTTCCTATCCTCATGCTTGTCATGGGCTCTCTATTTATCATCAGAGCATTAGAATTAGGCATACCCTATCTTTCGCCTCCATCTAGCGCGCTCCAAGTAGAGCATAATGGCTCCTTACAACACCAGCATGGAGATCATTCGACTTGTCATTAAATAGTGTACATAAAAGTCAAAAGCCAGATTCTTTCGAATCTGGCTTTGCTTTTTTAATCGATAGGCCTTTTGCCAAGTCCACTTACTTTATGAATTCAAAGCGAGTATATTTTGCAATCTTCTCTGGAATTCGAATTCCCTCGGCCGTTTGGTTGTTTTCAAGCAAGGCCGCCATAATTCTAGGTAAGGCCATCGCAGAACCATTTAACGTATGCACGAGTTGCGCTTTAGAATCCCCTGATTTGTAACGGCATTTAAGACGATTGGCTTGGAAGGTTTCAAAATTCGAAACCGAACTCACCTCTAACCATTTCTCCTGAGCAGCACTCCAAACCTCAAAATCGTAAGTCATTGCCGCTGTAAAGCCCATATCTCCCCCACAAAGACGAAGAATACGGTATGGTAGCTCTAAATCTTCTAAAATCGATTTTACATGCTCTACCATTCCTTCTAACGCCTCATAAGACTTTTCAGGATGCTCAATTCTAACTAATTCTACTTTTTCGAACTGATGAAGGCGATTCAGTCCCCGTACATGAGATCCGTAACTACCCGCTTCTCTACGATAGCATTGAGAGAACGCCGTATTTAGGATAGGCAATTGCTTTTCCTCTACGATCACATCGCGATATAGGTTGGTAACAGAAACTTCCGCTGTAGGAATCAGGTATAAATCATCAGCTCCGATATAATACATTTGTCCTTCCTTATCGGGAAGTTGTCCAGTTCCATATCCGGAGGCCTCATTCACAACATGAGGTGGGTTCACTTCTAAGTATCCTGCATCTACATTCTTATCTAAAAAATATTGAACCAGAGCGCGTTGAAGCCTTGCTCCTTGCCCAAAATAGACCGGAAACCCAGCGCCTGCCACCTTAACTCCTAATTCAAAATCAATAAGGTTGTACTTCTTTGCTAATTCCCAATGAGGAAGTGCTTCTTTAGGCATCGACTGCTCCTCTGCACTTTGAAAGATTACTTCATTCTCTTCTGGAGTTAGACCTGCCTTTACTTTCTCGTAGGGAATGTTTGGAATCAAATACAATCCTTCTAGAAGGTCTTTCTCAACAGACTCTAAATCTTTTTTAAGCTCTTGACTTTTTTCTTTAAAAGCTGTAGTTTTTTGTTTAGCTTCTTGGATTCCCTCCTTATTCCCTTCTTTTACAAACTGCGCGATCTCATTTGAAATTCGTCTGCTTTGCGCGAGATTCTCATCTAGCTCAAATTGAACAGCTCTACGTTTATCGTCCAAGTTCACCACCGTTTCCACAAGATCCAACTGCTTAAATCCTCTTTTTTTAAGTCCCTCTAGTACGAGCGCTTTATTCTCTTTGATAAAACTAATCTGTAGCATCCTTTTATTGTGATAATATTATTAAATCCATTCTAGTTTGTGATTGTGAGCTCTCTTTTAATCACAAGTTCATTCTGTTTATTCACGTCTCTTGTAAAGACAAGATCCTGATTGAGCCAAACCTGCTCTAAAGAAAAGAGTCTGGGTGTCAATCTATAATCGAAACGAAGCGTATCTTGGTCTATTTCAGAATCGAGCTCATTTTGAAAGCGAATCCCCAACGTTGAATAATAAGACTGAGCCTCGGCATCTTCCGACTCTAGTGTGCGTACGGCCCCTGAAATGTATTCATAATAATACCCTTTCAGACTGTCCTTCTTCTTCATTACGCTAACGGGTACATTCGCCGTACTGGCATCCAAGTCCACTAAATTTACACTGAATAAAGAAGTTTCTTCTTCCTTGTCAAGCAAATCATTTCCCGCCTCGTCTTGTACATAAATTCGAAGCACTTGGTCTATCGCTTGTACATCGTCTTCTCCTTGACGGCAAGAAGCCACTAGAAGTATGAAAACGAGAAGAAAAAGGTGTTTTTTGACGTTCATTAAGCAAAAATAGCATTATTTTAAGTGCTATGAAAATATCTAGTGGATTAACTTGATTCGCAAATGTGCACTTTTCCATCCATCAGGACCAAAAAAAGTCCTCATAATAAATAAGGACTAATTTTTAGAATCAAGACGTTCGCCTTTAACCCTATTATTCTCGTAAGTACTCTCTATTCGACGTAGATTCCTGCCCAGCTTCTTCTAAGGGGAAGCAAAAAATCCGATAAAAAACTAATGTAACTAGATTTTGAAAAGTCAAACACTTCAATTTCGTGCGAAATACTTCCATCCTTCAGGCCGGATCTAAATTCGCCTAATTTCAGGGTCTTAATTTCTCCGTTGTCGACATAAGAGGCTTTCATTCGATCAAAAAAACCAAGGGAAAACTCCTGATCCAATTCCCGAATTGCCTCTCCTAAAGTATCAATCGAACATCCCGAGGCCATTTCTTTCTCCTCATCTACAGCAATGACAAGAAACTGATTTTTTTCGATTTTAAATGACGCCGATAGTGGTTTTCCGTGGGCAGCCCAAGTTCCTAAAAAATCATATAACTTTTCCGTAATCCGTTTGCTTTCTTTTGGTAAGAAAGGTCTAGAAGCAGGATATATAAGTACTCGATAATCATTTGTTTCAATGACTTCAGATTCCTCTATTCTCATTTCTTTAATCTCTTTAATTTATGCAAAGTTAGTGAAAAACAAACTATTGCCTTCTTTACAAGTCTTCCGCCTCCGCTAAAAGCTCAGCAATATCTTTGACCTCTACAGTACTATTAAGATGCTTCACACCGTCGCTCATCATGGTCATGCAGAACGGACATCCTGTGGCAATCACATCCGGCTTTTCTTCCAATGCTTCCTCTGTTCTCTCTACATTGATGTCTTTCTTCCCGGCTTCAGGCTCTTTAAACATCTGTCCTCCTCCAGCGCCACAGCAAAGGCCGCTCTGCTTGCATCGCTTCATTTCCACTAGTTCTGCATCGAGTTTAGAGAGGAGATCTCGTGGAGCTTCATATTCTCCATTGGCTCTCCCTAAATAGCAAGGATCGTGAAAGGTAATTTTCTTTCCTTCGAATCGCCCCCCTTCAATTTTAAGCCTTCCCTCATTCATTAAATTCTTTAAAAATTGAGTGTGGTGCATCACTTCGTAATGTCCTCCCAAGCTTGGATACTCATTCTTAATCGTATTAAAACAGTGGGGGCAAGCGGTCACAATCTTTTTGACTTCGTAGGCATTCAAAACCTCGATGTTGGTCATGGCCATCATCTGGAATACGAATTCATTACCTGCTCTTTTCGCAGGATCTCCTGTACAACTTTCCTCTTGCCCTAAAACGGCAAATTCTACATTGATCTTATTTAGTATTTTGCAAAACGCACGCGTTATCTTCTTAGCTCGGTCATCAAAACTTCCTGCACAACCTACCCAGAAGAGCACCTCTGGCGCTTTTCCCTCGGCCGCGTATTCGGCCATGGTCTTTATTTTAAAATCCATACTCAGTTTTTGTTTTTGTTACATAAAGCTCACGCTTTACAAAGGCAGCACTCGGTTTATTGCGCCCAGTTTAAGCGGTCTGCTTGATTGTACTGCCAAGGCGCACCGTTGTTCTCGATATTGGCCATCATCAAATTCCATTCCTGTGGAGCGGAAGATTCCTCCATGATCATAAATCGTCTTAAATCAATAATAATGGACAAAGGATCGATGAGAACAGGACAGGCTTGTACACAAGCATTGCACGTAGTACATGCTCGCAATTCTTCTCGAGTGATATAATCGTCTAATAGTTTTTTACCGTCCGCTACAAATGTGCCATTCTTCTCCACATTTTTACCGACCTCTTCCAGCCTATCTCTTGTATCCATCATGATCTTTCTCGGAGAAAGTTTCTTGCCCGTTAAATTGGCAGGACACACGTCTGTGCATCGTCCACATTCTGTACATGTATACGCATTGAGCAGCTGCACCTGATTGAGTTCTAACACATCGCTAGCGCCAAACTTTTCTTCCGCTGCCTCTGCACTAGGCTCTTGAGCTGCATAGGGATCTGCATTGGGATCCATCATTAATTTAATCTCGCGTGTCACGGCAGGCAAATTGTTGAGTTCTCCCACCGGCTCGAGCTTAGCAAACCAAGTGTTTGGAAAGGCAAACAAAATATGCAAATGCTTAGAGTAATAAAGATAGTTCATAAAGAATAGCACTCCTACGAAATGGAACCACCACGCTCCACGTTCTGCAAAATGAAGAGCTTCACTGGAGAGTCCTAAAGAACTAAACAGGGGGCTTAGCGTCATTTCACTAATAGGGAAATACCCTAGAATTTGTTCTCCGCTCAGTTCTCGGATACGAAGATCTGCACCGTTCATGGTAAAAAAGGCCAGCATGAGCGCAAACTCAATGACAAGAATCCAATTTGCATCGCTTTTGGGCCATCCAAACAATTCTTTCATGGTGAGGCGGCGAACGCCATAGAAATTTCTACGAATAAAAAAGACGACTACGGCAATCAAAACAAGCAAGGCAAGGACCTCTAAAACTGCAGTAAATACTCCGTAGAGAGAAAGGCCAAGTACAGTGGCTAAAAATCGGTGCGTGCCAAAAAGACCGTCTACAATAATTTCAATAAGCTCTAGATTGATAATCACGAATCCCACATAAACAAGGATATGAAGGATTCCAGCCACAGGACGCGCACCCATCTTGCTTTGCCCTAAAGCGACCCTGGCCATTAATGCCCATCTCTCTTTTGGGCGATCCGAGCGATCCACCTTTTTGCCGAGTTTAATATTTCTCACTAGTTTTTGAAGACTTCGAACAAAAAGTCCAATCCCTAAAACAAGTAAGATTCCAAATAGAATATTATCAAGATACGACATCATAGGCGTGGGGTTTAGTTGCTGTTTTTACCAAATACGGAAAAATTCACATATCGTTTCGGATTTGCTTTCATGTCTTCCACCAAAGCATTCAGGTTTTCCGCTGTTTTATTCAAATTTTGATAAAGTTCCTCATCTTTTGTCAATTTACCAAGAGAACCTTCACCATTTTGTATTCCAGTAATAACATTATTTAACTGCGAGGTCGTTTTGTTAAGCGCATCGACGGTACTGTTGAGCTTATCCGTGTCGATTTGCTCTGCAATATTCCCATAATGATCGATCGCATCGCGAGCACTCAAGGTCGCTAGATTTGCATTGTCTAAAATCTTTTGGATTCTTGGATCGTTGTTGGTAAGCAATTGATTCGCTTGCGCAGAAGTCCTTTCAAAAGCCGCTACCGTACGATTCAAATTAATAAGAAGAGCTTTAATTTCTGCCTGGTTTTCCGCGCCAGTCATTAAATTGGCATTTATCATTAGAGAATCCACTCTTTTTAAGACGGTTTGCAATTGATCTTTCACGGGCCCTACTTGAGAGGAAATACTGTTCATCATAGAGTCTTTATATCCTCCACTTAAAGTATCGCCTGTCTTCGCCTCTTCTCCTCCGTACTCCAGATTCACTCGAACTTGCTTTCCAGACATTAGTCCAGGTTCAAAGATCTCGAGTGTGGAGTTTTTTGAAAATTTAAATTGATCGTCCACAATTACTTTCAAGACAAAATGAAGTTTTCCATCTTTTCCAGTCACTGGAACAATTTCATCCACCTGTCCAACTTTAAGTCCATTAATAGAGACATGCGAGGAAGGTTCAAGCCCTTCCACGTTATCGTATTTCGCATAGAAAACGTTATCAGACACGAAAAGACTTTTGCCTTTCATAAACTGAAATAATACTACAAATCCTATGATTGCTAAAGCAGCAATTAAGCCTGCTTTTAATTCTTTAGAAAATTTCACAAGTTCAAATTTTGAGTGACAAATATAGGATATTTTAAATTAAAAAAACTCGATTTATTGCGGATTGAAAAGCCAAAAAAGCGGCATTACTTGCCGCTTTTTCTATGATCTACAAAAGGATTTGTTATTTGCCTGTTTTATCCCAAACCTCAATTCTATAATCGTCAATGTCTGCATTGTCTACTAAACTCTTCATGAAGAGTTGACCGAACATCTGCGCATTTTGACCTGCAATAGCCTCGGCGATTTGTTTCTCGTCTCCTGGTTGTTTGTTAATGGTTTCCGATTTTTTCACCACTAGGTAGACACCGCTGATTCCTTCTACTGGTTGTGACAATTTGCCTTTTTGAACGCCGAATGCAGCTCCTGCAACTCTAGGCTCCATTGCCATTCCCACGACAGGGTTCAAAAGGTTCACGCTAGCAGAAGCTTTGGTTGCTCCAAATAATTTGGCCGCTTGATCAAGACCTGTGACGTTACCAGATTTGATTTTGTCCATAATTTGCTTCGCAGCCAATTGGTTTTTCACGATCGGTTCAATCTGATCTCTTACCGTTTCAGGATCTGCTAGACCTTGGTCTTGTTTCCCGTTATAATAAGCCACAATACGATCTCCCGTTCCCTCCACAACAAAATACTCAGTTTCTCCTTTCTCTCTTTTCTTGTTAAATGCCCAAGAGATCACTTCCTCATCTTTGTCCGTACCTAATCCTTGAACATGTCCGTCAAAACGTTTCACCATTTTAGGATTCGTAAATTCAAACTTAGATTTCTTTGCTAGGTTAGCAAAATCGTTGAAAGATTTCCCTTGAACTTGTTGAATAAAGCGTCTTGCGTCTCTATCCACTGCGTTTTCCGTTTCTTCAGAAGGCTTAATTGTTTTCACAAGGTTAGCAACCTTGTAGCCCATCGCCCCTGTTTTCTTATCTTGAATATTTATAATATGATAGCCAAATTGCGTTTCGACAACGCCTGTTGCACCTTTTGCATGACTGCCTAAATACGCTTGGAATTCAGGAACAAATGGAGTGTTCGGTGTAGTCCATCCTAAACTTCCCCCTTGCGCAGCAGAACCTGGGTCGTCGGATAAATTCACAAACTCAGCAAATTTGCCTGGGTTTGCTTGTACAATCGCACCAATCGAATCCGCTAGTTTCTTTGCCTCTTCTTTGGTTCTTTTGACTCCTTGCGCCGCTGGACTCGCACTGTGTGCGATTAGAATGTGACGAGACAAGGTAGAATCTGAAGTTTTCTTATCTAGTAATTTTGAAACCACATAAAGGTTTTGCTCTTTGTACGGTCCAAAGGTTTGACCAATGGCTGCACTTGCAACTTTATCCGAAATACTTGGTGGTAATTGCTCTTTAGAGAAATAGGTAGGATTGAACGGCAAGTCTGAATTCAGCATAACGAACATAGAGTCCTGCGTTGTATTAATGAAGTTTTCAGTTCCGCCCGAAGCGTCCGTTCCTTTGTTAAGTAACTTTTCAATTTCATCTTTCACTTTCGTGTCGTCCTGAAGTGTAGGTTTCGCTGGGAAATACACGACTCCAATGTTGCGACTTGCTTCAGATTTGTAAGTATTAGGTCTCTCTTTGATGTAGTTTGCTAAATCTTGGGTGCTAACTTTAATTGGATTTTTTTGAAGATACGTTGCGTAATCGATCTGAACATAGTCAATGTCTGCCACTTTATCTCTTTGAGAAATCATCTCACCGACTTCTTTTTTGCTCGCTGTGATTCCGGAAGATACATTCGCAAACAACTGTCTAGCCATCATACGGTATTCAACTCCGCGTCTGATTTTTAGCCACTGGTTGTGTTCTTGAATTTGTCCTGCCGCTTCGAGTCCTTCATAATACTGCTTAACTTCTTGTAATTTGAAGTTCCCCTTTTCGTCAAAGTAGTCAGGGACTTGTGCGAACATAGGGTCGTATTTCAGTTGGCTCCAGAAGTAATCGTCATTCAACTCCAGCCCCAGCTTGTCAAATTGCTGCTTGATCAATTTGGATTGAACCAACATTTGCCACGCTTGCTCTTCGAGTCCTGTGCTAGGCTGCCCTTGTTGTTGCGCCTGCTGCTGAAGTAGTAAAAGTTGGTCATTGTATTCGTCTCTAGTGATTTTGTCGCCATTGACTTGTCCTAATATATTAGGATTCTTGCCGAACACTTGATCGATACTATCTGGAGTCACTAAGAACGCAAAAAGCGCAAGTGCAATTACCCCAATCATTAACCAAGATCTTTTTCTAATTTCTCCTAAAACTGCCATTCTATATAAACTTTTTAATCAGTGTGCGAAAATACACATTTTTAACCTATTAGAAAAAAAATATTTCCACTTTGTTTTTGCGCGAAATACCGAGAATTTAGAAAAATTGGAAAATATGTCTACAATCCGCCTAGACATACTAATGGCATAAGAATTGAGCAGTCCTTCTTTAAAACCTATGCACGAGCGGTTTTCTGACAAACCTTGGTTTCCCCGCTACGGCACAATGCAATAACAATGACAATTTGTCATTTACAATAATATTATGATCGAATTTGAAGACATGAATTTAGAAGGACTATTGGAGGATGATTTTACTGTTTTCGCACAGGACTTAAGTATGATCGATTTCGAGGATAAAACTCAACTAGACACCCAGAAACTATACCCTATTCTTCCTGTCAGAAACCTCGTGATGTTTCCCCAGGTGATCATCCCGATTACAGCAGGACGAGAACAAAGCAAGAAACTCCTAGAAGACGCTCAAAAAAACGGGACCATTATTGGGATTATTAGTCAAAAAAATAGCAATTTAGAGAATCCTGAAACTTCTGATTTGTATCAAATTGGAACCCTTGCTAAAATCGTCAAGATTATCACTTTGCCCGAAGGAAATATTACGGCGATCACCAAAGGGATGCTTCGCTTTAAAATAAAAAATTACGTTCAACAGACGCCCTACATGACAGCGAACATTGAACAGCTGAATGAGTCGTCCAGTAGAGATAGTCATAAGTACGAAGCACTTCTAGACAACATTAAAGCCCTTGCACTCAAAATCATTCAGCTCGATCCGAACATTCCGAATGCAGCCAACTTTGCAATTAACAATTTAACGAAACATGAAGAGCTATTGAATTTCATTTGTACAAATGGTAACTTCAGTGTGCAAAACAAACAGGGCCTTCTCGAGGAAAAAAGTTTGATGAAACGAGCAAAGCGTTGCTATTCATATATGCATGAAGAATTTCGAAAATTGGAACTTCGAAATCAAATCCATCAAAAAACCTCCAAAGACCTCGACAAGCAACAAAGAGAATACTATTTAAACCAGCAGATACGCACCATTCAAGAAGAACTGGGTGGCGGCGCAGAAAGCGATGCAGAGGAATTACGTGAAAAAGCAAGCAAACTATCTTGGGACTCAAAAGTGGAGGAACATTTTGAAAAAGAACTTAATCGCTTGTCCCGTCAACATCCCAATTCGCCAGACTACAATGTACAGCGCAACTATTTAGACTTTTTCACCGATCTACCATGGAATACGTTTTCAAAAGATTCGGTTGAAATAAAAAAAGCGCAACGAATTTTAGACCGGGATCATTTTGGTCTTGAAGACATCAAAAAAAGAATCCTTGAGCACATGGCAGTTCTCAAATTAAAGGACAATATGAAGTCGCCAATCCTTTGTCTTACAGGTCCTCCAGGAGTGGGAAAAACCTCTTTAGGAAGATCCATCGCGAATGCGCTCGGAAGAAACTATGTACGTGTCTCACTTGGGGGTTTACATGACGAAAGTGAAATTCGGGGACACCGTAAGACCTACATTGGTGCAATGGCGGGGAGAATCTTACAATCAATCAAAAAATCAGGTACCTCTAATCCTGTGGTCGTCCTTGACGAAATTGATAAGATAGGACAAGGCGTGCAAGGCGATCCAAGTTCTGCCTTGTTAGAGGTTTTAGATCCAGAGCAAAACCATAGTTTCTATGACAATTACTTAGAATATGGATACGACCTTTCAAAAGTGATGTTTATCGCCACTTCCAATACGCTTTCCACTATACAATCTCCTTTGTTAGACCGGATGGAAATCATTGAAATCACGGGATATACAACCGAAGAAAAGATAGAAATCGCCAAAAGACACCTTATCCAAAAGCAACAAGAAAATTCAGGACTGGATTCCAAGGCCTTTAGACTAGGGAACAGGGAGCTTAAGCATATAATTGACAGTCACACCTCTGAATCGGGAGTAAGAACATTAGAGAAAAGAATTGCTTCCATTGCACGCTGGGTTGCCTTGCAAATTGCCATGGAAAATGAATATGAGCCTAAATTAACCTTGAAGCAAATTGATCAAATCCTGGGTGTACCTAGGGAGAAAACGGCTTCTGAAATCTCTGGAGTTCCTGGAGTTGTCACGGGGCTAGCTTGGACCAGTGTCGGGGGAGATATTCTCTTTATTGAAAGTCTTTTAAGTGCCGGGAAAGGAAATTTGACCATGACGGGAAATTTAGGAAATGTAATGAAAGAATCGGCGACCATAGCTTTGGAATACATTAAAGCAAAGCATTTGGAATTAGGCCTAAAAGACGAAGATGTCAGTTCGTTTAACATACACGTGCACGTTCCTGAAGGAGCTACTCCAAAAGACGGACCCTCCGCTGGGATCGCGATGTTAACCTCAATGGTCTCGAGTTTCAAAAACAAGAAAGTGAAACCTCACATGGCCATGACCGGAGAGATCACACTGAGAGGAAAAGTACTCCCTGTGGGTGGAATCAAGGAGAAACTTCTTGCCGCGAACCGCGCTGGAATTCGGGAAGTCATACTTTGCGAGGCCAACCGAAAAGACGTGGATGAAATCAAAAAAGACTACCTCAAAAATCTTAAAATCCATTACGTGACGAAAATGAGCGAGGTGATCGATATTGCCATTATCTAGAGGAAAAAGTCTTATAATTTTGCCAGTACGAGAAGCCCTTGGAGAAACTTTGTTTTGCTGTGAGGACCTCACGCACTGGCAATTTAGTTTAGGGCGCAGAACCTTGGGCTTTGCCTCCCTTAGAATGATGACAAAAGAAAGGGGGTGATTTTACAATATCACCTTCGTAAAATCTAGGCAAAAGGTGATAATTTGCGTAATTTTACCACCTCAAATACAATTCAACTAACAAAGTACCATATGCTTTCAAAAATAAACCCTTCTCAAACCCAAGCATGGAAGGACCTACAAGCCCATTTTTCAGATCAAAACTTTGATTTACGCACCTTGTTTGCCTTAGACAGTACTCGTTTCGAGACATTCTCTGTTGCAAGCGATCATTTCCTCTTTGATTACTCGAAGAATTTAATTGACCAAAAAACCAAAGATTTACTTCTACAATTAGCGAATGAATGCGACTTAGAAAAGTCCATTCAAGCAATGTTTTCAGGAGAAAAAATCAACGAGACTGAGAACCGAGCCGTTCTTCATACCGCCCTTCGAGATTTTTCTTCGGATCCTATTTTGGTGGACGAGCAGAACATAAAACCGCAAATCCAAAAGGTTCTAGACCAAATGAAATCGTTTTCTGAAAATGTAATTTCAGGGAACCATAAAGGGTATACCCATCAACCCATTACGGACGTTGTAAATATCGGCATCGGAGGATCCGATTTAGGGCCTGTCATGGTGGTATCGGCACTAAAACACTACAAAACGAGATTAAATATCCATTTTGTTTCGAACGTGGATGGCAATCACATTGCGGAAGTACTAAAACCTTTAGACCCAGAAACGACCTTGTTTATTGTCGCTTCAAAAACCTTTACGACGCAAGAAACCATGACCAATGCAGAGTCTGCAAAACAATGGCTACTAGAAAGTGGTGCGACCACAAGTGATGTTGCGAAGCATTTTGTCGCTTTATCGACCAATACAAAAGCGGTTCAAGAATTTGGAATCTCTGCAGATTCAATCTTTGAATTCTGGGATTGGGTTGGAGGTCGTTATTCTCTTTGGAGCGCCATTGGACTGAGCATTGTACTTGCTGTAGGGTATGAAAATTTTGAATCTCTTTTAAAAGGGGCCAACAAAACTGACACTCACTTCAAAACGGCACCTTTAGATCAGAATGTCCCTGTTCTGATGGGGCTACTAGGAATTTGGTATCGCAATTTTTACGACGCATCATCGTATGCGATTCTTCCTTATTCCCAATATTTAGATCGCTTTGCAGCCTACTTACAACAAGGCGACATGGAAAGCAATGGAAAAAGTGTGGATCGAAATGGCAATTTTGTCGACTATGAAACGGGGCCCATTATTTGGGGCGAACCCGGCACCAATGGACAACACGCCTTTTATCAATTAATCCATCAAGGCACGGAACTTATCCCTTCAGATTTCATTGGCTATGTGGAGTCTTTAAACTCAGTTTCCGATCATCAACCTAAATTGATGGCAAATTACTTTGCACAGACCCAAGCTTTGGCTTTTGGTAAGACAAAAGAGGAAGTGGAAACCGAACTTCGACAAAGCGGCCAAGAGGAAAAACAAATTGAAAGCCTCGCAAATTTCAAAGTATTTAAAGGAAACATTCCCACCAACTCACTTTTGTTCAAGGAACTAACCCCTTTCACTCTAGGCGAACTAATTGCATTGTATGAACATAAAATCTTCGTACAAGGGGTGATTTGGAATGTGTTTAGCTTTGACCAGTTTGGCGTTGAACTTGGGAAAGTTCTTGCCAAAGGAATTCTTCCTGAACTACAGAGCAAGGAGAAGACCACTAGACTTGACAGTTCCACGAACGGATTACTTAATTACTACAAAGCAAACAATCAATAAAACATCTTTTTGCAAAAATCAGAATTATGGCTCAAATACTAGACGGACTCAAAGTTTCGAAAGACATCAAAAGCGAAATCAAAGTAGAGGTAGATAAAATTTTAGCTCAGGAGCTCCGTGCTCCGCATTTAGCAGCAATCCTTGTGGGCGAGAATGGCGCAAGCAAAGCATATGTAAATAGCAAAGTGAAAGACTGTAAAGAGGTAGGGTTCGAGTCCACTTTAATTCGCCTCTCGGACACAGTGACTGAGTCCGAACTACTTGCAGAAATTGAAAAGCTAAACCAAGATCCTGCGATCGATGGGTTTATCGTACAACTTCCTTTGCCAAAAGGAATTGATCAAGAACTTATCATTAATGCGATTGATCCCACAAAAGATGTAGACGGCTTTCATCCGGAAAACTTTGGTAGAATGGCCCTAGAAATGGAGGCATTCTTACCCGCAACCCCCTACGGGATCATGACTTTACTAGAGCGTTACAATGTAAGTACAAAAGGAAAAAATTGTGTGGTCATTGGAAGAAGTCGAATTGTTGGTCGTCCCATGAGCATTCTATTAAGCAGCAAAGGGGATCCTGGCGATGCAACCGTGACGGTTGTACATAGCCATACCCAAAACATAGAAGAATACACTCGCAAAGCAGACCTTATTGTGGTTGCCCTTGGCGCTCCGAAATACTTGAAAAAAGATATGGTGAAGGAAGGGGTTGTGATTATTGATGTCGGAATCACGCGCGTGGAAGATACAGGAGAACGTGGATTTCATTTAGAAGGAGACGTAGATTACGAAGGATGCAAAGAAAAGGCGAGCTGGATTACACCGGTTCCAGGAGGCGTTGGGCCCATGACTCGAGCTATGCTGATGAAAAACACTTTGCTAGCCTACAAACGTAGAGGCTAAGAACTAGATAAATAATATAGTGGAAATGGGTTTCCATATTTCAATACAAAATGATAGACGATCAGGAACAATTACTAAAAGAGGGTAAAATGCTCCCTGTCATGGAGCATTTTTACACCATCCAAGGAGAGGGTGCCCATACAGGAAAGGCGGCTTACTTTATCCGTCTTGGAGGATGTGACGTAGGGTGCCATTGGTGCGACGTGAAAGAAAGCTGGGACCCGAAAATCCATCCCTTGCTCGACGTAGAACAGGTGGCAGAAACGGCGGCAAACCACTGCAAAACAATCGTTTTAACAGGTGGAGAGCCCCTTATGTGGAATCTTGATCTTTTAACGGCAAAATTAAAAGAGCGAGGATGTACCGTTCATATTGAAACCTCTGGGGCCTATCCCCTAAGTGGGACGATCGATTGGATTACGCTTTCACCGAAAAAAACAGGTCTTCCCTTAGAGGAAATTTATCAAAAGGCAAGCGAACTAAAGATGATCGTTTTTAATCAAAATGATTTCAAGTTTGCCCAAAGCCAGGCTGAAAAAGTATCCGATATTTGCCGACTTTATTTGCAAAGCGAATGGGGAAAACGCGAGGAAATGTATCCAAAAATAACGGACTTTATTTTGGAAAACCCACAGTGGCAAGCCTCGGTCCAGACCCATAAATATTTAAATATTCCCTAGATAAGACATGCACAAGGTTCTACTCTGTTGTAGAGCATAATTAAAATATTAATATTACTTTCGCAGTATGACTAAAAAGTTTTTAACCGCATTTGGCGAGTATTTCATGCTTATGGGAAAAAGCATTCGCCGCCCCCAAAAAGCTGCCGTCTTTTGGAGGCTTTTGATGCGAGAAATACATGACCTAGGTGTGAACTCCTTTGGTCTTGTGGTATTTACCTCCATATTTGTCGGCGCGGTCGTTGCGATACAAATGTTTAATAACTTCAACGCCTCGTCCTTTCCAATTCCCGCAAGCTTTGTGGGGTATGCTACAAAAGCGGTTCTCGTATTGGAATTCTCCCCAACGATTATTGCCCTAGTACTTGCCGGAAAGGTCGGATCCTACATTGCCTCGAGTATTGGAACCATGAGAGTCTCAGAACAAATTGATGCCCTTGATATTATGGGGGTTAATTCCGCGAACTTTCTCATTCTTCCTAAAATAATTGCTTGCGTTTTGTTTAACCCATTGCTTATTGCATTAAGTATCACCGTGGGTATCTTTGGAGGATATCTAGCAGGTGAATTCACAAACAACTGGACTTCAGCAGAATATATCTCAGGAATCCAAATGTATATGCCCACTCTCTTTTATTATTATGCCTTCACCAAAACTATAGTGTTTGCATTTATTATAGCCACAGTGCCTGCCTATTTTGGATACAATGTAAAAGGAGGTTCCTTGGAAGTGGGTCGTGCAAGTACGCAGGCGGTAGTTTGGACTATGGTCTTTATTATCATCTCGGAGCTTATATTAACCCAAATGATCTTAAGCTAATGATAGAGGTTAAAAACTTAAAGAAACGCTTTGACGGTACGGAGGTACTTAAAGGTATCACGACTACTTTTGATACAGGAAAGGTCAATTTAATCATAGGGCAAAGTGGTTCAGGTAAAACCGTCTTTTTAAAGTCGCTACTCAATGTTCATGAACCTACGAGCGGAACGATCTTATTCGATGGGAGAGACATTATGAAAATGGGGCGAGACGAAAAACAAACCCTACGCTCTGAAATTGGAACTCTGTTTCAGGGAAGCGCTCTGTTTGACTCCTTAACGGTGGAGCAAAACATTACCTTTCCACTCGATATGTTTACAAACTTAACCTTCCGCGAGAAAAAAAGAAGAGCTTTTCAGGTCATGGGACTCGTGCGTCTAGACAACGCACAGCGAAAATATCCTGCAGAAATTTCCGGAGGGATGCAAAAAAGGGTGGCCATTGCACGGGCTATTGTCAACAATCCAAAGTACTTATTTTGCGACGAGCCCAATTCAGGGCTAGACCCTTATACTTCGAATGTTATCGATGATTTGATTCTTGAAATCACGAAGGAATACAATACGACAACCATCATAAATACGCACGATATGAATTCCGTAATGACTATTGGCGAGAAAATTGTATACCTAAGGGAAGGAATTTTGGAATGGGAGGGTGATAAAAACAATGTGATCACTGCAGGGAATAAAAACCTAATTGATTTTGTTTACTCCTCTGAACTCTTTAAGGAATTAAGAGAATACTTTTTGAGTACCAACAAAACCTCAATCGAAAATCAAATAACGAAACCTGAACAACAATGAAGAAATTAGTCAGTGCCGCTTTAATCGGTCTATCCGTGACGCTTTCTGCTCAAGTCTCTCTTGCAGCTAAAGCCAATTTATTATTTCCAACGGGCAAGCCAACGTGGGAAAACATTTCAAACTCTGCCACCGACGCATACAATTCGAGTGGTAAGAATAACACAGGATTCAATGTAGGACTGTCTGCAAAAATTGATTTGCCTACGGCTCTGTTTATTATGCCTGAGCTTTATTACACCACGTTCAAAAATGAATTCACCGATCCAACTACCAATACCACCATTGAAGCTAAAAGCAATCGTGTGGATTTGCCGGTTCTTGTAGGGTTAAATGTACTAGGAGATCAACTAGGTGTATTCGCAGGTCCTGTAGCAAGTTACAACCTTAGCACAGACAACCAATACAATGATTTTAAAGAAAATGCAGAATCAAACTTTACCGTAGGGTATCAATTTGGAGCGCAAGTGAAAGTGAGTAAACTACTGATTAATGCAAAATACGAAGGTGCATTCAACGAAGATCAGCGTGAGTTCATTAACAACAACGTTGCGGGTGAAAGCTACACAGTCCGTTATGACAACCGTCCAAGCTTATTTATGGTAGGACTTGGTTACGCATTCTAAGAAGCAAAGAACCTCTATTTAAATCCCCTGAATTAATAGTAATTCGGGGGATTTATATTTTCATTCGGAGTTTCTTTTTGCTCCACTACTTTTTGCTGCAATTCTTTTTCTTTTGCAAGCTCTTGTGCTTTGCGTTCGAGTTCTAATTTCTCTTTCTGCAGTTGTTTAAATTCGCGGCGTTTCTGTTCTTGTTTTAGCGCCGTTCCTTTGCTCACATAGCCCACCATTCCACCGAAAATCAGTCCGAGCCCAATCCCAGCCATAATTCCCATAATATGGGAAAGTTTGATTTGTTCCACCGCAAAATCAGTGGTTAGATAAAATAAAAATGTGGCGATTACTAAAAGTATGACACCGACGAGACTTAGACTTTTCATAGTATATAAATTAAAACCTCTTCAAATTTAGTAAAATTTTGAAGAGGTTTAGGTTTCTAATTAGATGGATTTAAATTTTACCACCTGCATTCTTATAATATTCGAGGGCTTTTGGTAAATGTGCCGCGATTTGCGATTTTCTATTCTCCGGACTCGGGTGAGTAGAGAGGAATTCTGGAGGTCTGTTGCCACTTGTGGTCATCGACTCCATACGGTTCCAGAAAGGTGTAGCTCCTCTTGGGTCGTATCCTGCCATTGACATAAGGTAAAGTCCCATTTCATCCGCTTCCAATTCTTGTTTTCTCCCGTACTTAAGTAAGGCTACTTGACCTCCTACGGAGTAAATAGAGCCCAAAACTTGCCCAAGTTGTCCGTTAGAAATGGTACCACCAAGAATCTGTCCGCCATACTGCGCTATCATGGCTTGAGATATTCTCTCATTGCCGTGACCCGCCAAAGCGTGGGATATTTCATGGCCTAATACCACCGCTAAACCGGTTTCATTCTGCGTAATGGGTAAAATCCCACTGTAAACGGCCACTTTTCCTCCGGGCATACACCATGCGTTTGCAGATGCATCTTGAATCAAATTATACTCCCAATTAAAAGACGTTAAATCTTGCGAACGCCCAATGGAATTATAATAGTTCTTGGCTGCATTTTGGAGCCGAAGACCTACATTCTTCACTTGGTTAGCCGCTGTAGTTCCTTTGACTACCTTGGATTTTGACAAAACTTCCTGGTATTGTTGAACCGCCATACTGGCAATTTCTGCGTCACTCACTAATTGTACGGACTGACGTCCCGTGAGGGGGTTCGTAGTACAGGCAATCATCAAAAGAGATGCAGCGCCCACTGTAAATACTTGTATTAATTTCATAGTTTTAAGTGTTATTAAATATCGTGGTTACAATATTTGTTCCAATTGTGAAAAATAATGTACCTTTAGTAGCCTTTGAGCATGAATTTTGTAAGAAACCTATAAAATATTGAAAAATGAAAAAATACATACTCCTATCGGTTGTCTTCGCATTGGCAATCCTCCAATCTTGTAGCTCTCAAGATTACCTTGATAAAACAACACTTGATAATTTGCTAAACTCTAAAGAATTCACCTTTATGGCAAAAAGAGCGGTGCCTTCTACTAATGACATTTCAAGGGTAATGAGTGGATCCGTGCAGGGGAGCTCTCGATTATTAGACCTTGATTATGGGTATACAGTGGAAGTGACTAAAGAAAAGATTACCTCGACTCTTCCTTATTTTGGACGCATGTACACGCCTACAACCGATCCTGACAAACAAAGCTATCGATTTACTTCCGAGAAATTCAACTACCAAGAATCTGTTGGAAAACGCAATGTGAATGTAATTACTCTTCGCCCACAGGATGTGACTCATGTTCAAAGAATGGTCTTGCAAGTGTATCCAAACGGCCGTGCCTACCTAACCATTGAAGCAAACGATCGTCAACTTATTTCGTACGATGGGTACTTAATGAAAAACGAAACTAAGAATTAGATTTAAAGAGTAAGTTCACAAAACTTTTTGCTTCGGAACTGGGTGTAGACTTAAGTTCGGATGCGTTTTGTTTGTGCCGCGCGTAATTTTCAGATAAATAGGCATCCGCTTCTGTACGTTCTAGAAGGTAGTGTTTCACCCAATAGAAAAACCTTTTTTCTGCCTGCTCTTGCCTGCATTGAACAAAGCGATCCGATTGTTTCTTTTGATCAATGAACTTTTCAATTGAACTAAACACTTTATCAAGTCCTTGTTTTTCAAGCGCTGACCCTAAAAGAACTGGGACCTTCCAATTGGGCTCTTTTTCCGGCATAAAATAAAGTGCACGCAAGAGTTCCTGTTTGGTCTGTTTGGCGAGGGCTAAATTTTCGTTTTCCACTTTGTTGATAAAAATGAGATCGACCATTTCCATAATGCCTCGTTTGATCCCCTGCAGTTCATCTCCACCTCCGGTAATTTTCAAAAACAAAAAGACATCGCTAAGTTCAGAAACCATCACCTCGCTTTGTCCCACGCCCACAGTTTCAATCAATATATAGTCGTATCCAGCTGCTTCACATAAAAGCATTGTTTCAAAAGTAGTGTTTGCTACGCCGCCCAAAAATCCAGAGCTAGGAGAAGGACGGATAAAGGCCATGGCGGATTTGCTTAACTCCTCCATCCTGGTTTTATCTCCTAATATAGATCCTTTGTTAAGTGTGGAACTTGGGTCGATCGCAAGGACTGCCACTTTCTTGCCTTTTTCTATCGCCAGAAGCCCAAAACTTTCGATGAAGGTGGATTTCCCAACGCCTGGAACCCCCGTAACGCCTACTCGAATGGCATTCCCAGTGTACGGCATGATTTCCCTTAACAGGTCTTCGGCCTTCGCTCGATGCTCTGGCTTCTTGCTCTCCACCAAAGTGATAGCCTTGGCCAAAATTCTTTTGTCTCCCTCTCGAATACCCTTTAAATACTCCTGTACCGATATCTCGTTCATCTTTTCTTCCTTATTAAGTTTTCATTTGAATGCCTAGTCCTGGCGATCTCTCTAATTGCAATTCACCTTGATAAACCTTACTCCCAACCGCATCATCATTTGCGATTAATTCGGCCCCATCAAGATCCGCATAATCACAAAGGGGCGCCAAGGCAATCCCTGCGGAAATTCCTACTGAGGACTCTGTCATGCACCCAATCATCACCCGAAACCCGTACTCTTTTGCTTTTTTGACCACCTCAAGCGCCGGGGTTAGACCACCGCATTTCATAAGCTTAAGATTTAAGGATGGATAATGGGGCTGCAAATCCGCCAATTGATCCATCGATTGAAAATCTTCATCGCCCATCCAGTTCACTTTTGAATTGCGTGATAAAACCTTATAATCGCCCACTTTTAAGGGCTGCTCTACATATACTAGTTTTTCAACGTTCAAACTTGCCTCTAGCCGCTTGCAATCCTCAGGTCCAAAACTAGTGTTTGCATCAATGGCAATCTTTTTTCCTGCCTCTAACAGAGCTACCAATTGTAAGGGATTCCATTCCACAAACTTTACTTTAAAGAAACTCCACTCTGAGCTCTTAATCTTTTGCACCTGCTCCCACGAACTTCCTCCACTAAGGGTTAAAGAGGAAATGGGGAGGGGACCTACAATCGAATTTAGTTCACCAAAAGATTTGCCCTCTAATTTTCCATACAAATCCCAATAGGCACAATCCAGAGCGCTACGTAAAAAGGAATTTTGAGCCCACTTCTTTAAAAGCAAATAAAACTCCTGCGGAGTCACCATAGAGACTTGTTTTACTAAACGTCTGATTCGACTCAATTCTTTTTCAAAATCAGAGAGGACGATGCCGTAATAAGTAATTTCGACACATTCCCCAAATCCCACGACGTCCTGCTCCGAAAGTTCCACAAGAAGTGCATTCCGATAGTCAAATTGCCCATACGCAATATGAAAAGGCTCTTTTAAAATTAATTTTCTAACTTTCCATCGTAATTCCATCTGATCTTTGGTTACTCATGTAAATTATTTAAATTTAACCAAAAATAACAACTAACAAAATTCTTTATGAAAAAAATGATCTTCGGTACCCTCACTTTAGGGCTAGTTCTCGCCTCTTGTACCCAGAGCGGCATGGCTGGAAGCAAACTTAAAAAAGAGCAGCAAATTGCAGAAGGCAAAACGATCTTTGAAAACTCTTGTCACAAATGCCACGCACTGCCAGAACCAAAATCTTTTACGGATGAACAGTGGGTAGGGCTCGTGAATGCGATGGCACCGAAAGCCAAACTAAGCGACGAGCAGGGGAAACTTGTATATGAGTATGTTTCTAACACGAACTAGAAAAAAATAAAAAAGCGGACTTTCCTTAGAAGCAAAGTCCGCTTTTTTTGTTTTTGATCCCCTATCCTTTTAAATACCCTTCCAGAATCTGACAAGCCGACTGTGGAAGACTTGTACCGGGTCCAAAAATATAATCGGCCCCGTTTTCATACAAATAATCATAATCTTGTTTGGGGATTACCCCCCCAACTACGATTTTTATATCGGTGGCTCCCAGTTTTTTAAGTTCTTCTACGACTTTAGGCACGAGGGTTTTATGCCCTGCCGCAAGTGAGGAGATACCCAATACATGGACATCATTCTCGACGGCTTGAAGAGCTACTTCCATTGGGGTCTGAAACAAAGGCGCGACATCAACATCAAAGCCCATGTCGGCAAATGCAGTCGCTACTACTTTTGCGCCCCGATCGTGACCGTCTTGTCCCATTTTCGCAACCATAATACGGGGACGACGTCCAAAGTTATTCTCAAAGGTTTCGCATAAAGCGAGGGCTTTCGCGAAATATTCATTCTTAGTTGCACTCATCGCATACACTCCTTGAATCGTTCTAATGTTCGCTTTGTAACGACCGAAACTTTTTTCCATCGCATCACTCATTTCACCTAAGGTCACTCGCCTTCTGGCGGCTTCAATACAAAGTTCTAATAAATTTCCATTTCCGTTACTAGCAGTCTGTTCAATTTCTTGAAGGATCTCACTTACCTTTTGTGCATCGCGACTTCTTTTAAGACTCTCTAGTCTTTCAATTTGCTCTTTACGGACCTGTGAATTGTCGATATCAAGAATATCGAATCGGGGTTGTTCAAGTTCAGATTTGAAGGAATTGACTCCAATAATAAACTCCTCTCCGGAATCAATTTTGGCCTGTTTGCGGGCAGCGGCTTCCTCGATTCTCATCTTTGGAATTCCTTGTTCAATTGCTTTAGTCATCCCACCTTGCGATTCTACTTCTTCAATATACTTCATCCCTTCTGTAATCATCTGCTTGGTCAAAGCCTCGACTAGGTCACTACCCGCACAGGGATCCACCACGTCACAAATACCGCTCTCCTGTTGGAGAATAATTTGTGTATTTCTTGCAATTTTTGCAGAATAATCTGTGGGCAGTGCAATGGCTTCATCCAAAGCATTGGTATGCAAGGATTGCGTACCTCCTAAAGCTGCCGACAGGGCTTCAATAGCAGTTCTTGTTACATTATTAAAGGGTTCTTGCTCCGTAAGGCTCCAACCGGAAGTTTGAGAATGGGTACGAAGTGCAAGACTTTTAGGGTTTTTAGGTTCAAAGGGCTTGAGAAGCTCCGCCCATAAATAGCGGGCCGCTCGCATCTTAGCAATTTCCATAAAATGATTCATTCCTACGGCCCAGAAAAAGGAGAGACGAGGCGCGAAGGAATCGATTGACATCCCTGCTTTAATCCCTGTACGTACATACTCAAGTCCATCTGCAAGTGTGTAAGCCATTTCTAAAACAGGCGTAGCACCTGCTTCCTGCATATGGTAGCCTGAAATGGAAATCGAATTAAACTTGGGAATGTTTTGAGCGGTATACTCAAAAATATCCGCAATGATTTTCATGGACGGCTTGGGTGGATAGATATAGGTGTTCCTCACCATGAATTCCTTCAATATATCGTTCTGAATGGTCCCTGAGAGCTTCTCTTGACTCACGCCCTGCTCCTCGGCAGCCACGATATAGAAGGCCAAGATTGGCAGCACTGCTCCATTCATTGTCATAGAAACAGAAATCTCATCCAGTGGAATCTTATCAAAAAGAACTTTCATATCTTCCACCGAATCAATGGCTACCCCGGCTTTACCGACATCTCCTTCGACCCTAGGATGGTCTGAATCGTATCCTCGGTGGGTGGCTAAATCAAAGGCGACCGAAAGCCCCTTTTGCCCAGCTGCGAGGTTCTTTAAATAAAATGCATTGGACTCCTTCGCTGTGGAAAAACCGGCATATTGACGAATGGTCCACGGCTTTTGTACATACATAGTGGGATAGGGCCCTCGAAGGTAAGGAGCCACTCCTGCACTTACACTAGAGGTAAGAGAGGCATCCGTGTCCGCCTCTGTGTAATGAGATTTTAATTCCAATCCGTCCTTTTCAAAAAGAAAGGGAGTCTTTGGAAATGTAAGTATCTTAAATTCAGGATTTTGATTTTGAATTTTCCGGCGCATAACGGTAATTGAATTGAAAAAGTAAAGTTACAAATTTTTACGAGGTTTTTCGAGTGGCTCCAAAAGGTCTAGGAAAGGGAGATTTCAAGAGTGTATGAACAAAAAAACATGCCTTGGATAAGACATGCTTTTTTCTAATTTCTAAATTTATCACTTGTCGGAAACCGACTCTTTGACGTCCTTTGCTCCTTTTTCCACTGCAGAGGCTGCATCTGCGGTTACTTTCTTCGCTTCTCTTCTGAGATCTTTAGATCCTTCTTTAAGGGCATCTCCTACTTCGTTCAATTTCAGTTTAGCTTTCTCAGCTGCCTCTTGGGATTTCACTTTCAAGTTTTCTGCACTTGAATCTACTTTGAGCTTATCGATTCCGACGTGTTCAATTGTGGTGGTATCCCCGTCTTGTTGAATCACCGTTGTTTTTTCTTTTACGCAGGCGCCTAAAGTGAATAGACTTCCCATTAGACCTAGTAGAACCAATTTTTTCATCGTTTATGTGTTTTTTAATTAGGTAACAAATAACAAACCAAACTTCTAATACTCGTCCTCAGCTCCTTTCATCTTCTCGGCATTTTCCGCCATGATGACCGCATCAATCATTTCTTGAATATCCCCATTCATATAAGCGTCCAGGTTGTAAATGGATTTGTTAACTCGGTGGTCGGTGACTCTACCTTGAGGATAATTATAGGTTTTAATCTTTGCAGATCTATCTCCGGTCGAAACCATGGATTTACGCTGAGCAGCAACATCGCCTTGTACCTTTTGAAGTTCAATATCGTAAAGTTTTGCTCTTAGCATTTCCATTGCGAGTTCCCGGTTGGCTAACTGAGAACGAGCTTGTTGGCAAACGACCACAAGACCCGAGGGTTTATGGGTTAACTGCACCTTGGTTTCCACCTTGTTCACATTTTGCCCTCCTGCCCCTCCGGAACGTGAAGTTTGCATCTCGATATCGGCAGGATTAATCTCTACGTCTACTTCTTCTGCTTCTGGCAAAACGGCCACCGTAATTGCTGAGGTATGCACTCTCCCTTGAGATTCCGTCTCAGGGACACGCTGTACACGGTGAACACCGGATTCAAATTTCATAATACCGTAAATACCATCTCCCTCCACTTTCATGATGAGTTCCTTGTACCCTTTCGCAGCTTCATTAGAGTCGGTAATTTCATGCTTCCACCCTTTGGTTTTGAAGTACATTGCGTACATTCTATAAATATCTTCGACAAAAATAGCGGCTTCGTCTCCTCCCGTTCCTGCACGAAGTTCCACAATGACATTTTTATCGTCCGTAGGATCTTTAGGAATCAGAAGGACCTTTAATGCCTCTTCGAATTCTGGCAACTTATCTTGGGCTTCTAATTTCTCCATTTTGGCCAAATCCACAAATTCCTTGTCGCTGCCGTCCGCAATGATTTCATCTGATTCCTTGATGGTATCAAGCGCGGATTTATATTCATCGTATACCTTCACGATCTTACCAAGATCGCTATACTCCTTATTTAGCTGAGAATAGCGTTTTTGATCCATGATCACATCGGGTTGGATGATAAGGTCGGCGACCTCATTGTAGCGTTGCTTGATTGCTTCAAGCTTAGGAATTAGGGATTTTGACATGGATAACTTTTTGTGCCTGCAAAGATAAAGAAAACTTGCAAAACCATAGAGGGAGCTTTAAGAAACTCTTTCTAAAACTATCAATCCACTCGAATGAGTGGATTGATAGGAATTTATTCTAAGATTTAATTTCCGGTTCGCTAGGTTCAACAATTCTCTTCTCATAGAGATTGATAAACATTTTCGAAATACGCATTAATACCGCCTGTATGTCCCTACTCTGTAAAAACACGTTCGTTTGAAGCACTCCTTCTTTTGTGGAAGGCTTGGTTCTGTTAATGTTGGCGATCTGATAATCCAATTTTTCATTGATATAAGCTCTCACCTTATCTCTCTCCGCTCGGATGTCATGAATATTCTCATCGGCCGTTTGCTCTAGAGAAACTAAAATGATATTGAAGAATTCACCCATTCTAGAGTCAAGTTTCTTTAAGTCTTTCAAAAACTCTAAATCACTAACCACATGCAGATTCTTCACAAAATAGAGGGCCTCATTGCTTAAGGACCTAGTAGATTGAGCAAGGTCTTGAATGAAATCACTGCTTAGAACAATGGCTTGCGCCGTTTGCTTGTCATTAATACTTAACGACTTAATGTATTTTATACTTTTGACTCTTACTTGATGTCCGTGCTTCTCTAAATCGACTAGGGATTTGTTCGCACTTTCTAATTTCGCAATATTCCCTTCGATAAGCCCATCTAAGATAAGGTTGTAGTTGATTGCAATTTCAGAAACTGTCGAACTTACAATAGATTGGTACTTCTGAACTGTATTTAAGTCACTATCTCCTAAAACCTTAAGTCGATCCTCGTTTCTCTTCTTCTCCTTCACTTTCCTACTGAAACGAATATTGGATACCACAATAAAGGCAAAAACAACCCCCATAAGCGCATAGGTTCCCTCTCTACCCCCTTTGTACATAATTAAGGCAAATACAGCAGAAACGCTAAAAGCAATTAAGGCCGTAATAAACCAACCTCCAATCACGGAAAGTACACCTGCTACTCTATATACTGCGCTGTCTCTTCCCCATGCATTGTCTGCAAGGGAGCTTCCCATTGCGACCATAAAGGTAACATAGGTAGTGGACAAAGGGAGTTTCTCCGAAGTAGCCCAAGCAATGATACTAGAGGCAATTACCAAATTCACAGCCGCCCGAACTAAGTCGAACGAAGGAGCATCTTGCGATTCAGCTGCTTCAATTAATTTCTTTTCTTGTATCGTGTTTCGATAGCGTCTAGTAATCGACTGGGGAATAATAACGCCAAAGATCTTCCCAAACGTCAGCGATGAGTTCACAATGCTACGTGAGATTAAATTCGCTTTAAATCGCTCGTCTCCTTCGTCTTGTCGACCGAGATTTACTTCCGTTTCCGTCACGTTCTTTGCCTTTGCACTGAACCAAATAGTAAGACCCATGATGACCCCTGCTATTAACAACATATAATTAGGTACAATCACATCGTTGCCTGCCAAATAATCCATGAAATACTCATTTGCAGGAACTCCCGAACTAGCCCAATCTTGAAACGCTAAAAGTCCTGAAATCGGAACTCCAATAAAGTTGACTAAGTCGTTTCCAGCAAAAGCCATCGCAAGAGCGAAGGTTCCTAAAAGGACCACAACTTTTAGCGGGTTCACTTTATAGAATCGCTGCAAGAGGTAAAGTACAACCAAAGCTAACACAAACATACTCACCAAAATAGCACTGGTATTCGCTTGAATTAAAAGGGTGGTCTCCTGGTTTAATAGAGTAGTTCCTTTTAATCCTTTAATAAGGAGGAAATAGACGATCGAAGTGATTCCAATTGAGGAAAATAACACTCCGTAGGTGGCTAATTTTTTGTCAAAATTAAAGGTGAACAAAATTCTAACCAGGTACTGAATCAGAGCCCCGGCTGTAAACGCAATCAAAACCGAGAGAAATATACCGGAGATGATGTTATTTGTACTTTCAAAATTAATGTATTTCCATATCTCACTTATGGTCTCATTCTTCGACATTGAAAGTAAAAACCCAGCCATAAGCGAGGCACCTAAGAGTTCGAAAATAATAGAGACGGTGGTAGAGGTCGGCAAACCAAGACTGTTAAAGACATCTAATAGAATAATATCCGTGAGCATCACGGCTAAAAATACGATTAGAAGGACGTCAAAAGTAAAGTACTGCGGATAGAAAATTCCCTTTCGAGCAATTTCCATAATTCCACTTGAAAAAACGGAGCCAATAACTACACCCGCAATTGCGATTAAGATAATGGTCCGAAAAGAGGCTACTTTAGACCCGATGGCGGAATTTAAAAAATTCACCGCATCGTTACTTACGCCCACTACTAAATCAATAACGGCAAGTACCAGTAGAGCTCCTACCACAAAAATGAAATAATCCATGAAAATAGTTTGGTGCAAATTTACGATTATACTCAAGGGTACTCATCATATGTTAACGAAACTTAACATTGAAGTTTAGACCCAAAAAAAACCGACCCATTGGATCGGTTTGTATATATAGTTTTGCTTTGAAAATGCAATTCACTCAGCTATAGAGCAAATTACACCATCATCCACTAGTGATGACCTTCGTGCAAAAAGGGACCTCGCCCTTTTGGATTGCTATAGATAACTTCTGCTCCTTGTTCTGGCAAAGTTTTACGTCTTATTTCTTCTGGATCAAAAGGCTTCGTTTTACCAAAGTACTCCATTAGCCCTTCCGTTAACCACAACGGAATCACCAGTCCGAAGAACATTAGGATACACCAGAATCCAATTAGCATCATGATTATAAAAAACACGAACCAAATAAATTGGTAAAATGGCCACAATTCTAATACTGTTAACATTTCTTTAGATTTTGAGCAAAAATAGTATTTTTAATTCTATTACTAAAATTCTAACCCCTCTTTTTAATTGTTTATTCTGATTCTAAACTTCTCAGCGGGTTAAAGACTGAAAAAAATCGTTCCCTTTGTCATCCGTAATGATAAAGGCTGGGAAATCTTTAACTTCGATTTTCCGTACCGCTTCCATACCGAGTTCAGGAAAATCAAGAACTTCAACCGATTTTATGTTTTCTTTGGCTAGAATGGCCGCGGGTCCTCCAATTGACCCCAAATAAAATCCTCCGTACTTACCGCAAGCATTTGTAACACTGTCACTGCGATTTCCTTTTGCAAGCATCACCATACTTCCTCCATGAGACTGGAATTCATCTACGTAAACATCCATTCTACCTGCCGTTGTGGGTCCAAAACTACCGGAAGGAAGTCCTTCTGGAGTTTTTGCCGGACCTGCGTAGTAAACCGGATGGTTCTTAAAATACTCCGGCATCGCTTCTCCGCGATCGAGCATTTCTTTAATTTTTGCATGTGCGATGTCACGGGCCACAATAAGTGTTCCACTTAATTTAAGGCGGGTCTTGACTGGATACTTTGACAATTCAGCTCGGATCTCTTCCATTGGCTGATTCAAATCAATCTCCACGGCTTTTTCAAGATGGGGAGCGGTTTGCGGAAGGAAGCGTTTTGGATCCGCCTCTAGTTGTTCTAAAAAAAGTCCATCCTTCGTTATTTTCGCTTTGATGTTTCGGTCTGCAGAGCAGGAAACCCCCATTCCCACTGGACAAGAGGCTGCATGTCTAGGAAGTCGAATTACTCTGACGTCATGGGTTAAGTATTTCCCTCCAAACTGAGCACCAATTGCGGATTTTTGACAAATCTCTTGAATCTTCTTTTCCCATTCAATATCTCGAAACGCCTGACCTCCCTCATTTCCCTCTGTAGGCAAATGATCAAAATACCCAGCACTTGCTTTTTTCACGGCTGCCAAATTTGCTTCTGCGGAAGTTCCTCCAATCACAAAAGCCAAATGATAAGGGGGACACGCTGCTGTCCCTAAATCCATAATCGCTTTGGAAACGAACTCCTCTAATGATTTTTCGTTCAGAAGTGATTTTGTCTTTTGGTATAAAAAAGTTTTGTTTGCAGACCCTCCTCCTTTTGCCAGAAACAAAAATTCATACTTCGCACCTTGGGTTGCATAAATATCAATTTGAGCGGGGAGATTCGATCCTGAATTCTTCTCGTCAAACATGTTAATAGGCACAATTTGGGAATAACGAAGGTTACGACTTTGGTACGTGTTGAAAATTCCTTTGGAAATCCACTCGGCATCCACACTGCCCGTGTACACATCCTCTCCTTTTTTAGCCATGCAAATCGCGGTTCCGGTATCTTGGCATGAAGGAAGTGCTCCTTCTATGGCCACAGCCGCATTCTGAAGTAAGTTGTAGGCAACAAACCGATCGTTATCCGTTGCTTCTGGGTCTTCAATAATATTCCTCAACTTTTGCAGGTGAGAACTACGAAGCATAAAGGAAACATCGGCAAGTGCGTTTTCCGCCAAAATTTCGAGCCCCTTTGGGTCCACGACCAAAATCTCGCGATCCCCCACTTTTTGAGTGGAAACATAGTTAGAGGTTAGTTTTTTGTAAGGAGTATCGTCTTTTAGAATCGGATACGGTTCTTGGTATTGAAAATCCATTGGTTTTAATTTTGAGCCGTAAAAATAAGCAAATTAATAGAGTCTAGAAAATTAGAATCCGCCTTCGTAAGCTTTACTAGGAGATGTATTTTTCGATCAAAGAACTTTCCCTTTTGAGCCTAATCCACAGAAAATTCGTAACTTTAAAATTATCAAATCATACTTTAATTAATACAATATACAATGAACTACCGTACGGAACATGATACGATGGGCACGGTTCAAGTGCCTGCAGACCGGTATTGGGGCGCTCAAACGGAGCGCTCAAGAACCAATTTTAAAATTGGGCCTAGCGCTTCCATGCCCAAAGAAATTATCGAGGCCTTTGCCATATTGAAAAAAGCAGCAGCCTTTACCAATGCAGATTTGGGAGTCTTATCGGCTGAAAAAAGAGACCTAATCAGCAACGTTTGTGAGGAAATCCTGGAGCAAAAATTGTGGGATGAATTTCCACTAGTCATTTGGCAGACAGGATCTGGGACACAGAGCAACATGAATGTGAACGAAGTCATTTCCAATCGAGCACACGTTCTCAATGGAGGGACACTTGGAGAAACCTCTATAGTACACCCAAACGACGATGTAAACAAGTCACAAAGTTCAAACGACACCTTTCCCACCGCGATGCACATTGCAGCCTATAAAATAGTAGTGGAATCGACCCTGCCCGCCGTGGAAAAACTTAAAAGCACACTCGAATCAAAAGCCAAAGAATTTAATTCAATTGTCAAAATTGGCCGAACCCACCTAATGGATGCTACGCCCCTTACTTTGGGGCAGGAGTTTTCAGGGTACGCTGCACAACTCGGCTATGCGATCAAAGCCATCAAGCACACCCTTGCGCACCTTAAAGAAATTGCCTTAGGAGGAACCGCAGTGGGAACCGGACTCAACACACCCAAAGGATACAGCGAAAAAGTAGCGCAGTATATTGCAGAGTTCACGGGACAGCCCTTTGTTAGTGCACCTAACAAATTTGAAGCCCTTGCCGCCCACGATGCGATCGTAGAAAGCCATGGAGCTCTAAAACAACTTGCAGTGTCTCTTTTCAAAATCGGCCAAGACATTCGGATGCTTGCCTCTGGCCCCCGTTCCGGGATCGGCGAGCTTTTCATTCCGGAGAATGAACCCGGATCTTCCATTATGCCTGGGAAGGTCAACCCGACACAAAACGAAGCACTCACGATGGTTTGCGCTCAAGTATTAGGCAATGACACGACTATCTCATTTTCAGGAACTCAAGGAAATTATGAGCTCAACGTATTTAAACCGGTTATGGCTTATAATTTCTTGCAATCCGCAAGACTTCTGGCGGATGCGTGCCTTTCGTTTAACGAACATTGCGCCGTAGGCATTGAGGCAAACAAGGAAAGAATTGATCAACTTTTACACAATTCCCTTATGCTCGTGACGGCTCTAAACACGCACATCGGATATGAAAATGCAGCGAAAATCGCCAAAACCGCCCATAAAAATGGAACTACACTAAAACAAGAAGCGATCAATTTAGGCTTAGTAAGTGCAGAAGATTTTGATAAGTGGGTTCGCCCACAAGATATGGTGTAAGAAGCCACACTTGCTTAAGATCCATTAAAAAATCCCTCAGAAGAGGGATTTTTTAGTATTAGGTTATAGGCTTTGGGCCTGCGTCTCCATTTCGCCGACCGTAAAAAAGCTTTCAAGCTCTTTTAAAGTCTCCGGGCTGGTTTTGATGTCCCGCACTAGTTCTCCTTTGTTGAGTAAGACAATCCGATTGCTCACTTCGGTCGTATGGGCCAAATCGTGACTTGAAATAAGAAAAGTCACATTCGAATTCGTAGACCAATTCCGAATTAAATTTTTAAGTTTAATCTGAGTGGAAGGATCCAAATTCGCAAAAGGTTCGTCAAGCACTATTACCTCAGGATTTCCGATCAATGCACCAATGACTCCGACCTTCTTTTGGTTCCCTTTCGAGAGATCCCTGACGTATTTCTTTGCATTTAGAATTTCACCATTAAAGAAATCTGTAAACTGAACAAGAAACTCATCGACTTGAGCCTTCGACTGCCCTCTCAATTCTCCTAAAAAGTAAAAATATTCCTCAGGTGTCAAATACCCAATTAGAAACGTATCGTCGATAAAGGCAGAAACTTTCGTTTTCCAACTCTCCGTCTCGTTGACCTTCGATCCGTCCACTGAAATAGATCCAGTGGTGGGTTCAATTAAATCAAGCAAAAGACTGAATAGAGTGGTTTTTCCTGCACCGTTATTCCCCACGAGTCCAAAACTCTCTCCTTTCGGAATTTCAAGACTCTCAATATTAAGGACTTTTCTATCTCCGTAAACTTTCGAAATATTCTGTATTGAAATCATAGTATTTTTTCTTTTTATTAGCCAAATAGTTTTTGGAATTACCCTACTTTTTTAAAGGCTTCTAGTGTGGTGTATTTTTCTTTTTTATAAACCTTTACAATCATATCAAAAATCCAGTCTCGAAGTAAAAACCCAATGAGACCGAGTCCTGCTAAAGCCGCGACGGCCAAATATTGGTTGAAAAAGTGATTCATTAGCGCGTAAACCGCCATCGGTAAAATCATCTGAGGCACGATCAAAAGGAAGGTCTTCAAATTGAAAGTATTTCCCCCTCCAAACGACTTGCCGCTTGAATTAAGATCGAGTGGTTTTTTATTGTACGCTCCAGCAAGTAGCGTCACGTGACAATTGACTCCTAAATTATAGAGTCCCGCTCCAAAAATAATGAGCCACAAATCAAATCCGAAAAACAAATAGAAGAAGGAGAGCACTAAAGAAACAAGAGTTCCCGTCACTAAGAGCGCCCACTTGCCTTTTAAATACTGCTTGTAAGGAACATTTAGCGTCATCATTAAAGGATAGTAGGAACTATCCCAAGAAGGAACCCGCTGTCCAAACATAAACATAAAGCCTCCGGTCACAAAAATGGCCGCAAAGAGTTTCATGAAATCCGTTTCGTAGGCCGAGTTAAAAAACAAAAGGCCATAAAACAAAAAGGCCACTCCCATTAACGCTGCGGAACGCGCAGCTTTGCTCCTTTTCAAAAGCTTTACATCGTTATTAATAAAGGTTCCTGTGACGCCAAAACGATTGAGGAACTGAATGTTTTCCGATTTTCCTTCGGACACTTTGAGCTCTAAACCTTGGTCTAAATAAAACGTCTTTTTAATGGTTTGATAGGCCAAATAGGCCGCGCCTAGTGCAAGCATTACCGGAATCACACAAAGCCAGGGTTGCAAATACAAACTATGAAAAACAGTTTGAGAAATCGCGAGTACAGAAAAGACTTGAAAGTACTCTAATGCCCCTAAAATGGCTGCAATGACTACTGTGATTATTAAGATACTCGTTTTACCATTGAGTAATATATTCAAAAAATTACTTAAGTAGAACATGAAAAGAATGCCGAGGGTAAAGCCGAGGGTTCCTATAACCGAATACCCTCCTTCAAAAATGAGTAGTCCTGCGAAGGGAAGTAAAAAAAGTAAGTACCCCCAATTGAAAAAATGAGTAAAGGTTTTAAAGATCGTATAACGAACCAAAAACGTTTTGCTTAAATTTTGAGTGAGAAAGGGCTTCATGTTCTGTGTGGGCATCTGCTGCATAAAGTAGCGTATCGCTAGATCGAGCACCCAGTAAAAGAAGAAAAACTGGCAAAATAAAACCAGTGGATCCACCTGCATTTCTTGAGTAGCATAATAATACAGAATAAAAGGCGTACTCAAATAAACCAGACCAAAATATACCATCCCAAAGCCCATTAGAATCTTCATAGCCAGATTCGTTGCGAACTGCGGATTTCTTAAAAAATTAAGAATTTCTAATCGAAGGAGTCGTATATACATAAAAGACGAGCATTTATTTCATAAGTAGAAAAATCGCCCCTTTTGTTACATCTCACTTCATAAGTTCTTTCGCCTGCGCAAGGGCCGCATCGGTAATTTTAGAACCCGATAGGAGCTGGGCAACTTCGGATAATTTTTGAGAGTCATCTAATTTTAAGATCGTAGAGGTCGTTTTGCCCTCAATCTCGCTTTTGACAACTTTATAGTGGTCTTGACCCTTGGCGGCTACTTGTGCTAAATGGGTGATGAGAATAAGTTGCAAATCACTTGACATCTCTTTCATTAAGATCCCCATGTCTTCCGCTACTTTTCCAGAAACACCTGTATCAATTTCGTCGAGGATTAAGGTAGGAAGCTCTCTCGATTGGGCCATAATTTTCTTTATGGCCAGCATGACTCGTGAGCGTTCTCCCCCAGAGATGGCCAGATGGATAGGCTTTAAATCAAATCCCGAATTTGCTTGAAAAAGAAGTTGAATGTGATCCTTCCCAAAGGAGCCAAAAGATTCTGCTTCCGAAATATTGAATTCCATCCTCGCTTTTTCAAGCCCAAGCTTGCTTAAGGTCTGGGAGATTTGCTTCGAAAATGCATCCGTATATTTCAATCGTTGAACACTGAGCTTTTTTGCAAGAGTCGATAACTCCTGCTGAGACTTTGAAAGCTCTGTTTTGGTGGTTTCAATAAAAGATTCGAGTTCATGAAATCCCGTTTGCTCTCCGGACAATTTATCCCGCACCTCTCGCAATCCCTCTAAGGAATCCACCCCGTGTTTCACAAAAAGTGCGTTAATCTTATCCACCTGTATTTGCAAAGCAGCGAGAAGTTCAGGGCTTGACTCTAGATCTTCTGCCTTATTTTGAAGTTCAAAAAGAATATCTTTCAATTCTACGAAATTACTTTCGAGACGCTCTCTAAGAGCTGTAAACTCATGAGATAGGTCCGCTACTTTGGAGAGCTTCGCTCTCGCATCGAGCATGGAATCAAGGACCCCTAACTCTTCGGCATCAAACCTTGAAAAGAACGATTGTAAGTTCTCAACGATGATTCCCACATTTTGTTGGGTTTGCAATTTGGTTTGCACCTCAGCCCAATCCAGTTCATCTAGTGGTAAATCTTCCAATTCTGTGAGCAAATAAGTGCGATAATCCGCACTTTGAGTAAGCTCCTTATATTGACTCTCTAGTCTATTAAGCTCTTTCTCAAGCGTTTTCGCTCCCTCGTATTTGCTTTGGTAACTTTCTAGCGTCCCACTGTTTCCGGCAAGACCATCAATGAGATTAAATTGAAATTCTTGTGTGAATAAAGAAGCGGTCTCAAACTGAGAATGAATATCAATGAGTTGACTTGAAAGCATTTTCAAAACATCGAGCGTCACAGCGCGATCGTTTACGAAAGCTCGTGATTTGCTTGCACTAAGAAGTTCCCTTCTAACGATCGTATGTGAATCAAAATCCAAATCGTTGGCTTCAAAAAAGGGTTTTAGCTGAGAGGAAATTTCGAATTCTGCTTCTACAATGCTTTTCTTATCAGCATTCATCGAAGATTTAAGATCCGCACGCTCACCCAAAATAAGACGCAAAGCACCGAGCAAAATGGACTTCCCAGCCCCTGTTTCTCCAGTGATCACTTGCAATCCATTTCCCAAGGTGAGTTCTAGGGAATCAATCAGCGCGAAATTTTGAATTGAAATTCTCTTTAGCATAGGACAAAAATAAGAATATTGTAAGACTTTACCGCCAGCTCCTTTCAAATTAATCCCCTAAAAGCGAAATTCTACTCCGCTTCTAGAATAGTTACTAATTCGTAAAAATATGAATCTAGAAAACTAGGACGAAAGCTGGCTTTGGATAAAGTCCAATATATCTTTCGACACGTGCTCTTTGGACTTGAGATCGAACTCTCGTTCGAGGTCCTTCGTTAGAATGCGAATCTTGTTCGTATCGCTTTTAAACCCTGCACCTTCATCTCGCAAAGAATTTAAAACGATCATATCCAGATTCTTACGTTCAAGTTTCCCTTTTGCGTTTTGCCTCTCATTTTGAGTTTCAAGGGCAAACCCTACCAGAAACTGTGATTTCTTTTTTTGCCCCATTTCGAAAAGAATGTCCGGATTCTTAACCAGTTCAATACTCATCGAATCTTCGGACTTTTTAATTTTCTCTAAGGCTACTTCCTTGGGAGCATAGTCTGCAACAGCGGCACTAGCTATGGCTATGTCAACAGAATCATAAACTTGGAACACAGCATCTCGCATTTCACGAGCAGACGTAACTCGAACTACTTTTATATGGGGATGCTCCAGCACAAGTGCACTAGGTCCTGAAATTAAAAAAACCTCTGCGCCTCGCCGCGCAGCCTCCTTTGCAAGGGAGAAGCCCATTTTTCCACTGGAGTGGTTGCCAATAAAGCGAACGGGATCAATCGCCTCATAGGTGGGTCCTGCTGTAATAAGTATCTTTTTTCCGAAAAGCTCCTTCTTCGATTGGAAGGAGGATAGATACGTTTCAATTTGCACTAGGATTTCCTCAGGCTCCTCTAGACGACCTTGTCCCACCAACCCACTTGCAAGTTCCCCAAACTTCGCCGGAATGACGATATGTCCATAGTCCTGTGCTAAGTCTAAATTTTGAGCGGTTGAAGGATGCACATACATATCCAAATCCATTGCAGGTGCGATAAAAACGGGACACTTGGCAGACATATAGATGGCCAAAGCCAGGTTGTCACAAGCACCATGAACCATTTTCGAAAGTGTATTTGCGGTGCAGGGTGCAACTAAGAGCAGGTCAGCCCAAAGGGCGAGTTCCACGTGATTATTCCAAACTCCTTGCGCAGTATAAAACTCACTAAGCACCTCATTCTTCGACAAGGTCGATAAGGTAAGTTCAGAAACGAAGTTTTTGGCAGCAGGGGTCAAAACGACCTTTACCTCGCACCCATTTTTCACGAAGCTACGTACAAGTTCATTCATTTTGTAGGCGGCAATTCCGCCCGAAATGATCAAAAGTATTTTTTTATCTGCTAAAGGCATATAAGTCCAGTTAGAAAAACGAAGTTAGTGATTTTGCAGCAATAGAACTTCTCAAAAGAGCATCAACTTAAAACAATTAGAGTCACACCCATTTATAGGATGTGACTCTAATTAATTTTTACTGCCGTACGAGTAAGACCTTAGTCCGTTTTTCTCGAATAAATTTCATCGTCTAACCATTCCGCAATCGCGATGGAAGTAGGCTTTGGTAATTTTTCGTAATGTTTTGAGATTTCAATTTGCTCTCTGTTTTCAAATACTTCTTCTAGAGTCGTATTATGAACCGCAAACTCATCGAGTTTACCGTGCAATTCAGAACGGATTTCAGCATTGACCTGCTCCGCTCTTTTTCCCATAATGACAATCGCTTCGTAAATGGAATGGGTTCCTTTTTCGATTTTGTCTCTATCGTAGGTTACAGTTGTTAATTCTGCGTTGGTATCTTTTACACTCATTTTCAGTGAATTAATTTAGTTGAAGTCTGCAAAGATAGTTAATTACTTTGGATTTTAAAAGTCGCATCCGGCTCCGGTGTCGGATTTTCAAGAGTTTGCTTTTCTTTCGCATCTTTTCTGCGCAAAACTTTCGCATCGTCCTTCAAGTCCTCTTTCTTTTCTTTTTCTGCGTCACGTCGCTCTATCTCAAGTTCCATCTCGCGTTGTTTCTCTAGCAATCTTGCCTGATCTGCTTCAACCAAAACTTTCGTTTTTTGGAATCGTACACTTTCTTCTTGAAGCTTTTCACGTAGATTTAAAGCCACTTTCAGCTGTGACGAATCAGGTAGTTCCTTCTCTACGAATCTCGTATAGGCTAGGGCACTTTCTAAACGCTCTTCTTTTTTATCAAACACTGAATTCATAGCAAGTTCATATTTCGAACGAAGAATGTACTCATAGATAGTACTGCGAAGTTTGGTACTAGGGAAATCGGCAAGAACATTTTCGAACGAAACGTCCGCCGCTTTGTATTCCGCTATTTTGAAATAATGCCTTGCATTTTCATAAGCCTTATATTCTAATTTATAAGTCAACTCATCTATCAGTTCATTGATGTTCTTACTTCTTTCTGAATCTGGATAACGATTTAAAAAATTCTGCAGTTCATTTATCGCTGAGTCCGTATTCGCTTGGTCTAGATTATAGTCTAAAGAACCATTGTAATAACAGAGTGCAGACATATAGGCTGCTTCTTCCGCTTTTGCATCTTCAGGGAAGGTAACCGAGTAATTTTTGAAGTGATGGGCTGCAATTCTGTACTGCTTGTCGTAGTAATTTGCGTAGGCCGTATTAAAAATCACGGTTTTGGCATCGTCTGTACCGGCCACTAGATTGGGTAACCTTTCGTACAATGCAATTGCTTGCGTCCACTTTTTATTGGCGAAATAATCGTTCGCTGTTTTTAAAATCAGAGCTTTGTCCGCACTTTTTAGTGCAACATCGTACTGCTTGTTGCAAGCAGTCATTAAAAACACCAATAGTAGGAGGGTGAATGTTTTTTTCATAAATTAATTAAAATCGTGTTTTGACGACACCTTTTACAATCTGCAAAAATAGGATTTTTTTGCCAAAAGATTTCATTTTAAGAGACTTTAACTATCGTTGGGATTCGCCCTGGTAACCTAAAAGAGAAAATATCATTTGATAATTACTCATTTTCACTTTTTCTTCTGCATTCGACAGAAAATCTTCACTTTTTCCACTGAGATAGGATTGAAAAAATGAGCGATTTCGGATTGCAAAAACGGCGGAGCCTATAATATGCGTTAGAATGTCTTCTGGCTTCGGAGCAAAATGGAAAACACCTGAAGCAATGCCTTTTTGAATCACGAAATCGATTTTTTGTGTGGCCGTATTGTAGAATTCAATTAGCTCGTCCTTGACGAGCTCTGTATGCCTAATCTCTTGTTTTACAAAAGCATGGAAATAATTATACTTAAACATCTGGCTTATAATGAACCTGATGATCTCTTTCATTTGCATCTCAGGCTTTCCATCCTTAATGGTCTGTGCAAATTCTGCAAAATTTTCTCGAGTACGAAGCACACGGTACTGATACAAATAGGCGAGCATTTTCTCCTTCGATCCAAAATAGTAGGAAATCATCGCTACGTTAATTTTCGCTTTGGAAGATATGTCCCGAACGGAAGTACCATCGAACCCTTTTTTCGCTATGAGTTCTTCCGCCACTTCTAAAATGTTGATCTGTTTTGCCGTGAACTTTTTCTTCATAAGAATGCTTTAAGTAAAATTAACATTTTTTTAAGTTCTACCAAAAGAATAGGGCATGAATACCCACATAATCCTCGCATTGAAAACCAAATAGGAAATTTTCATGCAACTTGTCCCTTAAAAAAGAAAACTTCTAAATCTATTATATTTAAATTTGCAAGTGTAAGAACCGCAAGTCAAGGAAGTAATAAAAAGTGTCACTATTTCCATATTAATATTTAGTTGCAACCATGGAATTTTTTGATTTCCACCACCACAAAGAACAAGAAGTTGGTATTCTAAACTTGATCGCTTTTCAAAAGCCGGTCCAAAGACCATTTTCCGTGGGAATGCATCCCAAAACTTTACAATCGGATTATACCGAGGAATTTCAATGGATAGAGAAAATGGGGGTTGACCCCAACTGCTGGGCAATTGGGGAAGCCGGTTTAGACGGCTTATGCTCGACGCCCGAAGACCTTCAGCACAAGGCATTTGAAGCTCAAATTCAACTCAGTAACACTCTAAAAAAACCTATGATCATCCACTGTGTACGTCGATTTTCGATGCTGTTGCATTTTCATAAAAGAGCAACCACACCGTGGATCATCCATGGTTTTAATAAAAAGGAAACTCTTGCTAAAGAACTGTTAGATAAAGGGTTTTATCTTTCATTTGGAAATGCACTGCTGCACAATGTATCTTTGCAAACTCTCTTTTCTAAAATCCCCCGAGATCGTTTCTTTTTGGAATCCGATAATAGTCTTTCCGACATAGAGGAAATATACCAAAGAGCGTCCTCTTTACGGAATGTAGAGGTAGAAGAGTTGAAAAAAGAGATAGAGGATAATTTAAAATCAATTAGAGCGCATGGATAAATCGTGGCTAGAACGCACCGAATTACTAATTAAAGAGGAAGGGATTCTAAAACTTAGAAATGCAAAATTGCTGGTTGTAGGACTGGGTGGAGTCGGTTCGTTTGCTGCGGAATTTCTAGCCCGCGCAGGTGTAGGCCACCTAACTCTAGTGGACGGCGATACGGTGGATATAACCAATATTAATCGACAACTTCCTGCACTTCACTCCAGCATTGGACAAAGCAAAGCGAAACTTGTAGCCGATCGTATGATCGACATCAATCCTTCGATTCAATTAGAGGTGATCCCCCAATTTTTAAATCCCGAAGATATGGCTCGAGTCTTAGATTCGACTCCCTTTGATTATGTACTAGATTGCATTGATAGTGTTTCTCCGAAGGTCGAATTGATAAAGCAAGCTCGCAGGCGCAAGATTAAAATCATCTCGTGTATGGGCGCTGGCGGCAAAATGGATGCTAGTCAAATCCAAGTCAAGGACATCAGCAAAACCTACAATTGTTACCTCGCAAAGCAGATTCGAAAGCGAATTAAAAAAGAAGCAAATCTTGACAAGGGATTTAAATGTGTTTTCTCTTCTGAGCTTCAAGACGAAGAAAGTCTTAAATTGACAGACGGAACCCATTTTAAGCGATCCTTTTATGGAACCATAAGCTTCATTCCGGCAGCATTCGGACTTCGTGCTGCAGCCGAAGTGATAAATTACGTAGTCAACAAATCTTAAGACCACCTCATGAAAAGTTTTTCGTACGGTTCGAATTTAAAATTAAAGCAAAAGAAAGATTTGGCACTGGTCTTTGAAAAAGGCAAGTGGAAATCTTCTGGGAATCTTCGAGTGGCTTTTGTGAATGACCCTTTGAGCCAAGAACCTAAAATTGGTGTATCCGTTTCCAAGCGCTATTTTAAAAAGGCGGTCCATCGCAACCGAATCAAAAGGCTACTTCGAGAAGCGTATCGTCATCACAAAGAAGAATTCCATTTGCGGTTCGGTGCCAATTGCTTCGTCATGATTTTTTGGACCTCTACAAGTTTACCTACTCATTATAAAGAAGTCAAGGCTGAACTTGAAAAACTTTGCGCTGCCAAATAAAATCAATTTTTGATTCAGATTATTTTTGTAATTTCACTTCTATAACCCACTAAATTTCAAGTGATGTTAGAGAATATTCCGTACGCGCCCTATCTAATCGGCAGCTTCATAGGTATTGGATTGGCCGCAGCCACTGGATTTCGGGTCTTTTTGCCCTTATTTTTGGTGAGCTTAGGTTCTTATCTAGGGTGGATCCCTGTCAATGACTCCTTTGAATGGCTTTCTGGACTACCAACACTCATTGCGACAGGCATTGCCATGGCAGTCGAAATTTTCGCCTATTACATTCCGTTTGTGGATCATTTGCTCGACACCCTCTCAATTCCCCTTGCCACGCTTGCAGGTTCGGTTCTTTTTGCAAGTCAATTTGCAGATTTAGGCACCTTCCCCTTATGGGCACTTGCATTAATTGCGGGTGGAGGCACTGCGGCTACCATAAGTTCCGGCTTTGCAGGAACTCGGGCCGCATCTACAGCCACGACTGCAGGACTGGGAAATTCCGTTGTCGCCACGACAGAGACTGCTGGAGCAGGGGTAATGACCTTTTTAGCGCTTGCTGCGCCCATAATTGCAGCCCTCTTAGCCATTGCTCTAGTGGTTGTGGTTTTAGTGGTCGGAAAAAAAATATGGTCAAAATTAAAAAGGAAAACATCGGGCAAGCCCCTTACGACGGTAGAAGTGGAATCCGTTGATACCAAGCATTTGGATTAAGGCCAAAATGGATATTGAACGAGAATTATTTTTGGAAAAACATTTTGACGGCTACCACGAACATAAGCACTGCGAATAACTTCCGCAGGGTATCTTGCGATAAGGATACCGCCATCTTACTTCCGAAAAAGCTACCTAAAACAAAGCCCGCGCACAGCAGCAACGCCGTTTTAACATCCACATTCCCAGCTTTGTAATAATTCATGACTCCGAAAAAACCAACAGGAATCATTAATAGAGCGAGGGTAGTCCCCTGCGCTTTATGCTGTGTAAATCCAAAAAGAATTACCAGGACAGGCACCATCACTATTCCTCCACCAATACCAACCAGTCCGCTCAAGTAGCCCGCAATGAGACCTAGGATAATTAATCCAATTACAACGCTCACATCCATTTTCATCTTATTTCCCTGTTCTTGATTTTATCTCTTCAATCTTTTCCCCATATTCGCTATGCTTTTCTGGGTGCTTTTCTTGCAATACCTCGTACCCTCTAATTGCCTTACTGTAGAGTCGCTGCTCTACGTATAACCCAACCAAGGTTTCTGTCATTAAGTGAGAAATATCGTCTGGTTTTTCTTTTATAACGAAGCTGGATTCCTCTTTTAATTTTGAAATTTTTGGTTGATTCTCAATAAAGGTATCGATCGCCTTGTTTCGTACTTGGTCAATTGTGAGCAAAGTAGATTTTTCAGCCGGCTCCTGCGAGCGGTCAATTTTAAGCCAGCTTTGCCACGTATTTATAAACTCTGGAATATTGCTATTTTGCAAAGACTCCTGTGTAGGTTTTTCCTTGGGTGTAGAGACGTCCATTTTTGGCTCCACCACCGCTTCAATTTCTACTGTAGGTTCTTCAACGATAACGTCGTGTTTTTGATTCGCAGTCTCCTTCTCTATATTACTTGGTTTCTCTGCCGACTTTAACGGACCTACGCTTGTTGGCAAAAACATAGGCTTCCACCCTTGAGAATGGGAAACCACAGGTGAATCCGAAGCTTTGACTTGAGACCCTTGCGTAGGAGATGAATCTTTTGCTTGTTCTTTTTCCGATTCTTTTTCGTTTGAAAATTCAAACTGCGAAACTTGAGAGAAGTTGATTTCAATTGATTCACTTGGCGACTCCTCTTGGGGCTCAGACTCTTTCGCCTCTTTTTTCTTCGCTTTGATTTTTGCTTCTACTTCTGCAATTAATCTTTGCATCTCATCTTGATGACGATCGCTAGATTGTTTGGGCGCAAATGTACTTGGACTCTCTTTTGCGACTATGGAAACCTCTGGCAGGAAAGAGTCCACTCCTTGAAACGACAGATTTGCTACGTTATTCTCCCCTTCACTAGGAGCCTCTCCAATTTCTTTCTCAACCTCTTTTTCAATCTCCAAAGCGGAAACGTCCTGTTCATTTTGGCTCTTCTCAATTTCTATCTCTGTGGAATCGGAAGTGGGAAGCTCTACAGCCACTACAGGGCTAAGTTTTCCCGATTCCTGGGTTTGCTCCCAATCAATTTTAGGGGCCTTTTCCGAAAGGAAATTCTCTTCTCCTTCAAAGAGAATTCGGTTTCTCTCGCCATTGATGTGGACCACAGGCAATGTACGTTTTTCTTTAGGTAAAACGGTTTCAAAAGTGGAAGTGGCGAGCTGCTGATTTTCGACCACCGGCTCTTGTTCCTGCATTTCTTTTTTTGCCTCGGAAGGAGCGGCTTGGTTATTTATAAAATGGTAAAGAATCTTTTTATCTGTGGTATAAGCCGCGGTTGTATGCAGCACGGAGGGATATTGCTCCGCTTTGTACATATGCGTCCCCAAAAGATAAAGCGCTCTTAAACTTTGCACATAAGGATACTTTGCTATCTCTTTTGATACTAGTTTTAAATCCTGCTCCTTAATCTGCGGTGGACTTTTTAAAAGTTCAATTACCCTTGCGTTTATCATTACCAGTCTGCTATAATATCGTTGAAAATTTTATTAATGATCCGTTCGTTAACCACCTTCACTTGAGAGGCTTCTATTGCATTAATGTCAAGATCACTGCTAAACACCGATTCATCGGAATAGGTTCGGTCAAATCCTTTCTCAGGTTCGATGCTATTCTCGTAATGAATCCGAACGGTGATGGTCAGTTTATTCTGTGCTGCTTGAATCTGTCCTCCTGCTTGCGTACCGATCGGCGTGGAAATCGTGGTTGGCGAAATAGAGTAGTCGATAATTTCCCCTTCAATTAACAGGTGTGGATTTTGAGTCGTCCCTTTCAGAGTGGTTCTTTGTAGGAATCGATTGTTGATATCGATAGTGAACTGCTGAGCTAGAGTTGGATTCATAAGTGCGGCGCTGTTTATAAAATCCTTGATTTGAATCGTCTTCACATCTTCATGCAAAGTGTTTCCTTTAAAATTATACACGGTGCAGCTATACAAAATCATAGTCAATACGATCCCAAACAGAGCGAAACGATTTGCTTTCGGCCGCGCGAAGCGCAGTCCCAAATTTAAGAAGGAGGTGCGATGCCCTATATTCATTGTATTAGTCTTCTAAGTTGTATTGTTTAATTTTTCGGTAGAGCGTCCTCTGGGAGATTCCTAGCTCTTCTGCCGCTTTGTTTCGTCTTCCTTTGTGCTTTTCTAACGCCTTGACAATAAGATCTTTCTCGTTGTTTTGTAAAGACAAAGATACAGGTTTCGATTCTTCAATTTCGACATCTTCCACATCTTCATATTCCGGCTCGACAGGTCCTGCCATTAGGTTAGAAGACGAGGGCGTGTTTCTATTTTCGAAATACAATAGGGAATTTGAATTTCCCGTTTCGGGCGTATATATTCGGTTAATGAGATCTTGCTCTTGGTTGCTGAAATTTGTGTTTTCTTTGCTTTTAATTAGTTCAGAAGTAAGGGCTTTTAAATCATTTAAATCGCTTCGCATGTCAAAAAGAATTTTGTACATAATCTCACGTTCGTTATGAAAATCCGATCCCGAATTTGTACTCAGTTCACTCTTTTGAACAACCGCCGGTAGGTGATTGGACTGAGGCAAATATTCTGCAAGACGAACCGAATCGATCTCTCTTTTTTGCTCTACCACCGTCATTTGCTCTACTAAGTTCCGAAGTTGCCTTACGTTTCCAGGGAAAGTATTGCTCTCTAAAAATGAAATCGCATCTGCCGTAAGCTCGATCTCGGGCATTCTGTATTTTTCCGCAAAATCCACTGCAAATTTCCGGAATAACAAATGCACGTCTCCCTTCCGATCGCGAAGCGGCGGAATGTCAATCTGCACGGTGTTAAGTCTGTAATACAAATCTTCCCGAAATCGTCCGTCTGTGATTGCTTTCATCATATTGACGTTTGTGGCTGCCACAATTCGAACGTTGGTTTGTTGCACTTGAGACGAACCCACCTTCATAAATTCTCCACTTTCTAGAACGCGAAGAAGTCTTACCTGCGTTTGAAGCGGAAGCTCCCCCACTTCATCCAAAAAGATTGTTCCTCCGTCTGCAACCTCAAAATAGCCCTTTCGGGTGGTTGTCGCTCCTGTAAATGCACCCTTCTCATGACCAAAAAGCTCAGAGTCAATCGTGCCTTCTGGAATCGCTCCACAGTTTACAACAATGTAGGGCTGGTGTTTTCTTCGGCTTTCAGAATGAATAATCTTAGGGATAAATTCTTTCCCCACTCCACTTTCCCCTATGACAAGCACGGTAATGTCGGTGGGTGCGACCTGAATCGCCTTTTCCAAAGCCCGGTTTAGAGTCGGGAAGTTCCCTATGATTCCGTATCTATTTTTGATAGCTTGTAAATCGCTCATAGATTGCTACTGCTTTTAATTCGCAAGCTGCGCTTGCTCTTGTTTTCCTAACAACGTGCCTTGTGTATTTCCATACACATAAACCATAACTAAATCTCCTACCTTTTGACCGAGTTGTTTATCAAAGACACAAACGGCATTTTGCGTGTTGCGACCTCGCCACTGGTTTTCGTCTTTTTTCGAGGTGCCTTCAATTAGAATCTCATGGAAACGTCCTACGTATCCTTCCATTCTTTTCCTAGACAGCTCCCCTTGAAGTTTAATGATTTCGGCAAGTCTTTGCTGCTTCACATCGGCTGGAATATCGTCCTCAAGTTTTTTGTGGGCGGGAGTTCCTGGCCGTTCTGAATAGGCGAACATATACCCGTGATCGTATTCCACCTCTCTCATTAAAGAAAGAGTTTGCTCGTGATCTTCCTGCGTTTCTCCACAAAAACCAGTCATCATATCTTGCGAAAATGCAATCTCCGGAACCAGTTCCTTTGCTTTGCGAATGAGTTCCAAATACTCCTCTCGAGTGTGTTGGCGATTCATAGCTTTTAATATGGCATTGCTACCGCTTTGAACGGGTAGATGCACATATTTGCAAATATTATCGTATTTCGCAATCATCTTGAAAACTTCAATATCCATATCTTGAGGATTTGAGGTGGCAAAACGAATTCGCATTCCAGGTACTCTCTGCGCCACAAGTTCTAACAAGTGAGCAAAATCAACCGCAGTCGCTTTTTGCATGTCTGTGGCTTTCTTGAAATCTTTCTTAGGACCTCCTCCGTACCACAAGTAGCTATCCACGTTCTGACCTAACAGGGTTACTTCTTTGTATCCGTTTGCGTAAAGATCTTCACATTCTTTTAAAATGGAATGAGGATCTCTACTGCGTTCTCTCCCTCTTGTGAAAGGAACCACACAGAAGGTGCACATGTTATCACAGCCTCGAGTAATGGTTACAAAAGCGGTAACTCCGTTTCCACCCAATCGAACAGGAGAGATATCTGCATACGTTTCTTCCTTCGAAAGAATTACATTAATGGCATCGCTACCTCCTTCCGTTTCCCTCAGCAGGTTGGGTAAATCTCGGTATGCGTCTGGACCGACTACGAGATCGACCAAATTCTCTTCTTCGAGAAATTTTGTTTTAAGACGTTCCGCCATACAACCTAACACCCCCACGGTTAAACTAGGGTTCAATTTTTTCTGACGCTTAAATTGGGAGAGTCGCATTCTCACGGTTTGCTCTGCTTTTTCTCGTATAGAGCAGGTATTTAATAAAATTAAATCGGCCTCCTCTGAGTTGAGCGTGGTATTGTAGCCTTCATCTCTTAGAATAGAGGCGACAATTTCACTGTCGGAGAAGTTCATCTGACAACCATAACTCTCCAGAAAAAGCTTTTTGGTATTGCCCGATTTTTCCGCTATGGCGTAGGCTTCGCCTTGTTTTGTTTCGTCTATGTATTTTTCCTGCACAGGTTCTATAATTTAGATCTTAGCTTTATCCTCTTTCCAAGAAAGACTTGAATAAAACTAAAAGTTTGCAGGCAAAGATAGTAATTTTCTGCCAAAATGGCAGGTATAGCGAAGTGGATTTAGACCCCCAATAAAACCCTCATTAAAACGAAATGTAATCGTCTCACGACTAAACGAAATGGCTAATTTCCATTTTTAGCCTGAAATTATATTCAACTAATGAATTGGTGTAGGTAAAACATCATTCTAATTTCGTTATTTAATAACATCAATATCGCATTGGTAGCACGATTCGCGATGTTGATGATTATTCATATACGTACTTGCTATAGTATATATTTATCAATTTTAAGACACTTGCTCTGCATATCTAATATATATTCCGTAGATTTACCTTGCGTATTATCAATTTATCGGTACGCATTTAAAAACGAACCGTGAACTCCTAAGTATAAACTCAACTTAGACCCCTTAATACATGAGAACAATTTTGCTTTTTAGTGCCCTTATGGTCTCTATTTTATCCATCGCGCAGTCCAGTCCAGAGACCAGACCTGAGAGAAAGACTCTAGCGTTTGGTGTTGTTTCGTAGGTAAGGTTTATTTCTTCTATAAGATGGGTTGCGGAGTATTTTTTTATTGAGCTGATTAGGTCTACGTCATTGGACTTCGGCGTATAGGAGAACACAAGAGAGTTTTGATGGGTATCTGAGATTTTTTTAATCTGCTTGCCACCATAAACGGTTTGTTCCAACTGAGAAATGAGTCCTATAGCGGGCAAAACCAAATACGGTGTTGGTGAGCAAGTCTCGAGGCAAAATGTTCCTGTGGAACTTTGTGGGGTTCCCCATTTTGTTTGGGGTACTCCTCCGGGGGTGTAGGCTAGGCTTTGAGATTGAGAAAGTGTAGAAAGGTAGGTTTTGTCTTCATATTCAATTACGACTTCATTCAAGTTTGAGTCTATAATCCTTGTCAAATACCACGCCGTGGTATTAATTCTTACTTCCCCATGCATACCCGCATTGGTAATCCTATTTTTGGTGTTCTCCTTGGCAAAGAATTCATAAACAACACCTGTGGGAGAGGTGATTTTAAAACCCTCTTCAATTTTGTAGGCGGACTTATCCAATATCAAGCAGTACAAATATCATTTTAAAAACTAATGCCATGAGTTTAAAACGTACTTTCTTTTTGCTGTGGTTTTCATGTGGGGCTCTTTCTGCGCAGTCCTTAACACCTACGGAGAATTACATTTACGAGCGTCAGTATCTAGAACCTGTCACGGTGGAGACGCCCAATGCTAGGCAGCTGCAGAGCGTCACGTACTTCGATGGACTCGGCAGAGAAAAGCAGATAATTTCTATAAAAGCTTCCCCCCTGGGGAGGGATATCGTGACCCCTGTGGTGTACGATCCCTTTGGAAGGCAGGTTCGGGATTATTTAGGGCTCCCCCAATCGTCTACCACTAGTGGCGCGTATTATCCAACCGTACCTGAGTCTGTGGCCGCTGCGCTCTATGGCGATGAGCCTTTATACGCTGAGAAGAGACTCGAGAACTCTCCTCTAAACCGAGTACTAGAACAGGCAGCGCCCGGTGCCTCTTGGTCCCTTGCCTCAGGAAACACCCTTGAGTACGACTATGAGGCCGCACTTTTGAGCGATCAAGTAAAACGCTTTAGTACCGTGACCACCTGGAATGCAGGAGCGACCAGCACAGTACTTAAAATAGTAAGTACTAGTAGTGAGCAGCCCACTACGTTTTATAAAGACGCAGCGCTTTATAAAGACAAACAAGTGGATGAGGATGGAAACCTACGCTATGTATTCAGAGATGGCTTGGGGCAAACCCCTTTGGAGAGAAAAGTAATCGGAACAAATAACGAAGATACCTACTATGTGTATAACGAATATGATCAATTAGCCTTTGTTCTTCCTCCCCTTGCCTCTGAATCGATAAAAGGTCTTGCCGCCTCTAGCGTAGTTTATCAGTCTCTTTTGGATGAGCTTGCTTTTCAATACCGCTACGATGGCAAAGGCCGATTGGTGGAGAAGAAACTTCCTGGTAAGGGCTGGGAGTATCAGGTGTATGACCAGGCAGACCGACTTACCCTCTACCAGGATGCCAATTTGAGACTTACCGGCCACTGGCAGTTTACCAAATACGATATTTTCTCGCGCGTAGTCTACGCGGGAATAGTCTTAGGGGCGAGTCGCTCCCTGGAGCAGACTGAGCTATCCACAAGAGCTTCCAACCATGAATCCAGAGCCGCAGCGGCCTTTACCCAAAACAGTATGGACGTCTATTACACGAACGCGGCCTATCCCCTTTTGGTATCAGGCTCAAAGCTTCAGCTTGTGCAGTATTACGATACCTATCCTACGGGGAGTCCCTCTCAGCCTAGCACCATTATAAACAGTACCCAGCCTACCTTACCCCAGGTGCCTACTTCCTATACGGTAAATGGATACACTTCGATTCGAAGTACCCAGAGCCTTTTAACAGCCACCTATTTAAATACCGCCACGGAGATAAATGACTCTAGTTCCGAATGGAGTAAGGATTACTTTTACTACGATCGTTTGGCTCGGCCCATAGCCACCCACCACTATACTCCCTTAGGTGGTTACACCAAGACCGAGCATCTTTTGAGTTTCTCAGGACTTCCCCTAGAGATCCTCACGCGTCACAAACGAACAGCAAGCGATGCAGAGACCTCCCTCAAGGAGCGCAAGCTCTACGACTCCTCCAATCGCCTCACCCACCATTACCATAAGGTAGACTCGCGAGCAGAGGAGCTTCTAAGTCACTTCACTTACGATGAGGCGCAGAGGCTCTCGAGTAAAAAGGTGGGAGGCACTCTAAGTGCTCCCTTGCAGGAGGTAAACTACAGCTACAACATTCGGGGTTGGCTCACTGAGGTAAACAACCCCCAGAATCTAGGATCCGACTTGTTTGGTTTTACACTTCGGTATCAAAACCCCGTAGCGGGCACAGGGTCTTTGGCGAAGTACAACGGCAATATATCCCAGATGGATTGGAACTCTAAGAGTGCTAGTCCCCTTCTGAGGCGCTACAGCTACCGCTACGATACTGGCGATAGGCTTTTGGGGAGTTATTACTCCAAACCCGGCTCCTCAGATCTAGCCTCAGGGGCTTACGATGAGCATCTCACCTACGATTTAAATGGGAATATTAAATCTCTTACCCGCTATGGAGAGAGGGATCAGTCGCCTGCCCAGAAGATCGATCAGCTGAGTTATACCTACTCGGGAAATGCCCTCGTTAAGGTGGTCGATCAAAGTGGAAGTCCTCTAGGCTATCCTTTGGGAGGGGCTACGATCTCTTACGATGCCAATGGCAATATGACAAGTCATATCGACAAAGGCATCACTCAAATTAAATACAACCCTTTAAACCTTCCCACGAAAATCGTGGGGGACACCCTCACGACTTACACCTACTTAGCCGATGGCACCAAACTAAGAAAGACCTATGGAACTAAGACCACTGAGTACCAGGGCGCGTTTCAATATGAGGGTTCTGCCACCGCTCCCCTCTCGCAGTTTAGTAAGACCGCAGAGGGGTATTACGATTTTGTAAAAAACGCGTATATTTACCAGTACGTGGATCACTTAGGAAACATTCGGGTGAGCTACTATAAAAACAGCGCAGGCGTTCTTACCCTTCTAGAAGAAAACAATTACTATCCCTTTGGGCTAAAGCACAAAGGATACAACTCGACCTCAAGTGCTACGCCCAGCTATCACTACAAGTACAATGGCAAAGAACTGCAAGAAACAGGAATGTATGATTATGGAGCGAGATTCTATATGCCGGATATTGGACGTTGGGGTGTGGTGGATCCACTGGCGGAGAAGATGACAAGACATAGTCCTTATAATTATGCTTTTAATAATCCAATTCGTTTTATTGATCCTGATGGACGACAAGGAACAGACTGGGTTCACAATAGGCAGACCAATCAGGTTTATTGGAACAGCAGTGCAGTAAGCCAGGCAACAGCCGGAGCAAACGAAACCTATTTAGGGAAAAGCGGAACTTATTCAGGAGCAGACGGTTCTTATGTGAAGCTGGCTCCGAATGCCACATTTACCAACACATCTTTTAACCCGTCAAATATTGGATTGGGAATAAACCTCGACCCGTTAATTCAAGGTGGAGATAATGCTGCGCAAATGAGCGCTTTAGCTTTCGGAAACTCCAACGACCCAAATGCAGCAACGATAGGACCGATTCCCGATTCTCGTGGGAAAACTGATATTCAAATGCTGGTTGCAGAACACCCAATGGTTCAGGAAGCAGCATTGCTGGCTTTTACCGGAGGAACCGGAAACGCAATAAGAAGCGCATTTACAAGAGGTGCAGCAATGACAGCCGCAGAAGCTGAAGGAACCTATTCTGTATATCAAGGTTTTGATGCAGCGGGTAATTTGAGATATGCGGGAATTACAAGCCGTGACCCAGCTTTACGATTTGCGGAACACGCAGCAGCAGGCGGAGAAAAAGGTTCTTTATTTTTTAGAACAGTAAATGGCGCAACAGGAATGTATAAATCAGGAGCTCGTGTAATGGAGCAAAATCTCATTAATCAATGGGGATTACAGAGAAACGGAGGACAATTACTAAATAAAATAAATTCTATCTCTCCGGCAAAATGGGGAAATTATAGTGGAATCATTCCAAAATCAGCATATTAAATAATGGCAAAAAGAGTAATAACAAAAATAGGAGATATTTTTTCTGTAGAATTAGATAACGGAAACAAAAAATATTTTCAATATATCGCAAACGATTTAACGCAACTCAATAGCGATGTAATAAGAGCTTTTAAAAAAGAATATCCTATAAACGAACCTTCTAATTATGAAGAAATACTATCTGGAGAAATAGATTTTCACGCCCATACTATGATTAACGTGGGAGTAAAACAGAATCTTTATGTACAAGAAGGAAAAAGTATTGTCTATCCAAGTATTGATGATGTTGTTTTTAGAGATACAAACGATGCAGGACACGGACCAGAAAAACCACAGGTTTTTATTTCTGAAAATTGGTTTATTTGGAAAATAAATGATAAAGCTTTTAAAACTGTAGGAAAACTAAATGGAGAAAATCGCAATGCGGAAATTGGAATTGTAATACCACCTTTTGCAATAGTAGAGCGGATAAAGACGGGGAAATATAATTTTGTTTATCCTGATTTTGAATAGAAATAAGAACCGCCACTCAATTGAGTGGCGGTTTTGTTATATCAAACTAATTTTAGAAGCTTTAATAAAGTGGTCAACGGTTGTGAGCAAACATTCTTTTTCCTTTTCGGGAAGAACTGAGTTGTTCTCCACTCCGCTGAAGCTACGTTCCGCACAAACCAACCGCATTTTTGCCTATAATTTGAGATTATGTAAAATGCTTTCCTTTGTTCCGTTTTTTTAAAAAACTCCACAGCAACCGCTGTTAGCCAACGCTTCCCCGAATCTTTCCAGCTCCGAAAAATACCTTTTTTGCCAACGCTTCACCACCCGAATCAAGGAAAAATGCGCCAACGCTTTTTACGTCTCCGAAACAAAGTTTTGTCTGTAAAACAACGAAAATATTGAAATATGGATAAAGCCAAAGCTGAAATCCCACCGCTATTTTACCCACATTTTAACATTTTACAACAACAGCGACAGCGAGAAAACGGAAGTTTATTTTTTTCAATTGAAAATAAAAAATGTGGCGGAAAAAATCTACAGAAATTTATTTTTTCAACTGAAAAAGAAACATTACTTTTGAAAAAGCGAGCAAGCGTAGAAGTTAGCAGTGTAAAGCCTCGCACGAGAAAAACCTTGAGTAGGCAAATCTCAAAAAGTTGAGCGGGATTGTACAACTACAAGTACAATGGCAAGGAACTTCAAGAAACAGGGATGTATGACTACGGAGCGAGATACTATATGCCGGATATTGGGAGATGGGGAGTGGTGGATCCGTTGGCGGAAGATGCACCAGCTTGGTCTCCATACAATGCAATGTGGAATAATCCTATAAGATTTGTTGACCCAGACGGAAGATGGGCTGTTGAACATATAGACGTTGAGAAAAACAAAGACGGAACTTATACGGTTGTGGGTGGTCAAGCCAACGCAGACAAGAATATTTATGTAGTAGATAAGCAAGGAAACCAAACAGGAGAAGTTGTAGGGCAAATGCTTACAGAATATTCTTTCCATTATGATGACGGTAGCGCTGTTACAGGTGCAAATATCAATCTAAATGACCAGTCAGGACAGAATTTCTTTAATAACGAAATCAAAAACGTTGGATTGTTTGATTATATGGGTAACGCTCAAGGTGGCGAACCTCTTGACTTTAAAACTAATAATATACCCAAAGGACTAACATTAGAACAAGAAAGTCAATATCATTATCGAGGAATGTCGTTTGAAGGTAAAATAGCATCGGCAAGGGATATTGGTAATTATTCAGCAGGTTATGTGGCTGGAAAGCACGGTCAAGGTTGGATAGCTTCTAGAATAGCTTTTGATGCACTTGAAACTAAACAAAATTATAAAACTTGGAATGTATTTAAGTGGAGAAGTTGGAAAACAGAAGGACAACCAACTCAACAAGCGGAGCGAGCTGGTCATAATGCAGGCTATCCGATTTATAAACAACGACAGTTTGAAAAACAATGGCAAAAAGCAACTAATCCGTGGCCAATAGGACCGAAATACTAAGAGTTATGAAAAAGATATTTGTAATATTAGGATTTGTGTTTCTCTTTCTCTTAGTAATGAATAGTTGTAAATCTGATGGCGTGAGATCTTTTTATTGTCTTTCTGGAGACAAGTGTGTTACTGTTTTGAAATCTGACAATGAAAATATATACATCATATATGGTATGTATAAAAATAGAGAAAAGCCATCTGATAACTATATTAAGATGTCAAACAACAGATACAGTAATATACATATGATATTGTCAAAAGATGGTAAGCTTCTTATTGATATTGACAAAAATGCGACAATTGTTAAACAATCTTCTAATGACTTAATAGAACTTTATAAAGAAAATAAAGTTTTGAATGATAGTTTGTATACTTATTTTGATGGCAAATATAATAGGTATAAAAAAGAAGTTGACTTTATAAGTATCAATATTCAAGAAAACTATGCTACAGATAAGAATGGTAAAAAGCTAAAATAAAACACGACAGTTCAAAGTATAAAAAAAACGCCAGGCTTCCAGCTTGGCGTTTTTGTTTTATGAAGTATCAGATAAGTGGTAAAAGTACCTTATAAGTTGTATGGTTAAATTTTTATTAAATAAAATTTACAATGCAGCTACATTTTGTTGAAGAAGTCTTTAAATTTCTTTTTAGTAAGCATTGTTTCAATCAATCCGAAAATAATAGATTTATCTTTTTCGTCAAGTTCGGCAATTAGTCGCACCTGTTCGTTTGCGGTTTTATCTTCGAGGGTTATCTCGGTAGGTACTTCATTATCCATATGTACAATTTGGTCAATGGTAATGCCGTAAAATTTAGCCAGCTTATCCAACAACTCAACGGAAGCTTCACGCTGTCCGTTTTCTATCTTGCTGTAATGCCAAATCCCTAAACCTACTTCGGTGGCTACTTCTTTTTGAAGTAGCCACTCAATGAGTGGCTTTGGTGTTTTTTTAAGCTTTACGGATAAAATCAAGAATTTTTTCTTTGTCTTCCTTGTGAAGTGAATCCAATTTAATAGAATTTTGATATTTGTAATTATAAGGATTAAAATCCTTATCGCCTTTTTTGAGTTCCTTGTAAATAAACTTTCCGGAACCATCACCTTTGGCCATTACAACATGGCATTCACTAACTTTGACAAGTCTAGTTTCTTTTTAAAACACTTCAATTTGATTGGTCAGCAAATCTTCGAATACTTCTCTCTTGCGAATCAAAACAGGCTTTCCTTCATACACCATAACCTCAGCCGGTTTCAGTCTGGAATTAAAATTGGAACTCATTTCAAAGCCGTAAGCGCCTGCATTTCTAAAAACAACAATGTCCGTTTCTCGTACTTCATTGATTTTGCGGTCCCAAGCAAATGTATCCGTTTCGCAAATATTCCCCACCACTGTATAAATCCTTTCAGGTCCTGAAGGATTCGACAAATTCTCTATTTCATGATAGGAATCGTAAAACATAGGTCTTATGAGATGATTGAATCCGGAATTTACACCCACAAAAACCGTTGCTGTCGTTTGCTTGATTACGCTAGCGCTCACGAGAAAATGTCCGGATCCACTCACTAAGTACTTTCCGGGTTCAAACCAAAGTTCGAAGGATTTCCCTCTTGTTTTATGGAAAGAAGCCATCGCTTCTTCTACGCTTTTCCCTAGAGCCTTTACATCGGTTTCCATATCTGATTCCTGGTAGGGCACTTTAAAACCACTCCCCATATCGAAGTACTTTAAATTCGGAAATCGATCGGCAAGTTCAAACATAATGTCGAGTTGTTGCAAAAACACAGCAGGGTCTTTGATTTCGCTTCCCGTGTGCATATGCAATCCTTCAACTAAAATTTTAGTAGATTCGACAATTCTTTCTATATGACGTATTTGGTGGATAGAAATCCCAAATTTGGAATCAATATGCCCCGTGGAAATCTTATAATTACCGCCCGCAAAAATATGCGGATTGATACGGACAAATATCGGGTAACTCCCTCCGTACTTGTTCCCAAATTGCTCTAGGATAGATATGTTATCAATATTAATATGGACGTTTAGAGCCATCGCCTCTTCAATTTCTTTCAGATCGACACAATTGGGCGTAAAAAGAATGCGGTCAGAGGAAAAACCTGCCTTTACTCCAAGTTTCACTTCATTAATAGAAACACAGTCTAAATTCGCTCCTAAACTCTCAATGTATTTAAGAATATTTATATTGCTTAACGCCTTCGCAGCATAAAAGAATTTAGTCTTGCTTGAAAAAGAAGTCCGAAGTTTTTCGAACTGGATTTTAATCTGCTCTAGATCGTATACATAAAGTGGAGTCGAGAATTCTTCTGCGATCGCCAAAAGCGCTTGGTTTGTCATAACTAATAAGATTAAGAAGGCAGGTTCGCTAGAGCCTGCCTTAAGTCAAAAAGACGAATAATGGGGTCAAAATTAGGCGATAGGGTCGAGAAATACAACAAATTGCCTCTATATTATCACTTAGGAAGAGGCTCTAGTCGAATTTCTCGTTTGAGCAGTGACAATTTCATTTCGTTTTGAAGATCTGCGGAACATTCTTTGACAGGAATCCTGCGTTTTTCTAACTTCTCATGAGACTTAAGTACAGTATGAAACTCGTAAAATCCATAAAATTTAATTTTGCCCTGCTCAACGATATAGAATGTGTATTCTTGAGAATTGCGACCGGCTGAAGTCCATATCCCGTCCTTCTCTTTTAAATCGAGGACGTTCTTAAGTTCTTCTTTCGACTTAAACTCGGGATTGCTTCGAATGTAACTTAAGGCTTTAAGGCCTTGGGTAAAGGACTTGAACTTCAATAGGGGGACGCCGGAAGAACTTGTTGCAATTCTTTCCACTTCTAGCGATCCAGACTTTTCATAGAGTCCGTAGGTAAGCGATTCCTTTTTCTTAATCCCTCTGCTTTGCATCATTAGTTTGGCTAAAAGTGCACTTGCGGTAAGTTCATAATGAATATGAGTGGTCTCCTGCTGCAGAGACTGGTAGCGTTTCGCTTTTGAATTGAACACGATTTTGGCGAACTTATTGAGATCTTCCACATAGTCCGAGAATAAAATTGCTCCCGACTCGTTCTGAAAATAAATAAGCCCCTTTTCACTCGGAACATCTTGAGTTAATTGCTTGATCTTGTTTACATACGTTTTTGCATTCGCCTCCTCGAACTGCTGCTGAATAATTTGAAGCTCTGTGTCTTTAGAAATCAAAAGCTTAAACAAATCAAGCGTGGCCCTTGCATCTCCTGCTGCGCGGTGCGCATCCGTCAGGGGAATCCCTAAGGACTTCACTAGTTTGCCTAAGGAATAACTCTCAGCCTCGGGAATTAGCTTTTTGGCAAGTGGAATTGTATCTAATGTATTGATCTTGTAATCATACCCTAGACGTTTAAATTCTTGACGTAGCATTCGATAATCGAAATCAATATTATGCCCCACGAGGGTCGTACCTTCCGTGATTTCCACAACACGACGTGCAAGTTCATGGAATTTGGGGGCTGTTTTCACCATTTTTGATGTGATGCCTGTTAAGCGCTGTACAAAAGGAGTGATCTCCTTAGGTGAATTCACGAGCGAACTGAATTGATCTACAATTCGATGTCCATCGTATTTGTATATGGCGATATCGATGATGCATTCTTTCCTAAATTCTCCGCCGTTACCTTCTATGTCTATAATTGAATACATTGCACTCTACTTATGCCCTAAGGCAATACCTTGATTGTTTTTAATTATCTTTTCCTTCCTCCTAGCCCAAGCATGCCCAAAACAAACTTAGCTCCTTCCCGAGCTAAGGTAGTGGTAAAGGTTCGCCCCGCTCTACTTTTCATTACACTCTCCAAAACACCAGGTTCTGGTTTTGGACTTCGCGTGGTTTTTCTTACCTCTGGCTCCGCCGCTTCCACCGCTTTTTCCATTCGCTTGGTGAGAAGTTCGGAAGCCGATTCTTTGTTTAAGGTTTGCTCGTATTTTCTTACGAGCGAAGAATTTGAAGTGAGCTCGGTCACTTCACTTTCATTTAGTACATCCATTCGGGATTCCGGTGAGATCAAATAAGTATGCACAAGAGGAGTTGGGATTCCCTTTTCATCCAGTGCCGTCACAAATGCCTCTCCAATTCCAAGATTTTGTATCAGTTGTCCCGCATCGTAAAATTCCGTGATGGGATAATTTTCAACCGCTTTGTTAATCTCCTTCCTGTCTTTTGCCGTAAAGCCCCGAAGTGCGTGCTGAATTTTCATCCCTAATTGAGACAAAACTTCTTGAGGCACATCGCCCGGAATTTGAGTAATAAAATAAATTCCGACTCCTTTTGAGCGAATTAGCTTTACCATGGATTCAATCTGCGAAAGTAAGGCTTTTGACGCTTCTTTGAAAATAAGGTGCGCTTCATCTATAAATAAAACCAGTTTCGGTTTTCCAGAATCTCCCTCTTCAGGGAATGTCATGTAGATTTCAGCAAACAGAGAAAGCATAAAGGTGGAAAACAGCATGGGTCTGCTTTGAATGTCCGCCACTCGTAAAATATTTACAACCCCCTTCCCGTCTCGGGTTTGGAGAAGATCCTGAACATCAAAACTCGGCTCGCCAAACAATTCGCCTGCTCCTTGCTGCTCTAGAGCCACAATGCTTCTTAAAATGGCCCCTAGCGAGGCAGAGGATATCGAACCGTAATCGGCAGATACTTCCACTTTGCCCTCAGGTGTGCTTGTCACGTATTGCAATACTTTCTTTAAATCGTCTAAATCGATAAGGGGCAGACCCTTGTCGTCACAATACTTAAAAACGATAGACATAATGGAAGTCTGTGTATCGTTTAGATCTAATATTTTGGAAAGAAGTAAGGGCCCAAATTCGGTCACGGTCGCTCTAAGTTTCACTCCTTTCTCACCCGATATACTTAAAAGCTCCACAGGAAAGGACTGGGCATTCCACTCTAAGAGTGTTTTTCCGTACCGGTCGTTAATAATATCGTTCCTCTCTCCACTTTGCGCAATTCCGGAAAAATCTCCTTTAATATCCAATACTAAACTCGGAACTCCTAAATGCGATAATTGCTCTGCGAACACTTGGACCGTTTTGGTCTTCCCTGTCCCTGTTGCTCCTGCGATTAAACCGTGTCGGTTGATAGTCTTTAAGGGTAAGCTAACGCTTACCTCGGGAACCACTTGGGTATCCAGCATTCCTTTTCCCAAAATAATATGCTCGTTCTTGGGGCTATACCGCTTTTGAAGCTCCTCTATGAATTTAGTTCGATCTGCCATAATTCACTGATGTTTCTTTGTTTTGGTTAAATTTAGGATATTTTGCGAAAAGAATAGAACGCTGAGCCAAAAAAATAATGGAATGAGACTTCTATTTCCTCTTCTACGTGACAAATATCACTTCATTTGCCCTATAATCTCCGCGGTTCCACCGATTCAAAGATTTACCTTTGTAGAACAAAATGAAATGGGTATCCTTACACATATTGTCCCTACTAATCTTTGCAGCAAGCTTTCAAAACTCCCTGCTGCTCGTCGATTATCAGGTCAACCGAAGCTTTTACGAGCTTCACTGTATGAATCAGGACCGTCCGGAACTGGAGTGCCATGGGAAATGTGAACTCACAAAAGCAAGTGAGAATTCAAACTCCCTTTTTAGGCTCGTTCAAATCGGATTTGAATTTCACATACTTCCCTCCGAAAGCACAATTGATTTAAGCCCTCCTAGTAAATTTCGACAAACCCTCCAAAAGATTGGGTATTCTCCTTCTCTATTTAGCAATCCACTCCTTAGCGTACGCACAGCGCCTCCACAATTTTGATTTTTTAACCGATTTTTTTCATGCTACTTCCCATTTTGGGACTTAGCCCGTTTTCTCATTTAAAAATTCAAAATCATGAAGTCAATACCTCATTCAAATCGCTTCTTCGTAGCGTTTTGCATCTATTTCATTACGAGCAACACTCTTCTATTAGCTCAAAATACAATAGACCTAGACACCACCAAAATCCATTCTATTGAACGCGTTACCCTCCGCAAAACTCAAAATAGAGACTCCAAAATAAAAGATCTTACACTTCGAGACACGGATCGACTCACCCATGACGCCGGTCGATTTTTAACTCAATTGCCCGAAATTAGCGGCATTCGCAAAGCGGGTCAGTACGGGATGGATCCCGTTTTGCGTGGATTCAAATACGAACAGCTCAACATTGTAATCGATGGTGGGCTAAGCGCTTTAAACGCTTGCCCAAGCCGAATGGACCCTCCAAGCAGCCAAATAAACATGAACATGGTTCAAGAAGCGCAAATCTACAAAGGCCCTTATCATTTTCGGTACGGCCCTGCTCTTGGGGGTAGCATCAATTTTGTGACCCTAGCCCCTTCCTTTAAGGATTCTATTGTCCTAAGAGGGCGACTTTCATCGGGATATGAATCGAATGGAAGCTTATTTAAGAGTGAGGCCACTGTGTCCTTGCAATCAAAAAAACTGGTCTCAAATCTCTTTGCGGGTTATCAAACAGCTGATTCTTACCAAGATGGCAACGGGACAGAAGTTCCCTCTAGTTTCACTAGATACAATGTGGGATCCAAATCCACCCTTCGTTGGAATGAGCATCAGCAAACCACCCTTCAACTGACCACAAACCAAGCGAGAAATGTAGAATTCGCAGCCCTTAGCATGGATTTGCTCTACGACAAAACATGGATGGCACAACTTGAACACAAAATTCATTTTGACCAGAAATTACTAAAAGTTCTTGATTTCTCAGGGTACGGAAGCTGGGTAGACCATTCCATGGGAACCTATGATTACTCTATGGTATCCAAAGTCTTCTCAAAAACCTACGGAGCTCGAACGGAAGCTACTTTTCAAACTGAGAGCAGCAAGTTCTTCACGGGTCTGGATTTCAAATCCCAGAGTGCTGAAAACAAAGAAATGACAATGCCCATGATGGGTCACTCCATGCAGAGGGAGGGTACAAGTTGGCAAGATTCCACTTTAGATCAATTGGGCTGGTTTAATGAGTTTCAGACCCGGTGGGAGAATTCAAAACTGACCCTTTCCTATCGAATGGATTATGACCACGGACAGGCAAAAGAGCTCTCAGAACTTTTCATCGCTCTTTATGGGAATGGAAAATCAGACAATTTAAACCATAGTTTTAGTGTGGGCTATACAAGAGCACTAAGTACAGCCCTCTCCCTTGCCCTATGGAGCGGGAGAGCTGAGCGTAGCGCAAGTCTATCCGAACGCTACATTAATCGTTTCCCTCAAGGCCTAGACAATTATGAAATGCTCGGGAACCCAAAATTAAAACCTGAAAGTAATTTTCAAACGGATCTCATTCTTTCCTATCAAAATAAGGCATTTTCAATTCAAGCCTCAGGGTTTTACGCTTATCTAACAGACTTCATATCAGGTAAGATCAATGTAGACGTTCCTAAATCCTCCATGGGAAGTCCCGGTGTGAGACAGTATGTGAATTTAGACCGAGCGTTTAAAGCCGGTTTCGAATTGGCGGCCAAATACCATATTAACAGCCATTTCCATAGCTCCTTTGGTCTTGCCTATACCTATGCTGAGAATCTTGTCACAAAAATTCCCCTTGCCGAAATTTCACCTCTCGATTTACGTCTCAACCTGACGGCAAATTTCCATCCTTTGGAACTAGGAGCTAATCTTAGACATACGGGAGCGCAAAATCGAATTGACCCCTCTTTCTCTGAACTAAAAACACCGAGTTTCACCTTGCTCGACTTGGATCTTAAATATTCACTTTTCAAATCCACTTCGATCTTTGCAAGTGTGAGCAATGTGTTTAATGTAGCTTATGCAGAGCATTTAAGCAGAACACTTTCTTCCGATTCAAACCAAAGAATTCTAGCTCCCGGCCGTTCCCTAGGTGTTGGATTTACCACAAATTTTTAATAACCAGATAGACTCGTGCTGAAAAGGGGTTGACCCTCAAAACCAACCCTTTTTTAAGATAAATTCCCTAGATTTGTTATTACATCAATTTAATCGCTATGACACGGACTGAACTAATAGAAGCTTTAATTGAAAAGCAAAAAACCATTATAGATAATTTAGAAAGTTCGGTAGAACGATACCAAACCGCTTCTGATATTGACGAACAAGAAACAAGAGAGCCCGAAGACTTCTCACGACAAACCGAAGCGAAGGATATGCAACTTCGGTTTGAAAAGCTGCTTCGTGAAGCAAAATTAACAGTGGATTTTTTGCTGGAGCAAAAGAATCAGTCACATGAACGATTAGAGAAAGGTGCGCTTGTAAAGACAAGTGGAGATTGGTATTTTCTTGGCGTATCCATTCCTAGCACAGAAATTAACAAAACCGTGATTGTATCGGTCTCGGACCAAGCCCCTGTCTACCGAGAATTTACTTCCAAAAAAATCGGAGATCGCCTAGAGGTTGGTCAGCAGTCCCTTGAAATTCTTGAAATTCTTTAAAAAATATACATAGTTCATTTCCTTAAAGACAAATGGGAAAAAAAATAAATTGTATTACCTTTGAAATCGATCAAAAAAACCAAGTACTAGATGCATATTTTAGGATATTTTTTTGCAATCGTCATCGGTCTCGTCATGGGATTAATTGGGGGCGGTGGCAGTATTTTAAGCGTTCCCGTCTTCGCATACCTCTTTGAAATAGACGCAATTACAGCGACAACGCTTTCCTTATTTGTGGTAGGGGTTACAAGTTCAGTTGGCTCTGTTAGTTTTGTTCGACAAGGACACGTGCAGTTTTCGACTGCATTGCAATTTGGGCTCCCCTCCGTCCTTGGAATCCTCTTTTCAAGAAGAGTGGTTCTTCCCCATCTGCCCCCGTACATTATCAACCGTTGGGGAATCACCATTACCAATGAGATGTTTATTTTGCTCTTATTTGCGATACTAATGCTTATCTCAGCGATTAAAATGATTCAAAAAAAGGAAAGGCCTAGAGGTAGGAAGTTCCAAGAGTCGAACTATACACTTCTTGCTTCGCAAGGACTGCTCGTGGGAATCATCACGGGTTTTATTGGCGCGGGAGGAGGATTTCTAATTGTTCCGGCTCTGGTTATGCTCGTTGGGGTTTCAATGAAACAGGCAGTAGGTACTTCGTTATTTATTATTTCTGTGAACTCACTTATTGGATTCGTGTCCTCATTAGACAAGGTGCATATCGATTGGCCTTTTCTTTTAATCTTCACAGGACTCTCTATCGTAGGGATCTTGGTCGGGGTTGCCTTTGCAAAAAACATAGAATCCAAAAAACTAAAACCGCTTTTTGGATGGGTTGTTCTTTCCATGGGGATCTTCATTATAGTAAAAGAACTTATCCTAAAATAAAACAAGCATGGAAACCACTTTCCACTAAAGAACTCACGTGGAAAAGAAGTGAAAGATCCTTGAAGGCTGAAATTCTTATAGACATAGGAACGAGAAACAAAAGACAAAGTACAGTGATTGATTTCATCAATTGCAACAATGAACCACTTCGTGGGAGGATTTAAAATAATTAGTCGAAATTTGCAATGTATAGCAAAACGACACACAATTTACAGAAGATGAAAATTGAACAAATTTACACAGGATGCCTAGCTCAAGGTGCTTATTATATTGTCTCTGAAGGAGAAGCTGTCATTATTGATCCACTTAGGGAGACCCACCCCTATCTTGAACGCTTGTCCCAAGATGGAGTTGAGTTAAAGTACATTCTCGAAACGCATTTCCATGCAGATTTCGTCTCCGGTCACGTAGATTTAAGTGAAAAAACAGGAGCTCCGATTGTGTACGGTCCCACGGCAGATCCTACTTTTGATGCTACGATTGCAAAGGATGGTGAGATCTTAGAAATTGGGAAAGTGAAAATCAAGGTGCTTCATACACCCGGACACACCATGGAGAGTACCACTTATCTTTTGTTTGACGAAGACCAAAATCCCCATGCTATATTCTCAGGAGACACTCTTTTTCTAGGAGATGTTGGAAGGCCTGATTTGGCTCAAAAAGCAGCAAACCTATCCCAGGAAGAGCTTGCAGGATTGCTTTACGACAGCCTTCAAAACAAAATCATTCCACTTCCCGATGAACTGCTTGTTTATCCGGCACATGGTGCAGGTTCTGCGTGTGGCAAAAACATGCAAAAAGAAACCGTGGATACCCTTGGGAACCAAAAAAGAACCAATTACGCGCTAAACCAGCCAAACAAAGAAGCTTTTGTAGAGGCGGTCCTTGATGGACTCTCAGCACCTCCTCAATATTTTGGGATGAATGTCGCACTCAACAAAGGGGGCTATGCCAGCTTTGATCAGGTGTTAAACAATAGTCTTAGAGCTTTAGAACCGAGTGAATTTGAAAGTGCAGCGGAGCAAAGCGGTGCTCTTATATTAGACACCAGACCGGCCGCAGAGTTTCATAAAGGATTCATCCCGAACTCCATCAATATTGGACTTAAAGGAGATTTTGCACCCTGGGTTGGTGCAATGATAGTGGATGTAAAACAACCCCTACTGCTTGTAACTGAAGATGGGATGGAGCAAGAGGCCATTACAAGACTAGCAAGAGTCGGCTTTGACAATGTAATTGGATATTTAAATAACGGATTCCCTACCTGGAAAGCGAGTGGGAAAGAATCAGATTCCATTGAACGAGTCACTGCACAAAGTTTTGCAAACGAATCAAAACAGGAAGTTAAAATTATTGACGTCCGAAAACCAGAAGAGTTTGAGGCCCAGCATATTGAAGGAGCTATTAATGCGCCATTAGATCAGATTTCTAAATGGGCTAGCAAAATGGATTTAAACCAACCCTTCTTCATTCATTGCGCTGGCGGATACCGTAGCATGATTGCAGGTAGCATCCTCAATTCGAGAGGAATCCGAAATTATAAAGAAATCGAAGGAGGATTTAATTCCATTAAACAACTAGAGGGAATCTCGCTTAAATAACTGCGAAGTACGAGGTTGCCAATTTTACATATTGTAAAAACACAATTAGAAACCCTTTTGTTATGTCACAAAAATTCAAAGAACTTATCGATTCGGAACGTCCCGTGCTCATCGACTTTTTTGCGACCTGGTGCGGTCCTTGCAAAGTACAGTCTTCCGTCTTAACAGAAGTAAAGGATAGAATTGGAGAGCTAGCTAGAATTGTAAAAATCGACGTAGATCAATTTCCAAGCATTGCCGCCGAATACGGAGTTCGGGGTGTTCCCACTTTAGCGATTTTCAAAAATGCAGAACTGCTTTACAAACAAAGTGGAGTTCACGATGTAAATACCCTTGAATCTTTACTTAAAAAACATTCCACGCAGTCCTAGTCCTCAATGGAAAAGTGGTCCCGATCCCCTAGAAATTTGTAATGCTCCCGGTATTTCTGCAAACGTTGTAAATCAATATTGCCCGTAATACCTTCCTTCGTTTCTTCTGCGATCGACTTACCGTCAGCAAAATAAAGATAAGAACTGGGTACATAGTTCAAATCATTTCCATCCATTCCCGTTCGATTCACTCCCAAAACATAGCACTGATTTTCGATTGCGCGAGCTTTGAGTAAACTTTGCCAATGATCGACTCTCTTTTCTGGCCAATTGGCTACGTATAAGATCGCATCATAATCTTCCTTATAACGGGAAAATACAGGAAAACGAAGATCGTAACACACCTGCAATAAAAAGCGAATTCCTTTATAAACTACAATTGTACGCTCCTTCCCAGGGGTATAGATTTTGTCTTCTCCCGAAAAGGAAAAAAGATGGCGTTTGTCATAGTACGCATAGTTCCCCTCAGGATTTACGAAATACATTCGATTCAAATAACTATTCGATTCCTCAATAGCCACACTGCCGCAAACTGCTGCATTCTTTACGCGGGCGAGTTTTCTCATCCATTCTAAGCTCGAGCGGTCTCTATCCGCGATTTGCTTAGGTGACATAGAAAAACCAGTGGAAAACATTTCAGGAAGCACAATTAAATCCACCTCGACGTTCTCTACCAGAGATTCTATGTTTTTAAAATTATATGCCGGATCATGCCACTTTATATCTAAGCTAAGACCAAATAAATGCATTGATTTCATATAGAACTTTTTTTAAATTTATAATAATTTACATATCCGAACCAAATAATTTATTTTTGGCTCCATATTTGAATTCGCTTACTTGAACAATTAAAATTAAAAAAATTATGAAAAAGCTTATTTTAGTATGCTCAATGCTGTTTATAGGTAGCACAGTCTCTGCTCAAGCATGGAATGGAAAAGGAGATCAGAAAGTGCAAGTCGGTCTAAACGGATGGGGCTACGGAACCGGAATCACAGGTAGTTATGACTACGGTTTAGGAGGTATTGTTTCTCTTGGTGCAGGTGCAAACGTGTATTTCGATGGGTACAAAGACAATAACGAAGACAATAACCTATTTGTATTCGGTCGTGTAGGATTCCACTTACAAGAGCCATTAAACTTACCAGAACAATGGGACGTTTATCCAGGCGTTAACATTGGGGTTCTAGGGAAAGACTTTGGTCTAGGCGCACACTTAGGTGTTCGTTACTTCTTCAACCAAAACGTAGGTATCTACGGAGAATTTGGTAACAACGGTAGTTTAGGGGTTTCTTTCAACTTCTAATCCATTCAAAAATAAAGATACAAGGTTCTCTTCTAAAGGGAACCTTTTTGTTTTGGCAGACCTTTGATAATTACTACCTTTGCCCCACTTATTATTTAAATACATTTAATGACTATAGCTCAATTATTTCAGTTTTTCCTAAGTATTTCAATACTTGTGGTTCTCCACGAATTAGGACATTTCCTGCCGGCTAAATATTTTAAAACTCGCGTCGAGAAATTTTACCTCTTTTTTGACCCTTGGTTTTCCCTAGTAAAAAAGAAAATTGGCGGTACCGAATACGGGATCGGATGGTTGCCTTTAGGAGGATACGTGAAAATTGCAGGAATGGTGGACGAGAGTATGGACACCGAACAACTTAAAAAACCGGCAGAGCCATGGGAATTCAGAAGTAAACCGGCATGGCAACGCCTTATCATTATGCTTGGAGGGGTTACCGTTAACTTTTTTCTTGCTTGGCTAATTTACTCTTCCCTTTCTTACTTCAAAGGAGAAAGTTTCCACGACAATACGAAATTTGAAAATGGAATTTCAGTGACCACCGAAGGAAAGAAAATGGGTCTGATGACTGGCGATAAAATCCTGGCTATTGATGGGAAACCTGCAGAGCGATTTGAAACGACCATGGTCAACATGCTTTTCGCAGATGAGGTTACTGTCCTTCGCGAGGGCCAAGAAGTCACTTTTCCAGTAAACGAACATGGCGTAGCGGATGTTTTGAAAGCAAACGAGGCCAAAGCTTATTTTTCTCAACGGTTCCCAACCGTTATAGACAGCATCACACCGAATGGGGGTGCTCAGAAATCAGAATTAAGAAAAGGGGATAAAATTGTAGCCATTGACGGGATGCCGACTCCCTTCTTTGATCAAGTCACAGAAGTATTATCCACAAAACAAAATCAAGACATTACATTAAGTGTTGTTCGAAACAATGAAACCCTTAATACGACTGCAAGAGTGGACAAAGAAGGGAAATTAGGATTCTCAACCGACCTAGCCCCTTTCATAGCTGCTTTGGATCGAACAAACGTAAAGAAAACGTACGGCTTTTTTGAAGCGATCCCAAGAGGTCTGGAACGTACTATCGACGTGCTTGTGATGCAAATCAAACAATTCAAAATTGTCTTCAACAGCACCACACAAGGATATAAAAAAGTTTCTGGACCTATCGGAATTATTAAGCAGATGCCAGAATCCATTAATTGGGAGTTCTTTTGGAGCTTTACCGCGATGTTTTCGGTGTGGTTAGCGTTTTTAAACTTAATCCCAATCCCAGGACTTGACGGAGGTCACGTCGTATTTACTTTATGGGAAATCATTACAGGAAAACCCGTGCCACAGAAAGTTTTAGAGAACGCACAAATGATCGGGGTGATCTTCCTCCTTGGCCTGATGGTGCTTATCTTCGGGAACGATATATTTAAATGGATAACTGGAAAATTTTAATTTTTTTTCCAAAAATAGTTGTGCAAAATTAAAAAACCTATTATATTTGCAGACGCTTAGAAACAGTAAAGCATTCCTCCTTAGCTCAGTTGGTTAGAGCATCTGACTGTTAATCAGAGGGTCCTTGGTTCGAGCCCAAGAGGAGGAGCAAAAACACCTACAACACGTAGGTGTTTTTTTGTGTATTCTTGTCACCTAGCATACGTTTTGGACTTCAAAAAGGTTTCCTCAAAATGTTAAGCAGTCACAAAATCGACTAGAACTTGACTCTTTTTTTATAAATTTGAGAGTTGACATTTACCAATGAACAAATCGCCAGCAAAGTTTAAACCTTTAATTCAATATTCGCTCATTGCCTGTTTGGTACTCATTCAAGGAATCATTTTGATGTTCTTCTATAATGAATACTTCAATTCAAGGAAACTAGAGACGATACGAAAGCAATTGGTAGAAACCCGAGGTCTCACCCAGCTCATGCAGAGCTCACGATCCGAACTGATCGTGACGCAATACAATTTGCAAAAATACATTAGTGGAAACGAGAAGAAGTACTTAGATTCTTACTTCACTTCCCTTCGTAAACTCACCCAGAACATCGATAGCATTAACACACACCCCGACCTCAAGTCTACACTTAGAGGACGACTCAAAACTCAAAATAAACAAACTGCAGAGCTTTCCGACCTGGAACGATTAATTGAAACGGTCTACCAAGATTCAAAGTCGCCCGAGAAGAAAAGTGAACCCATCACGATTGAAAACTATAACATTGAGGAACCTAAACAAACTTTTAACGTCGAATTTCATCGTTCGACTCCCGACACAAGTGCGACCAAAAAGAAGCTTCTTCCTCGCTTAAAAGATGCAATCACCGGCAACGTAGAGGTTAAGCGAGATACTGTATACATCGAAACGTTCTCAGAAAGCACACTTGATACCACCAAAATTAAGAAAGATTTTGACAGTGCCGTCACGGCGGTAAACAATCATTATCTTAGAGAGATCAAGAAATACGAGAGCCGAATTGAAACCACTAGTTCAAAATCAAGCCAGTTGTATGAAAACTACGACCATCTCATTATTCTAAGCAATGACTTGATGGACGTATACGAAAGTACAATTCGCGATGTAAGCCTGGGGTTGCAAAAGGAGTACGACCAGCAAAATTCGAAGAACAATAAAATTCGGAGAAACACGATGCTTGGACTATTGGTTATGATTTTCTTTGTACTGATTGTGGTTCTTTACTATACTAAACAATCCTTTCTTTACGAGAAGCAACTTCGCCTTGCCAACCAGACGATTAGCAACAGTCTTAATTTCAAAAACCGAGTTCTAGGAATGCTGAGCCACGAGATTCGCGCTCCCCTGAAAATCATCAACTTATTCACCTCTAGGATTGCGAGAAAGACTGAGGACCCCACTGTACTGGAAGCCCTCAAATCCATTGAATTCACTAACAACTCTCTTTTGATTCAAGCCAATCAAATTTTAGAATATACCAAAAACCAGAATCAAAAGATTGAACTAAAAGAAGTGGACTTCAATCTTTATGAGGAAATTAGTGCGCTGTTGCATGTATTTAAGCCCTACATAGAATCTCGTAACAATACTTTTGAAATTTTAAATACCATCGATCCTTCGTGGAGAGTTCATGCGGACAATATTAAAATTCATCAAATTTTAACCAACGTTCTTGGGAATGCAAGTAAGTTCACCGAAAATGGAAAAATCACCATCAAAGCGGCAGCTACTCCCCTTAACGACAAGACTCTTACCCTGCATGTGGTTGTGAAAGACACAGGAATCGGAATTTCAAAATCGGACTTGAAGAAAATATTCCAACCCTATTACCAAGGTCTCGTATCGGAAGAAATTGACAATTTAGGCGCTGGACTTGGTTTAAATCTTTGCAAAGAAATAGTGGATTTATTTGGCGGCACTATTTCTGCTGATAGTAAACTCGGAGAGGGAACTGAGATACAGTTCCGGCTCAATCTTGACCTTGTAAAATGAATTTAAATACAACAACCCTTAATTTCTTATTGGCAGACGATCATCATATTGTTCGCCAAGGCATTCGTTTTATCCTTAGTGACCTCCTAGACTCATACACCGTATTAGAGGCCTCGAACCTGAAAGAAATTAAAAACACCCTTTCCCACAATGTAGTTGACATTGCGATTATGGACGCCCAATATCCTGACGGAAATTGCCTCACCATACTACCCGAAATAAGAGAGCAATATCCAAATCTTAAGATCCTTATCTTCTCTAGCTTTGAAGAGAGTGATCATTCCCTGAAATTTTTAGAGGCAGGTGCAAACGGTTTTCTTAACAAACTTAGTAACGAAAGCGAAATCGAAGAGGCGATTCAAAATATGCTAGAGAAAGGGGAATACATTGCCCCTTTGACTCGTACATTAATGAACTTGTCTCAGCACAACCCCAACCTATTAAACCCACTCAACCAACTCTCTTCAAGAGAGTTACAAATTGCAGAGTTGCTAGCCAAAGGCTATGGAAATCTCGAAATATCCAATGAACTCGCTCTTAAACAAAACACCATTTCCACTTTCAAGAAACGAATCATGGAAAAATTGGGACTCAATTCTTTAGTCGAATTGGTCGAACTTGTTAAAACACATCAAATTCTTTAACACTCTTTAGTAGTGAAACATCTATAAGGAGCTCGACATACATCGGGCGAAATCCCCCCTTTTCCTCCCTGTTATCCACTTTCTTTGTATAGCGATTTTAACAAATCTAAAAACAAAAGAAAGATGACTGAAAAATATACGCTCAATGGTCCCATACCGCAACTAGAAAAAAAGAAGAAAATTTTCCGCAAACGAGATTTCACAATCTTACTTGGAGTTCAAATTTTGATGTTTAGTGCAATCTTTGCAGTGGTCAATTTCAGACCTTACTATGAAGAGTTTCATCTGAAAAGACTGGAAACCCCTCTAGGTAAATTTGTGGCAATTTTCCTTGTGTCCATCCTTGCCTTTCAACTACTCTTCCTTCTTTACATTGTCTACCAGTACTTCAAATACAAACCTGTGGCCTCTGTTAGCGATAGCGAGCTTCCCACGTGTACCATTCTAGTTCCCGCGTACAACGAAGGTTCTCTCGTCTACCATACCCTTAAAAGTATCACCGAAAGCAACTATCCTGCAGACAAACTTGAAATTATGGCTATCGATGATGGGAGCAAGGACGACACCTGGTACTGGATTCAAAGAGCCGCAAATGAATTAGGTGGCAGAGTGAAAACTTTACAACAGGCAGAAAACAAAGGAAAACGTCATGCACTTCACCGGGGATTCACTACGGGAACAGGTGAAATATTTATTACAATTGACAGTGATTCCGTTGTAGAACCTGACACCTTACGAAACCTAGTAAGTCCGTTTGTGACCAATCCGAACTGCGGAGCAGTGGCCGGAAACGTAAAGGTGCTTAACAAAGGCCAAGGAACGATTCCTAAAATGCTAAACGTAAGTTTTGTATTCAGTTTTGAATTTATGCGTGCAGCGCAGAGTTCCCTAGGCTTTGTCCTTTGTACTCCTGGCGCTCTTTCTGCCTACCGCAGAAATGCCGCACTGCATTCTCTTTCACAATGGATCAACCAGAAGTTTATGGGCAATTATGCCACGATTGGTGAAGACCGCGCCATGACGAACTTCATTCTAGAGCAAGGATACGATGTGCAGTTTCAGAGAAATGCAAATGTCCTTACAAATACACCCATAGGCTATAAAAATCTTCATAAGATGTTTACCCGTTGGGGCAGAAGTAATGTACGGGAAACCTTGATGATGAACCGATTCATTTTCAAAAATTTCCGTGCTAAGAATAAGGCAGGTGCTCGCCTTATTTTCGTGAATCAATGGATGAAAATCCTTCTCACGTATCCAATCACACTCATTATGTTATACTTCGTTTTAACTCATCCGCTAATTTACCTAAGTTCTGCGCTAGTAGGTACCTTTATATTCTCTAGCATCCAAATGGCCTTTTTCACAAAACGTTATAATTTTGCAGATTCCCTCTGGGCTTATCCGTACAGTCTATTTTACCTGGTTGCTCTGTTTTGGATTTCACCCTTTGCGATTGCGACCGTTAAAAACGGAGGTTGGTTGACTCGTTAATATTCAAATCCACACAATGAAGAAAAAAATAGCCGTCATTGGTCAAGGATATGTAGGCCTTCCTTTGGCATTAGAATTCGCAAAACAGCATCCGGTACTCGGATATGACATAAACGAAAAACGTGTAGAGAGTCTAAACCAAGGACTGGATGAAACTCTGGAGGCAGATCCAATCGATCTTAAAGATCGCTTGGATCTTGCCCGTTCGAGCGAATTCCAAAAGGGGTATCAAGCAAGCAGCGATCTGCATGATCTAAAATCTGCACAAATCTACATCGTCACGGTACCTACACCAATTAATGATTTTAACGCGCCCGATTTACGACCGCTTCTTGAAGCCTCTAAATCCGTTGGAAAAGTGCTTAAACCCGGTGACATTGTAATTTATGAATCTACGGTTTACCCAGGCTGTACGGAAGAGGAGTGCATTCCTCTATTGGAAGCGCAATCACAATTAAGATTCAACGAAGATTTCTTCGTCGGGTATTCTCCCGAACGTATTGTTCCTGGAGACAAAATAAACACCCTTACCACCATCAAAAAAGTAACTTCGGGTTCCACCCCTGAGGCAGCAGAGGAAATAGACACGCTTTACAGATCAATCATTAAAGCGGGTACTCATAAAGCTCCAAGTCTAAAAGTAGCCGAAGCCTCAAAGGCAATTGAAAATGCTCAGCGCGATGTGAACATCTCGTTCGTAAACGAACTTGCTCTTATCTTTGATCGTGTTGGAATTGATACGCAGGATGTTTTAGAGGCAGCAGGCACAAAATTTAACTTCTTGCCTTACCAACCCGGTCTCGTAGGAGGTCATTGCATCTCAGTGGATCCTTATTATTTAGCACATAAGGCTGTACAACTTGGGTACCATCCCAATGTTATTCTATCAGGACGCCGGGTCAACGATTCTGTATCCGAGTTCATTGCTTCGAAAGTGGTCAAACTCATGATTCAAAAAAACATGACGATTAAAGATTCGTCAGTTTTGATTCTAGGAGCCACCTTCAAAGAGAACTGTCCTGACATTCGGAACACTAAAATTGTAGATGTTTACAAGGAACTGAAAGACTATGGAGCGAAAATCGACCTGTACGATCCTTGGGCAAACCCGGAGGAAGTTCGAGCCCATTATGGTATTCCTTTGCTTCAAAGCTTAGGAGATAAAAAATACGATGCAATTATTCTTGCAGTAGCTCACGAGGAATTCTTATCTCTGGATTTAGAACCATTAAAGAATAGTCCATCGGTCGTCTTTGATATCAAAGCAAAGCTAAACCGAGATTTGGTAGATGCTCGTTTGTAAGAATCTTTCTCTGTATACTCTTGTGGAAGCAAAAGAGGAAAATCCTAAAAAACAATGCACATAAAAACGACCAATCGAAATTCGATTGGTCGTTTTGAGTTATAAAACGCCTTTTCTTATGCGTTTGGATCTACAGATACGAAAGATCTGTTGTTTGCTTTCTTTCTGAAAACTACTTTACCGTCAATAAGTGCAAATAAAGTATGGTCTTTTCCAATACCCACGTTATCACCTGGGTGATGTTGAGTACCTCTCTGTCTTACGATGATGTTCCCAGCGATTGCGTCTTGTCCGCCGAAAATCTTCACTCCTAATCTCTTGGAATGAGACTCTCTACCGTTTTTGGAACTACCAACTCCTTTTTTGTGTGCCATTTTATTCTAGGTTTTAAAGGGTTTGTTATTTTTTTACTTCTTTGAATTGTGCAATGTTCTTCTCGATTAAAGCATCTACTTCTTCGTGAGAAAGAACTTTTTTACCTAATTCGCTCTTAAGCTCCTTTCCAAGAGTAATAAGAGTTTCTCTGTTGTCTTTAGATTGAGAAAGTTCGTTTTTCTTTAAGTGATAGTTCAATTCATGATCTTCACCAAAGTTAACGGTTGCTCTATCTTCATTGGATGCAGTCGTGGTCGCTCCTTTCGCTTCTACTTTAGCTTCTGCTTTCACAGTTTTTACTTCTGACTTAGCGCTTTCTTTCTTTGCAGATTTTTTCGCCCCTTCAAATCCAGTAATTCCTGTAATTTGAATTTGAGTCAATTGTTGTCTGTGACCGTTCTTTTTAGCGTACCCTTTTCTTCTTTTCTTTTTGAAAATGATCACCTTGTCCGCTTGAACGTGGTCTAAAATTTCAGCATCTACTGTGATACCGTCTACAGCCGGGGCGCCAACTGTTGTTGCTCCGTTTACAGTTAGAAGAACTTTGTCGAAAGAAACTTTCGCGCCTTTATCTCCTTTTAAACGGTTTACAAACAACTTCTGGTCTTGCTCAACTTTGTACTGAAGCCCTGCTATCTCTACAATTGCAAACATTGTCTATAATTTTTATTTGTTAATAATCTTCTTTTGAGTCTGCAAAATTAAGAAATTTTTCTGAACCACAAAGAGTTACTGCTAAAATTTAGCAACAAAAATAGGCCATTCGAGCCACTAAGTAATTACTTTGCTTTTCCAAACTCATTAATTCACAGTGTGACTCGCTCGAATTCCTCACTTTTTAGAGGGCTCCGCTCTAAATCTATCCTTAATAAGGAGACAAAATAGACCTAGAGAAATAGCTGGAAGAATTGTATATTTGATTAAACAATTTTCAACTATGAAGCGAGATCTGTACATCGATTTTGCAAAAGGGTTTGCCACGCTTTCTGTAATCTTCATTCATACGGTTTTTTGGTCCGGACAGTATTATGTCCCGACGGAAGTCCGCATTTTGTCACTCCTTATTGACGTCCCTCTATTTTATGCGCTCAGCGGACTCACCTCAAGCGGAAAAGTTGAAAAAACCTTATTTCGCCTCTTAAAGCTACAAATCACCTATATGATTTTTGTAACGCTCCTGTTTTTCCTCGACTATCTTTTTAAAGTGGTGGGGCTATGGGCCGTGGGGCTCGAAGGGTTGCAAAATTTCTATTCCACCTTTGGTTCCAAGTACACACCTGGAAGCATTTCCACGTATCCTCAGTGGCAAAACCTAGGAAATTGGTATCTCCATCGCTACACCAATGCGGACACCTTCCCTGTCGTCATGGGAAGCTTTTGGTATCTTAAAGTCTATTTTATACTAACGGTTTTAGGGGTCCTGATTTTACGGTATCTACCCCGGCATATCAACTGGATTATTGGACTTTGCCTCGGACTTACTGTGCTTTTTTATCTGTTCCCACATTACTACCCGAAAGGTCAGGTCGGGTACGTCACAATTTATTTGGCCATGTTCCTTTGTGCACATCAAATTAAAGGCAAAAAGCTTTCTCGCTCTACAGTAGTACTATTGTATACAGGAGTAGGCGCTGCGATTTTCTGGCTATTTCAATCCTATGGGACGGAAATTTTTTATCGAATCAATAAAGAAAAATTCCCTCCAAAGATCCCCTACATTGTCTGGACATTATTTTCAATTGTCACCTTGTTTGTCCTTTACAATCGATTAAAAATTAACAAAAATAATTTCGTTACCTATATTGGTGAAAATGCAATCTTCTTCTATTTTGCCCAGGGGATTAGTTCCTCGCTGATCTATTTTGTTGTGGTTCCGTTTCAAAATCAGTTCCCTTGGGGTGTGTTTTTGATTCTGATCTTCCTTCTTAACGCAACGCTTGCATTTGGCCTTGCCGTAGTGCTGAAAAAGGTGGACGCTCTCGGCTGGGACGCCTTGCGATTCTTAAAAGAAAAAACCACCCCTAAAACTAAGGATGGCTTCTAAGAATTGAGAAATAATAGTTTAATCTCTATTATTTCCTCGTACTATAACTGCAATCAGGATGATAAGGACTAAACCTCCAATCACCCAGTAAAGTGGATTGCTCATCCATTCTGTGCTTGTCGTGGTCGTCTTGGTGCTAGTCGTGACATCCACATCTAGTGGTTCGGTGGTTTCTTGTGCAAATGCAAAAATGCTTGCAAAGAACATAATAGCTAAAAGACTCAGCTTTTCATACTTACGTTTAATAAAGGTTGTTGAGGTTTTCATAATTTATGTTTATTGATTCTTTATCTGCAGTTCAATTGAAGTGCCAACTAAGGGCAAACCTTTTCAAAACAAAGGAATTTTATAAATTTGTATCATTATTATGAAAAGAGTACTATATTTGAGTGACTCGCTAGGAACAAATGAAAGAGTATGTTTAAACTAAAATTGCCAACCGATCCGAGGTGGGCGAACCTTGCCAAAGAAAATATTGAAGAGATTCTTACAGATCATGCGTGGTGTGAACAAAAAGCGGCCTCTAACGCCATTACACTGATCACGATGCTTCCAGAACATACCGCAATCGTAACTGAACTATTGAGCATTGCGCAGGAGGAGCTAGAGCACTTAAGACTTGTGCATGAAATCATTAAGGAGAGAGGCTATGTCCTCGGCAGAGCCAGAAAAGACGACTACGTAAACGATTTGGCAAAATTCATGATTCAAGGGAGTCGCCAAGATTTAATTATTGACCGAATGCTGTTTGCCGCTATTATTGAGGCCAGAAGCTGTGAGCGTTTCAAAGTTCTCACTGAAACCCTACAACACGATCCCCAACTACAAGAATTTTACCACCAACTTATGATCTCTGAAGCAGGACATTATGCTACCTTTATTGCGTTTGCAAGGGAACTGGGCGATCCAGATAAAGTCAATAAGCGCTGGGAACAGTGGCTGGAGCATGAGGCCAAGGTTATTCAAAGCTACGGAAAAAGTCAAACCATACACGGGTAAAACTTAAAATAAACCTTTCGATGCAAAACCAAAAACGAAAAGACCTGCTTAGCCAACTGATCCAGAATTTTTTTCAGGGGTTAATGATTATAGGTCCTTTCGGCCTTACCGTTTTTGTGTTTTGGTATATCATTTCCTCTATTGAAGAAAGTGTACCCTACCTTTCTAATAAGCTCTACCCTGGCATTACCTTTCTTCTGGTTCTCATTTCCATTGTACTCATCGGATATCTTGGAAATAAATTCGTTTTCGGCCGACTCGTACTAGGTCGTATGGACACGGTTCTTGAGCGAATGCCCGGTTTTAAGCACATATACTCCCCGACCAAAGATCTAATGTCTTCCTTTGTGGGAGACAAGAAAAAATTCACACAGCCTGTTTGGGTTCGCGTGAATAGCGCACCGGAGATCTGGCGAATTGGTTTTTTAACCCAAAAAGATCTGCTAGCTGTGGGCATGAATGGCAAAGTTGCCGTCTACCTCCCCCATTCCTACGCAATTTCAGGTTGGGTCATTATCACCGAACAGCAGAACGTAAAACCGGTGGAAGGAATGAGTGCTGCAACGGCAATGAAATTTGCAGTGAGTGGAGGCGTGGCTGGATTCCATTCGAACGATGCCGTTTTTAAATCTCCGGAGTGATCCCTTTTTTTACTCTGAAATTTTAAACTACATTTATTACTCTAATTATACTCCAATGAAATTACCCTACGCGGAACCCTATAAAATGAAAATGGTTGAACCAATCACTCAGTCCACCGAGGCTCAACGAGAAGAGTGGATCGCCAAAGCTGAATTCAATTTATTTAATTTAGAAAGCCACAAAGTTTTTGTGGACTTATTGACCGACAGTGGCACAGGCGCCATGAGCGATCGGCAATGGGCTGCCTTAATGAGCGCGGATGAAAGTTACGCCGGTTCACGCTCCTTTCATGATTTAAAAGACTCTGTCACAAAGATTACCGGATACCCCTATCTCTTGCCAACCCATCAAGGTCGAGCGGCAGAAAACGTGCTTTTTTCGGCATTGGTAAAAGAAAATGATGTCGTACCGGGAAATTCCCACTTTGACACAACCAAAGGGCATATTGAATTTCGAAAAGCAAGCGCAATTGACTGTACAATTGCAGAGGCTTTTATCACGGAGCTAGAACATCCCTTCAAAGGAAACATCGATCTCGAAAAACTAGAAGAGGTGTACCAATCCTATCCGAAGTCTCAGATTCCGTTCTGCTTAATTACCGTCACTTGCAATACTTCAGGAGGCCAGCCCGTTTCCCTTGAAAATATAAAAGCAGTTTGTAAACTATCCGAACAATACGAAATCCCTGTGTTTTTCGACGGAGCACGCTTTGCGGAAAATGCCTATTTCATTAAAGAAAGAGAGCCCGGCCAAAAGAACAAATCAATCAAAGATATTTGTCTTGAAATGTTTTCTTTTGGAGACGGTATGACCATGAGCTCCAAAAAGGACGGGCTTGTGAACATTGGCGGTTTTGTTGCACTAAGAAGTGAGGATCTTTTCAAAAAAGCATCTACGTTCACGATTATTTATGAAGGTTTTATTACTTATGGAGGAATGAGCGGAAGGGACATGGCTGCTCTTGCCGTAGGCTTAAACGAAGCCACCGAGTTTGAATACCTAGAAAGTAGAATCGCTCAAGTACGCTATTTAGGCGATCGACTCATTGAAATGGGAATCCCGGTGCAAAAACCAATTGGCGGGCATGCCGTTTTTGTGGATGCTTTAAAATTTTTACCCAATGTGCCTAGAGAAGAATTTCCAGCACAAACCTTAGGTGTGGAACTATATAAGGAGGCAGGAATACGCGGAGTAGAAATTGGCGCAATTTTAGCCGACCGTGACCCTCAAACGAGAGAAAACCGGTATCCAAAAACCGAGTTCCTTCGCCTTGCCATTCCTCGTCGTACTTATACAGACAACCATATGGAATACATTGCGATTGCTTTGAAAAATGTATTTGAACGCAGAGATTCGATCACCAAAGGATACGAAATCACACAAGAAGCGCCAATCATGCGTCACTTTACGGTTCAACTTCGACCGGCATAGAAAATAATTAGAATTTAGGACTCAGCCCCTGCGATACCAATTCTTGGTATACGCGGTGGGTGGGCAATCCCATAATGGTGTAGAAGCTTCCTGTCAAGCTTTTGATTTTGGCCATTCCGATCCATTCTTGAATACCATAACTTCCCGCCTTGTCAAAAGGCTTGAAATTTGCGATGTAAAAATCAATCTCGGAAGTAGCTAAGGCTTCAAATTCCACTTGGGCACTTTGCGTAAAACTAAGCGTTTCTTCGAACGTTCGTAAACAAACACCCGTATACACCGTGTGCGTCTTATCAGAGAGTTTCAAAAGCATTTCCATAGCCTGAGTGGCATCCTTCGGCTTTCCTAAAACCTGCTGTCCTAGAGCCACAATGGTATCGCAAGTAAGCAGTAACTCCGAGGATTTTAATTCAGAAAAATGTTTGCTTTTCTCAATCGCGAGGTACTCCGCAATTTTTGAAACCTCCAGGTTTTGAGGATACGTTTCTTCGCATTCAATGCGAACCGTTTGGAATTCAAAACCCAAAGCAGCAAGAAGCTCACTTCGCCTTGGCGATTGGGAGCCTAATAATAAGTTTCTCATAAGTTAGCGCGATTGCGTGTCGTCCTCAATCCACTGAGAATTCGATTTAAGGACTTGTTCGATCACATCTCTGACCGCTCCTTTGCCTCCTTGGATAGGGGATATGTACTGACAAATGGCCTTCACCTCAGGAACCGCATTGATAGGACAGGTGGCAAGTGCCACTTTTCGAAGAATTGATAGATCGGGTATGTCATCGCCCATCATTAAAAGCTGGCTATCCTCTAAATCATACCTGTTTTTAAAGACCTCTAAATCACTTAATTTATTCGAAGATTTGGGGAAATAATCGGTAATACCCAAATAATTCAGACGGTGCCTTACCATCGGATCGTCCCCACCAGTAATGACCCCTATTTTATATCCTAATTTCAAGGCCCTAATCACCGCATACCCGTCTAAAACATTCATGACTCGGGATTGATGCCCACCAGGCATCAAGAAAACACTTCCATCGGTAAAAACCCCGTCCACGTCGAACACAAAAGCTTTTATTTGTTTTAATTGGTATTTATAGGACATTTACTTTGATTAGCTAAATAGGATACAAAAATAATTAATATTAAATACGAACCCCACTGCACTACGGAATTAATTCAATAGGATTGTTATTGGCTTTCATTTTATCGCGCGCATTCTTCTCCATGCTTCGCAATATTTCACTAGGATTGCTCGTGGCGGAACCGTTGAAACTTACGGAAACCGTCGTGTTGGGACGACTAAGCATTTCACGCATCCCTTTTACGGGATCCTTTTGATAGGCTTGAAGCTGCTTTATGTACTGCGTGCGAGTGATGTCAAGTTTCTTTTTTGAGATAAATGGAATGGATCTTCCGTTGGGTAGCTCCATATCTCCTAGTGCAGAATCCGTATTTTGTTTTTGAAATGCTTTCAATTCCATTAAGTGAGACCCGCTTAAATCCTCTACTTTTACAATAAGGCCTGGCAGTCCATGGAACTTATAAGGTCCGTCTTGAATCGGAACTTCCATGGTAAACCACGCGGTCCAATCTCTTCCGGCAAAATGAGTGGTCGCTTTTTGGGCTAGAAACTCTCCAATTTGCATTTTTTCAGGAAGAATCTCCCATTTCATCTCACGATCTTCAGGTACACGATAATGATCGCTCCCAACGGCAGTGTTCAGAAAAACTTGGTAATCGGGATAGGTCTTTTCTACTTCGTAATCCACTTTCCCTGGGTTTTTCTTTTCAATGTTAATGCTTTTCGAACCCGATTCAATCTGCTTCTTTAAAGAAGCATAGGAAATGGAATCGCTTTCAAAAGTTTGCTTACTGAAGTATTTAGATCCATTTTTATTTATGTCCAAATACATCCATTCCGACTGAATACTATCTTGTTTCGTCGAATCACTTGCAAATTTATATTCATATAAAGCACGTGACTGCGCTCCTAGAAGCAGGGAAAATAAAACAAAGACCAGAGAAAATAATTTCATACTAATTTTATTTAAAATTAAATTTTACAGTGAAAAGAAATTGACTCGGTCTAATTTCCATCGCACTTCGGGTTGTAGACATCAAGCTCGGGTTGTAAGAAATCGTTTCGTATACCTTTTTATCTGCGATGTTTAACCACTTAAGTTCAAAGTCAATTTTTTTCTTAGCCCAAGTATATTGGTAACTCACATCATAAAACGAATTTCGGAAACTCTCATCCATTTGCGCGGTGGTTAGATCATCCCAATAGAATCCAATGGTATGGTTCTCTAGTGGGTAGAAGTATGCCGCAAGGCTATGATTCCATCCCGAAGTTTTGGTCTCTGACTCGTAAAATACGTTTTTATTTTTATTCCAATTCATGGAAATGATATAATCTACACTCATCCATGAAAACATGGCATTGTTTAATTTCAATCCCGCCGCTTGACGATTCACTTTGGTTTCAATCATATCGGTATTCCCCGTCTGATTGTTCACAAGCATACTGTAATTGTTTGAATCTCGATTGGAAGCATTCAAAGACAAATTGGTTTTGATTCCAGGGAAATATTTTCCAATCTCTGCACTTTCTGTTTGCGAGGTCGTTGTATTATCGAAATAGGCAAGTTCACTAATGTTCGCTCCTGACGAGAAAATGGTGGTTTTTGCAATAAGGTTGCTCTCATTCTCGTTGTAGCTATAGCGAATATTGAAAAACAAATTGTTTAGCGGATTACGGTATTCAAGTCTTGGTGAAAAATTAATACTGCGATTCTCTGGCAACAGATTATCATTGTTTCCGATGTTACGTGGAGAAGTCAAAATATTCCCTGTGTATAAGGAACCAAAATTACCATAGTTGTAGTTAACATTTGCAAAGGCCCAAATTTTCCAGAACGAAGCAAAGTCATAACTTCCCCAAAAGCTAGGTTCAAAAACGGTTTTGCTGATTTCTCTACTTTCTCCCGTACGGTTGTCTTTATAATCCATCCCGTAGAAGTTAACCGGTAGGGTTAAACTTAGGTTCAGTCCTCCTTTTTTATAGTTTAAGCCCACTTGAGTGTAAGGATTAATCTCATTCCACTTCATGTCATTCTGATAATCGGTATCAAGCATGCTGCCTTCTCCAAACAATTGAGACTCCATCGTATTAAACGATAGATTAAGACCTGCTTCTGGCGTAATGGTTAAATTCTTAATGCTAAATCCGACCGATGCAGAATGATTCGCATTGAGCGTACTGAGGTCTATGTTTTGATCAAGTCTTGCATAATTACGACCAAAGAAATCATCAAAATCGTGGAAGTTATCATACACAGTAGAAAGTTTCTGATTGTCCTTTTGATAACTGATATAACTCTGAAGGTTAATCATTTTTTCTTTGAAAGGAATGATGGTGCTAAGAGAGTTTTGAATCATTCCACTTGGGGAGTTCATGGATTCATCCATTCCGATCGTCCCTGTTCTGGAATCCACGATTCGGGAACTGCCCTTATCGTCGTTCCAGAAGCCATTCCAAGTCGTTGTGTTCTTGAAAAAGCCTTTTTTGGCGTTCTTTGTAATAATCACTTCTCCTTTGGCCTCATTGCTGTAGAAATTGTTGGCTAAGTTCGTACTCGATTTTGCACCTTCAGGGAAAAATTCAGAAGGCTCGTACACCGTTTCGACACTGGAGGCTCTTTCAATCGAATTGTTTGCATAGTTAGCATTCACCTTAAGTTCCCAATCTTTGTTCTTAAAAGGACTGGTGAGTAAGTTGGCAGAAAAATAATGGACATTATTTAATAGGTAGCGTTTTTCAGGTACATTGGGTACAGAGGCTCTATCGACGCTTATCCAATTCCTTTGAGAGGCTTGGTTTCGTCTTCCTTCCCAACGGCTTCCAAATGCGAGAATATTTCGTTCGTTTTCCACGGACTCTCCCGTGTTGTTCGTTTTGTAGTTGACAACCCACTGGTTCTTCTGTCCGAAAAACATTGGAGTCAGCTTTACATTCCACAGAAAGGGCGAAAGACCCACACCTACTTCTCCACGACCCGTCATGGTCACTTTGTTTTTGAGCTTAATATTGATCGCAGCGCTTTCGCTTGGCACTTTATCTTGCAGGATTTTTACGGGTTGGTGATTCTCAAGAACTTCCATCTTTTGCACCGCATCTTTTGGGAGAGCATTGACCACAGAGCCGTATCCACCTTCCATCAAATCTTTCCCATTGACATAGAATTTATTAATGGCTTCTCCTTGGTATAAGATTGCACCGCTTGAATTCACTTCAATTCCAGGAATCTTCTTAAGTACATCCGCTAAGGTACGGTCGGCTTGGCTGTCGAAATTTTTCAAATCATAAGAAATCGTGTCGCCTCGCTTGGTAATCAATCTTGTTTTTAGCTTTACTTCTTTGATCTCTGTCGCCTCACTCTGAAGACTAATGTTTAAAGTTTGAGATTCATTTTTCACCAAACGTGAAAATGCCTTTTGGTTAAACGCTTTTACTTTCACGTTCACTTGGGAGGCACTGGAGGTAAAATTCAATTTGTACTCGCCTTTCGAATTTGAAATCGCATACGCAATAATGGCATCTTTTCCAGGCTCTTCGACCGTTACGGATGCACTAGGCACTGCACCTCCATCCTCATCGGTCACCTTACCTGTAAGGGTGTTTTGAGCCATTCCAAGAATCGAAAATCCAAAAACAAAAACAAAGGCGAAAACTGTCTTCATAATGATAGTATATTTAATTACATTAGTCCACACGAGTTCTCAAATGTTACAGTACTAGAGGCCTATATTGATAATATTAAGCAATTGTAACTTAAAATGAACTTTCATATCTTCATTTTTAATAATTTTGTGCTTTAATTTTTTAAGATGGGTCTTATATTAAAACCAATAGACGTGGTGGAGGATATTTCAAAAGAAGATTTCTACACCCATTATTTAAAGCCTAAAAAGCCGGTTATTCTAAAAAACCTGGCTCACAAATGGCCCGCATTCCAGAAATGGAATTTGGAATACATGAAAGAAATGGTAGGAGATGTGGAAGTTCCACTTTACGATTCTGCAAAAGCAGATCCGAGCGCTCCTATTAATGCTTCTGCAGCAAACATGAAATTTTCAGACTATATTGATCTAATCAAAAAGGAACCTACAGACCTTCGACTTTTCCTATTTGACCCAATCAAACATGCGCCCAAGATTCTAGAAGACTACCGCGCACCAAAAGAATTGATGGGTGGGTTTTTAGACAGCTACCCAAATATGTTCTTTGGAGGCAAAGGATCAGAGACCTTTTTGCATTACGACATTGACATGGCCCACATCTTTCATACGCATTTTGGAGGCAGAAAGCATGTGCTCCTTTTTGACTACAAATGGAAAAAAAGACTCTACTCCCTACCAATGGCAACCTATGCCCTCGAAGATTATAAAATTGAAAAACCAGACTTTGAGAAATTCCCAGCACTCGACGGAGTGGAAGGAGTGGAATGTTTTTTAGAGCACGGCGACACCCTATTCATGCCGACGGGATACTGGCATTGGATGAAATACCTCGACGGAAGTTTTTCTATTTCACTTCGTGCATGGGACAAGTCATGGGCAATTAAAGCTCACTCACTTTGGAACTTAACTGTGCAAAGAACAATTGACAATTACCTTAAAAAAAGGTACAAAAGTCGCTACATGGACTGGAAAGAAAAAAAGGCGGTATCCAATGCGAACCGCGCCCTTCGAAAAGGAATCCCTCACTAAAAAAAGCAAGCTGCCTAAATTAGGCAGCTTGCTTTTTTTTACATTGCTAGAACTCTAATCATTCAATTTGAGCACGGCCATAAACGCAGATTGAGGAACCTCCACACGTCCGATTTGTTTCATCTTTTTCTTTCCCTCTTTTTGCTTTTCTAATAGTTTTCTTTTTCTAGATATATCCCCCCCATAACATTTTGCTGTTACGTCTTTTCTAAGAGCTTTAATCGTTTCTCTTGCAATTACTTTGGTTCCAAGGGCCGCTTGAACGGCAATGTCAAATTGCTGTCTTGGAATCAACTCACGCAGCTTCTCACACATCTTTTTACCAATGTAATAAGCATTGCTTTCGTGAATTAGAGACGATAGTGCGTCCACCATATCCCCGTTAATTAGAATATCCATCTTTACAAGCTTGGAGGCTCTAAATCCAATCGGGTGGTAATCAAAAGAGGCATATCCCTTCGATACCGATTTCAAACGGTCATAAAAATCAAAGACGACTTCTGACAACGGCATATTAAACACCAGTTCCACTCGGTCTGCTGTAAGATAACTTTGATTTACAATTTCTCCTCTTTTTTCAATACACAAGGTCATTACAGCTCCAACATAATCTGATTTGGTAATGATCGAAGCTTTGATGTACGGCTCTTCAACTCGATCGAATAAATTGGGATCCACCATCTCCGAAGGGTTGTTTATTAAAATAGCAACTTCGGGATCTTTCTTTGAATACCCATGGTAAGATACGTTGGGAACGGTTGTAATCACATTCATGTCAAATTCCCGATCCAGTCGTTCTTGTACAATCTCCATGTGCAGCATTCCTAGGAATCCACATCGGAATCCAAAACCTAACGCAGCGGAACTTTCTGCTTCAAAAACTAAAGAGGCATCGTTTAGGCGAAGTTTTTCAAGTGAGCTACGAAGCTCTTCAAAGTCCTCCGATTCAATTGGATAGATTCCAGCAAACACCATAGGTTTCACCTCCTCAAACCCTTCGATTGAATTTGCTGCGGGGTTGTCCGCAGAAGTTACCGTATCTCCTACTTTAACTTCTCTTGCATCTTTAATACCGGAAATTAAATACCCTACGTCTCCTGTTTTTATTTCGGTCTTGGCCGCTTGCTTAAGTTTTAGTGTACCCACCTCGTCGGCGTCATAGGTTTTCCCTGTGGCCATGAATTTCACTTTTTGGCCTTTCTTAATCGATCCATTTACTACTTTAAAATAAGCTTCAATACCACGGAAAGGATTATAGACAGAGTCAAAAATCAGCGCCTGCAATGGGGCCTCTGGATCTCCTTTTGGCGGAGAAATCCTCTTGACAATTTGCTCTAATAGTTCACGAACCCCTTCTCCTGTTTTCCCTGAAACTCGTAAAACATCGCTCGGTTCACAACCAAGAAGTGTTACAATTTCGTCTGTAACTTCTTCTGGGTTGGCAGAAGGCAAATCAATTTTGTTTAGTATAGGAATGATTTCCAAATCATTTTCTAAAGCGAGATAGAGATTAGAAATCGTTTGCGCTTGAATACTTTGCGCCGCATCTACTATAAGAAGTGCCCCCTCACAAGCAGCAATGGACCGTGAAACTTCGTACGAAAAATCGACGTGTCCGGGTGTATCAATTAAATTTAAAATATAGCGCTCGCCTTCGAACTCATAATCCATCTGGATTGCATGTGACTTAATGGTGATACCACGCTCTCTTTCTAAATCCATATCGTCCAAGGTCTGCGTCTGCAACTCTCTTTGGGTCACGGTCCCAGTGTATTCTAACAGCCGGTCTGCAAGAGTCGATTTTCCATGGTCAATATGGGCGATAATACAAAAGTTTCTAATGTTCTTCATTTAATTCATTCAGTAGTGTGCAAATTTAAGATTTTTAATTGATTACCTTTCAGTTTTTCTTCTCACACGCGAAACTTTACAAAGAGAAAAATTACAGTCAAGAAACGACCCCTACACTTTGTGCAGGGGTCGAATAGTGCAAAAACACGAAGGCAACTCTTATTTACCGATCGTTAGATAGACTTCTGGATTGAACTTCTCCACGACGAGAGGAACTTTCACTTTGAAAGTTTGCTGAATTCGAATTCCCTGAACGATTTGAACTCGCGTTCTCCCTTATTTCCATTCGACGATTCAGCATACGGTCTCTCATTTGTCCTTCTACGCGAAACATTTTGATAACCTGTTGAGGTCGAATTACACGCTGCATTTTATTTGAATACTCACGACGGTTTTCAATTAGCTTTTGACCGTAATCAAAGCTTTCTTCCAGTTTTATTTTTGCTTCTGAATCAGACAAAGCATCCGGATTGTATCCATTGTCAAAACGATCTTTAATTCTTCGTTGTGATTCTTGGTATTCAGAATAAACTCGTTTAAATTCAGCCTGTTTTTCCTTTTGTACTTTCAACTCTTCAATGAGTACATCCTCTCGAAAACTACGATAAAGTTCACGTCGTTTCTCAGGAGAGAGTTTGCGAATCATATCTTTTCTTTCTTGGGTATTTTTGTTTGTGAAATCTTGCGTCAATTTTTCTTGAGCACTTACCAAACCTATCGCAAAGACTGCGAGTAGGGAAGTAATAATTATTTTTTTCATAGGGGTCATTTGTTAATATAGGTCAAGATATACATCCATTTCTGCATCTCTTGAAAGCTCTGCTAAATCCGCGCTTGAAAGCGAGGTGATAATTTGCTCCATAGCGACTTGATCAATCGCAGCAGATCGAACTGTTTTGGAAACTACAGTCGGCCTCGTAGAGGATCTTTGCGGAACCGCAGTCCTTAACTCTTCCCCTCTACTTAACTCAGTAGATTGGCTTCCTAGAGTACTCTCTTCTACCTGTGCAATGGATTGGGTATCGGTTCCCAAGGTTATACTTGAGGGATCTTTTACATCAGTGGAGCTTACCTCTGACGTACTGTTAGTGGTGACCAGGGTTTGCAACTTCTCCTCCTGTGGGTTTAAATTCAGTTTTAGAATGACGCCAAGTCCAAGCAAAACCATTAGGGCCGCTGCCGCGTAACTCCAATTGAATGAAAGTGGGATGACTTTCCCTTTCGTGGGAAGGGACTTCTTTTTAGACACTTCTAACTCGATTGTATTTTGCAGCACTTTGTCTTGAACTTCCTTAAAGAAGGAATCTGAAACCTGGTAGATTTCTTTGCGCTCCAATTCTTCTAAATTAAAATTGTTCATGTTCTCTGTTTCTATATAGGAGTAAGGTTGGCCTAATCGCCCTTCACTTCTTACTCTTTGTGATTTTCTTTGATATACTCTTCAATTTTCTGTTTTGCATAGTGGTAGTTCGTCTTTAAAGTGCCTACCGACATATCCAAAATCTTGCTCATTTCTTCGTAAGGTAGTTCTTCATAATACCTTAACGTAAAGACCAACTTCTGCTTCTCTGGCAACGTCTGGATTGCTTGTTGAAGCATAATTTGTATATCTTCTGCATCGGGTCCCGCATTTTGCGCTACCAAATTTTGAAGATGATACTCCGCATCGTGATCCGATTTTTGCATGCGCTTCATTTTATTAAGTTCCTGCAATGCCTGGTTGGTCGCAATTCTATAAAGCCAAGTATAAAGTTGACTTTCTTGTTTAAACTGATGGAAATTCTCATAGACCTTTATAAAAGTGTCTTGTAGAACATCTTGCGCCAAATCATGGTCGACCACAAGCCTTCTTATGTGCCAGTACAATCGACTCTGATAATTGTCCATCAATGCCCGAAGTCCTTTTTCTTGACCATTTGGGCTGGTCATTAACGCAATAATTTCCTGATCCTGTAGCTTCATCAGTTCCGTTCGTGGGTTGGATTATAAATTAGGTCTAAAGTTAAAAATAATCTTCAAGTAATCCGACTTGTCGGCGGAATTCCCCAAAAAAACTCACTTTCTAGAGTGAAATATTAACTAACTTTGGATCATGGATATAGTAATTATAGGCTCTGGAAACGTCGCACACCATTTTGCACATGCGCTTTCAAAACAAAACAAACCCGCAATTCAAATTTTCGCTCGCAACCAAAAGGAACTTGAGGCCATTGGTGAAAGTGCAAAAATACCTTACTCCACAACTGAACTTGCCCCCGCGGATCTGTATCTAATATGTGTAAGTGACCGGGCAATTGAAGAAGTTTCAAAGTGGATTACGAACCCTGATGCACTTGTAGCGCACACATCAGGCTCTATGCCTATGGATCGTCTAGTGGGTCCCTATCGAAAGGCCTGTTTTTACCCACTACAAACCTTTTCAAAAACCAAGGAACTCTCTTTCGAAACGGTGCCTATTTTTATTGAAACAGAAAATGTACACGATTTCGAGATCCTTGAAGACCTTGCAAAGTCCTTGTCTCAATTTGTCGAAAAAGCGGATTACGAAAAACGCAAGTACATTCATTTAACGGCAGTGTTCGCTTGTAATTTCGTTAACCATCTTTACGCCCGCGCAAAAGAAATTTCCGACTCGCAATCCCTTCCTTTTGCATACTTCGTCCCTTTGATGCAAGAAACCCTTGAAAAAATCAACCATTTGGATCCTAAAAACGCCCAAACTGGCCCAGCAGTTCGCAACGACACTCGGGTTCTTAAAATGCATGAAGCTTTGCTACAAACCCCACAGCAGCGCAAACTATACCATGTGCTAAACGAGTCTATTCAAGAAATGTATCAGCTAGAACCTTAGTTTCTGGCTGCTTTTTAAATAAGTAGGAAGCAAATGATCAGTTTCCTGATGTAACAAAACACGATAAGCGAATACTTATTATAAAAATTCAACAATGAAAAAAATAGTCTTCGTTTGTTTATTCTTCTTTACGCTTTCACTAAGTGCGCAGACCAGTGCAAATCGTTTCTTTTATGAATTGACCTACAAACCGAGTGTGGAATCTGACTCCTTAATAAAGGAAATGACTATTTTAGACATCACCTCAGAAAAATCTTTGTACCGCGATTATTTAATGGTTTCCCAAGATTCAATTCTAAAAATTGAAGTGGAACAGATGCAGAAATCAGGCACCTTTAAAGATCTTTCCAAAACGCTTAAACAACCTAAATTCAGTTATAAGGTTACAAAAACATATCCAGACATGGGTCTCAAGTATACCGATCAGATCCTTCAAGACAAAGTATCTTACGAAGAAACACTAAAGTTTGATTGGAAAATTCAGAACGAAAAGAAAACGATTGGTGAATACCAAACGCAAAAAGCCACCACAACCTTTGGAGGTAGAAACTGGACCGCATGGTTCTCCACGGACATCCCTTTTCAAGATGGACCTTATAAATTCTATGGCCTTCCAGGATTAATCGTGCAGCTAAGCGATGAGAACAACAATTACTCTTGGGAACTTAAAGGAAACAAAAACGTAGCCGATTTCCAGGAAAAATCATTTGCAGAAACCTTTACAGAAAGTATGGGAGGAAGAGGAAATGATTTGGTCGTGAGCCGTAGTAAGTTCGATCAGTTATATGAGGCTTACAAAAAAGATCCTTTCGGAAGCATCCGTTCTCATCTTTCTCAAATTCCTGCGGACGCAAAAATGCCAGACGGCACTTCCATTGCAAAAATGATGAGAGACCAAGAAGAAATGCTCAAAAAACATTTGAACGAGAATAACAATCAGATTGAAATATCTCAAAAAAAAGCATCCAAATAGATTCATATCCTTTAATTAAATAGTGATTCGGAACTAATACAAATCGTATTGGTTCCGATTTCGTTTTAATCCCTATTGTTCTAATCCTTATTTAGATTAAATGTAAATAACGTATATTTGCATCTGTTTAAAACCCTATTCCATTGAAAAGAGACGACTCCAATAAGCTATGTTGTTTTCCCCAAAGCAAATTGGGAATCATAGTAGATTACGACAACGCCACCTTGAAAATGCCAACCAAAATAATTGAGATGGGACTACTGCCCAGCACCCAATTCAAGATACTGTACCAAGCTCCGTTTAGCGGTCCGCTGTATATCGAATTTGGAGAAGAAAAAAGTAGAATTGCACTTCGTCAGGAAGAAGCTAGATTTATCATTGTAGAGACAGTATCGTAATGCAAACTAAAAAACCCATCAAACAAATTTTACTAGTGGGCAACCCAAATGTGGGAAAGTCTACTGTATTTAATACACTTTGCAATAAAAAACAAAAGACAGGTAATTATGCAGGGGTTACCGTAGCGAGTCATTCAGGGCGATACTCCTACAAGGGAGAAGAAGTTGAAATCATAGATTTACCAGGCGCCTACAGCATCTATCCTGAGGCGGAGGACGAAGCTATATTCTCTAAATATTTAATTGAAGAACAGCATCAGTATTCCGGCATCGTGTACATGATGGATGCGATGAACCTGAAAAGAGGTCTTCTTTTGTTTCAACAGATTCAGGATCTTGGAATGCCTGTGCTACTTGTAGTGAACCAATTGGACGAAGCCTTTCGACGTGGAATACGCATCGACTTTGACAAACTAGCAGAAATCACTCAGGTCAAGGTATTACAAACCAATGCAAAAGAAAAGATTGGACTTGAGGATATAAAAGAAAGCATCTATAAGAACGAGTTTACAAGTTCGAATTCCATTCAGTTCAATATTCCCATTGAACAAAAAGCAATCGTTCATAAAATCGCTTCTCAGACTGAAGAGAAAAACCCGTACAAAGTATGGACTCTCTTGTCTTCAGATACATACCTTGGAAAACTAGATTCGGTTCATGAAAAACTAAATGAGACCGAAGCGAAATGCATCGTCCCAAAAAGACTGCAAACCCAAGAGACGATTCGTCGTTACCAGACCATTGATGGCATTATGAAAGAAGTGGTTACAAAAAAACCGCAGTTTAAAGAACTTCTCACGGAAAAACTTGATAAAATTCTAGTCCATAAGTTCTGGGGATACGTGCTCTTTCTTGCCATCCTACTTTTCCTCTTTCAAATGGTGTTCTATATGGCAGAATATCCGATGAACTGGATAGACGGACTGTTTGTTCTTTTTGCAGAATGGACCTCGTCTGTCTTGCCTGAAGGACCCCTCAATAGTTTGCTCAGTAATGGGATTTTACCGGGGATTGGAGGGATTATCATCTTTGCGCCTCAAATTGGAATCCTACTGTACTTCTTATACTTGTTAGAAGATTCCGGGTATATGGCCCGAGTCGTTTTTTTGATGGACCGTTTTTTACGTCCCTTTGGACTCAATGGAAAAAGTATTGTTCCTCTTGTTTCTGGGATTGCTTGCGCTATACCTGCGATTAAATCCACACGAAACATCGAGAATGTCAAGGAGAGGCTGATCACCATTCTTGTAACACCTTTTATGACCTGCGCAGCTCGTCTCCCTGTCTACAGTATCATTATAGCAATTGTGATTCCAGAAGGAAACGCACTCGGATTCAGTAACCGAGCTGTCGCTCTTCTTGCGATGTACCTTTTAGGTTTTGTGGCTGCCCTAGGGTCTGCCTTTGTACTAAAGAAAATCATCAGACAGAACGTGAAGAGTTATTTGATTATGGATCTTCCCCCATACAAAATGCCTCAATTCAAATACGACTTGAAATTAACCGGTGTTAAAGTCTGGGAGTTTATAAACGGAGCTGGGAAAGTAATTTTTGCTGTAAGTATCATTCTTTGGGCGTTAAGTTATATGGGACCCAGTCAAACGGAAGGGAAAATCGTCGAAACGGACGTTCATTTGGATCATTCCTATCTTGCCAAAATGGGTAGGGTCATTGAACCGGTCGTAGAACCTTTAGGCTATGATTGGAAAATGGGAGTATCCATTATCTCCAGTTTTGCCGCTCGCGAAGTATTTGTGGGAACAATGGCTACGCTTTATAGTCTCGATGACGACGTAGCGGACGAACGAATTATAGACAAAATGCGTAATGATGTAAAACCAAATGGCGAAAAAGTATTTACCTTAGCCTCAGGAATTTCAGTGCTTATCTATTATGCTTTTGCTATGCAGTGTGTTTCAACCATTGCAGTAGTGTATCAAGAAACAAAAAGTTGGAAATGGACCTTGCTCCAGGTGATTGCCATGACAGGGCTAGCCTATATTGCTGCAATGGCCGCTTATCAATTTTTAAGTTAACCCGATAAAAGAAGAAAAATGGACTATTCATTACTCATTCAATATGGAATTATTGCCGTTTTAGTACTAGGTGCATGCTACCGACTATACAAGGTTTTTGCAAGTAAATTTTCGTCTAAAAAAGACAAAAACAAACCGGGTTGCGAAAGCAGTTGCTGTTCGTAGCCCATCCATCAAAGCAATACGGAACATCTAGTGACCAAAACAAAAAAGTTCACTAATTTTGCAGAGATTAACCCATGAATAAAACGGAATCAATATGTCCTTAATAAAAAGTATTTCAGGAATTCGAGGCACCATTGGAGGGCCTGTAAATGAAAACCTTACCCCATTAGATGTGGTAAAATTCACCTCTGCCTATGGAACTTGGCTTCAAAACTCAAACCAAAAACGAAACCTTAAAATCGTAGTGGGGAGAGATGCAAGGATTTCAGGATCGATGGTTAGCTCCCTTGTGAGTGCAACTTTGCAAGGCCTTGGAATCGATGTCATTGATTTAGGACTTTCCACAACTCCCACCGTCGAAATGATGGTTCCGGAACTAAAAGCAGACGGGGGTATTATCCTCACTGCTTCTCACAATCCAAAGCAATGGAATGCTCTAAAACTTCTGAACGAAAAAGGAGAATTCATTAGCGGAGAAAATGGAACAGAACTTCTTCAAATTGCACAGGATGAGGCTTTCGATTACGCTGAGGTCGATGACCTTGGAAAATATGAGACCTATGAAGGGGCCATTCAATTGCATATTGATAAAATCCTTGATTTACCGCTGGTCAATCAGCAACTTATAAAAGAGAAAAAGTTCAAAGTCGTATTGGATGCTGTGAACTCCACAGGAGGAATCTCCATGGTTCCGCTTTTAGAGCAATTAGGCTGTACGGTCGTACCGCTCTATTGTGAACCCACAGGCAATTTCCCTCACAATCCAGAACCGCTGAAAGAACATCTTACTGATATTTGCGAACTCGTGAAAACCGAAAATGCAGATTTGGGTCTCGTTGTCGATCCGGATGTCGATCGTCTCGCCATAATTGACGAGAAGGGAGAGATGTTTGGAGAAGAATACACTCTTGTGGCGGTCGCCGATTACTTACTTAAGCACAAACCAGGTGCCGCGATATCAAACCTTTCTTCAAGTCGCGCACTACGCGATATCGCCCACAGACATCAATCTACTTATTTTGCAAGCGCGGTAGGGGAAGTGAACGTGGTCACTCTAATGAAAGAGAAAAACGCCGTGATTGGAGGAGAAGGAAATGGCGGAATTATTTACCCAGAGTTGCATTACGGTCGGGACTCCCTAGTGGGAACCGCCCTGTTTTTAACTCATCTTGCAGAATCAGAAATCTCAGTCTCTGAACTTCGCGCCTCTTACCCCGTCTATTTTATGGGGAAAAAGAAAATGGAGCTCACTCCAGAGATCAACGTAGATCAGTTGCTCGAGCGTGTAGAAAACGCCTTTGAGGGAGAGCAGATTAGCACTATAGACGGAGTGAAAATTGATTATGAAGAATCTTGGGCACACCTGCGCAAGTCAAATACAGAGCCCATCATTCGGATCTATACTGAGGCGGCAAGCCAAGGGAAAGCAGACGAACTTGCAGACCGTATGATCGAGAAGATAAAAGCCCTAATTTAGGCCTGATATTTGCTATTTTAGCCTTGTATAATTTAAACGTTCTATCGAAGTTATGAAGCCACATTTGCAACATCGATATAACTTGAGAAAAGCTATTGGAAGAATTTTTTGAAAACGAACTGGCCAAACGGTTCGAAGAAATGGTAGAAAACAAAGATCAAGTTTACTTCGACACGGAAGAACTTGACGAAATCATTGTTTACTACCTTGAGCTAGGAGATATTTCCTTTGCTGAAAAAGCGGTGAATTTTGCGCTCAAACTTCACCCCAACTCCATTGAGATTAAAACCAAGCAATTGGAAGTCTTACTGGAGCTAGAAAACTATGTGCAGGCTCGTCCCATAATTGACGATTTACGTGCCACCTGTATGGAAAACACAGACTATTTGGTTTGTTGTGCGAAGTACTTTTCCAACCTAGGAAACCCACGAAAATCGATTGAGTATTGTAATCTTGCCCTTGCCTTAGGAGAAGAGGAGAATTTCCTTCACAATTTTATTGCAGATGAATTTGTGAATTTAGGAGATCCTTCAAAAGCCCTTAAGCATTACCGCGAAGCACTCAAAGCGGACCCGACTGACGATTATTCTTTAGAAAATACGATGCAATGCTTCGTCGAATTAAAGAAGTATGAGGAAGCCACTTCTTTCATCAACGAGTATTTAGATGAATTTGCCTTCTCTGAAATCGCATGGTTTGAGTACGGCCAATTTTACTTCAACCGAAAAAACTACCACGAGGCGATTAAAGGCTTCGATTACCTGCTTGCAATTAACAGCTCCTCTATTGGGGTATACGCTAACAAAGCGGCTTGTTACGAAGCACTAGGAGACTATCTAAAAGCAATTGAAGTATACGAAGAAATGCTCGAACTTGAGTACACGAAAGCCTATACCTATTATAAAATTGGACTTTGCTACAAAGCGCAGAAGTTCCATGTGAACGCTTTAACTTATTTTCAAAAGTCCCTTATTGAAGACCCTCAGTTCTACATGTCAATGATTGAACTTAGTGAACTTTATGAGGAAATGGGCTCGAAAAAAGAAGCACTTCATTTTGCAATCGAAGCCGCAGCTCTAAATGGCACGAATCTTAGCCTTCAAAAGAAACTAGCCTTTTTATACATCGATTCGGGTCAGTTTGAAGATAGTTTAGAATGTTTGGAACTTTTGGTAGAGAAAGAACCCAATAAATTCTACAACTGGTACGCCTACACGGAAGTACTAATGCTACTTTCGGAATACGACAAAGCGATTCGCGTTTTGACCAAGGCCATCAGCCTTCATCAGCATGCAGAATTGTATTATCAAATTTCGAACTGTTTCTTCAATCTGGATCAGCAGGACAGAGCAATGGAAGCTCTAGAGATCGCGATTGTACTCGATCCCTCTCTGGTGCCTGATATGCAAAAAAGATATCCCTACATTAAGGATGTAGTTAAAAAAGTAAAAACAAAGAAAAAATAGGATTATTCCTATAAATAAAAGTAGCGGCCCTTTCTTACGAGGGCCGTTTTTCGTGACTGGACTTTTTTACGCTCTCTAGCTTGCTCTTTTGTTCAGAACGTAAGAACAGTAGCCCTGCAATGATCACAAGGGCTCCAACTAGCTGAAAAACACTCAAGGTCTCGCCGTCAAGAACACCCCACCCAATGGCTACGATAGGCATAAGAAGAGTCACAGTCGAGGTAAAAAGAGCACTAGATACACTGAGCAGTCGATAGTTTAGCATCATCGCGAGTCCGGTACCAAACACCGCAAGAAGACCCACGTACATTAGTCCTGTCCAATTCTCCTGAGTCGAGTGAAAATCTTGGAAAAAACCTGAAAACCCCAATGATATCAAGGAAGGGAAAAACAAAACAATCCCAAACACATAGGCAGAAAGCAGTTTGGGTTCAACGTCTCCCAAATGGGCTTTCACGGTTAAACCGTTGATCGCATAAAGTACAGTGGCTAGAAGCAGAAGCAAAATAGGAACTATTTGCAGAGCGCCTGATTCTGCGCCTCCTAATGTGAGAACAATTACTCCTATAAAGCTAATCAGAGTTCCCAGAATTTGAGTTCGTGTGGTACTCGTGCTCCAGAACAAGCCCCCTAGAATGATGACAAAGATGGGAACCATAGAATTAATAATCCCAGCAATGCTGCTACTAATTTGGGTCTCTGCCATCGGAAATAGATACATGGGTAAAAAATTACCACATGCAGCAGCCACGATCAAATATTTTAAGTGCTTTTTAGGGAACTTTTTCATATTCAATAATGCGTACGGAAGCAGGAGAAGAGACGCGATGATAATGCGTAAACTTCCAACCTCATAGGGCGTGTAGTAGAGAAGTGATTTCTTGATTAAGATAAAGGACGATCCCCAAATCAAAGTTAGTAGGACAAGAAGTATCCACTTCTCGTTAGGGCGGCTCGATTGCATTCGTTAAAAGCTCAATATTAAGGGTAATTCGAATCGGTAAGCTACAGGTTGGTTGTCCAAAAGTGCCGGAGCAAACTGTCCAGGAAGCAAATAAAAAGCGATTTGAGCTTGCCGGTTAAGACCAAGATCTTCACCTTTCGCCTCGACACGACTTATGCGCCCGTTTGGGTTCACCACAAAGCTAATTCGCGCCTGATAGGGCTCTGCTAGAGGTTTTACAGAGTCAAAGTAAAAGAGATTTGTAACTTCCTTGCGGAGTCCTTGCATACCGTTTGAATAGGTAGGGGGAAGCAGTCTCTTCGGACTGTTCTGAGCGGAATAAAGTTGACTATTTGCAGATGAAGAGGTCAACTCCTCTAAATCTTCCTCATTTTTTACTTGGATTAATGCGCCTACATAGGCCGTATTCACATGCTCTTGGAACTCCACAATGAGAGAATTCCATTGGTTTTCGAGTACACCTTTCACTTCCGAAGAAGCGCGTTTATACTCCATCTGGTATTTGTATTGAAGCATTTGCTGCTCATAGTCCACTTGGGACTTAATCGCCTTAAAGGCCTCATTTTGTTGTGCGAATCCACTGGCACAAAACAAAACAAAAACCACCACCCATATATTCTTCATAACGAATCTCCAATATACTATCTAAAATAAAAGACGCAATTAAATCTTGCTTTTAACAAAGGGATCGAAGCTAAAAAAGAAACTAAAATGTTATCTTAACAGTTGATCAAATGTATTCCCTTGTTTAATATCACCTGAATTGTAGCCTTTTAGAAACCACTCTTTTCTTTGTGCGGAACTACCATGCGTAAAGCTTTCTTGGTTTACATAGCCCTGGGAACGATTCATGATATTGTCATCACCCACGGCTTCTGCTGCACTGATTGCCGCATCAATATCTCCGGGTTCTAAAAACTGTTCTCGTTGGTTGCTATACTTGGACCATAAGCCCGCATAAAAATCGGCTTGAAGTTCGGTTGCAACCGAAACCCGGTTCATCTCCGCCTGTGAATAATTTCCACTTCTTCTTAATTCTTCGGTCTTTCCCAGTGTTCCTAACAAGTTCTGCACGTGATGCCCCATCTCGTGAGCAAGGACATAAGCCACTGAAAATTCCGTTACTTTTGCTCCAAATCGATTTTCTAATTCATTGAAGAAACTAAGGTCCATGTACACGGCCTGATCGACTGGGCAATAAAACGGTCCCATAGCCGCCTGAGCGGTCCCACAACCTGACTGGGTCACGTCGGTAAACAAAACCACCTTCGCTGGCTGGTATTGCATTCCATTTTCTTGAAATATCGTACTCCAAGTTCGTTCGTTTTCAGCAGTAAGCATTTCAATGAACTCCCCGACATTCTTTTCTTCCGCTGTAAGTTCACGTTGTTCCGTTTGCGTGGACGAACTTCCCGCCCCCGTCGCTAGAATAGCCGAAGGGTCACCTCCAAGAAAGAAAACGACAGCCGCGATAATTAAGCTAACGAGTCCTCCACCCAAAAGGCCGCCTCCGACACCTCTGCCCCTACGGTCCTCTACGTTACCACTTCGATTTTGAGTCCATTTCATATGATGTTTCTTTTAAATTAAAACCAGAGTGCATTTGAAAACTAAATTTACAAAATTAAAGTATATGCTCCTGAATTTTCTACGTTGTGAACATTCTTACAAATCGTATACCGTTCATAGCTCCAACTTTCCGTTTTCTAGTCTCTTTACTTTAACTTTCTTTTAAAGTCAATCATTTTTAACGCAGTCACTCCCGATTCAATTCCTTTGTTTCCATGAATTCCCCCACTACGAGCAATCGATTGCTCTTTTGTATCGTCAGTGAGTACACAAAATATAGTAGGAACATCCGTTAGAACATTGCAATCCTTAATGCCTTGTGAAACAGAAGAGCATACATAGTCGAAGTGAGAGGTTTCCCCTCGGATAACGCACCCAATGGCAATTATAGCATCGTATTTTCCACTCTTTGCAAGTTGCATACTTCCATAGGTTAATTCGAAAGCTCCCGGTACATAAAAGACCTCCACTTTATCTTTGGGAACTCCTTCTTTTGTGAGCACTTCAATTGCACCGTCACGAAGCGGAAAAGTAATAAAATCGTTCCACTCAGAAACTACGATGCCGATGGAAAAATCATCGGCATCTGAAATTGCGAGTGGCTTGTAATTCGAAAGATCTACCGTAGCCATAAGTTGTATTTTTATTTATTTTTCACCATCTCAATATAGCCATCCGACAATCCATTGTCGTATTCCTTATATTTTTTATCGATGGTCTCAAATGCGGTCTTTGCGTCCTGCGTTTTATTAAGCGCAAGAGCTAGGATTCCTTTTTTTCTTGTAAAGTAATAGGTTGTGTAAGGGTCATCAGAAGCGCTAGCTGCCTTTCCTAAAAGCGAAAGTGATTCGTCTGCTTTGTTGAGATTAGAGGCCGCGTCTGCCATGGCACCATATTTAAGGGCCATGAGTACTTTATTCCCTGAAGAGAACTGATCTAATAGATCGTACGCCTCTTGAAATTTCCCCTCTTTGAATTTTAGAAGTCCTGCATTGTATCCCGCTAAACGACCTGCATCGGTGTTCCCATAATTTTTATAGGTTCCAAGAAAACCTGGATTAGCAGCAGACTTACCTCCTAAGGCTTCCACTGTTTTCCCCTCAGCAAGATTTCCCATTGCAGAAAGATAACTCTTCGTTGCTTCTTCATTTTTTGGCACAATGACAAACTGTTGGTATGCAAAGTATCCTAAGACTCCCAAAACTAGCACTCCAAACACAATGGAGAGTACTTTTGAATTCTTTTCTAAAAAGCGTTCGGTTTGCAATGCTTCACGATCTAGGTCTTTAAAAAACTCAACCGTTTCCTTTCCTTCCGTATTCTTCTTATTTGTACGTTTTGTATTTGCCATAATATAATTAGTGAGCTGCAAATTTAATTGTTTCCTAGTGATTTACAAAATTCTAATGAGAAATAATAATTTCCTTCAAAATGCGCAGCGGCTCTATACCGAAAGCATCCTATTGCAATTTAATCATATTCCAGTATAGAATGATGTTCGGCCTGAAAAGATTCTAATTTATCCTCCGCACCGAGACCCTTTAATTTAATCAAAAAGCTGAACTGGGATACCGTCGCTCCTTGTTTCTCCACGAGCCTGCCTGCTGCACGAGTCGTTCCTCCTGTAGCGAGTAGGTCATCATGAATTAAGACTCTCATTCCTGGCTTAAGCTGCCCCTCACGCATCTCAATCTCTGAGGATCCATATTCTAATTCGTACTTCTCTGAAACAAACGGCGGAGGAAGTTTGCCTTTCTTGCGAATGAGGATAAATGGCACTTCAAGCTTCACAGCAATTGCAATTCCAAACAAGTACCCTCGGCTTTCGATTCCACATACCGCGTCGATTCTCCCCTTACTAAACTGAGCCAATTCCTCAATCACAGCCTCGTATAGCTTAGGATCCAAAAAGATTGGTGTAATGTCCTTAAACTGAATTCCCTTCTTCGGAAAATCAGGTATATTTTCTATCGTCTGCTCTAAGGCTTTTTTTAATTCTAAACCGGTCATATTTTTAAGGTATAATCGTGTAACTATTAATTTTCCATTGTCCATCCACTTGGCGAAGCCCAAAGCTCACTTGCAGTGCAGTGGTATTTCCGGCTTTGTCCGTCACGTCGTAGGTGGCATTTACGGAGGCATTATTCCCTGTATTGGATACACTCGAAATGTTTTTCACGTGAATGGATTTGAATCCTCCAAATCCCGTGTTAGGATTAGAGAACGACTCAAAGGAACCCCAATTTGGATTTGACGAAACTTCATACGCCCCTCTTAAATTCTGTGTCCCCACTTGGTTCAAAAATCGAGTGACGGTCGTCTTGGGATCGCCCGTGGCTCCTGCCACCTCATTCTGTCCAAGAGTACCCTCCTGACCTAAAGTGGAAGAGCCTCCAAGGGAATCTACATCCGTACTTGCTACAGCGGGCGCTCTTAAGGCATTTGGATTGACTAATACACCCACTTTTGCCATTTTAAAACTATTGCTTGTCGTTTTCACCGTGATCTGAATATCAATCTTATTTCCAACTACTTTCTCACTAGGTAAAGAACCAAAGTGAATTGTAAATCCTTTGAACTCATTATCTAGCATAAGGTTTTTCGAGGTACTTAAACGACTTCCTCCACTTGAAACCACAAGTACCGTTTCTAGAGCCGCTCCTGAAAACTCTATTGGGCGTCCACTTGAGTCTACCAGACGAGGAATTACCTGAAGAGCCTTAGGACCTAAAACAGAGTCTTTTTGAATCTCTATGGTTGTGATTTCAAGTCCATTCGCTTTTATATCGTTGGGATCAAACTCAGTGGGTTCCACCGAACCAAAAATATTCATTTCTCCTAGGGACGGAGGGCCGGTACTGCTCCACGCTATGTCATTGGCCTTTGCCACTTGATCTGCCATGGCCAGGATCGCAGGAACTTTTAAACCGTCAATCTTCTTTCCTAAGGCATCCAATTTTTGAATGTCATTTTGGCCATCCACACCGAAGGTCTTCAAAATATACAGGGCTTCGTTAAACTTTACTTGCTGCAAGGTGGAGAGTTTGGAAGTCATGTCGTTAATGCTACTACGAAAACTTTGCGTTGTCGTGGCATCTACGGACTCCTTCTTGCACCCTGAAAGCACTAGCAAACTGAAAATCAAAAGATAATATATTTTTTTCATAGAGTGTATTTTATACAAAAATAAAAAAATCCCGGCAATAAGCCGGGATTAATATGTTAAGTATGATTTCCGATTAAAATGGGTACTCGTAAATCTTGGATTCGTGTACGAAAGGGTTTCCTTCTGGAATCAATTTCATTTTTGCTAGTTGACTCATTACAGCAAAGATGAAAAGTCCAACAAAGAAAACAACAGCTCCTACAACGCTAAGAAGTACAGCGGCATTCTTCCAATAAGGACCTATCGTACCTGGCATTACCATGTTGAAATAATCCATGATGTGTCCTACAACCACTAGTGCAGCAATAGCGGTCACTACTTTATACTTTCTTTTGATTCCTGATCCTACAAGCACCAATAAAGGCACTAGGAAGTTTAGAATTAGCATTGGAAAGAACGTTTCTTTATAGTGTTCAAAACGACCGAAGAAATAATTTACTTCTTCTGGTACGTTCGCATACCAGTAAAGCATAAACTGACAGAACCATGTATAGGTCCACAGCATACTTGAAGCAAAGAGGTATTTTCCTAAGTCATGCAAATGGTTATCGTTGAATTCAGGTAAAAATCCTTTTTTCTTAAGATAAACACTTACAAGAATAATAAGCGCAATCGCAGTGGCTAAACCACTTACCATTGCATACCATACGTACATAGTGGAATACCAGTGAGGGTCAATAGACATTAACCAATCCCAAGCCCAACCTACAGACGCAAAACCAAAGAAAACAATATAACCTACGTTCCAACGGTAAAGCATTTGATAATCTGTTCTTGATTTCGTTTGGTCTACTTTTTTCGACATGGTTCTTAATTTCCAAGCAAAGAAAGTTCCTACAACGACATAAAGAACGGTTCTAATGGCGTACCAAGGCACATTTAAAAACTTCTTTTTTTCGTATAAGATGGAATCAAAATGAGCAGAAGTCGGATCGGTCAATGAAGGATCCATCCAGTGGAACAAATGACCAATATGCGAAACATTAAGAATCATAATAAGAACAAGAAAAGCTCCTACCCATGGAATAAAAGAAGCCACGGCTTCCATCACACGAGTCACAATAATGGACCATCCTGCATGGGATACGTGCTGAATTGAATAGAAAAACAAAGCACAACATGAGGCTGCAAAAAACAAGACTGCTACCAAATGAAGCGAGGCTAAAGGCTGATTTGCCACTTGCATCATTGCATGTTCTAAGTGGGCTTCGTGATCTTGTGGACCTACTAGCTCACTTGAATGGGTAGGTGCATCTTGACCTGCCGCAAGCACATTCTCCATCATATGCTCGACTACTCCACTGTCATAGCTTTTGTTAATAAAATACCCCGCAGCGAACAAGACAAGTCCTGCGACGATAAGAATGATAGAAGTTAATCTTAATTTTGGTGAAAAACTATACATTTTCTTTCTTTTTATTAATTGGTTGCGGTGGAATCTACAGTTGCCGGTGCTGCCGCTGTCGTAGACATTCCTCCTTTAAACGCATTCATTACATACATTGAAACTCTCCATCGGTCACCTGGCATCAATTGTCCTGCAAAGGAACCCATTGCGTTTCTACCGTGCGTCAGCACATAATGTACGGAACCTACTGTAATTTCACGGTCCTTATAGTTAGGCACCCCTGAATATGCACCACTTTCTACAATCGATCCTTGTCCGTCTCCATTGACTCCGTGACAGGCTGCGCAAGTTCTATCATAAAGGACTTTCCCTCTTTCAATATCTTTCTGAGCATTCGCTGGATCAAGAGGAGATACGCTTACCGATTTGGAAGCATCGTACCTTGCATTGTACTCATCTACATTTTTTGGAAGAAGTTCTTCTTCAAAAACACCGTCTTTATTCTGAGCAACCGTTCCTTCTACTACGGTTAGGCCTGTGGCCCCATTTGCAAACGCAGGAATTTCATTCTCATGATCTGAGTACGGATCTTCTGCCTTCTGAAGTGGATCGTAAGCCACTGGGAAATACATATCCGGGAAGTATACCATAGGTGGATTGCCTTTTCCACAAGAGCTCAATAGTAAACTTGTAAAAGCAATCGCTGCCGTAGCTTTGAATATTGTTTTTTTCATACTAAGCATCTTTAACTGTAATTTCTTCAGCCCCTGTTTCAATTAGAAGCTGTTTAATTCTTTCAACATCTCCACCAACAAATTCCATTAAGAATTTATCGTCCGTGGTTCTTGGATCTGGATTCTGCGGTTTCGCACCTGGGTACATTTTGTTTCTAACTAAGAACGTTAAAGACATCATGTGCGCGGAGCAGAAGACCATCAATTCAAACATTGGGACTACAAACGCTGGCATTTGATGCCACCAAGACATAGCAGGCTTCCCACCGATGTTCATTGGCCAGTCATAGTTCATTGTATACCAGGTCACAAGGGCACCAACAAGGACTCCATACAAAGCGTAAATAAACGCTGCATCAGAAATTCTAGTCTTCTTAAGTCCTAGTGCCTTATCCAAACCATGGACAGGGAATGGGGTATAGACCTCATTAATTTCAATTCCTTTCTCTTTACATGCTTTGACGCCGTCCATTAAATCGTCATCATCCGCATAAAGACCGTAAATTATTTTAGTGGTGCTCATCTCCTTCTTTTGCTTTATAAGTTTCACCTGACATTTTCAAAATCGTTTTCAACTCCGCTTGTGCAATTACCGGGAAGGTTCTTGCATACAATAAGAAGAGTACTCCAAAGAATCCGATGGTTCCTAAATACACACCCACATCAATGATGGTCGGCTTAAACATGGTCCAAGCACTTGGTAAATAGTCTCTCGATAAGTTAATTACAATAATATCGAAACGTTCAAACCACATTCCTATGTTAATGATTAGTGCGACAAAGAATGTCCACATGATGTTTGTTCTTAGTTTCTTGAACCAGAACGAAGCTGGTACCACTAAGTTACAAATAATCAGTGCCCAGAATGCCCACCAGTAAGGACCTGTTGCAGCGCCTGGACTTAAGTATACGAAATCTTCATATCTACTTCCAGAATACCAAGCGATGAAGTACTCAACTGCATAAGCCACGGTTACCATTCCTCCGGTTACGATAATTACGATGTTCATAATCTCGATATGGTAGATGGTAATGTAATCTTCAAGCTGGCAAACTTTTCTTGCAACTAATAATAGCGTTTGCACCATTGCAAATCCTGAGAAGATCGCCCCAGCTACGAAGTAAGGTGGATAAATAGTCGAGTGCCATCCTTTAATCACCGAAGTGGCAAAGTCAAAGGATACGGTGGTATGCACAGAGAATACAAGTGGGGTTGCAAGTCCTGCAAGAACCAAAGAAAGCTCTTCGAATCGTTGCCAGTGTTTTGCTTTCCCACCCCATCCAAAGGATAGGAAGGTATAAATCTTTTTCGTCCAAGGTGTTTTTGCGCGGTCACGGATCATGGCAAAGTCAGGGATTAGACCCATAAACCAGAATACCGAAGAAACCGAGAAATAGGTGGAAATCGCGAATACGTCCCAAAGCAGTGGTGAGTTAAAGTTAGTCCACAAGGATCCGTACTGGTTTGGAATAGGGAATACCCAATATCCAACCCAAACTCTACCCATGTGAATTACCGGGAAGATCGCAGCTTGAACAACGGCGAAAATAGTCATCGCCTCCGCCGAACGGTTGACGGACATTCTCCAACGTTGTCTAAACAACAATAGTACTGCAGAGATTAACGTTCCGGCGTGACCAATACCAACCCACCATACAAAGTTGGTAATATCCCAACCCCAGTTAATGGTTCTATTAAGTCCCCATGCTCCAATACCGGTTCCGATAGTGTAAGCGATGCAACCGAATCCGTATACGAAAAGTACCAATGCTGAATAGAATGCAATCCACCATAGCTTTCCAGCTCTTTCCTCAATAGGTCGTGCGATATCTTCTGTGATATCGTGATAAGTTTTGTGACCAATAATTAAAGGTTCCCTGATCGGGGCTTCGTAATGTGACATTTTTTACCTTATTATTATTTAAACTTTGTTTTCTTTTCTGTTTCTCACCTTCGTGTGATAGAATACGTTCGGTTTCGTTCCGATCTCTTCTAAAAGGGTATAACGTCTATTGTCTGTAAATAGCTCTCTTACTTTAGACTTCTTGTCGTTCATATCCCCAAATTGCATAGCTCCAGTTCCACAAGCTTTAGAACAAGCAGTTTGGAATTCGCCGTCTTCAATACGTCTTCCTTCTTTCTTCGCTTCTAGAATTGTGGTTTGCGTCATTTGGATACACATTGAACATTTTTCCATAACCCCTCTAGTTCTTACAACTACATCTGGGTTAAGAACCATTCGTCCAAGGTCATTGTTCATGTTGTAGTCAAACTTATCATTCTGGGCATAGTTGAACCAGTTGAAACGTCTTACTTTGTATGGACAGTTGTTTGCACAATATCTTGTTCCTACACAACGGTTGTATGCCATTTGGTTCTGACCTTGCTTCCCGTGAGAAGTCGCCGCCACTGGACAAACTGTTTCACACGGTGCGTGGTTACAGTGCTGACACATTACCGGTTGGAAAATCACATCTGGATTTTCAGCCGGATCAATAAGAATGTCATAGACTTGCGGTACATTCAGTCCTCTGTCTACTTGTTGCTTAGGAGTGATTTTTTCTCTCGCAGAATAGTAGCGGTCAATTCGAAGCCAGTACATGTCTCTTGACATTCTGATTTCTTCTTTTCCTACAACCGGAACGTTGTTCTCCGCTTGACACGCGATGATACAAGCTCCACAACCTGTACAGGAGTTCAAATCCACAGATAGGTTGAAGTGAGGACCGTCCGTGTCATCAAACTCATCCCATAAAGTGATTTTACCTGCTGGAGTGGATTCCGTTAAAGTATGGTATTCTAAAGGCTTGTTCCACCCATTAATTTTATCATCAAATGCTACGTTGAGGAACGACTCTAAAGGCACTTCGCGTGCAATGTCATAACGTCCCATTAGCGTATTCTGAAGCTGCATTCCTGCAAACTCATGCATTCCTTTTACTTTCTCTAGCTTCACATTTGAAACCACTCGGCTCTTTCCATCAAAAAGAGGATAGGCATTGATTCCTGTTTCTGCTACTTTTCCAGAACCCGTTTTACCGTATCCTAATGCAAGCCCCATAGAACCCTCTGCCTGTCCTGGTTGAACAAAGACAGGTACATTCTCTAGAGTTACATTTCCCACTTTCACGTTTACACGAGAACCGTCAAGCTGCATTCTTCCGTTTAGATCGTTATCGAATTCTAAACGTTCTGCATCTTTAGGAGAAACCGTTAGGTAGTTATCCCAAGAGATTCTTGTGACAGGATCAGGTAATTCTTGAAGCCAAGGGTTGTTTCCTTGCGTACCGTCTCCGACAGCCACGGCTGTATAAAGTGCAAGTTCAATATCCGAAGCTTTGAACGCTTGGAGTTCTGAAATGGCACCTTGTGCATTTCCTCCAGCGTAAGCTAAGGTAGGGCCAAATTCTACTTCATTAAATCCACCGTAAAGAGCTTTGTTGAAAGTTTTACCTCCTAAAATAGTTAAGGCATTTGCCTTTAAATAATTGTAGAAGCTATTGTTTTCACTTCCTTTTCCATTAATCCAAACTAAAAGAGATTCTTCAATCTGTCTTGGTTTGTAGATTTTAGAAATGGTAGGTTGCATAAGCGAGTAGGCTCCTGTTTGAGGAGTTAAATCTCCCCAAGATTCTAACCAGTGTGTCGGTGGAATCACTACTTTCGCTGCCTTATAAATTTCATTTTTCTTATCAACAACTGCAATGATATGAGGTACTCTTGCAATTCCATTCTTGAAGGCCTCTGCTTTGTTTGAAGAATAAAGTGGGTTTACATTGTTTACAATCAGTGTTCCTATTTCTCCGTTTGCTAACCAAGTTAAGAATTCTTCGTAACGAGCTGTATCGTACTCTTTCAATAAGTTCGCTTTTCCTGTAAAGGCAACCGAACCTAATTTTTGGTTAATTAAGTGAGCTAGTACATAAGCTCCTTTGCTTCCGTCCGCAAAAACAACTGCTTTGCTTCCTTTAGCCTGAAGTTCTTTTGCGATTTTCGCTGCATCCCCTGAGGCAGAACTTCCATTAAGTGCGTTGTAAACGTCCACTAACACTTTGTAAACTGAACTTGGTTTTAAACGAATTCGTTCATCCGCGTTAGCTCCTGTTAGGGACATGTTAGACTCTACTTGAATGTGTCTCAACATATTTGCGCCTGGCTTTTTCGCAGTCGCATAAGAGGATTCTAAACTTCCTCCATTATAATCTTCTAAGAAATCCGCTTGGAAAGACACGACAAGTTCGGTTGTGCTTAGATCGTACACCGGTAGGTGTCTTTGACCGTAGACTTCCTGCGCTGCATCTAAAGCAGAAGCGTGCGGCAGTGCATCGTAGGTTACCAATTCAGCAGTTGGATATTTCACTTTAAACTCATCTACCAACTTTTTAAAGGTTGGAGAAGGGTAAGAGTGAGAAAGCAAGACGATTCTCTTCCCGATACTTGTACTTTGGGTTAGGGCATTAAGAACGTAATCGTCTACTGCATCATACGTTTCATCTTTCCCGTCTACTTTCGGTTGTTTTACTTTGTCGTTATCGTAAAGGGAAAGAACTCCCGCTTGAACTCTAGCACTGGTTTTACCAAGCTCTTTGGCAAGCGCATTAGGTTCAATTTTGATTGGTCGTCCTTCTCTTGTTTTTACCAGAACACTCGCAAAATCCGATCCATCAAAATAGGAGGTTGCATAGTAATTAGGAACCCCGGGAATAATATCGTGGGGCTTAACCACATAAGGAATCGTTTTTAACACAGGAGCCTCACAAGCTGCGAGGGTCACTGCTGCCGTAGAGAATCCTAATAATTTAAGGAAATCTCTTCTGGACGTTCCTGAACTATCATCCGACTTACCCAAAATTTCATCTACAGGAATTTCATCCTGAAACTCTTTCTGAGCCAACTTATGGTTTAAAGTTGGGTCCTTTAGTTCATGAATACTTCTGAATTGTATTTTATTTGAAGCCATTTATACTTCTAATTTAACGTTATTAATAATGACATTTTCCACACTCAAGACCACCAATAGCATCTACAGTAATCTTACCTTCTTTCTTCGGATATTGTTTTTTCAACTTATCGTGAAGATTGGCGAAATATTCTTTGTTATAGCCGTTGTCCATATCCACTTCGGTCGTTCTATGGCACTCAATACACCAACCCATGGTGAAATCATTTGCCATCGATACGACGTTCATGGTATCCACCTGTCCGTGACAAGCTTTACACACGACATCAATTTGATCGTCTGGATTCTTTTTGTTGTGGGAACTGATAATCGTCTTCTCACCAGCTACTACGTGCTGTGCGTGATTAAAATATACGAAATCAGGCATATTGTGAATACGAACCCACTCCACTGGCTTTTTCTCGTTTTTATACGATTGACTTCCTGGATCCCATCCTGTTGCGTCATAAATTTTTTGAATCTCAGCGTCATAGAACGCTTTGTCCTTCCCTGGCTCCATATACGTTCCTGTGTATTCAGAAATATTACGGTGACAGTTCATACAAACATTCATGGAAGGAATCTCTGAGACTTTCCCGTATTTAGCGGAAGAGTGACACAATTGACAGTCAATTTTGTTTTCTCCAGCGTGAATCTTGTGCGAGAAATGGATGGGTTGTTCTGGCTGATAGCCTTTGTAAACCCCGATTCCCATTAGTGCATTCCAAACTCCGTAGAAGGCTAGCAAGGCAAGTAGACCCATTGCGATCTTACCTACGTAACTATACTTCTCGTAGAGACCACCAAATGTATATGCATTCGTTTTATTAAGGCCTGCAAGTTCTTCTGTTTGGCTAAGTTTCACAAGCTGTCTCAGCTTCAATAGCAACCAGATCAAAAGACCCACAATAGCAATCAGTGAAATCAGTAGAATTTTTGAATTTTCACTTTGTTTCTTCGCTTCATTCAGAAGCGCTAGTGAATTTTCATCCGAAGCTCCAGCGGTTGCCTCTGCGGCAGGCTCTGGTGCAGGTGGATTTGAAGTGTAGGCAAGAATGTCGTCTATATCCTGGTCCGAAAGATTCGGAAAGGGAAGCATAACAATCTTATTATGATCCTCAAAGGTCTTATTGGCGTAGGCATCTCCTGAATTACGAAGTGCTTCATTGTCTTTGATCCATTTGTGTAACCAATCTACACCGAGACCTTGTTCTTTCTCCAGTCGCTCGACAACCCCACCTAAGGCTGGGCCAATCAAATTCTTGTCTAATGTGTGACACGCGGTACAATTGGCTTTAAAAAGTGTTTCGCCATTTTTAGGATCACCGTCCTGTGCGTGGACCGAAGTGGCGGTGGCAAACAATAGACCTATTGCTACCAGACCCCTCTTGTAATGCTTTCTCCAACTAATCATTTAAATAATCTTGGGTTAGTAAAAATTGATGAGTATCCATTCAATTCTGCAAAAGTAAGCTTTTTAACACTACATTAACAACCGAAAAAATTAGAGATTCCGAGAAGCCTATTAATTTGTAACCATTCTAAATAATAGCTTTTGGTATAATTTTTATTTATAGTAAATTTGCCCAAATTACCTTTGATGAAAACCAATTTACTCTATACACTATTCTTTTTTGCCCTTAACCTTGGATTGGTTAAGAGCCAAATCGTAACCAAGACAGACACTTTGCAAGGCACAACTCTTACGTTATCTATGGACAAGCGTATCAGTGAAACGATGGCGAAAATGGAAGACAATTGTACTCGCCCGTCCCAAATGCCAGGGTCTAAAAACGCCTCAGACATAGCAGACTCGAGAGATTCATCCAATTTTTCTAAACCTTTGTCAAGAGCAGAAATTTGTCGTCAAAACCCAAGAATTCTAGGGTATAAAATCCAAATTGCGGTGGCAAAAAGCAACCAGGAAGCCAACGAAATCAAATCTTTTTTCCGGAATCGTTTCCCGAACATTAAAGTTGAGACCGATGCGTCTTTGCGACCGAATTACCGTATATTAGTTGGGAGTTACGTCTCTAAACAAACGGCAAGCTCGGATTTAAGCCGTATTAGAGGTCAGTTTAAATCTGCCCGAGCGGTTCAATACCGAGTCTTTTGCGTGGAAGCGAAATAACTCCTGCTTCTTTCCTCTTGCGTAATTCTACCTGTAATAGAGGTTCAAAAAATCAAAGAATTCTTGCATTCTGTAAGCATTATTAAGCGCTAAGTACAAAGTCATAAGAATAAGTGTGATGATCAAACTGGTAAGTATTCTGGTTTGCTTTCGATAAGAATAGAGCAGCCAGCCTAAGACCAAGGGATACACCATCACGAAATGACCTCCATAAATATAGGAGGTATGCAATCCGAACTTAAGAACGCAGTGAATAAGGAAGTCGAAAAAGAAAAGGAAAAAAAGAATTTGAACCATTTTGTTTTTCCTGTTTTTTATCCAGGACCAAACAAGCAAGCTAAAAAGTACTCCCACAAATAGATACGGAACCCAACTTGTGTATACGTCCATAAATAGAGCCTTGTATTCAAAGGCTTTTTTATTGTGATAATCCCGCGTTATAAATCCTGAGAAAAGCACATTACCTCCTAAAAACCAAGAAGAAATCATATCCCATAAAGGCGTCACTTTTGGTTTTGAAAACTTTTCGTATTGCTCCGTTGTCTTTGACAAAATAAGGCCGTAGTCAAAATTCATTCGGTACAAAAACAAAAGAACAAAGACTCCTACCGCGATTGCCCCCCGAACCACCGCATTTCCAAAGGATTTAAGGGATTTGAAGAGTCCTTTCTCGTAGAGTAGCCCTATGTAGACTTTAGCTGCATTTGTGACCGTAAGCCCCCCTATGGTAACTGTAAAGATCGTAAGTGCAGCGATCGAGAACTTCCTACCACTCCTTAATTTGCGCGCTGCATAGTAATTAAAAAGCGTCAAGAAAAAAAGACTATAAGTATACGTTTCCGGTGTGAAACTTAGAAGGATATTCGTTGCGAATAGGGAAAAGAACACCAATAGCAAACAAGACAAAACGTTTGGCAATTGAATGATCTCACGTAGATACTTGAAAATTTGCACCAGAGTTAAACTCACCATGAAAACACTACATCCAGAAAGTACGAATCGAAACGTCGAATCCATCTTTCCTCCCGAAACAAACAAAGCAAGCTCTCGAATCCAATTAAAATAATAATTTGCAAGTGGATGCCTTTCAAATCCACCGCCTGTCATCACAATCGCACGATTGTCAAAACTAAAATAGGCATCCCAAGGAATGCGATTGTCAAAAACAATTCGATAGTCAAGTGCAATAGGCATTGCTAGGGTTGTGTAACCCAGTACAAAAAAACAAAAAACAGCCCATTCCATACGATTGGAAGGGAAGACCATTTTTAAAACAAAAGAAAGTTTTTTTATTAATTTCAAAGGAGATAGAATAAGCGGTGAAAATACAAATAATCCGACACTGTTTCCTTTAGGAACTACAAGATAATGTAGAACATCCAAAGGTATCTTCATATCCCGAAGGTCGTTTGGCACTCAACTCCGGATATAGCTGCTCATAGGGCGATTTCAAGGCGGATTTCAATTGTTCAAATAAGGTCCGATCTCCCGTCTCAAGCTGCTCAAAGCATTCGTAGAGAAGGTAATTTCTTAATGTGAATTTGGGATTGTTCTTTTGCATCAGTAGCAAAGCCTGCTGATCAGAAATAAGGTTCCTCATTTTACGCTTTTGGTACTTTTCGATAAAAGTGCTGAATTCTTCTTTTTGCGTAGAGGAAAGAGTCCCATAAAATACTTCTTTGAAAAAAGAAACTGGTTCCTTTGACCCCTCAAAAGATTCTAATTTAATAAAAAACAGTGTATAATCGGCCCTTGTGATCTGCATTAGACTTTGCCAATCAGAAAAGAAATCCGAATCGTCTTTTTCCAATTGCTCGAAGCCAAATTTTCTTGCCAGCATTTGATCATGTTCCTGCCAAAAGTAAGAGGAAAACCCATCTAGCTCGTTCTGAAGTTCATTTGTATCGTGTACAAGGGGAGCAATTGAATTTGCAAGCTGCCATAGATTCCATTGTGCAATATGGCCCTGCTGGCCAAATGCATATCTTCTTCCGGGTAGATCCGTTGTGTTTGGGGTAAAATTTAGATCGTACTCATCTAGCATCGAAAAGGGCCCATAATCGATCGTGATGCCAGCCAGCGACATATTGTCTGTGTTCATAACTCCGTGGGTAAATCCCACTCGGTACCATTGCACCATCAAATCGGCTGTTTTGTGCATAACCTGTTTAAACCAAGCTAAATAAGGATCTAAGCTCTGTTGCAACTCCAAAGCATTGGATTCTCTTTCGATCAAAAAATCAACTAGGTCCTTCAGTAAATCTTCTCTTCCCTGCGAGGCGAGAAATTCCAAATGACCAAAACGAAAAAAATTCTTTGCGACGCGCATCATAAACGCACCCTTTTCAGGCCTTACGCGCCCGGAATACAGCTTGTCTCGCATCACCATTTCGCCAGACAAAGTAAGACTTAGGGATCGAGAAGTTGGAACTCCTAAAAAATGCATCGCTTCGCTCATTAGGTATTCACGCACCGTTGAGCGTAGAACCGCTCTGCCGTCTGCACTACGAGAATAAGGGGTTGCGCCTACTCCCTTCCATTGAAGTTCCGTAAGCTCCTTTCTGTCGTCGTCAATTTCTCCTACATATATCGCACGACCATCCCCAAGCTGCCCCGCCCAATTACCAAATTGATGTCCACTGTAGGCTGTCGCATACGTTTCAAGATTTTCAGGAATGAAATTGCAATTTAGAAAATCACAGTCTTTTGAGCCATCGATTCCACCAAGCCCAATCTCACGAGATAGTTCTTCGTTAAAATCGAGTAACTCTGCTTTTGGAAATGAATCTGGGCGCACCAGTGCATACAGTACATTTGGTGTTTGGCGCTGTGCTAAATCATAGCTCTCATCGCCTGGAAACCGTTTGCGAAACAATTGAGTAATCCTATCTAATCGCATATTACATATTCTTAAAGCGACAAAAAGACCTTTTTAAAAGGCCTTTTGTATTATTGATTGAAATCTACGTTGGAGTCTTTATTTAATTTCTCGTTGAGATTTTCTTCCTTCTTCACAGGGGCCTTTTCCTGCGAAGATCGATCGGGAGTCGGATTTCGAATTTCTTCAATGGTTTGAAGTCCTCCTTCATCACCGTATCCTCCTAATCCTGACAAATCACCACAGTCTCCTGTCCAGTTTGAGGGCTTAATAAACTTATCCTCTGCGGAAACCCCTAGGGATTTCTCGGCCCAAATCTTCTTCATAAAAATCGCCCAAATTGGCAAAGCCATTTTTGCCCCTTGTCCTTCGCCCGTACTTCGGAAGTGGGTGGCTCTATCTTCCCATCCTACCCAAACACCGGTCGCCAAATTAGGAGTCATCCCAATGAACCATCCATCTGAGTTATTCTGAGTCGTCCCTGTTTTTGCAGCAATCTCTATCTCTTTTGAAACTCCACGTCTTCCCAGCTCTCCTGAAGCGGTTCCATATTCGGCTACCCCCTTCATCAAATCAATCATGGTATAAGCGTAGAGTTCATTCATTACCTCTTTGGTTTCATTTTTAACCTCCTTAATCACTCTTGAATTCGCATCTTCAATTCTCCAAATCATTTCGGGACGGATGTAATTCCCAAAGTTCGCAAAGGAACTGTACGCTCCTAGCATTTCATAAATGGTAATGTCTGAAGAACCTAAAGCAACCGCAAGCTGCCCTCGGGGCATATCTTGTGTAACGCCAAGATCACGAGCAAGCTGAATTACTTTGTCCGTTCCTGTCATATCCATTAAGCGTACCGCAACTGGATTTCGAGAAAATGCCAAAGCATTTCTAAGGGTCAATTCACCGCCAGTCCCCTGCACTCTGTAGCCCCTTTCATCAAACGTTGCATTGGATATCTTAGTACAAGGGGTCATTCCCAAATTCATAATGGCAGCGGCATACACAAACGGTTTGAATGTGGATCCCACCTGACGTTTCCCTTGCTTAATATGGTCGTATTGGAAATGCTGCCAGTTAATTCCTCCAACCCAGGCCTTAATCTCTCCAGTACCAGGTGTCATCGACATAAGTCCTGCCTGCGCAATTTGTTTATGATAACGGATTGAGTCGTAAGGGGACATTTCCACTTCTTCCTCCCCGTTCCACGTGAAACGTGTGGTTTTAATTGGTTTTTGAAACTCTAGCATAATTGAGTCTTCAGGGATGCCCGCAGCCGCTAATTGTTTATAGCGTCCCGTTCTCTTCATCGCCTGTAGCATAATTTTATCGCTTTCCTTTTCAGAAATCAAATAAAACGGTCTTGCTTTACGGCCCTTTTGCTCTGCATCAAAACTTTTTTGAAGAACCGTTAAGTGTTCCTTAATTGCCTCTTCGGCAAAGCGCTGCATTTTTGAATCAAGAGTCACGTATATTTTCAACCCGTCCTTATAGAGGTTTAAAGGCTTACCCGTCTTCTTCTCATGCTCTTTCAAATATTTTTCAATCTCTTTGCGAAGGAAAAACTTATAGTAGGCACTGTAACCTTCATCAATAGAACGTATAGGCTGATAATCGGTTACGATCGGAGTGTCGATTGCCTGTTGGTAGGTAGACTGGTCTAAATAACCGGTTTGAAGCATTTGCTCTAAAACTACATCTCTTCTGCGTTTTGCACGTTCCGGATTTCGTAAAGGATTGTTTGCAATTGGAGCTTCAAGCATCGCGACAAACATCGCGGCTTCTGGAAGAGTCAAATCTTTTGTCTTCTTGTTGAAATAGACACGAGAGGCCATTTCAATACCGTTTGCATTGTAGGTGAAATCAAACTTATTAAAATAAAGTGTCACAATTTCCTCCTTGGTATATCGTTTTTCCAAACTTACCGCTACGACCCACTCTTTTAGCTTTTGCACGACCCGATATAGAGGGTTCGATGACGGCTTCTTCGTAAATAAAAGTTTGGCCAACTGTTGTGTAATGGTGGATCCACCTCCTCGTTCTCCTCTAAAGTAAACCGCTCTAGCAAAGGACTTTACATCAATTCCTGAATGTTCTTTGAAGCGCTCATCTTCTTTAGCCTGAAGGGCATACACCAAATAAGGGGGGAGTTCTTGAAAGGTAACTGGCTCGGTTTTCTCTTTTTCGAATTTTCCGAGCACAACTCCGTCTGCGGAAATAATTTCAGAAGCAACATAAATATCCGGATTTTCCAGCTCTGTCACCTCTGGCATATCGCCTAGAAATCCTTGCGATACGGCAAAGAAAACGGCAGAAACACCCAAGATTACCACCACAAGTGCCGTCCAGATAAACTTAATCCATCTTTGAGTTGCAGCTTTCTGAGGCTTTTTCTTTGGCAATGGGAAGGTACTTTTGTTACCTGTTTGTTTTTTATTTTCCATCTTTCAATTGCGCAGTTTGAATTTTAATCCCAAAATCTTCAATTCCGTCTAGAGCTTCTCGTACAGTTTCTGGAGAAACTTCTAGTGTATAAAGTCCATTTTGGGGAAATCTATAATGACTTTTATACGTAAACAATACCTCTTTTGTATCCCCAAACCCTTTTCCTGTCCATTCTCCATTTGACTCTGCAAGCTGCAAGTTCACACGCTCTGTTAAAATCACCTTTGTCGAATCTACGCGCGCTACTACCTTTAGATTTAGATCTTGGTAGGGATATTCACTATTGTTTCTTACAACAAATATAATGTTTTTCGGATTTTGTGCCTCCTTTATTTCAAAATGAAACCTTTGAGTTTCAGATGCAGGCCAAATTCCGTTCAAAGAATGAATTTGAATGTCCTCTTTTGGATTCACACAACTACCTAATACACTTACAAATAGCAGGAGAAAGATCGCATTAAATTTTCTCATTCGGTTTTGGCTGCGAAACTTTTTCATTGGAATTTCCCTGGCTGTTTGACTTAGATCTTGGCCCCGATTTGCGATTGTTTGGATTTGATTGGTTTCTATTCTTATTCGGTTTTTTGTCATCCGATCCTACAGACTCCTTTTTGTTTTGCGCTTTCGATTCGTCACCTGATCTTCGATCTCTCGGTTGGTCTTTTCTGCTTTTATTGGGACCTTTGCGGCTATTTTGACGACCTCGTGAATCAAAACGGTCAATTTTGCTTTCTTGAATCAAATCCACTGGCTTCTCAGAAACCACATCCGTCGACATTAACTCTTCTAAAAGCTGTGCTTTTTGTCCTTTCTTATTGCGTTGAATTTGTTCCTTAACTTTCGCGGTATCAATATCATACCAAGCCATTGGGTTCTCCGCATAGGCAAACCACATTTTTCGTTTAAACACATCTATTTTGATGCAAAATGCACGTCCCTTTTCGGTGTCTAAACTTGTATTGGAGGAAGGGAAATCTGACAATGCATCCATATAGCTTTCCAACTCATAATTCAAACAACATTTTAGTTTTCCACACTGACCCGCTAGTTTCTGAGGATTGATACTAAGCTGCTGATAACGAGCTGCATTCGTGTTGACAGACCTAAAGTCTGTCAGCCAAGAAGAACAGCATAGTTCTCTACCGCAAGACCCAATTCCTCCGATTTTCGCAGCCTCTTGACGGAACCCAATTTGTTTCATGTCAATTTTGGTTCGAAAAGTGGAGGCATATTCTTTAATCAATAGTCGAAAATCTACGCGGCTATCGGCGGTGTAATAAAAGGTCGCTTTCGCTCCATCGCCTTGAAATTCAACGTCTGTTATTTTCATTGCAAGTCCTAAACGTGAAGCAATAATTTTTGCTTGCGTTTTGATTGCATCTTCTTTTTTTCTAGCTTCTTGCCAGGTTTCCACATCTTTTTGATTGGAAACTCGGTAAATTTTCAGGGCGTGTTCAGGTGAAAAATTTTTCTTTTTCATTTGAATATTCACTAACTCTCCTGTTAGGCTTACTACACCTACATCGTGTCCGGGACTGGATTCCACTGTAACAATACTCCCTATATGGAGTGGGAAATTTTGAGTGTTACGAAAAAAACTTTTTCGATCGTTTTTAAAACGTACCTCTACAAGTTCATTGCCGGTCTTTTGACTTGGACTACCCACATCGGAGAGCCAATCAAATACACTTAATTTATAACTATTGCCACAAGTATTCACACTTTCGCAGCCATTAGCAGATTTCGTACCGCAAGAATGACCGGAATCGCCGGATGTTTTACATCCACAACTCATATTTGATTAATTTTAATAATTGCAAATTTAGGATAATTTTTAACATAGGACTTGCTCTTGTTCGTCAAAGCGCTAGGAAGGATTGAATTCAAACACAAGACCCTCACTTTTCCCTATTCTCGACAAAAAGGAATCGCAGTAATAGTACACCTCCTAAGAAACTCCATTTGGGTTAGCTCTGTTTAATGTTAAACATGCCCGAAAACCATTCCATTTTAGAAAAATAATAGACTCTTAGACAAGTAAGTAAATTCAATACTCTAGAAAATAAAAATTAAACCCATGCTTTAAATAGTAATTTGTTTAAATTTATTAACGAAAATTAACATTCGTATACAAATTAGTTCTAAATTTGAAAGCAATAATTACCAATCTATGAAAAAAATAATCATTACAATGTCCCTTTTGGCAGGTATGACTGCCTATGCAGGAGGGTTCAGAGTTTCCCTTCAAGGGGTGAAACAATTGGCAATGGCACATACCAGCGCACATGTCGAGGATGCAAGTGTGGCATTCTTTAACCCTGCCGGTATCGCGTTCATTCCCTCGAAGCTAAGTGTGGCAGCGGGTGGATTCGGAGCGATTTCTTCCGTTACATATCAAAACCCAAATACCCACGAATCGTTTGAAACCGACAACCCGATAGGAACTCCTATTTATGCAGCTGTGGCGTATAAGCCCATTGAAAACCTATCCATTGGATTTAGTTTCACAACTCCATTTGGAAGTACCATCAATTGGGGAGAAGAGTGGGCTGGCAGAGAGATAGTTCAAAAAATGTCTCTAAAAGCGATGTTCTTTCAACCTATGGTGGCCGTTAAGTTAGCTCCTTGGGCATCTGTTGGGGTGAGCTACATCCATGCAACGGGAGAGGTAGATTGGGATAAGGCCGTAACTCAACTTGGTGGCAGCCTTAACATCAACGACAAAAAAGCAAAAGGAAGCGGATACTCTCTTGGATTCTATCTTCGTCCCACAGACAAATTAGATTTAAGTATCGCCTACCGTGGTCCCGTGGATATGAAAGCTGAAAATGGAACCGCTACATTTGATATTTCTCCCGCACTTTATCCAAATCTAGGATTAAACGCGAATGGAGAAGACCAATTCCAAGCAACTCTACCTCTTGTGGATGAGTACACGATTGGAGCCACCTATCAAGCCACTGAAAAATGGAAAATCTCTGCGGATTTTAATTACACAGGATGGGACAAATACTCAAGCTTAACACTTGATTTCGCCAACGCCCCTGTCGGAAATCAACCGAACGATCCGACCGTACTTACGACTCCGAAGAATTTCCACAACACGAAAACCTTCCGAATCGGAACCGAATACAAATTTAATCCAATGATTGCAGCTCGCGCCGGATGGTACTGGGATGAAGCTCCTTACACGGACGAAAATTTCATTCCAGAAACCCCTTCGTTTGATTCACATGTGTTCACAGCCGGTTTAGGACTTAAATTTGGCGGACTTGGAGTAGACTTAGCGGGAGCCATGTCCTTTCCGAAGTCGAGAGTGTTTGACAATCCGAATACACACTTCGCAGGACAAGCAAAAGCCAAAACATATTATTTTGGTTTAGGTCTTAACTACAACATTAAATAATTAGAAACCGATGAAGAAACTTATTATACCCGCAATTGCCGCCTCTTTTTTAATGCTTACTTATAGTTGTGAGACGGACTTTGACCAAGACGTGGAATCCATCTCCGTATCCAAAGGAGATGCAGACTTTAGCAAATATGTAGCGTTAGGAAACTCCCTAACTGCTGGATATAGAGACAATGCTTTGTACGTAGACGGACAAAATGAATCTTATCCTAGCATGCTTGCTCAGCAAATGAAATTAGCTGGAGGAGGAGAATTCAAGCAGCCAATGATGACCGATAACTTAGGAGGAATCCCAGCCATCGGTGTGGCCAACAAACTCGTTCTTGCAGTAGATGCGAACGGTTCACTAGGACCGGCTGTCGCAAGTGAAACCGCTTCCAACACAATTGCAAGCATTTATGGAAGTGGACCTTACCAAAACATGGGGGTTCCCGGTGCAAAATCCTTTCACCTACTTGCACCCGGTTACGGAAGTGCAGCAGGTCTACAAACAGGTACTGCGAATCCTTACTTTGTGAGATTTGCATCCTCAGCGACCACGACTGTACTTGGAGATGCCATGGCACAAAATCCAACTTTCTTTTCTTTATGGATTGGAAATAACGATGTGTTAGGGTACGCAACTTCAGGTGGCGATGGAAGCAATCCAATTACAGACATCGCACTCTTTACTCAGGCTTACAATGGACTTGTCGCCACTTTAACCTCGCAAGGAGCGAAAGGAGTGGTTGCAAACCTACCCAATGTAACCGCGATTCCATTCTTTACAACGGTTCCGTACAATCCCGTACCGCTTGATGCAGCGAGTGCTACGGCACTAAACCAACAAGTGTTTGGGCCATTAAGTCAAATTTTATCGGCTTATGGGCAAGGATCTAGAATTAAAATGGTTTCTCAGTCCAACAACCCACTTCTTTTGAAGGACGAATCGTTAACCGATATGTCTGTGCAAATTACAGGAGCCTTAGTAGCGAATGGAATTCCAGCTCAACAAGCAGGATTAATGGGTGCACTTTACGGTCAAGCAAGACACGCTACCAGTGCCGATTTAATCCCATTAACGACAAGCTCTGTTATTGGAACAACCCCTTCTTCTCCACTGGCTGTAGCCCCATTTGATAAATTTGGTGTTACTTTCCCACTCCAAGATAAGCATGTATTAACGGCGGTAGAGAAAGACGAAGTACTTGAAGCCACTAGCGCATTCAACAAAGTAATCAGTTCTGCTGCGACTGCGAAAGGACTTGCCTTTGTGGATGCAAATGCGAAAATGCTAGAACTCGCAAGATCTTCAGGAATCACTTTCGATGGCGTAAAATACACCACTACTTTTGTAACTGGAGGTACCTTCTCTCTTGATGGGGTTCACCTAACAGGACGTGGGTACGGAATTATTGCAAATGAATTTATTAAATCAATTAATAAAAAATACAACTCTTCCCTTCCTTTGGTGAATGTGAACCAATATTCAGGAGTTACCTTCCCCTAAGTTAGGATTGATACTTTAAAAGTCAAATAGAAAAAACCAGAGCGATTGCTCTGGTTTTTTCTATTTGTAATTTCTATTTACTTAGGGTTTTCCGATTGTAAACCGAAGTCCGGTCCGTAGACTTACATTAACCGGTTTATCCTTATACAAGGACTGTATGCTTGAATTGTCATTTAAATGGTATTCAATACCGGGTTCCACATATAGACTAATGTTTTTATGTAAACGGTATTCAAGGCCCACACCGGCATTTAAAGATACTTGAAGCGGTTTTTCACTAAGCTTTTCTTTCGTGAAAGTCTCAGGCTCATCCTTCACTACGTACTTGGTTCTTGAACTAGCAGCTACTACTTTTTTAACTTCTCCTCCTCCATAGGCATAGGTACGTACTTTGGAAGTCTCTGAAATCTCATAATTGACAAAAAGAGGCACTCCTATATAATGTAAATCTTGTCGGCTTTCCCAATAGCTGGTTTCGGTCCCGGCTTTTAGATCAGAACGTAAAAGCGTATAACTTACACCTGAACTTAAACTCCATTTCGAAGTAAGTGGGTATTGAACCGCGAGTCCGTAAGTTACAGGCGTATGATGATTTATTTCGGTGCTGGCTTTCTGTGCTAAATTCTCCACTAGTACGTTAGCATAGGGCGCATCAAGTTGCGCCATCGCCATTCGTGTGGCACTTCCACCGCTTAGGGTTAAGTACCCTGGGTTTTGTGCCGTAGAATTGGAAGCCAATTGTCCTGCAATCGGTCCAAAACTAAAACCTCTTCTCTCTTTGGTCCTCTTATTTGAGCTAGAAATTCTATCGGATTGTTTCTGCTTAGCAGTCACTGCAAAGTTTTTATACGGATAAGGGTCTGCTACTATTTTCGCTCCACTTAGAATCCCATACGTTTGGATACCCGTCCCTGAAAAAGAGGATAGAGACCGACTGTCTATATACGTTTCTACTTCTTTACGATTTTGATTTACTCTAGTTATGAAGGGATCTAAATTTCGTAGTAATGATTTCTCTCTCTTTTCAATCTTCACTATTGCCGGCTCAGATTCTGTTCTTAACCCTATATTCTCAACCTTATTTGAAGTTTTGAGCTTCTCTTTATTTCCTTCCAGAGTCAAGGAACGGTTTGGCGAAATTTGCTGCTTTCTGTCTAAAGTTGAAAAAAGCAGTGCTCCGCAGACTAGGATTCCCCCTAGACTGGCGGCAATGGCTAAGTTTTGAACTTTTCGTCTTCTCGCTATACGGGCAGAGCTACCCACTAGCGGGATAGAAGTAACCTCAGCAGGAAGCTCAACAAATAGACTTTGTTCTATTTTTTGCCATCCGTCTGAGTCTGGAGCCATCTCGTGGCCTTCCATCTTCTCTCTAAGCGTATGTGACCAGTTGCGTTTCATAAGATCTTTTTATCTAAACTTTGTCGTAATTTTATCTTCTCCGCTAAAATACTTTTAGCGCGGTGAAGTTGGGATGCAGATGTACTCTCTGTAATGTTTAAGTGCTCTGCAATTTGCTTGTGACTTAAATTTTCAAATACAAACAAATTAAAAACCGTTCGGTATCCGTCAGGCAATTGCAATATAAACTCCAATATTTCCTCCTGGGATAGACTCTCTACTTCTGGTTCTATAATCTCGGGCTCAGCAAGCTCCTCTTCAAACTGCAGTCTTTGCCACTCGGATCGAGATTTAAGCTCGCGAAGAGCTTCATTAATCACAATTCGTGACGCCCAGGCCTTAAGCGAGCCTTCTCCACGAAATTGGAAGGAAGAAATCGAATGAAACATTTTTATAAAACTATTTTGGAGCACGTCGTTTGCAAGATCCCGGTCTCTCACATAACGAATGCATAGCGACATCAGGCCAGGAGAAACTGAATGATACCATTCTCTCCACGCCACTTGCTCCTTTTGAAGAAGTGAGGCGATATATTCCTGTTCCGATCCTCTATAGCTATTCATTCCGATACTTCCCTGCAAAAAAACAAGGATTGTTCAAATGTACAACCCTTGTATTAATTTATAGATCGAATTCTATTTTTTTAGCCCTCCAAACAAGTAGCTAATCTCCTGGGTAGAAGCTAGCACTTCTCCATCTACTTCAATTTTGTCTGCATTAAATGCAAGGTAAAGTTCGGCTCCCATTTCAGTGGCATAATAAGAACCTGCGGCTTCTTGTTTAAAGTGAACCACCACAGATTTGGTTTGTCCGTCTACAGGCAAATCAAATTGAAGAGATTGTGCCGCTAACTTTAGAATCACTTCTTTCTTACTAGAAGCCAATTCACCTGTATACCCCATTGTGTATGGAATAGGCTCAAGTTGCTCTAAAGCTTCTTTTACTTTAATTGGATCCGTCAGAATGGATTTTACAATCTCGTCCATTGGAAACTCCTTAATTGCAATTGCATCTGCACTTGCCGTAAATGCTGCAAGGTAGGTTTTGCTAAATTGTCCCTGCTTTGCGACAGCTTTCCCACTATATTCACCGGGTACATCGCTCACTTCAACGGGTAATAATTCAGCGAAGTTATCGTCGTCCATGCGACATGAGACAAAAGTTAGTCCGATTAATGCAAACAGAGCGAAGGTACGCATCCAAGTCATTTTGTTTTTCATTTCGTAAAGTTTATAATTTTAAATTGTTTTAGTGAGCACTCACTAGGATAAAGTCAAAAAAACAGAAACCTTGCATGGGAAATTGAAAGAAAATCATAACCTTTTGATATTCAATGATAAAAATTTTAATTATAAATTCACTTGCGCTCTCTAAGTGCAAAAGAATCTATTCTGACTGTATCGGATTTGCCTTTAGCCTTTACAAGGGTGGTCCCATTTTCCCTGTGAAAAAGATAACCTCTAACATTTAACGGTCCCAAATTCATGTTACATTAAATTTTGTTTAAATTTGTGCTCTAATAAAAAGTTAAAAATGGCGGAGCAATTAAGTTATTTATTTTCGACAAGAACAAGCAAAGAATTAGCAGAAAAGATGGCCGAATTTTATGGTCAATCGCTAGGGAAAATCAATTTTCAAGAATTTAGTGATGGGGAATTTGAACCGGTTCTTGATCAATCTGTTCGAGGAGGACGTGTCTTTTTAATTGGGTCGACATTTCCACCTGCAGACAATTTATTAGAACTTCTTCTAATGATTGATGCGGCAAAAAGAGCGTCCGCAAAAAGCATTACGGTCGTTATTCCTTATTATGGACTCGCAAGACAAGACCGAAAGGACAAACCAAGAGCACCAATTGGAGCCAAATTAGTAGCCAATCTACTTACCGCGGCAGGGGCCACTCGCATCATGACCATGGATTTGCATGCGGACCAAATCCAAGGATTCTTTGAGATTCCAGTGGATCATCTTTACGCCTCTACCATTTTCGTAGATTACATTACTTCATTGAATCTAGATAGTCTTACCGTTGCCTCTCCAGATATGGGAGGAGCGAAAAGAGCGAAAAACTATGCGGGACACTTAGGAGCAGAAGTGGTTATTGCTTATAAAGAAAGAAAAAAGGCCAATGTCATAGAAGAGATGTTCCTTATTGGAGACGTGAAAGACCGCAACGTGATCCTGATCGACGACATGATCGATACAGCAGGAACTCTTTGCAAGGCAGCAGAAATTTTAATGAAAAACGGAGCGAAATCCGTTCGTGCGATGGCAACCCACGCAGTCCTTTCCGGAAAAGCCTATGAAAACATTGAAAATTCACCTCTTTTAGAAGTAATCGTCACGGACACCATTCCCGTAAAAACAGAACTTAGCTCTAAAATCAAAGTACTCTCGAGTGCAAAGCTCTTTGCAGACGTGATGAAAATGGTACACGAGCACCAATCCATCAGTGAAAAGTTCATAATTTAATTCGCAAACGACAATCCAATCTCTCCGCCCTCCCTTTTCTTGGAGGGCGGTTTTTAGTTTAGCAAAAAAATAGTTATCTTTGCCCACTCAAAAAATAATTTTTTTACAATGAAATCAATTACAATTCAAGGCACAAAAAGAGAAAGCGTGGGCAAAAAGTCTACAAAAGCTTTACGTGATGCTGAACTAGTTCCTTGTGTTGTTTATGGTGGAGGTGAACCTTTGAACTTTTCTTCTGAAGAAAAAGCATTCAAAGGCTTAGTTTACACGCCAGACGCACACACAGCTGAACTTGTTATCGACGGTCAAACCATCCCTGCAGTTCTTCAGGACATTCAGTTTCACCCAATTACTGACAAAATTTTACACGTAGACTTCTACAGATTATCCGACGACAAACCGGTAATCATGGAAGTACCTGTAAGATTAACAGGTCGTTCTAAAGGGGTTGTTGCTGGGGGTGCGCTAAGACAATCTTTCAGAAAACTGAAAATCAAGGCTCTACCTGCAAACCTACCAGACGAAATCGTAGTTGATGTAACTCCACTTAAAATTGGTAACAAACTTTATGTAGGTGACATCAAAACTTCTAACTTCACTTTTATGCATCCAGACAACGCAGTTGTTGTGGCTGTTAAAATGTCCAGAACTGCTCTTAAAGGTGGTGCTGCTCAAGACGATGATGAAGAAGAAGAAACAACGGAAGGTGCAACTGACGCACCCGCAAGTGAATCTGCAGAATAATAAAAATCTCTTAAGAGACACAAGAAAGCCGCTTCATTTTCATGAAGCGGCTTTTCTATTTCGTTCAATTTCTTAAAATCTATTTTTCAATTCCGTTGCTTGAATCCTTTATCTCGGTAAGCAATCTATTTTGGATTTCCTTTTGTCGGCTAGGATCCATCCCTCCTCTCCCTTGACCTCGACCGGGTCCAGAAGCTGCGGCCATAAAAGCAACAGGATCCTTGCGGAATCTTGCTTTTTGCTTTTCAAAATCAGAACGCTTTAAGTTGATTAGACGTCCTCTGCCAAACCCACTGGTGTCCGCGCTATTCGCTGCGCTCACGTTTAGAGCTTTGCTTTCTTTTAAATCAAAGCTATACTCACCCGATTCATCCTCTACTTTTACAATCAGTCCTGGAAGACCTGAAAACTTATAAGGTCCATCTGCAAAAGGGATTTCCGTAGTAAACCAAGCGGTCCATTTTCTTCCCCCAAAATCTACGGTTGCTTTTTGCGCAGAGTAGTCGCCCACTTTAGTCGTTTCGTCCTGGATTTCCCAAGCCATTTTACGATCCTCCTGGTAAGCGTATTGATCACGACCAATTCGTTCTTGGTAGGTGGTAACTTGATCTTTTAAATTTTTCTTTACTACGTAGTTTATTTTCGAGTTTAGATCTCTGAACTGAGAGGCTTCCATGGTCCCAGTCACTCGCACACGCTGGATCAAAGAATCTCGCTTTACCGAATTTTCTGACTGAAATACCGATTGACCCTCCCCTACATCGAGAAGTACGTTTTCAACCACCACTTGGTCAGGTTTTTCTAGATTAGGAACCATCCTTGCCTCGTAGACAAATCGCATCGATTGCGCACTGCCTAAAAAACTTACTGTGACAAGTAAGGAAAGCATTAATTTTCGCATTTCAAATTATTTAAAGTTGGATATGAATTTTTAAGAAAAGTTAAAAAATCTCCCTTGAAAAAACACATTTCTTTTTGAACATCCCATCCATGGCCAATCTTCAAGCTTTTCAATATCTTAAAAAAGGATAAAATAGTCCTCTTAAAGTCTCTGTCAATGGGAATGATAGGTAAAATAAGGAGTTAAATTTGATAATCCATGTAATAGTTCGTATTTTTGTAATCTAAAATCATTCTAAATAAAAACAATGATCAAAGTAAGCGATCAAGCAAAACAGAAAGCCATCCAACTCATGAGCGATGATGGGTTCGATGCACTAGTAGACTACATTCGTGTAGGCGTGAAAAGTGGGGGATGCTCAGGACTTGAATATGTCCTGAAATTCGACCATTCGAAAGAAGAATTAGATCAGGTTTTTGAAGACAACGGCATCAAAATAATCATTGATAAGAAATCTATCCTCTACCTAGCGGGAACCGTACTTGAGTATTCAGGTGGCCTCAATGGAAAAGGATTCGTATTCAACAATCCGAATGCCTCGAGAACTTGTGGTTGTGGAGAAAGTTTTAGCTTATAGCAAGCAAAGGGCTCCAAGTGCAGCCTCTAATTCTATAAAACAAATCGTTTTAAAGAATAACCTATTGTAAATCTTATGACTAAATATACAGAAGACGATCTTAGAGAAGATCTCAAAACCAAAGAGTACGAAGCGGGCTTTTATACGGACATTGAATATGAAGATTTCCCGACCGGACTGAATGAAGACATTGTTCGATTAATCTCGGAAAAGAAAGAAGAACCAAGCTGGATGACGGAATGGCGTTTAGACGCATACCGAGTTTGGCTTAAGATGACTGAGCCTACTTGGGCCAACATCAAACATGAATCTCCAGACTTCCAAGCTATTAAATACTATTCAGCGCCCAAGAAAAAGCCAGAATTAGAAAGTCTTGACGAAGTAGATCCAGAACTACTGAAAACCTTTGAAAAACTAGGGATTAACATCGAGGAGCAAAAAAGGCTTTCCGGTGTGGCTGTGGACATCGTAATTGATTCCGTATCTGTAAAGACCACCTTTCAAAAGACACTAAAAGAAAAAGGGATTATTTTCTGCTCTATTTCGGAAGCCATCAGAGAACATCCGGAACTGGTCAAAAAATACCTAGGCAAAGTAGTTCCGAGAGGAGATAATTTCTATTCTGCCCTAAACTCCGCTGTATTTTCGGACGGTAGTTTCTGTTACATTCCAAAAGGGGTGAAATGCCCTATGGAACTTTCTACTTACTTTAGAATTAACCAAGCGGGAACAGGCCAATTCGAAAGAACTTTGGTCATCGCAGACGAAGGAAGCTATGTATCTTACCTGGAAGGATGTACTGCACCATCGAGAGATGAAAACCAATTGCACGCTGCCGTAGTAGAGCTAATTGCAATGGACGGTGCCGAAATTAAATATTCCACAGTCCAAAACTGGTATCCAGGAGACGACCAAGGAAAAGGAGGGGTTTACAATTTTGTAACCAAACGTGGACTTTGCGAAAAGAATGCAAAAATTTCTTGGACCCAAGTAGAAACTGGATCTGCCGTGACTTGGAAATACCCAAGCTGCATTCTTAAAGGAGACAACTCCATTGGAGAATTCTACTCGATTGCTGTGACCAACAATCATCAATATGCCGATACTGGGACCAAAATGATCCACATAGGTAAAAACACAAGATCCACGATTATTTCCAAAGGGATTTCTGCTGGAAAATCGAACAACTCATACCGTGGACTAGTGAAGGTGATGCCAAGCGCAAAAGGAGCGAGGAACTTCTCACAGTGTGATTCACTCTTAATGGGCAATGAGTGCGGCGCGCACACTTTCCCATATATTGAAATAAAAAACCCAACTGCGCAACTTGAGCATGAGGCCACCACTTCCAAAATCGGAGAGGATCAGATTTTCTATTGCAACCAAAGAGGAATCAACACAGAAAAGGCCATCGCACTTATTGTCAATGGATTCAGTAAGGAAGTACTAAACAAGCTTCCCATGGAATTTGCAATTGAAGCTCAAAAATTACTTGAAATATCACTAGAAGGATCTGTAGGATAATATCCCCAGATTAAAAACCTAAATTTAAAGTCTGCCATCACGATTGGCATCACAAATACGCAAATTAGATTATGCTTAAAATTAACAACCTACATGCCGAGATTAAAGAGGAAGGCATTGAAATACTAAAAGGAATCAACCTAGAGATCAAACCGGGAGAAGTCCATGCAATCATGGGACCTAACGGAGCAGGAAAATCAACTCTTTCTTCTGTCATTGCAGGAAAAGAGGATTACGAAGTTACGCAGGGAGATATCCAATTTGAAAACAGCAGTATTCTAGAGGACGCACCGGAAGACCGGGCACACAAAGGAATTTTCATGTCCTTCCAATACCCGGTGGAAATACCTGGTGTGACGGTAACAAACTTTATCAAAGCTGCGTTAAACGAGACTCGTAAAGCGCATGGTTTAGAGGATCTACCTGCAAAAGAACTCCTTGCTCTTGTGAGAGAAAACTCGGAAAAACTAAATATTCGCAAAGATTTCTTAGGCCGTTCGTTAAACGACGGATTCTCAGGTGGAGAAAAGAAAAGAAATGAAATTTTCCAAATGCTAATGTTGAATCCCAAACTTGCGATTCTGGACGAAACGGATTCGGGACTCGATATCGATGCCTTGCGAATCGTTGCAGACGGGGTAAATTCATTTAAAAACGAGGGAAATGCAGTTTTATTAATCACGCACTACCAAAGACTTTTAGATTATATCCAACCTGACTTTGTTCATGTTCTAGCCGATGGGAAAATCATCAAAACGGGTGACAAATCTCTTGCCTTAGAACTTGAAGACAAAGGCTATGATTGGCTGCTAAACTAAGATCTTAACCTGGGAGGCCAACCTCTCGACTTATTTTTTGCCCCGTGGGGCAGTAAAACCTAAATATAAGAATGCCACTATTAGAATCAATTCAAAATAACCACCCTGAATTTCTACAAACTCTTGAGCACCGTTTTCTAGATGAACCTAGAAAGGAGGCTCTTGCGAAATTCCTTGATCTAGGCTTTCCGACTAAGAAAGACGAGGAATATAAATACACGAACCTAAAGGAAATTACAGAAAAAGAGTACTCGATGTTCCCTGTGGAAGAACATCATATCACCGAGCAGCAATTAAGCGAACTGCATCTAGGAGAAGAAAACTTTGACTGGATCGTGTTCATTAACGGGAAGTTGCATAAAGAACTATCCAAAGTCTCCATTGAAAATGTGGAATTCATGTCCTTTAAGCACGCCTTAAACGATGCGAACTACAAAGAAGTTTTTGAGAAATACTTTGGCAAAGTTGCAAATCCAGAATTGGCGTTTACCAATTTGAACATGGCTTATTTCCGCAATGGATTCTTCATGAAAGTACAGAAAAACGTCGTGATTGAAAAACCAATCCACGTATTCTATCTATCCGACAATCAACCTACCCATACTTTCTATAACACAAGAAACCTACTGATCGTGGATCAAGGTGCTGAAATCGAAGTCATTGAAAGTCATCACAACTTTGACTCTCATAGCGTCCTAACCAATTCGGTTACGGAAATTTTCACCTACTCCAATGCAAAAGCGGATTGGCACAAAGTTCAAAACGACTCTGCTACTTCCTATTTAATTGACCACACGTTTGCCCAACAAGAAAGTGACAGTCTCACCACAGTAAACACATTCTCTTTCGGAGGGAAAATCATTAGAAACAATTTGGATTTCATTCAAAACGGTTCTAATATTAATTCGTTCATGAACGGAATTACCCTTATTGGAGACGACCAACTTGTAGATCACCACACGGCGGTACACCACAACCAGCCTAACTGTGAGAGTTATCAAAACTACAAGGGAATCTACAACGATCGTTCTCACGGGGTCTTTAATGGAAAGGTTTTTGTGGATAAAATCGCACAAAAAACCAATGCCTACCAGCAGAATAACAATATTTTACTCTCTGAAGGAGCAAGTATTGACACGAAGCCACAATTAGAGATTTTTGCAGACGATGTAAAATGCTCCCACGGCTGTACCGTAGGTCAGTTAGACAAAGATGCACTGTTCTATTTAAGACAGCGCGGGATTTCTGTCAAAGAAGCGCGGGCCCTTTTATTATATGCCTTTGCAAATGATGCGATGGAAAACATCGACATCGAACCTCTAAAAACCAAAATCTCAAAACTTTTAGCCGAAAAACTAGAAGTTCAAATTGAGTTTTAATTTTTTTCATAAATGATTTTTTAGATCTGCCGCCTTTTGGACGGCAGATTTTTCGTTATTTTACACCATGGATCACAAGGCAATTAAAGAAAATATCCTTTCCTATTCAAAAGAGCAGAAAGTAAAAGAGGCTGTGGAATACCTCGTGGAAACCTATGGATTAAGCCACAGCAACATTCATGGGTTTGAGCTCCGAAGCGAAATCTCACCAAACAGTCTTCTTCTCACAGCCGAAGGCCCCATAGGAGGAAAGCAAACGGTGTATTTGCCTCAAAATATTTTGCATTTCGATCTTTCCCTTATCCTCAATATGATTGCACATGAGATGCTCCATGTTCGTCAAAAGGACCGCGAAAATCCAGTGGAGGATAAAAATGAACGCGAATGGCAAGCCTACTACGAAATGCTATTCCATCCCCACTTTCCTTTGATCCCTGATGCTCCTGATTTTAACCGCATTCAATTTGCCGAAAAAGCCCTTATTTACTACAACAGGATGGGAGAAGGATCTGCACTCCAAATTCGATATGAAAAACAAAAAAGGCAAGTTCAGGCGCTACTTGAGTCTCTGAAATTGCCTAGTTAGAAAGGAATGTGATTCTTTATCTATTTTAGATACTCTTCCACGAGGTGGATCCAATAGCTCGCGCCAACTGGTAAAATACTTTGATTAAACTGGTATTTTGGATGATGTACCATAAAGCCTTCTCCATTGCCCACCATGCAATAATTTCCCTTTTTCTTTTGTAGCATAAAAGCGAAATCTTCACTTCCCATATACGGCGGGGAAGGATATTCCACACGTTCATTGCCAAAATACTTTTCTGCAACTCCTTTAGCAAACGCTGTTTCTTCTGGTGTATTCACGAGCACTGCACCGGGCACTCCTTCTTTGATTTCATAAGTCACTCCAAAACTTTCTGCCTGCGCTTTCGTGATGGACTTAATCTTAGCTAAAACCATTTCTCGATCCTCAGAGCGCATCGTTCTCGTACAAATCTTTAACGAAGCGGTTTGCGGAATTACATTTCCTGCATTTCCTGAATTGAAAGCTCCTATGGTCACCACCGCGCTATTCCATGGACTCATATTTCGACTTACAATCGTTTGCAATGCCATTACTAGGGCGCTTCCTGCCACTACAGGATCAATTGCTTTTTCAGGCATGGAACCGTGTCCTCCTTTGCCCTCTAAGATGATCTCCCAATTGTCAACTGCAGCCATAAACTCGCCATCTGCAAAATGAAAGGTCCCTTCTTTTAGCCCCGGCATATTATGCATTCCAAAAACAGCATCCATAGGAAATTTTTCAAAGAGCCCATCTTCGATCATTGCGACTCCTCCCTCCATGGTTTCTTCACCCGGCTGAAAAATTAAATGGATCGTTCCGTTAAAATTCTTCGTTTCAGCTAGGTATTTTGCCGCTCCAAGAAGCATAGAGGTGTGTCCATCATGCCCACACAAATGGGACTTCCCTTCGAACTGACTTTTGTAAGGGAGATTGTTATCTTCCTGGATAGGAAGCGCATCAAAGTCTGCTCGTAAGCCTATGGATTTATTTGAATCTCCAACTTTCAAAGAAGCCACGATTCCGTATTTCCCTATCCCCTTGGTGACCGTATACCCTTCAAACTGTTCCAATTTCTCTGCAATAAAATCCGCTGTGTTTTCTTCTACCATGGACAGCTCAGGCGACTTGTGCATGGTTTCCATCCACTGGTTTAACTCTGCCTGTCTGCTTTTTAAAATTTCAATTGTGTCCATACTATTCAATTTGTTTTTTACCTTTTGGTATTGTGACCAGAATGCTAATTATGGCAAGAATTGCCATAATGAAATTTACGCCTAAGGCGATACTAGCGCCTTGGCGAATTGCTAAATTATCTTGTCGTCCCTGAAAAACGACCAAGTTGTTCACCCATTCAATCGGGCCCTCATTCCCGCTAAGTGCCGTAAACACACTTGCAGAAATCGCCACTCCAATAGCCGCTCCTAACGAAGAAGCCATTTTATAAATTCCCGAGCCTGCGCCTGCCTGATCATCAGGCAAATTGGAAAGTGCCGCATCCGTCGAAGGCGTGGCATAAAAGGCAAGACCCACCCCGAAAAGTGAGAAGGCTACAACGGCTAAAATTTTATAGGTATCCGTCATGACAAAGGTCAACATCAGAAGTAAAATGGAAAACCCTACAATACTTGCTCCCCAAAGCATCGGTTTTCTTGCTCCAAAACGTTGGAGCAACTTTTCTCCGACTCGGATAAAGGCGACAATGGCGATTGCGTATCCTAAGGTTAAAACACCTGACTCTTGAGAACTTAAACCTGCTCCCAATTGAACGAGGGATAGGGAAATAATCAAAATTCCGGCGCACGCATTTAAAAGAAAATTAGAAATTGTTGCCCCTGTATACGTAAGGTTTTTAAACAATTTAAAATCCACGAACGCTAAAGAATTCTTAATTTCAACTCGGAAAAACACAACACCGAAAAGAACAAATACTCCAAGTAGCCCTAAGGACTTTGGACTCATCCAGCCCCAATCACTTCCATTCGATATGAAGAATTGAAAGGCTATAATCGCGATCATAAAAGTGACCACGCCCAGGAAATCAAATTTATAGGAGCCGTTCGTTTCTGTTTTGCTCTCCGGAGTTCCTCTCACCATTAAGAATCCAATGATGGAGATGATAACGGTACTCCAAAAGATATAGCGCCATCCTAAATTAGAGGCCACAAGTCCGCCAAATAAAGCACAAAAACCTGAACCTCCCCATGAACCAATCGACCAAAGACTAATGGCTCTTTGTCGTGCAGGACCTTGCCAATAAGCTTTCACTAGTGCAAGACTGGCAGGCATTAAACAAGCTCCGGAGAGTCCTTGCAAAATCCTCCCGCTGATTAATACATAAGAACTAGAAGGTCCTATCGGCGTAATTGCAATGAGAGCGGACCCCAGCATGCTTAGAATAAATCCTATCTGAACCATTTTCACTCTACCCACACGGTCTGCAAGTCCTCCCATGACCACGATAAAAATTCCTGAAAATAAAGAGGTAATTGAGACGGCAATGTTCATCGTGTTTTGCTGAATTCCAAGATCTTTCGCCATTTCCACATTGATATTCAATGTAGTCTGTGCGAAGAGCCAGAAAGCAAGCACCCCAAGAATCATCCCAAAAAGCAAACGATCTGTACCCTGGAAGCCTGAGGACGTTGTGTTTGTTTCCATACTATGTTATTTATATGTTTTTGTGCTTAGAAAAAGTATTCTTTTTAGGTTTCTTGAACCTGCCATTCACGAATTATTCCTACCCTGCTTTTCAAATACCTACTTACAAATTGTAAGAATTTTATCTTCTTTGATTAACGAAGTTAGTATATTTTTCTTTGCCGTGAAGTGTAAAAGTGTTAACTTAACTTTACATTAGTATCTAAAGTCCCATCCTATGATAAAACAAATTCCCATTGAAAAGATCCTATTTTTAGACATAGAAACTGTCTCACAAAAGCCAAAATGGGAAGAACTTTCCGATACAGAAAAGTACCTATGGAACAAAAAAGCAAAATCCCAACTTCTGGAAGGTCAGGATTCCTCGGAAGTCTACTTTGAACGGGCCGGTATTTTCGCAGAGTTTGGAAAAATTGTCTGTATCTCTGTGGGTATGGTCGAAAAATCAGGCCGCTTGAAAATTAAAAGCTATGCTGACAATGACGAACTCATCCTTCTTCAAGAATTCGGCGAACTTTTTAACCACGCTGGCATGCGTGGGACAATTCTCTGCGCTCACAACGGAAAAGAATTTGATTTTCCATGGATTTCTCGGCGCTATCTAATCAATGGAATGCAGCCACCCCAAGCGTTCCAAAATTTTGGAAAAAAACCTTGGGAAATCCCCCATCTAGACACGCTCGAACTTTGGAAATTCGGAGAATACCGTAGTTTCGTTTCCTTAGAACTTCTTTCTCATGTATTAGGTCTTCCCACGCCAAAAGACGACATTGACGGGTCCATGGTTTCGTCTATCTTTCATATAGACAAAGATTTAATTAGAATAATTAAATATTGTGAAAAAGATGTCTTAACTTTGGCAAACGTATTTTGCCGACTTAGGCAAGAACCTATTTTAGAACGTTATTAAGAGAATTAAATGAGTTTAACAGACGAACAAGTCGCTAGTATAGGCGAAAAGATTATTTTAACATTAAAGACGGTTTACGATCCTGAGATTCCGGTCGATATATACGAATTAGGGCTTATTTATGATGTCCAAATTTCAGAAGAAGGGGAAGTGAAAGTCATCATGACTTTAACCACTCCGAACTGTCCAGTTGCCGAATCCCTACCCCAAGAAGTGAAGGAAAAAGTCGCAGGAGTTCCTGGCGTGAAAAATGTAGATTTAGATTTGACATTTGAACCGGCATGGAACAAAGACATGATGAGCGAGGAAGCAAAATTCGAGCTTGGCATCTTATTCTAATCGTTAGCCTAGATATAGGCAAAAAATCATACAAAAAAAGAGGATTTAGCATCCTCTTTTTTGTTTTTTTAACGCGTAGCAAGCGGCTCGCTGCTTCGACTCCACTCACTCCATGATCCCACATAGAGCGTAGGGACTTCAAGTCCTGCATAACTCATTGCCAAAATGGTATGACAGGCCGTGACACCAGAACCACAATGTACAATAGGGGAATGACTCTCCTCTTTCTCAAGAATTGATTCGTATTTTGATCTTAAAATTTCTTTGTCTAAAAACAGTCCGTGCTCATCTAAATTTTCAGAAAAGGGAACATTCAAGGCTCCTGGAATATGGCCTGCGACTAGGTCAATGGGTTCAAAATCTCCTTGGAAACGGCTCTCTTCTCTCACGTCAATTACCACTCGCTCTTTTTGATCTATTGCTTTTTTCACCTCAAGAAGGGATACAACAGGAAGACCCCATACTGTGGCCGCTATTCTTTCGGCAGGCTTTGCTTGCTGAGGTCCTGAACCCAGAGGGATTCCCTTAGATGCTCCTGCTGCAAATCCACCGTCTAGTACGTAGACCTCATCGAGGCCAATCGCTTTTAACATCCACCAAGCTCTTGCGGCCGCATTTGCGCCAAAACTAGTGTCATAAATCACGACAAATGAGTCACGTCCTATTCCGAGCTGACTCACCGTCTCTAAAAACACAGAAATTTGCGGAAGCGGATGTCGTCCCCCTTTTGTAGGGTCTTGCGTTACAGCACTTAAATCTGTATTTAAATCTACAAACAATGCTCCGCTTAGGTGGCTTGTCAAATACTCCTCCTTGGCTCCCGCTCCTGTTCTTGCGTCCCATAAGACAAGTGAGGGATCAGAAAGCCTATCCTTCAACTCCTTTGCTGAAATTAATGTAGTGTTCTTCATTGCATTAAAGTATTAAAAATGGAACACGTCTTTTGCCCGGTTATAGGCACTTTCAAAATTCAGTAAATTAAGACCGTGGGGAATATTTTTATTGTGCAGAAAATTAATCAATTGCTCCGTTGGAAGATTACCGACTAAATCGTCTTTGGCCATTGGGCATCCTCCAATTCCTTTAATAGCAGTGTCAAAACGCAAGCAACCCCGATCGTAGGCTGCTTTAATTTTTTCGTAAGAGTCCTCGTAGCGATTGTGAAAATGCGCACCAAAATTAATCTCCGGATTTAAACTTGGAATTTTGTCGAATAACAAATCTATGGTCTCGACTGTAGCCACTCCAGTTGTATCGGAGAGTTGGATGTTCGTGATGCCTAACTCAATAAAACGTTTGGCCCAATAATCCACATCCTCCCATCTCCATTTTTCCCCATAAGGGTTTCCAAAGGCCATCGAAAAGTACAAATTCAATTCTTTGCCTTCTGCATTTGCCATTTTAAAAATCTCTCCAATTTGTCGAAAGGCTTCTTCTTGATTCTTGTTTGTGTTTCGGAATTGAAAAGTTTCCGAAATAGAGAAAGGGAAGCCTAAAATATCGACATTGGAATGGCTTAGTGCTTTTTCAGACCCGCGTATATTCGCGACAATCACAGAAAGTTTTGTCTTCGAATTGGATTTGTCTATTCGGTCAACTACTTCTCCACTGTCCGCCATTTGGGGAATTGCCTTTGGGGATACAAAGCTTGCGCAATCTAAAACATCAAAACCTACACTCATAAGTTCATTTATGTAGTCAATTTTAGTGTCAGTGGGAATAAATTCACCCCATCCTTGCATGGCATCTCTTGGACATTCAGTAAGAAACATGTGTTTGTATTTGCGTTTACGTAAAGATAAACATTTTGACCAAAGTCCAAAATCTACTCTCAAAAAATCACCGAACTCCAAACGGGGCATAAACCTCCTTGCAAGAGTTTAGGGCTAATTTATTACCTTTGTTTAATTACAATTACATATTCTATTAAAGCATGCAACCGATAAATTTTACACCTGAGTGGAAGTCTAAACTTCAAGACCGTTTTCTGAATTACGTGAGAATATACTCCACCAGTGACCCTGAAAGTGAATCTTGTCCTTCAACTCCTCAGCAGTGGACCATTGCAAAATACATATTTCAAGAGCTTCAAGAACTAGGACTTAGCGATGTAGAACTAGACGGACAGGGGTATATTTATGCCACCCTGCCTTCCAATAAAGAAAATGACAGTGATCCGACAATCGGATTTATTGCGCACTACGATACTTCACCCGACTTTAATGGAGAGAACGTCAATCCTCAAATTTGGGAAAATTACGACGGAAAAGATCTTATTTTAAATGAGAAAACAGGATTTACTTTGTCTCCTAACCGCTTTGAGAGCTTGAAAAACTATGTAGGTCAAACCTTAATTACTACGGACGGAACCTCTCTTTTAGGGGCGGACGACAAAGCAGGTGTAGCGGAAATCGTGACTGCAGCTGAATACCTGTTAGCACATCCCGAAATCAAACACGGAAAAATAGCCATTGGATTTACTCCTGATGAAGAAATTGGTAGAGGGGCTCATAAATTTGATGTCGAAAAGTTTGGAGCAAAATGGGCCTACACCATGGACGGAAGTGAAGCGGGAGAACTTGAATATGAAAACTTCAATGCTGCAGGAGCGGTTGTGAAGATCCACGGACTTAGTGTCCACCCTGGATATGCCTATGGAAAGATGGTGAATGCTGCTTTGCTGGCCAGTGAGTTTGCAGCGCTACTTCCTGCAGATCAAACCCCTGGAACGACAAGGGGGTATGAGGGATTTTTCCATCTTATGGAAATCACAGCGGACATCTCCGAAGCTAAACTTCAATACATTATCCGTGACCATGACAGTGAAAAATTTGAACAGAGAAAATCCCTACTTGTATCCATCGTGAAGGAGTTCAATGCAAAGCATGGAGACGACACTGCGCAGGTCGAAATCACGGAGCAGTATCGAAACATGAAACAACAATTTGAAGGCAAGATGCACATTGTCGATATTGCAGCTGAGGCTATGAAAGCCTCAGGTGTTGAACCCAAAATTAAAGCCATCCGCGGAGGTACTGACGGAGCACAACTTTCCTACATGGGACTTCCTTGCCCAAATATCTTTGCGGGAGGAATGAATTTCCACGGACCCTATGAATACGTGGCAATAGAAACGATGCAAAAAGCAATTAAGGTTATTATTAACATCGCTCAAGCAGAGAAATAAATTGAGTCCATACTCCCCTTACTTTCACTTGAATTAAGGGGAGTTTAAATTTAATTTTAAGTTCATACGCAATTCATATCTACCCTTTATCTTTGGGAAAAACGCATTATGGCGGACCGAAGAGAAATTGAAATTGCTATCGTCTCAGATCTTCATCTTGGAACCTACGGGTGTCATGCCAAGGAATTTTTAGCTTATTTGAAAAGTATCCATCCCAAATTACTCATTTTGAATGGAGACATTATAGACGGTTGGGCCTTCTCCAAGCGCTATTTTCCAACGTCGCATATGGCCGTCATTTCTGAACTGTTCAAGATGATGCAGCGAGGAACCAAAGTGATTTACATTACAGGAAATCACGATGAATTCCTAAGAAAATACGCCGACATTTCCTTTGGAAACCTACAACTGACCAATAAGTACCTTCTTGAGATTCATGGGAAAACGCATTGGATCTTCCACGGAGACATCTTCGATCATACGACGAAAGGGGGTGCCAAGATAATTGCGAAAATAGGAGGTATTGGGTACGATTGGCTCATCCTACTCAACCGAGCCATCAATTGGGTTTTAAAATTGATGGGCAAACAAAAAGTCTCTCTTTCCAAACAGATTAAGAATTCGGTGAAAAAAGCGGTCAAATTTGTGGGCGATTTTGAACAAAAAACCATTGAACTGGCGATTGACAATCAGTACGATTTTGTCATCTGCGGTCACATCCACATGCCTTGCGACAAGGTTGTGGAAACGAAAATGGGAAAAACCCGCTATCTTAATTCTGGGGATTGGATTGAAAATCTTTCTTGGTTAGAATACGATCTAGGAGAATGGAGCCTTCATTACTTTGATTCCACTCAATACAAAATCCCTAAACTCGAACCTTACAAAACAAATGTAGAGCTTAAGGATTTTCTAACTCAGAATAATTCCGCAGTGGTGTAGACTCTTTATTCCTCCGCATTCAAAAAAGCATCCCAACCTTGAGCCGTCAAGTCGGCCAATTCGTTACTTCCTCGAAGTACCATTTTATTTCCTTGTGGCGCATCCACAACATGTCCAATGATTGAAAAATCAGGATGGTTTTGAATTTTATCGAAATCTGTAGCGGCAATCGTAAAAAGAAGTTCATAGTCTTCTCCTCCATTAAGGGCACACATGGCTGGATTAAGATTAAACTCATCGGCCGTCGTAATCGTGTTTGGATCTAAAGGAATCTTCTCTTCGTAAAGTCTAATTCCCACGCCAGATTGCTGGGAAAGATGCAAAATTTCGGAGGCCAGTCCGTCTGACACATCAATCATCGAAGTCGGCTTAATACCCAGAGTAACTAATTTTTCCTTTATATCCGTTCTTGCTTCCGGTTTTAGTTGACGCTCTAAAATGTATTCATATCCTTGCATCTCAGGCTGCATGCTTGGATTGACAAGGAAAACAGAATGTTCTCTCTCTAAAATTTGAAGACCTAGGTAGGCTCCTCCGAGATCACCACTTACCACAAGTAAATCTCCTTCGTTTGCCCCGCTTCTTTTCACAATTTGATCCTCTGGGCTTAACCCAATGGCTGTGATACTAAGAATTAGCCCGGAAGTTGAACTTGTGGTATCTCCCCCTACTAAATCCACCTTATAATGCTCACAAGCGAGACGAATACCTTCGTAAATCTCCTCCAATGCTTCCACAGGAAAACGATTGGAAACCGCAACGCCGACCACAATCTGTGTAGGTGTCGCATTCATTGCGGCAATATCACTCAAATTTACAACCACCGATTTATACCCCAAATGCTTTAAAGGCACATATCCCAAATTGAAGTGAACTCCTTCAATCAGCATGTCGGTACTTACCAGTACTTGCTGATTCAAAGGATCGATCACGGCCGCATCGTCTCCGACGCCTCGTTTTGAACTCTCATTCTTTAAACTGATTGTGTCTGTGAGGTGCTTAATTAAACCAAACTCTCCCAAAGCAGAAATCGGTGTGCGCTGTGGATTTTTCTCTTCTAACATAGGCTATAACTTGAATTCTAAATTGTGAGATATACTTTATTTAAACTGTGAAGGATCTATGTTTTCGGGACGAAATGGGAGAGACTTCAGATCGTCTTTGGTGAGGATTTTTGTGGATTCTGATTTAAATTCATTCATCACTTCCATAATATCAGAAGGAGGTGTGGTGCTTTTTCTAAGCATTGTATCAATCCATACACCCAGAGCTACCGCACTGGCACAGTGAGTCCCATCCGCCAAATAAAACTTGTGCAAAAACCGATAGATTCCTCCATCCTCTGAAACTCCATCAATTTCCAAACTAACTTTCACTTTCTGCCCCATGTAAATTTCTTTAAAAAAGGAGAATTGTTCGTTTAGAATCACAGGGCCAATGCCCCATCGGTTTAATTCTTTTAAACCCATCTTACGTTCAGTCATAAAAGCCATCCGGGCCTGTGCGCAATACTGCATATAAGACGAATTGGCCAAATGGCGGTTGGCATCGATATCGCTCCAACGCACGTTAAAATCACAAAAGTATGTTGACATATAAGTATACTATTTAATTCTTCAAAATTACGCATAAATGAGCGGCTAGAAAAATTGTAATTTTGCAGCTGAAAATTAATCGTACTCATGCAAAAAAAGCACGTGATCGTAATTGGAGGAGGAGCAGCTGGATTTTTTTCAGCGGCTAACCTTGATGCCTCCAAATACCATCTGACCATTCTGGAGCAAAATCAAGAAGTATTACAAAAGGTAAAAATATCCGGGGGAGGTCGCTGCAACGTATCGCATGCCGAATTCGATCCGAGAGAATTAGTGGAGTACTATCCGAGAGGAAAAAAAGAGCTCCAAAGTGTTTTCTCCAAATTTCAGCCTGCAGACACCATGGAATGGTTTTCTCAGAGAGGAGTCGAAATCAAAATTGAAAACGACGCTAGAATGTTTCCTATATCCAATTCTTCTTCATCTATTATAGAATGTCTTAAAAACGAGGTCCAAGGTAAAGGATTTGAAATCCGCACCAAGACCACGGTTCTAGCTCTTGATTATGAGGACGGATTCTACCGCGTGCAAAGTACAGCAGGAGAATTTAAGGCCGATTATGTTATTTTCGCGACAGGTAGTTCACCAAAATCACTAAAACTATTGGAATCGATGAATCATAAATTGGTTCCGCAGGTCCCGTCCTTATTCACCTTTAACATTAAAGACCCAAGACTAGAAGGGCTCGCTGGCACATCTTTTCCCCAGGCCGAAGTTAGGTTTCCTCAACTAAAGTCTGAAGAAAATGGTCCAGTGCTCATTACCCATTGGGGACTTTCTGGCCCCTGCATTCTTAAAGCCTCTGCATGGAATGCAAGAGAGCTCGCGGATTTAAAATACGATTTCAAAATCGTCGTCAACTTTATTAACCTTTCTTTCGAGGAAGCGAAATCCCGGTTCATGGAGTACAAAGAGGCGCATCCTAAAAAAAGTCTTGCCCAAAGCAAGCTTTTTGAAGTCACCAATCGCTTCTGGAATCACATGATTCACTATTGTCATATAAAAGAGGAAAACCAGCTGGCCAATCTATCCACCGCACAAATTCATACCCTTATGAAAAACCTATGCGAAAGTGAATTTCAGGTGAAGGGCAAGTCTACTTTTAAAGATGAATTCGTTTCCGCAGGCGGTGTGGATTTAAAAGAAATCGATTTTAAAACGATGGCTTCAAAAAAGAAGGACCGCCTTTACATCGCGGGAGAAGTCTTAAACATTGATGCAATCACAGGAGGGTTTAATTTTCAGGCCTGTTGGAGCGAAGGCTGGCTCATTAGCCAAGCGCTAAACAACCTCTAAAAAGAGCCTCTACTTCCCAATCATTTTTTTAATCGAATTCAATTTCATTAGAGCTTCGATCGGAGTTAACTCATCAATGTTAATCTTGGTAAGTTCTTCGCGAATGTTTTCAAGAACGGGATCGTCCAACTGGAAGAACGACAATTGCATATCTTCCTTTTGATCTTTCCTTCCTTTCTTTTCAGGTGTGGCTCTTCGGCTCTCAAGTGTTTTTAAAATTTCATTTGCGCGATGAATCACAGGAGAGGGCATCCCTGCTAATTTGGCCACATGAATCCCGAAACTATGCTCACTACCTCCCCGAAGCAGCTTGCGTAAGAAAACAATACTTCCTTTGTTTTCCTGAATGGAAACATGGTAATTCTGAATTCTTGCAAAAGAACTGCTCATCTCGTTTAATTCATGATAGTGCGTAGCGAAAAGGGTTTTGGCCTTTGTTTTATCCTCATGAAGAAATTCAGCAATGGCCCAAGCGATTGAAACCCCGTCGTAAGTAGAGGTTCCCCGTCCGATTTCATCCAATAAAATCAGACTCCTTTCGGTCCTATTATTCAATATACTAGCCGCCTCGTTCATTTCAACCATGAACGTAGATTCGCCGGCCGAAATATTATCTGAAGCTCCCACGCGAGTGAATATGCGGTCTAGTATTCCAATTTCTGCATGCTTCGCAGGAACAAAACTTCCAATTTGTGCAAGCAAACATACCAGGGCTGTTTGGCGAAGGATCGCAGATTTACCGGCCATATTGGGTCCGGTTACCATCATAATCTGCTGGGTTTCCCTGTCTAAATACAAATCGTTTGGAATGTATTTTTCGCCCAGTGGAAGGACCTTTTCAATGATAGGATGTCGCGCCTCCTTTAAATCAATCGAAAACGAATCATTTAATACCGGTCGCGTATAATTCTCAGCGCTCGCAAGCTCGGAAAGTCCAATTCCCACATCAATTCGTGCAATGATTTGAGAGTTGGCTTGAATCCCTATAATATACTGCATGACATGCTGACAAACTTCGCTATAAAGTTCAAATTCTAACTGAGAGATTTTATCTTGGGCCCCTAAAATCTGGGTTTCATACTCTTTTAACTCTTCTGTAATAAACCGCTCTGCGTTCACCAAGGTTTGCTTTCGAACCCATTCGCTGGGCACCTTGTCTTTGTGCATGTTTCTCACTTCAATGTAATAGCCAAAAACATTATTGAAATCAATTTTTAAGGAACTGATTCCGGTTCTTTCAATTTCACGGGCGCACATTTCATCCAGAAATCCTTTGCCTTTGCTTTGCAGGCCTCGAAGTTGATCAAGTTCACTAGAGACACCCGTCTTAATCACATGTCCCTTGGAAAGACTCACAGGCAATTCCTCATGGAGATGAGAATCTAGGTACTCGATTAATTCGCTAAGGTTATGCAGAGGATTTAGTAGATCCTTAGCTTCTTTAAATTCACTGAGTTTTTGATCGATGAGCTCTATGCACTTTAAGCTTTGACTTAGATTGCCTAATTCTTTAGGTAGAATCTTTCCGGAAGCCAATTTTCCTAAAAGCCGGTCTAAATCGGAAATGGTTTTCAAATCGTCTAGAATGTCAAACTTAAGGGTTTCCTTCTCATTAAAAAACTCAATTAACGAGAGTCGGCGATTAATTGCCTTTAAATCGAGTAGCGGCAAAATAATTTGACGTCTTAATAAACGACCCCCCATCGGGGTGACGGTATGGTCAATAATTTCTAACAGACTTTTTCCCTCTCTTTGGCTTGGATTTACGACTTCCAAATTTCGAAGGGTGAAATTATCAAGGACCAAGTAATGATTTTGCGGGATGCTCTGAAGCGTAGTTATGTGCGATAAGAGTGAATGATGTGTATCCTCCACAAGGTACGCGAAAATCGCACCAGCAGCGACAATTCCCATCTCTAGATGGTCTACACCATACCCTTTAAGAGATTGGGTTTTAAAATGGGAAGCTAACTTTTCTCTAGCATACGGTAGTTGAAATGCCCAGTCCTCAAGTTTAAATGTATTCTTGCTCGAAAGATTGCCAGGAAGCTCCTTAAGTCTTTGAAATATAATTTCGCTGGGATCGAATGTATCTACTACATGGGTTAGCTCCTCAAGTTTCCCTTCTCCAATAAAGAACTCACCCGTTGATATATCCACAAGTGCATACCCAAACTGGTCTTTTACTCGGTGCATAGACATAAGGTAATTGTTCCGCTTGGAGTTCAAAACTTGATCGTTAAACGTAACCCCCGGTGTCACGAGTTCCGTCACCCCTCTCTTAACGATGCCTTTTACCGATTTTGGGTCCTCCAATTGGTCACAAATCGCCACTCGAAGTCCACTTCGAACCAATTTTGGAAGGTAAGTGTCAATGGAGTGATGAGGAAAGCCGGCAAGCTCGGTTCGCGAATCGCCATTGTTTCTCTTGGTAAGAACGATCCCTAAAATTTTAGAGGCTTTTACCGCGTCTTCTCCAAAGGTTTCGTAAAAATCACCAACCCTAAAAAGCAGTAGAGCATCGGGGTATCGCGCCTTGATCCCATTGTATTGGCTCATTAAGGGGGTGAGCTTCTTTTCCTTCGCCATGTTTTTTTATATGCATCGGTCGCTAGGACCCGTTGTTTTTGTTAATTTTGTCAAAAATACAAAAATGTCATCCACAAAAAAACTCAAACTAGAGGAGCTAAATCGAATTGACGTTGAGACGTTCAAGAAAAAAGAAAAAATTCCTTTGGTCGTGGTGCTCGACAATGTACGAAGCATGCACAATGTGGGATCTATTTTTCGAACTGCGGACGCATTTATTGTCGAGAAAATTATTCTATGTGGCATTACCCCAACACCTCCGCATCGAGAAATACAAAAAGCAGCTCTAGGGGCGACTGAAAGTGTGGACTGGGAACACGCTGCGTCGATCTCTGAGGCATTGCAAGACCTTAAAAGCAAAGGCTATACCTGCATAGGTATCGAACAAACAACCCACAGTGAGAATTTGGAATCTTTTGCCATCAAGAAGAATACGGCTTACGCGGTTGTTTTAGGCAATGAAGTCGATGGATTAAGCGAAGAATCGCTTTCCCTTTACGATCATTTTTTAGAAATCCCTCAGTATGGAACCAAGCATTCTCTCAATGTTTCGATTTGTGGCGGAATTATCCTTTGGGAATTTTTCAAAAAACTGCAATAACAATTCAACAGGGCTCCCAAAACGAGCGTTGAATTGTAAGAAAAGAGCAGAAACCTGAAAAAACAAGACAAAAAAAAACCGCAAGATCCTTACGGACAGGGCGGTTCAATAAATCTAATAAAAAGTAAAAATGAAAGACCGCAAAGATAACTCTTTTTTACAATGCAAACCAAGAAAAATTTTCGAGCCTCAAAATCCCGTCTGAAAATACGGTCCCTTTTTATATTTTTCCTAAATTAGCCTAATGTTTATAAAAGAATACATTTCCAAGGACTATCCCGCTTTTACAAAGAACGATTCTATTGAATCTGCCTGCGAGATCGCCCGGGAATTTGGTCATTCTCATATATTCATTAAAGACCGGGGTGTTTATGTGGGTGCATTAAGTCAAAGCTTTCTGGAAGAAAGCCCTGAGGGTAAGATTGCTTCATTAGATCTCCACTTCGAAAAATTTGCGATCTATGATGACGGCAGCATCTTAGACACCGTAAAGCTCTTTTATATCTTTAATTCAAACATTGTTCCTGTAATTGGAAAAAACGAGAAGTATTTGGGGTACATTTCAAGTGATGACTTGTTTAATGAATTTTCAAAATACCCGCTGTTTTCCGAAAGCGGAGCCATTCTCATTGTACAGACCAATACGGTCCATTATTCCTTTTCCGAGATCACCACAATCGTGGAAGGAAACAATTCGAAACTTTACGGCCTTTATGTAAGTGCTATCCTCGAGGACGGGGTGCAAATCACCATGAAAATCAAAAGCGATACGCTTAGCTCGATTGATGAAACCTTTGAGCGCTATGGCTACACCGTGATTCATAAACAATACGATGATCAGAAAGACAAACTCATCAAAGATCGTTTTGGCTTTTTCCAAAAATACTTAGAGGTTTAATCGATGAAAGCAGCTATTTACACACAAAAAAATGATCTCGATACGTTCCTGTACTTAAGCAAGTTCATTTCTGAATTAGACAAACGAGGAGTGGGCACCGTTTTATATCATGGAATGGCCGAGGCCATGCAGTTTTCAAAAGATTTCGACACTTTCCATAGCAAGGAAGACCTTAGTGACCGAAAGGTCGATTTGTTTTTCACCTTTGGAGGGGACGGTACGCTTGTAAGCTCCTTACTATTTGTGCAGGATTTGGAAATCCCGGTTGTCGGGGTGAATACGGGTCGACTCGGATTCTTAGCCAGTTTTACCAAAGAGGAAGTATTTAAGGAACTAGATGCGATTCTAAAAGGCAGTTATAAAATTTCAAGGCGTTCCGTGATCGAGGTGGTTTGTCCCAATTCGGATGAATTCTTCCCATTTGCCTTAAACGACATTGTCATTTCCAGAAAGGAGACCACCTCGATGATTACAATCGATTCCTTTATTGACGATGAGTTTCTAAATGTTTTCTGGGGTGACGGAGTAATCATTTCTACACCCACTGGATCGACTGCGTACTCTTTAAGTTGTGGAGGCCCTATCATAGCACCCGAAAATGACAACTTCGTTATCACACCCATCGCACCACACAACCTGAATGTAAGGCCTCTTATTGTCAAAGACGATGCCCAGTTTAGGCTTAAAGTAGAAAGTCGCGTCCCCCAATACTCTTTGTCCCTAGATTCTCGATTAATACATATTGACACAGACACGGAGCTAATCATACGAAAAGCGGATTTTAAAATTTCACTTGTTCAACCTACCAACTTAAGTTTCTACGAAACGATTCGTCAAAAGCTACTGTGGGGCAAAGACAAAAGAAATTAATTCGACGATCCAACAAAAATTATTAACTTTACAAGATTAATTATTCCATTTTTCAACCTTAAAACTACAACAAATGAGTAGACAGTTTCCTGCAGGAGTCGCAACCGGACAGATGGTTACCGATATTTTTCAATACGCGAAAGAAAATAGATTTGCTTTGCCGGCCGTAAACGTAATTGGTTCGAGCAACGTGAACGCTACGATGGAGACCGCTGCAAAGTTGAACTCTCCTGTAATTATTCAATTCTCCAACGGAGGGGCTGCCTTCAACGCTGGAAAAGGACTAAGCAATGACGCTCAAAAGGCAGCAATCCTTGGTGGAATTGCTGGGGCAAAACATATCCATACGTTAGCGGAAGCTTACGGTGCTACCGTAATCTTACATACAGACCACTGTGCCAAGAAATTACTTCCATGGATCGACGGACTCTTGGAAGCGAGCGAGGAGTTCTACAAATTATATGGGAAATCCCTCTACTCTTCTCACATGTTAGACTTATCGGAAGAGCCTATCGAGGAGAACATTGACATTTCTGCTAAGTATTTCGAAAGAATGGCGAAAATGAATATGACTTTGGAAATTGAACTTGGCGTAACCGGCGGAGAAGAAGACGGAGTAGACAATTCCGGAGTAGATTCATCTAAACTTTATACCCAACCTGAAGAAGTTGCTTATGCTTATGAAAGACTAAAAGCAATTTCTAATAACTTTACCGTTGCTGCAGCCTTTGGGAATGTACACGGAGTATACAAACCTGGGAATGTTAAATTAACTCCAAAAATCCTTGACAACTCTCAAAAATTTGTGGAGGAGAAATTTTCTACCTCTAAAAAACCAGTAAACTTCGTATTCCATGGTGGATCTGGATCTTCTTTAGAAGAAATTAGAGAAGCGATTGATTACGGAGTGATCAAAATGAATATTGACACGGACCTTCAATTTGCTTATTCCGAAGGAATTCGTGATTATATGGTTGACAATGTAGAGTTTTTAAGATCCCAAATCGGAAATCCAGAAGGAGCCGACAAACCGAATAAGAAATTCTACGATCCAAGAGGTTGGGTAAGAAAAGGAGAAGAAACGTTCTCAAAACGTTTGGTTCGTGCTTTTGAAGACCTAAACAACGTAAACACATTAAAATAAACCAAAGTATTTATTCTAATAAGGTGTAAGGTCATTTTAGAATTATTGACTACTTTTGTGCATTAAATATTATCGAACATGGCATTTGACTGGTTCAAGAGAAAAACAAAAAACATTACAACGTCGACCGAAGATAAAAAAGACGTTCCAAAAGGTCTTTGGCACAAAACACCGTCTGGTAAAATCGTGGAACACGATGAATTGAAGAGAAACAACTATGTTTCTCCTGAGGATGGATTTCACGTCCGAATAGGAAGTGAAGAGTTTTTTGAAATGTTTTTTGACCACAACAAATTCAAGGAATTGAATCCCGATGTGGAAAGTGTGGACATGCTTGACTTTAAGGATACAAAATCCTACACCGACCGTCTTAAAGAAGTAAAAGCGAAAACGAAACTTACAGATTCGATTCGCAATGCAGTGGGTAAGGTAAACGGTTCAGAAATGGTTATCTCCTGTATGGACTTTGCTTTTATCGGAGGTTCACTTGGATCTGCAATGGGAGAAAAGATTCGCCGGGCAATTGATTACAGTATAGAGCATAAATTGCCTTATATGATTATCTGCCAATCTGGAGGTGCGAGAATGCAAGAAGCGGCATTTTCATTAATGCAGCTTGCTAAAGTTCAAGCCAAACTATCTCAACTCTCAGAACATGGACTTCCTTATATCGCCTATCTTTGCGACCCTACTTTTGGAGGAATTACAGCTTCGTTCGCTATGACTGCGGACATCATTATGGCAGAACCGGGAGCACTAATTGGATTTGCTGGACCTCGTGTCATCCGCGAAACCATTGGAAAGGACCTTCCAGAAGGATTCCAAACCTCCGAGTTTCTACTAGAAAAGGGATTTGTTGATTTCATCGTGAAACGAAACGATGCAAAAAACAAAATAGCACAGACCTTATCTTTGCTAACACACGCTTAATTCAACAACCTACTAATACAAAAATCTCACCTTCACAGGTGAGATTTATTTTATGAGAAGTGCGATTATAATTTTATTCGGTGCGATAAAAAGTCTCTCCCTAAAGAAGTTAGTCCGCATGTTTAGCCTTGGGCTTCGCTACCCTCATTATTCCATTTTAGGATTCTATGCAACGCTACGTACGTTTGCAATCACAAAACGACTCTTCCCGAAAACCAATTCAACCAGTGGTGTAGGCAACGCATTTCGACATGCCCTATGGACGTGTCTTATTGCCATGTACTGCTCTAAGATTTCCTCTAGTAAAAAGGCACTCAAGTATGCCAAGGTATTTACAGATATGCATGAGGATCTTTTCCCCAACCAACCGCTTGAAACCAAAATGGATCTCCATAACAATCATGTGGGGCTCCACTTGTTTGAACAAATGCTTCCGGGAATTCATCGACAATTTTTTGAAACTGGATTTTTCGTTGAAAAATTGCTTGAAAAAACAAAATCGGCGCAAGTTCTTACCTCGCTAACGCAAGAAACTACGGACGAACTGGTGTACCTTGGTGAATAATTTTTACCTTTACTTCACTTTAATTTTAGCAATATACCATGTACAACCTTAAAACAGGCCTTCTTCGTGAGTTTTCGCATGAGGCCAATAGCACCAAAGAACTGTTTAACGCGCTGCCTGAAAGCGCCTTAGAGCATCGCGCACAACCTCAACTTTGGTCCCTGCGAGATCTTGCTTCTCATATCATTAGCATCTACAGCTGGTACGAGGGTGTTTTCAACTCGAACTCCATTGACATTTCTCAAATAGAAAAACCCGTGGGAACCCACGCTACTATTGACGAGCTACGCTCACCACTAGATACTCAAATAGCAAAAGCGAACTTAGCCATTGAGAATTGGGATGAACAGACCTATCTTCAACCTTGGAAATTGGTCCATGGTGAAACCGTGTTAATCCCGGAGTCCCCTAAAATTGGAACGATTCGTGGCATGCTCTTTAGTCACCTTTATCACCATAGAGGGGAGATGGTTGCCCATTTGCGCACCCTTGGACATCCCGTTCCAGGACTTTACGGACCTACGTACGAACAAACCGTTTCCAAGTAAATTTCCTCAACGAGCGTACTTACTCTACTAAATTGGCTTATCATTTTATGAAATTTTCAATCTTTCTTTGCGTCCTGAGTACTTGGTGTGTAGCGCAAAACCAGCTTACTCCCTTCGAAAAAGGCAATGGCAATCAGTCCCCTACTTATGAAGAAATGCGTGATTTCTACCAAAAACTGGATAAAAATCACTCCACCATTCTTCAAAAAGAATATGGGAAAACAGACAGTGGCTATCCTTTAGAAGTTCTGTTCTTCAGTAAAGACCGAAACTTCAATCCAAAAAAATCTACAAAAAAAGCAATCCTTTTGGTAAACAATGGGATTCACCCGGGAGAACCGGACGGCATTGATGCTTCGATGATGCTACTTCGTGATCTCGCAGAAGGGCGAATTGAAGCACCAAAAAATGTATTGTTAGCGTTTGTGGCATCCTACAATATAGGAGGGATGTTAAATCGGGGATCCTACTCAAGAGCAAACCAAAACGGTCCTGAAGAGTACGGATTTCGTGGGAATGCTCGCAACTTTGACTTAAACCGCGACTTCATTAAAGCCGACAGTAAAAACGCACGAAGTTTTCAGGAAATTTACCAAGAATTAAATCCAGATGTATTTATTGACAACCACGTTTCTAACGGAGCAGATTACCAATACACCCTTACTTACATTGCAACGAATAAAGAGCGTCTTGGGACCGTTCTAGGTTCCTATTATCATCAAGAAATGAACCGTGAGATCGCAAATCACCTTCGATCCAAGGGAATCGATCCCATACCTTATGTGAATGTATGGAATGGAACGCCTGAACAGGGGTATGAACAATTTATGGATACGCCTCGCTACGCGACTGGCTATACAACGCTCTTCAATACCATTGGAACCGTGCCTGAAACCCACATGCTAAAACCCTACACAGATCGCGTAAAAGTAACTTATGAAAATATGCGTTCCTATATCGATTATACGGAAAAGCATTACAAAAAGATTAAAGAAAAAAGGCTTCAGAACCTGAAGCAATATACGCCAGGATCCTCCTACACGATTGGATGGGAAATCGATCCTACGAAAGTGGAATCCATTGAGTTTAAAGGATATGAAGCTCGCAAAATAAAAAGTGAAGTTTCGGGAATGCCTAGACTTTTTTATGACCGAACAAAGCCATTTACGAAAAACATCAAATTCTATAATGCCTATCGATCTACAAAGGACATTCAAATTCCAAGGTATTATCTAATTCCAAAATCTCAGTGGAATGTAATTGAGCACTTGGAGCGCAATAAAATTCAAATGACTCCCTTAGACAAAGACAGTACGTTCGTGGCGCAGCTTTACGAAATAAGCGACTATCAAACCTCCAAAAACCCGTACGAGGGTCATTACAACCACTACAATACCCAAACGAAAGCGAGCACAAAACAAATTCGTTTTCAAAAAGGCGATTTCTTGATCTCCACACAGCAACCGGGCGTAAAGTATCTACTTGAAACCTTGGAGCCCGAAGCGGTGGATAGCTTTTTTAATTGGAATTTCTTTGATGGAATCTTAATGCGCAAAGAGCATTTCTCAGATTATGTATTTGAAGATACGGCAGCGCAACTTCTCAAAGAAGACAAAGCCTTAAAAACTGCATTTGAATTGGAAAAACAGATCAACCCAGAGATGAAAAAAAGCGCAGCCATGCAGCTTAACTGGATTTATGAACACTCCCCTTACTTTGAAGCGACTTATCGCCACTATCCTATTGCTAGGATCTTGTAAGAATATCTAGTGAGTCTCTATTGACCTCGCCACGGGCTTGGTAGGGAATGTATTTTTAAAAACAACCAAATCTATACTAAATGGTTTTAAGTAAAATCTGGTCCGCCTTCATTATCGTTGCCATCCTCGTGGCTAGCGTTAAATACCTTTTTTCACCCAATTACAAAGCGATTTACAATGATATGGTGGTGGGCCAAGGCGGTGACACTGTGCAAATCTCTAGTATGCCCTTACAGCAGCTTAGTCCAGAGATTCAAAATCAATTGTCCTCCAATGAGAACTATGAAAAGGATCATATTGGGTACAAAGTCGACAGCCAATCGCAAGAAGTACAAGTATACCGAATTCAAGAGACAGACGGTGTAATTGGCACCTCGGAGACGGCCGTCACCATTTGTATTGGACTCATTGGGATTATGACACTGTTCATGGGCTTCATGAGCATTGCGGAGAAAGCAGGAGGAATTAATCTACTCTCCCGATTAATACAGCCTTTCTTCTCGAAGCTATTCCCTGAAATCCCTAAAAACCACCCTTCCTTTGGTCATATGATGTTAAATTTCAGTGCAAACCTTCTTGGGCTAGACAATGCAGCGACCCCCTTTGGTCTTAAAGCGATGGAAAGTTTACAGACCCTAAATCCCTCCAAAGAAAAAGCAAGCAATGCGCAAATCATGTTTTTATGTTTGCATGCGAGTGGGCTTACGCTTATTCCTGTGTCCATCATTGCGATTCGTGCTTCCATGGGATCCGCGACCCCTACGGATATATTTCTACCTTGCCTAATTGCGACTTTTGCAGCCACTTTGGCAGCTATGACCATCGTTTCCATCAAGCAAAAAATAAACATGTTCCAACCCATTATCTTAATGTACGTGGGGGGAATTTCGGCCTTAATTGCTCTTTTGGTGGTGTACTTGGTGCAGCTGAACAAGGATGAATTAGGTGTATTTAGTGCCGTCTTAAGCAACGGTTTAATTCTCTTCATTTTCTTTGCTATCGTGCTGGGAGGACTTTACAAAAAGATCGACATCTTCGATGCGTTTATTGAGGGTGCAAAAGATGGATTCTGGACCTGTGTTAAGATTATTCCTTACCTCGTAGGGATGTTAATTGCCATTTCTTTGCTTCGAACTTCGGGTGTCTTTGAAATTATCATCGATGGAATGAAATGGGTCGCAAACTACGCTTCCTTAGATACTCGCTTTATTGACGGACTTCCTACAGCACTGATCAAACCTCTTTCGGGATCAGGAGCTCGTGGAATGATGGTAGATACCATGACTACTTTTGGTCCGGATAGTTTTGCTTCCCGACTTGCAGGTGTCTTACAAGGCAGTTCAGATACCACATTTTACGTAATTGCGGTTTATTATGGTGCCGTCGGAATCCGCAATGTACGCTATACGGTGGGAGCGATGCTTCTTGCCGACTTAGTTGGAATCCTTACGGCGATTTCTCTTGCTTATTTATTCTTTGGTTAAAAATTATGATACACGATAAAGATTACATACTACGAATGGTTCAGCAGTTGAGCGAAGCGCTCGCCAGGCTACTCCTAGGAAACAACGAAGGAGTTCCACAAGAAGAAGAACTAGCCCTGGACACCCAAATTCGAAATGTCTTTAAATGTTCAAAAAAGGAGCTAGGTGAAAAAACTTTCGAAGAGATAATGGCAGAAATACAGACCAAACCTGAATCGCATCAGATTGGATATTTCGAAGTGATGGCTCACTTCTTCTTTCTTCAAAATAAGACAGAGCCAAGGGAAGAGTGGGCACAGAATGCAAAAGCTTTTTACCAAATCTGGCTTGAAAAAAGCAAAATATTTTCCCTCGTCGTAATGCAAAGACTCGGCGAATTAGATCAAAACAAAACCGGCGAGATTTAATCTTGCCGGCTTCGTTTTTTTCTTAGGTATTTAATCTCCTAGCAGTACTCGTCGTAAGCTGCTTGAAGATTTGCAGCGATTGCTCCTGCAGGATTTCCTTCAATGTGATGTCTTTCTAACATGTGCACAAGTTCACCGTCTTTGAAAAGGGCAACACTTGGAGAACTTGGTGGAAACGGCGCAAAATGTCTTCTTGCTTCTGACACGGCGTCATTATCAAATCCCGCAAACACAGTCACCAATTGATCTGGTTTTTTCTCTCCTGTAAGAGAGTTTACAACCCCTGGCCTTGCTGCTCCTGCAGCACAACCACATACGGAGTTCACCATGACAAGCGTCGTTCCTTCTTTCTTAAGGGCCTCAGTTACTTGCTCTGCTGTTGTAAGGTCCTGAAAACCTCTATCAGTAAGTTCAGCCTTCATCGGCATTACTAATTCTTCTGGATACATATCGATATTATTTATAATTAAAAATTCTATTCAAAGTTAAAGAATATTATTTAGTTTTTGTTACTCTAAAAGTCATCAAAACTATTCCAATTCTGCAAACTGGACAAATTGTCCAAACAAAAAAGCCTCGAACCAAAGGTCCGAGACTTCAAATCAAATCGATATGCAAAGGTTGAATATCCTACTTATGGGTACGCCTTTCTGCGTACAGCTACTACGAAAGTAACTTTTTGGCCATCTGGGAAATACTTTTCCCGTCCGATTGCCCAGCTAGGTCCGTAGAGGCTTTGCCCATTACTTTCCCTAGATCTTTTATAGATTCTGCCCCAACTTCCACAATAATAGCGCGGATGGCAACTTCTAAATCTGCTTCAGAAAGTTGCTCTGGTAAAAAGGCTTCGATCACTTTCATCTGTGCTTCTTCTACTTCAGCCAAATCCTTGCGGTTTTGTGCTGTAAATTGCTCAAACGAATCTTTACGTTGCTTAATCATTCGCTGAAGAATTGCAATTTCCTGCTCACTACTCACCTCTGCTCCTTTTGCTTCGGTTTTCAAAAGCATGATTTGTGCTTTCACTGCGCGTAAAGAATCGAGTGCAACTTTATCTTTATCTTTCATTGCGGCTTTAATCGCCTCATTAATGACAAGTTCTAAACTCATTGTTTTTGTTTTTGGTTAAAATTTATAGAAGGTAAAAACAACCTGCCTTTTAATCCACGTCTTTATTTAAAAAACGGTTTTCTTTTAGCTGAGTCCTTCCTTCGTTTTCGGAGAGAAACGTACTGATCGTTTGATCCGAAGCATTCTGCTCACCAATGGAGATGTTTTTTCTTCTAAAGGCTGGGATCGTTTCAAAATCATCGTTCTCCGTAATGTTTTGGTAACGAGAATTGAATTCTTTAAGTTTATTTCTTCTTTCGTTCACCTTTTCCATATTGGTTGGCTTCGCAATAAAAGTAAACTCTTCGCTTGAACTCGTTTCTACTTTTTTCTCCTCTAGCTCTTTCGCAGGCTGTGTTTGCTTTTGCTCAGGTTCGACTTCTCGTTTTTCTTCAGGCTGTACTTTGGATTCGACTTGAAAAGCAATCTCTTCTTTTTCCTCTATTTCAGGCTCAAATTCGAAGGATTTCTTTTCCGCTTGAACAGGCGCTTTCTTTTCAATCGGTTCTTCAACCTCAAAGCTGAAAGATTCCGGTTCAAGATCATTCTCCATTCCACTATAACTAAAAAGATCTAATTCTCTTTGCTCTGATTCTTCTGACTCATCCCCAAATTGAAATCCTTCGGATTCGTAAGGGTTTTCTGAAAAGGTGTCAATCTGAACCTCTGTTTCCATTTTAGGAATAGGGGCAGCACTTTGAGGTCTGTTGCCTGGAGTTACTGCACGAAACTGAATGCCAGGATCCTCCTCATCGTCTAATCGAAAAAGATTTTTTTTCGTAGGCTCAGGAGCTGAGTCTCTTTCTGCCTTCGTTTTAAACGGAGATTCCTTGGAAATCATTTCTCTTCGAGGATCATCCAAAGCAATTTTAATGGTTTCTGTTGGTCCATCGTACTTTCTATTGTCCTTCGCAAATCCCGTCGCGATGACAAGAACACTGACAGAATCACCTAATTCTTCATCCGTTCCGACTCCAAAAATAATATCGGCTGTATGGCCTGCTTCTTTTTGAATGTGATCCATAATTACTCCGATTTCATCCATGGTAACTTCTTGCGCTCCACTTCGAATCAGTAGCAATACATTTTTCGCTCCTGTGATTTTATTGTCATTAAGCAAAGGTGAGTCGAGGGCGATCTTCACTGCTTCTTCTGCCTTGTTGTCCCCTTGAGCTCTACCCGTTGACATTAAGGCTGTACCTGAATTTTGAAGGACTGATTTCGCATCTCTAAAGTCAATGTTTACATCAAAGTACCCCGTGATAACTTCCGCCATTCCTTTTGCAGCGTTAGTCAAGACCTCATCGGCCTTCGCGAAACCTTGCTTGAAGCCTAAATCTCCAAATTGCTGTCTTAATTTATCGTTGTTGATCACAATAAGTGAATCCACATTATTTCTCAATTTGTCTAGTCCGATTTCCGCTTGTTCTAAACGACGCTTTCCTTCAAAACTAAACGGTACGGTCACGATTCCGATGGTCAAAATGCCCATCTCTTTTGCTACTTTTGCAATTACAGGCGCGGCACCCGTCCCGGTTCCACCTCCCATTCCAGCGGTAATAAATACCATTTTGGTATTTTGACCTAAAGAAGCTTTAATTTCGTCTATACTCTCAATGGCAGATTTTTCTCCGACTTCGGGATCTGCACCTGCCCCAAGTCCTTCTGTTGTTGAAATTCCTAATTGTACTTTGTTCGCAACAGGGTTGTTGTCTAAAGTTTGAGAATCTGTGTTGCAAATTACAAAATCGACCCCATGAATTCCTGTTTCATACATGTGCTTTAAGGCATTGTTTCCGCCCCCTCCGACACCAATTACTTTTATGATAGAAGAATTTCCTTTCGGTAAATCAAATGAAAATCCTTGTGTGCTTAAATTTTCCATATCTGTTGTTTTTGTTATTCTACTTCTTCAAAAAATTTCTTTACGCTTTCCATGATCTTTTGCCCTAGCGTAAGTCCTCGGCGCTTACTTTGCACCGACTCATTTGATTGCTCTAATTCGATTGCATCTAAAGATTCTTCTCCTTCAAGTGATTGACTGTCTGGATGTATTTCGTTTGTATCCATCTCCTGATCAGAGTCTAAATCCTTTCCTGTAAAATTCTTTTTGTCTCTAATTTTCAAACTCTCCATAAGGAGTCCAATGGCCGTCGCATATTCCGGACCTTTCAAAAATTGATTCTTATCGTTTGATACGTATTCGTTTGCGCACCCCAGACGAGAATCAAACCCTGTCGTGTAATTGGTAAGCTGTCGAATGTGCTTTAGGTTGGATCCGCCACCTGTAAGAACAATTCCTGCAATCAGTTTTTTCTTCTGTTCAAACGCTCCGTAGGCCTTTAGTTCCGTATTCACCATTTCTAGAATTTCCTCTACCCGAGCATTAATCACTTGCGCGAGTGTCTTTAAAGAAATTTCTTTGTCCGCTCTACCGTGCAATCCAGGAATTGTGACGAAGGTGGTATCCTTCTCCATTTCTGGAACGGCAGAACCAAACTTCACTTTCAGCTGCTCTGCATGCTTTTCAATAATTGAGCATCCTTCTTTAATATCGTCTGTAATGATTCCACCTCCGTAAGGAATTACGCAGGTATGACGAATAATGTTGTCTTTGAAAATAGCAATGTCCGTGGTACCCCCTCCTATATCGACAATAGCCACACCGGCTTCTTTTTCTTCTTTGGTCAGCACCGCTTCCGACGAAGCAAGTGGCTCGAGCGTTAAGGCTTCCATTTCAAGGCCCGCCTCTCGTACGCATCGGGCGATATTGCGAATACTTCCCATTTGTCCTACGACCACGTGGAAATTAGCTTCTAGTCGTTTCCCGTGCATTCCAATCGGCTCTTGAATTTCACCCTCAGAATCCACTTTATATTCTTGGGGTAAAACATGGATAATTTCTTCACCCGGAAGCATCACGAGCTTTTTCACTTGCTCTTTAAGAACCTCGATATCTTCCTCCGTGATGTATTGGTCGGGATGTTCTCGCATGATATAGTCCGAGTGTTGCAAAGAGCGAATGTGTTTGCCTGCAATGCCCACTGTGACTTTAGAGATGGCCACACCTGAACTTTTTTGCGCTTCTTCAATCGCTGTTTTAATTGAACTAATCGTTTGAGAAATGTTGTTCACAATTCCCTTATGCACTCCAAGACTTTTGGCCTTGCCTACCCCTAGTACCTCAATTTTCCCATGGGTATTTCGACGACCGACAATGGCCACAATTTTGGTGGTCCCAATGTCTAATCCTACTGAATACTCTTGATTTTCCATTTGTATGCTGATTTGATTTTGTTTCTTATTTTAATTCTTCCTTTGTGTACTACGTAATGCTGCTTCGGCTAAAGCCTTCTTTCGCGCAATCTCTGGCGCTTTCTCAAACTCTTTCATCCTTGCTCTTAGAATGCTGTCGTTAGGCTTATAATGCGGGTTTAAACTGGTGACGATCTGATTGTCGTACCGAACCGAAATCTTATTGTATTTCTCTTGGTTCTGGTACACTAAAAATTTTTCTACGAAAGACTTGAAGCCCTTTAGTTTGAGTTCCAAATTATCCAAATCTCCTATTTCTACTTTGAAGTTGCCTTCACTAGTCAGAAGAAAATAGCTGTCTTTTTGCTTTTGAATACCAATGAAGTAATTCTTTGCAAAGGAATCTTGCTTTACTAGCTCAATCAGTTTAGCAATTTCTTTATACTCACTGCGTTTTATATCCCCTGAAACCAAAAGAACAGGGTGTGAATAAACCTTTGAAATTGGAAACTCCTCCCCTTTTGTGTCCACATAAAAATCTTGTCCCTGTCTTTGCATTCGAAATGCAGGTACTCGTTGCAGAATGTCTATATTAAGGTTCCCATTTAAGTTCAAATACACATTGGCGCTATCCACGGACGGAAAAAAATTAACCTGCTTCTCCAGTTGAGGAATGTCAATTTCACCGACCACTCCTTTTGGATTTGCCGCCTTAATGAAGTCCTTTACATTCTTCTCATCTATAAAGTAAACTTTTGCAGTTCCTGGCGTTTCAATCAGATTCACAGATACCTTTTTCATGGGAGCTTCTCCAAATCGTTTCAAAGAAAAACTAAGCAGAAATCCAAAAAGGACGACTGTACAAAATATCTTTAAAATTCTCCACTTGTTCTTCATAACCGCTTCTCTATTCCTTTATGCTTTTGCCTGACTCTTTTCCATCCACTTGGTGATGGGATCAAACAAGCGATCAATGTTTCCAGCCCCTACAGTGACTAGAATATCAAATTCTTTTGTTTTTATTATTTCTAATGCTTCTTCTAATGAACATTGCTGTTTATCCAAATGCTGAATCTTTTCGAGTAAAGCCTTTGAGCTAACCCCCGGAAAATCTTCCGCTCTTTCTCTTGCCGGATAAATATCCAGTAGAAGTAAAGAATCACTATTCTCTAAGCTCTTTGCAAATTCCGATTCAAAATCTCGGGTTCTGCTATATAAATGGGGCTGAAACACCACAAGTACTTTTTTATCAGGATAAAAAGTTCGAATCGAACTAAGCACTGCATTGAGTTCCGTCGGGTGATGCGCATAATCGTCTATATAATGCTTTCCAGAGGCAAAATGAGTTAATGTATAGCGTCTTTTAATTCCTTTGAAGCTTTGAAGTCCCTTATTCAAAACCTCAATATCCACTCCCATCTTAAACAAAAGAGCGATCGCGGCCGTTGCATTTTCTACATTATGCGTTCCCGGGATGCTCCAAGAGAATTCCCAAGTTTGTTCCTTGTGATGAAAATCAAAATGCATTAGACCCTCCTTGATTCTCAAATTATCTGAGTAAAAATCTGCCTCTTCGTTGACAGCATAGCGTAGGCAGCTACGATCTACCTCTACTCCTTTTCTTACAAACAACTGCTGATCGTTTGGAAGCAAGTTTGCAAATTCACAAAATCCTTGTTCCATAGCTTTGCGGTCTCCATAGATATCCAAATGATCGGCATCATTTGATGTGATGATAGCCCAGTCCGGGGAGAGACTTAGAAAACTACGGTCAAATTCGTCAGCCTCAACCACGCTAATTTGATCCCCATTATAATAAAAATTAGACTTAAAGTTTTCTGAGATTCCCCCAAGGAAACAAGAAAATGGCAAATTTGCCTCTTTGCATAAATGAGCCACTAGAGTGGAAGTTGTCGTTTTTCCGTGGGTTCCTGCAATCGCTAACGACTCAGTAGCCTTTGTAATTAAACCAAGTGCTTTCGCACGCTTGATGACCTCAAACCCACTTTTTTCAAAATAGTCTAAGATTTGTAAAGACTTAATTGCTGGGGTATAAATAACAAGGGTTGATTCCTTTTCTAGTGCACGAATCGCAGGGGAAATTTCATCCTCGAATGAGATTTCCATTCCCTCTTCTGTTAGTTTCTCAGTGAGCCCTGTTGAGGTTTTGTCATAGCCTAATACCCGAATATTTGAAGCCTGGAAATAGCGAGCCAAGGCACTCATTCCGATGCCTCCAATGCCTACAAAATAGACGACGTTATATTTCTCAGTTAATTTCATTTCTATGCTCTATTTACTTTAGTCAAAATTGTATCTACAATATCTTTTGCGGCCGTTCTCTTTGCGAAAAACTCCAAATTCTTACTCATTTCTTCTCTTACCTGCTCCTTTTCACAGAGATCTAGCAAGGTGGGCCAAAACTCTTCTTTCATCTCACTGTCTTTTACCATGAGAGCTGCATTCTTCTCTACCAGTCGTCGTGCATTTGCAGTTTGATGGTCTTCCGCGGCAAAAGGGAAGGGAATCAAAATCATCGGTTTCCCAACCACTGCAAGTTCAGAAATGGCAATGGCTCCTGCTCTAGAGACGATTACATCCGCTGCGGAGTAGGCTAGTTCCATGCCTTTTATAAACTCGACCACTTGCAAGTTTCGACTTGTGAAGTGACGAGTTTGCTTCTCAATGGTTTGAAATTCCGCTTTACCCGTTTGCCAAATCAATTGATAATCCTTTTCTAGAAGCAAAGGCAGGTGTTCAAGCCATGCTTGGTTAATCGCATGAGAACCAAGGGAACCTCCCACAGATAAAAGGGTAAGCTTGCTTGGGTCAAGCCCAAGCTTCTGTTTGGCTAAGCTACTTTCTTCGAGTCCATTTAAAATATTTTCTCGAATCGGGTTGCCTAAAAATCGAGTTTTCTCTTCGGGAAAGCCCTTCACATTTGGATAGGCAGTAAAAATAAGAGAAGCACTTTTGCTAAGGATCTTATTGGTTACTCCTGCATGCGCATTTTGCTCCTGAATAAAAGTGGGTACCCCGAGTCTTGTCGCGGCATAGAGCGCAGGTCCACTTGCAAACCCTCCCGTTCCCACAGCAAAATCAGGATTGAACTTTCTTACAATTGATTTTGCTTTTTCAATACTAGAATAGAGTTGGAATGGAAGTTTAAAATTGGAGAGTAAATTTCCCCGATTAAAGCCAACAATATCAAGCCCTTCAATGCGATACCCAAGCTGTGGCACCTTTTCCATCTCCATTTTTCCATTGGCGCCAAGAAATAAAAATTCAGCCTGAGGAAAGCGTTTTTTGATTTCCTCAGCAATTGCGATCGCAGGAAAGATATGCCCTCCTGTTCCACCACCGCTTAATATGACTTTCATTTTCTTTTCCATTCTATGCAATGTCATTGATTTCTTCAACACTTTGTTTCTTTCCAATGCCTTCTTCATCATAAACCTGAATTCGGGCACTTACATTTAAGACCAGTCCTAATTGCAAATAGGTCACTAACATGGAGGTTCCTCCATAACTTATCAAAGGCAAGGGCTGCCCTGTCACGGGTATTAAATTAATAGCCACGGCTATATTAACACTCAATTGCACAAAGATCATCAGCCCTACCGCCAGCACTAATAAAGAACCAAAAAAAGCAGGCATCTTACTGGCAATCATCACAATCCGGATGATCATAATGAGGTAGAGGACAATGAGTGCGGTGGCTCCTATAAACCCATATTCTTCAACAATAATGGCGAATATAAAGTCCGAGGCGCTTTGAGGAAGCATTTGCTTGAGTGCACTTTTACCCGGACCCATACCCGTCAGACCGCCATGAACTATGGCCGCTTTGGCTTGCATGACTTGGTAATTCTTGGTTTTCATCTCTTCGGTGTCCATATCGACATCCGTTTTTGAGGAGGTAAATGTTTCAATTCTACTCATCCAAGTGTGGACCCTATTCCCACCCATTAAATTGGTGTTCAAGGCCACCATAATAAAAAGCATTCCCAGAACTACAGACGAGGATATAAAGCCTGCAATGTATTTCCAATGCAATTGCCCAATCACAAGTACCCCAATGGACACCATTAAGATCATTAAGGCCGTCGACCCATTGTCTCTTGCTACAAGTAGAAAGACAAGTAGAATAGGGCCAAAAATATAGAGAACGTTCTCGTACCAACGACGGTCCCTATGAATCTTCTTAGTCAAATAACGACACAAATAAATGATTAGCATTAAGTAGGCGATTGACGAGGGTTGAAACGAAAGTGAGGTTCCTGGGATCTTTAGCCACCGTGCTGCACTGGCTCCGTCAATGGTATTACCGCTTAAAATTGTAAAGACCAAAAGTATAACCATAATGCCTAGTAAAAAGGCACTTAATTTCCCTATATGCTCGTATTTGAAAAGTCCTATGGCTCTCATGAGCACAAGTCCACCCACCACAAAGAGTACATGACGGGTCAAATGACTCGTCGTCGTCCCTGAGTTCACAATGTATTCCAAGTTTGAACTTGCAGAATACACGGGGAAAATCGAAAAGGCTGAAATCAAAATTATCACAATCCAAAGAACTTTATCGCCCTTTAGATATTCAAATTTGTTTTCGGTTTCTGGCTCGTGCATTTCTTACTTGTTATTTGTTTTCAACGCTTCTTCTTTAAATTGATTGCCCCGATCTTGATAATTATCAAACAAATCGTAGCTCGCACAACAAGGCGAAAGCAAAACGGTATCTCCAGGTTCTGCAAGCGATTTGCAAATGGCCATCGCTTGTTTCATACTAGAGGTATCGTAAATGAACTCCATTTTATCTTTGAAAAAGTCAATGATCTTTTGGTTGTCTAATCCCATGCAGACCACCGCCTTTACTTTCTGCTTTACGAGATTCTCAATCTCTGTATAGTCGTTCCCTTTGTCTGTACCGCCTACAATCCAGATCGTGGGATTCTTCATGCTTTCTAAAGCATAATAGGTAGCATTCACATTGGTAGCTTTGGAGTCGTTGATATAGCGCACTCCTTTTTGAACGGTGACCTCCTCAAGTCTATGTTCTACGGCTTGAAAGCTCATTAGGGAATTGCGGATACTTTCATTGCTTATATTAAGTACTTTCCCCGCAAGGGACGCGGCAAGGCTATTGGCTACATTGTGATTCCCCATAAGGGATAAATCCTCAATCTTAATCGAAAATTCGTCTTGGAATTTCACAACCATCTTGTCCCCTTGCGTATAGGCACCCTCGGAAAGAACTTCCTTCATGGAGAAAGGAAGCATTCTGGCTTTCACTGACAGTTTCTCAAGTAAGTTAAGACTCATTTCATCGTCTCTATTGTAGATGAAAAAGTTGTCGTTCTGTTGGTTCTCTGCAATTCTAAATTTGGCTAGTGCATACTCTTCGTAATTGTAGTTGTACTGATCCAAATGGTCTTTTGAGAGATTCAAAAGCAGAGATATAAAGGGTCTAAAGTTCTGTATATCATCCAACTGAAACGAACTCACTTCCAGAACATAGTAGTCGTAATTTTGTTCAGCGACTTGACGCGCAAAACTACTTCCTATATTGCCTCCAAGGCCTACATTGAAACCATCATTTTTAAGTAGATGGTAAACTAGCGAGGTCGTGGTCGTCTTGCCGTTGCTCCCCGTGATCGCAATGATTTTAGCCTTTGTATACTCGGAAGCAAATTCGATTTCTGAAGACAGCCGAATTCCCTTCTGATTGATTTTGAAAACAATCTCTGCCTTTTTGGGGATACCTGGACTTTTCACAATCCAATCCGCATTTAAAATCTTTTCTTCCGTATGCTGTCCTTCCTCAAAATCGATCTGATTTTCAATTAAAAGTTTCTTATAGTTTTCACGTATTTCACCCTGGTCTGAAAGAAATACTTCCAGGCCCTTCTTCTTGGCTAAGTACGCAGCTCCAAAACCGCTTTCTCCTCCTCCTAAAACTACAACTCTCATCTCGTTATCTTATTTTTAGTGTGATTAAACAAACGACGGCGAGAATCACTCCAATGATTATCATTCGATTCACAATTTTACTTTCATGGTATCCACTTTTCTGATAGTGGTGGTGCAAAGGACTCATTTTAAAGAATCGATTGTTTTGTGCATATTCTAACCCATACTTTCTTTTACGGTATTTAAAGACCGAAACCTGCAAGACGACTGATAGGTTTTCAAGGACGAAAATCCCACACAATACGGGAATTAATAATTCCTTTCTTAAGATCACGGCAAGCACAGCAATCACTCCCCCAATCATCAAACTTCCTGTGTCTCCCATAAATACCTGCGCTGGATAGGTGTTGTACCAGAAAAATCCGATCACCGCTCCGACCATGGCAATGGCAAAAATCGTGGTTTCCCCCATATTGGGTAAGAACATGATATTCAAATAGTCCGCAAAAATGATATTCCCGGACAAATACGCTAAGAATGCTAAAGTTAATAAGATGACCGCACTGGTGCCGGCCGCGAGGCCGTCAATTCCATCGGTTATATTGGCGCCATTCGATACTGCTGTGACAATAAAAATCACAATGGGAATAAAGACAAGCCATGCCCATTTTTGAGCATCTGCTTCGTCCATCCAAAAAAGCATCCCAGTGTAATCAAACTCATTGTTTTTCACAAAAGGAACTGTGGATACGGTTGATTTTTCTGTGGGCATAAAGTTTTGCTCCACATTGTTACGGTTTAAGATCTGCGCATCCGCATATTTACGTTTGACCGTCACATCCGGGTGAAAAAACATAGTTACCCCTACGATCAGTCCAAGTCCCACTTGTCCAATGACTTTGAACTTCCCACTTAGGCCGTCTTTGTTCTTTTTAATTTTCTTCAAATAATCATCTACAAAGCCAATTGCACCCATCCAAACCACTGAAATCAGAAGCAGAAGAATGTAGACATTAAAGACTTGTGTAAAAAGCAGAACAGGTATGACGGTAGCTACGATAATAATAAGTCCCCCCATCGTAGGAGTACCTTCCTTCTGTTTTTGCCCTTCTAGTCCAAGGTCTCTAACCAGCTCCCCCATCTGGCGACGGCGAAGGAAATTGATGATCTTCTTACCAAAAACCAAAGCAATAAATAGCGAAGTCAACACCGAAATCGAAGCCCGAAACGAGATGTATTTCAGTAGATTAAGTCCCGGAATATGAATTCCGTTAGCGGTAAGGTATTCGTACAAATAATATAACATACGCCTTATTTATTTATCCATAATTTTTATTAGCTCGGAAATCACTTCCTTGTCATCAAAATGATGCTTCACTCCAGAAACATCTTGATAGGTTTCATGTCCTTTGCCAGCCACCAGAACAATATCTCCTGGCTCGGCAAATTTTATAGCCATTTTTATAGCTTGTTTTCGGTCTTGAATGACCGTGTACTTACTGTAATTCTGCGGTTCAATTCCTGCTTCAATATCCTTTAGAATGAGTTCGGGATCCTCCGTTCGTGGATTGTCTGAGGTAAGAATGGCAAGAGTTGAATTTCGAGTGGCAATTTTTCCCATTTCAGGACGCTTGGTTTTGTCTCGATCGCCACCACACCCAAAGACGGTAATGAGTCTTTCGTTCTTGGTCCGAATTTCATTTATGCTCAAAAGAACATTTTCTAAAGCATCAGGTGTATGAGCGTAATCCACCACAAAATAAATCCCTTGGGGGGATCTTAACGTTTCAAAACGTCCATTTACCCTTTTAAGTGTAGAGATAGCCTGAAGAATTGCTTGCTTGTCTAAACCCAGTTCTGCTGCAATACTGTACACTAGTAAAAGGTTTGAAGCATTAAATTTTCCTGTGAGTGTCGTCCACACTTCCCTTCCCTCAAACGATAAAAGCATTCCATTAAAGTCCGCTTCTAAAATTTTAGCCTGGTAGTCTGCTATGTTTTTAAGCCCAAAAGAAACTCTTTTGGCTTTCGTATTTTGAACCATAATCGACCCGTTCTTATCATCTGCATTGAATAGGGCAATAGAATTCGAGCCGAGCGTATCAAAAAGTTTTTGCTTTGCTTTAATATAGTTTGCAAAGGTTTGGTGATAATCCAGATGGTCATGCGTAATGTTGGTAAAGGCTGCAATTTTGAAATTGATCCCAAACGTTCTCTTTTGGTCGATCCCATGCGAACTGACTTCCATAAATGCAAACTCGCAACCTTCCTCCACAGCTTGCGCTAAGAGTCGATTGACTGTTACCACATCCGGGGTTGTATGGGTTGCCTTTATCACCTTGTTACCAATTCTATTCTCTACTGTAGAAAGCAGAAGACAAGGGTATAGCATTTGGGAAAACACTTCGTGAAGCAAGGTTGCCACCGAGGTTTTTCCGTTGGTCCCTGTGACTCCTACAAGGGTTAACTTCGAGGAAGGATTCCCATAGAAGTTAGAGGCTAAAAGGGCTAGGGTTTCGGCGCTGTCTTTGACTAGTATGTAACAAACAGATTCTTCTACTTTCGCTGGAATCTCTTCACAAACCACCCCTTTTGCTCCTTCGTAAATTGCCTGATCAATGAAGGAATGACCGTCTACAGCCTGTCCTCTTAGCGCCACATAAACAGAGTTTGGACCTACGGTTCGGCTATCAAACCCAAGACTTTTCACCTCCAAGGACGTGGGTCCCTTTAGGTCTACAACGGAAATTCCATTTAATAAATTTTGTAAAGTCATGGTCATTCTAATACTCTAATTTTGAAGCGTCAAATAAATTCTTTGGTCTTTGTTTAGGGCTCTTCCTTCTAACGGGAACTGCTCTTTAATTCGACCTACCCCTTTATAATCCACTCGATACCCTTGGTTTTCCAACGCAGGGATCACATTTTTTCCAATTAATCCTACTACACTTGGCATCACGCCTCCACGAACGGCCACTTTGGGTTCGACACGTGTTAATTTGCTTAAGTCCACTTTCTTATCCACAAGAAGTTCCTTCTCAATGTTTTGCGGTGTTTTAAGAAAGGTTTTTCCCGCAATTTCTTTAAATACAGGAGCTGCTACAGTACTCCCGTAGTAACTTTTCGACTTGTCCGGTTGATTTACAACGACAAAGCAGGTGTACTTGGGATTGTCCGCCGGGTAAAACCCTCCAAAAGAGGCTTGGTATTTACTCGGTCCCGGTTTCCAATATTCAAACCTTGCCGTTCCTGTTTTTCCTGCCATACTTAGATTCGGTGTAAATATGCTTCGAGCGGTTCCCTTTTCGACGGCTTTCGTAAGTGCGGAAGTCATCATGTGAATGGCTTTCTGAGAGGCCATCTTATTTACCATGACCTCGGGCTGAGCCTCAAAGAAAACATGCCCATCTTTCATCACTTTATCAATAAACAAAGGTTTTACCATTTTGCCTCCGTTGGCAATTCCATTATAAAAGGTTGCAAGTTGCAATGTATTTAATCGAACTGCGTAGCCAAACGAAATAGAAGCCAATGCCCCTTTGCTCCAACGATCACTCTGAGGGGTTTGAATAAAAGGTTTGGTAATGCCTGGCAGTTCAATGTCCATTTTATCAAAGAGTTTCCAACGACGCAAATGGTCAAGGAATACTTCAGGATTGTCGCCATAAAACTTAGTGATGAGTTTTGCTGAACCTACGTTGCTAGATTTTGCAAGCACTTCGCTTATATCGTAAATGCCCCCACCATGATCGTCACTAACGGGCTGTCCTGCATACACCCAAGAGCCATTGCCCACGTCAACAGTCGTTTCTTCGTCTATAAATCCATCATCCATCGCCGCTAAAAGAGACACCGCTTTAAAGGTGGAACCTGGTTCAGTGGCATCTTTTAGTGCATAGTTATAAGCATCTACATAAACTCCGGGTTCTGTTCGTCGCAGATTTACCATTGCACGAACCTTCCCGGTTTTCACTTCCATGACAATCACACTTCCGTGATCCGCATCAAATTCAATTAGCTGCTTTTCCAGCGCTGAATTTGCAATGTCTTGGATTCTAAGATCCAATGTCGTGTACACGTCCTGTCCATCGACGGGCTCATGAACTTTCCAATAATCAATGGGTTTCCACTGTGACGAATTAATTCGTTGTTCTAAACGTTTACCGTCCTTTCCACTAAGGAACTTTGAAAATGCTCCCTCTAGCCCAGACTGATACTTTCCATTGTCCATTCCAATGGTTCCTGCTCCAATTTCTGATGTGGCAAGTTCACGACGGTAATTTCGATCCACAATAAAACCGCCACGGTTCTTCCCTTTCTCAAAAAGAGGGAACTTGCGAATCCGATCGTACTCATCGAAATCGAGTCCTTTCACCAGACTGAAATATTGATTTTCTTTCTTACGCTGCGCATCAAACTTTTGACGAAAATAGGTTCTCGGCTTTCCAAACATGAGACTTAAAGAATCCGTTAAAGGACCAATATTATTACTGTAAGTCGTATCCCGGATCACTTTGAAATCAAGATAAATGTCGTATCGCATGACGGTGGTTGCCAGAATCGAGCCGTCCGCCGCATAGAGATTTCCACGAGCTGCTTTTAAGACGGCTTCCCGATAGTTCTTGCTAATATAATCCTCTTTAATCTCCTCCACATTGGTGTTTTGAAGAACAATGATCCGAAAGAGAAAGACGACAAAAGTAGCAATAGCAACGAGGGCGAAGAAATACCCCCACCGTAAGGTTCTTTTGCGTTTAATGTCGTACTCATTATTTCTCTGCATGGGTTGAGTCGAGTTTTATTAGTAATTTATGTGGGTGACTCTCTAGGGTCATTAAAGAGTCTGTTATCATTTCTTTTCCTAATTCTGATTCCATCTTCACTTTAATAAGTCTGCTCTGCGCATAGGCGTTTCGTGATTTGTATTCTTCACTAGCTTCCTTTAGCGCATTTACTTTCTCAATTTTCTGATTTACAAGATGGTTGCTATAAATCATACTGATCAAAAGAAAGAAGAGCAACAAAAAATACTTATAATGCGCTTTAATTTCATCCCTATTGAGAAAATTCCCCTTGACAATGTCTATGAAGGTTAGTTTTTTCTTGGACTGATAAACGCGCTTTTTGGCCATATTTTACTTAAATGTCAGTTGAAACTGTCCTTTTTGTTTATAATTTAATTCCTGTGCGCATCTTTGCGCTTCGTGCTCTCGAGTTGGATTCAATTTCTTCCTCAGAAGGCACAACCGCTTTATTTCTCAACAGCTCAAATACTTTATCGTAATTTCCATACACATCTCTCACAGGCTCTCCTTCAAATTTTCCATTCTTCAAAAATCGTTTTACTAACCGATCTTCAAGAGAATGGTAAGAAATTACAACAAGGCGACCTTGCGGCTTTAGCACGCGGTGCGCTTGAAGAAGCATCTCTTTTAAAGCGTCTAATTCTTGGTTCACTTCAATTCGAATCGCTTGAAATACTTGAGCGAAGAACTTATTCTGCTTAAACGCAGGAATGAAGGCAAATAGTGCCTTAAGGTCCTCAGTCGTTTCAATGGATTTCCCTTTTCTTTGGTTCACGATGACACGTGCTAACTTTCTTGCGTCTCTTAGTTCCCCGTAATTGTAGAAGAGATCCGCTAGAGCTTCCTCTTCGTATTCGTTGATTACTTTCTTCGCATCTAGACTCTGCATCACATTCATTCTCATGTCTAACGGAGCTTCGCTTCGAATCGAAAAACCGCGTTTTCCTTCATCAAATTGATGGGAGGAAACTCCTAAATCTGCTAGAACACCACTTACTTGTGAAACACCATACATTAGCATGGCGTTTTCAAGAAATCGAAAGTTTTGATTCACGAGGGTAAATCGATCGTCCGAAATTCGATTGGCAAGAGCATCCAAATCCTGATCAAAACTATAAAGTTTTCCTTTTGAAGAAAGGCGGGCCAAGATTTCACGCGAATGCCCCCCACCACCAAAAGTGCAGTCTATATAAACTCCATCAGGGTCAGTGACTAACTCATCGACACTTTGCTTTAAAAGCACTGGACTATGGTATTCGTTTTCCATCTTTTTGGTGGTTCTAAGCGCTTTATTCTAATTCAATATCTTCTATACCTTGATCTCCCATTACCTCTTGTGCAAGATTTGCGAAATCTTCTTGGGTAGTGGAAATCACCTCTTCATAGGCCTGCTTATCCCAAACCTCAAAAAGCTCACCCGCACTGGTTACAACCACTTCTTTTCGAAGTCCTGCAAATACAGTCAAGTCTTTTGATATTTGGATTCTTCCTGCACTATCCAACTGCACGGTTTTTACGCCAGCAGTAAACATTCGGATGAAATCTGCATTCTTTTTCACAAAACGATTCAGTTTATTAATTTTGCCCATCAACTTATCCCAGTAGGTTAAAGGGTAAACTTCCAGACAATTTTGAAACACAGAGCGTTTAATGACAAAGGTCTCTCCTTCAAATCCCTCCATCTGCTTTGCAAGCGATGAAGGCACTTTCAGACGACCTTTGTCATCAATTTTGCATTCGTATGTGCCAATAAAATTCTTCATTTGGGACAAATTTATATAATTATTTCCAAAAGCTCCCACTTTTTCCCACTTTTTGACTTAATGTTTATAACTTTTAACTCAAGAACTAAGCCTTTGATTTAAAAGACCTTATACCAAAAGTGGAAATTGGAGAAATATTATTAAAAAAGGGTAATTTACTTTAGAGCTTTTTTCTTATTTTTAATCGGTATGATTTTATCGTCATATGTTTTCTTAAATTTGTACTTTTGCTTTAGCTATCAAGCGTTATATGTTATTTAAAACCAAAAAAGAAAAAAAATTCTCCTATATTATGGAAGGCGAGGGTCATCCTATCGTCCTGTTGCAGGGTCTGATGGGTGGACTGAGTAATTTCACAAGTCTCATATCTTACTTTTCTTCAAGAGGATTTAAAGTTTACTTTCCCGAACTACCCATTTACGATCTGCCCGTACTTAACACCAATTTGACAAGTATCGCGAAATACGTTGCGAAATTTATTGAAGAACAAGTAGGGGAACCTGCCACCGTAGTGGGAAACTCCATGGGAGGACATGTGGGTTTAATACTCACACTCTCTAGACCCGATCTTGTAAAGCATCTTGTTCTTACGGGAAGTTCCGGGCTCTACGAAAGATCCTTTGGCGATAGCTTTCCTCGAAAAAGCGACCGAGACTACATGAAGGCAAAAGCGCAAGAAGTGTTTTATGACCCAGAGGTGGCCACGGACGAACTTGTGGACGAAGTCTTCTCTATCGTAAACGACCGAGGCAAGGGGATTAAAACCGTGATGCTGGCACGCAGCGCAATTAAACACAACATGGAGACCGAACTTCATAAAATTAAAGCACCTACCTGTATCATTTGGGGGAAGCAGGATTCCGTGACACCACCCGAAGTGGCTGTCGAAATGGATCGATTAATACCGAATTCGGATTTATTTTGGATTGACAAGTGTGGCCATGCGGCCATGATGGAAAAACCAGACGAATTCAATTCCCTCTTATACGAATGGCTGAAAAATAAATAATTAGAAAAGGAAGTTTTTGCTTCCTTTTTTAATAGAACCTCACCAGGTTCTGAATACAAACCTTTGAACACAGACTTAACATGATAATCAAATCCGCCGAGTTTTTAAAAAGTTCTTCCAAATGGCAGGAATGTCCAGAACCCAATCGTGCAGAATATGCCTTTATTGGTCGATCCAACGTAGGGAAGTCTTCGCTTATTAATGCGATGATGAACCACAAGGATCTTGCGAAAACCTCGCAAACCCCTGGAAAAACTCAGTTAATCAATCACTTCCTGATTAATGAACAGTGGTATCTAACCGACTTACCCGGCTATGGATATGCAAAAGTCTCGAAAGTGAAAAGAAAAGACTTTGAAAAACTGATTACCAACTATGTACTGAACCGAGTGAATTTGGTTAACCTATTCGTCCTTGTCGATGTACGGCACACACCCCAAAAAATAGACTTGGAATTCATGCAATGGTTGGGAGAGAGTCAAATCCCTTTTTCCGTCGTGTTTACCAAAGCTGATAAACTATCAGCAGGCAATGTGAACAAAAATGTAGAAGCCTACAGAGCGAGTATGCTTGAACTATGGGAAGACCTTCCTCACATGTTCATTACCTCTGCGGAAAAAAAAGTAGGAGGAGACGAGGTTCTCTCATATATCGAGCAAACCAATCAAATGCTCGTGAAAAACAAAGTTCGATTTGATGACTAATTTCACTTGGCACTGCAAATCGTTTGAGGAGTTGCAGACATCAGAACTTTACAAAATCTTGGCCGCTAGAGCAGAGGTTTTCGTTATTGAACAACAATGTCTCTACCAAGATATGGACTTTGATGATCAAATTGCACTGCATTTATGGGGGGAATCTAAAAATGAAATTGCAGCGTATTGTCGAGTGTTTGCCCCCGGCCTAAAATATCCTGAAGCCTCAATAGGCCGCGTATTAACAGGGAAGAATTTTCGACGAATCGGACTTGGAAAACAGTTGATAACTAGGAGCATAGAGGTTATTTCCACAAACTTTAAAACGGACAATGTCTGTATTTCTGCGCAGGACTATCTCCTACAATTTTATGCGGATTTTGGATTTGAACCCACGGGTAAATCCTATCTAGAAGATGGAATACCGCATAGTGAAATGAAAAAAGGGAAAGCTTAACACTTTCCCTGTAATTCCTTGTATTTGTTTACACTTCCTCCCTTAGCATTCCCTTCTGCCCAAAATAGGCATTGAATTTTGCAATTTTCGGTCCTACAACCGCGCTGCAATAGGGCGTACTTGGGTTTTCCCAGTAATAGCCTTGATGGTAAGTCTCTGCAGGGTAAAACTCCGCAAGTGGTTCTACTTTTGTGACGTAGTCTCCTTCCCATTTCCCTTCGGCCTTAGATCGCTCTATCGATTTTTCAATGCTGTCTTTTTGCTCAGGTGAATCATAAAATACGATCGATCTGTACTGGGTTCCTATGTCATTTCCCTGACGGTTAAGCTGCGTCGGATCGTGCAAAAAGAAAAACACTTCCATAAGTTGTTCAAAAGAAATAATGTTTGGATCGTATATTAGTTTTACGACCTCTGCATGCCCAGTCTCTCCCGTACAAACCGCTTCGTATGTAGGGTTTGGAACATGCCCTCCACTGTATCCGGAAATCGCTTTTTCGACTCCTTTCAACAGATTAAAACAGCTCTCCACACACCAAAAACATCCACCGCCAAATACGATTGTTTCAAAATTTTTAGATTCCATTGTTTCAAAAAAGTAATTGTTTGTCCTGTAAAGTGTCCTGAGTCCATCTCACCTCACTATTAGGACGTTTCAAATTGTAAAATCTTTTAGGGATTAAAAAGAAGGGATTACAAACTGTTTTCCCAAACCAGCGCACTAGCACCTAGAATGGCCGCGTCCGCTTCGTTCAATTCACTAAAGACCAGTCTGACTTTGCTTCTGAATATCGGAAGTAGATTCCTTTCCATATGGAGTTTTGTAGGTTTCAAAATGAAGTCACCTGCTTGAATCACGCCCCCGAAAAGCAGAATGGCTTGAGGAGAAGAAAACATGACAAAGTTTGCCAAGGATTCCCCTAATTTTTGTCCTGTATAACGGAAAACTTCAATAGCCGTTGGGTCCCCCTTCATGGCGCACTCATGTACAGTTTTTGAATTAATATCTTCTTCCGCATATTGATTCAGAAGAGATTCTGGAAATTCAGCTCGCATTTTCTTTGCGGTAATGGCGATGCCGGTTGCCGAAGCATAAGACTCTAATGAGCCTTCCGATCCTGTACTCCAGTGCTTTCTACCGTTGGGCTTCACAATCGTATGCCCAAGTTCACCGGCAAAACCGTCGTGTCCATAGACCAATCTTCCTCCACAGACAATCCCACTTCCTACTCCTGTACCAAGGGTAACCATAATGAAATCTTTCATTCCTCGCGCAGCGCCGTACAGCATTTCTCCTAAAGCGGCAGCATTTGCATCATTTGTCATTTTACACGGAACGCCAAATTTTTTGGTCATCATCTCAGCAAAAGGAATTACTCCTTTCCATTTCAAATTAGGAGCATGCTCGATGGTCCCATGATAATAATTTGCATTCGGAGCGCCTACACCGATTCCTTCAAACGATTTGTTATCAGAGCAATGCTCCTCAATTAGTGGCTTGATGGCTAGATAAAGTGCATCGACTAGTTCTTGCGGGGTTTTATAGTCCTCGGTCTTAACTCGGCCTTTGCCTAAAATTTCACCTCGGTGATTTACGAGTCCATATTTGGTATTGGTACCCCCGATATCAACGCCTAATGCGACTTGATTTGATAAGTTTATTAATGCCATTTTATTTTACAATTGAGACAATAAAATTACTAAAAAATAAAATCATATCCTTACAATCCGCTAGAAAAGTAAGGCAAACCCCGTGGAAACCAGAATTCCAGACCTTTGTATCCCACGGGATTAGGCTAAAAACAAAAAACCCAGGCATTTCAGCGCCTGGGTCTTTTGAATTCATTTGAAAATTAGCTTGGGATTTCTCCTTTGTATAAGAAGGAAATGGTTTCCATATTAATCTTCTCTACCATTTCACTGAAAAGGTGAAAAGATTCCTGTTTGTAAATTACAAGTGGATCCTTTTGTTCGTACACCGCACCTTGAGAAGATCTTCTAAGATCATCCATCTCGCGCAAATGCAATTTCCAGTTTTCGTCAATAATAGACAAGGTTATGTTTTTTTCAAAATCTTCAATGAGACTCTGGCATTTGGTTTCGTGCGCTTTTTCAAGATCGGTTACAATGGTAATCGATTTAAGTCCATCGCTAAACGGAACTTGAATCATTTTGAACATGCTACCTTGGTTTTTGTATACATTCTCAATGATTGGGAAAGTTTTCTCTTTCAATAGTTCCAATCTATTTTTATAGTCCTCTTCTGCTGCTGCAAAGACAATTTGAATTAACTGCGCATTGGTTTTGCTCTTGAAATCGCTTTCTGAAACCGGGGCTTCCATGGTGAAGCTTCGAATGATCTCATATTCGAATTCTTTGTAATCTCCTTGTAGTTTCGTTTTGTTTACTATCGTTTGAGAGACATCAAAAATCATGTTGGCAATATCAAACTTAAGGTGATCTCCAAAAAGAGCATTCTTTCTCTTTTTGTATATCACATCTCTTTGCTTGTTCATGACATCGTCATACTCCAGGAGTCTTTTACGTATACCAAAGTTATTCTCCTCCACTTTCTTCTGTGCTCTTTCGATGGACTTCGTAATCATCGAATGTTGAATCACTTCTCCTTCCTTATGACCCATACGGTCCATCATTTTCGCAATTCTTTCCGAACCAAATAGACGCATTAAATTGTCTTCAAGCGAAACATAGAACTGGGAACTACCTGGGTCTCCCTGACGTCCTGCACGACCTCTTAACTGTCTGTCTACACGTCTAGAATCGTGGCGTTCCGTACCGATAATCGCTAAACCTCCCGCTTCTTTCACGGCTTGGACTAGCTTAATGTCGGTTCCTCTACCCGCCATATTGGTTGCAATGGTAACTTGACCCGGACGCCCAGCTTCTGCCACGACTTCCGCTTCTTTTTTGTGAAGCTTTGCGTTCAGAACTTGGTGATTGATTTTTCTAAGTTGAAGAGCTCTTGAAAGAAGTTGTGAAATATCAATCGAGGTTGTACCCACTAGTATAGGTCGACCTTGAGCCGTTAATTTTTCAATCTCTTCAATAACTGCATTGTATTTTTCACGGTTCGTTTTGAAAACAAGATCCTGACGGTCGTCTCTTTGAATAGGACGGTTGGTTGGAATAACAACCACGTCTAATTTATAAATTTCCCAAAGCTCTCCTGCTTCCGTTTCGGCTGTACCTGTCATCCCCGCAAGTTTGTTGTACATACGGAAGAAGTTCTGCAAGGTCACGGTCGCAAAGGTTTGAGTCGCCGCTTCAATTTTTACATTTTCTTTCGCTTCGATCGCCTGGTGAAGTCCATCGGAATAGCGTCGCCCGTCCATTATACGTCCGGTTTGCTCATCCACGATTTTCACTTCTCCATCTATCACGACATACTCATCGTCCTTTTCAAAAAGCGTATACGCTTTCAAAAGCTGACTTAAGGTGTGTACACGCTCTGATTTTTCAGCAAATCTTCTAAATAGATCTTCCTTCGCTGCAAATTCAGCCTCTTTTTCTAAGTTTTTCGCTTCTAAATCTGCGATTTCAGTACCGATATCTTCTAAAACGAAGAAATCTTTGTCCTCAACACCTGTTGATAGATATTCAACTCCCTTATCGGTTAAATCAATCTGATTGTTCTTCTCATCAATTACGAAATAAAGATCTTGATCCACCTTTGGCATATCGCGGTTGTTATCCTGCATATACTGCGCTTCCGTTTTTTGAAGCAGCGCTTTGTTTCCTGTTTCGGATAAGAACTTAATTAAAGGTCTTGATTTTGGAAGTCCTCTATAGGCTTGAAGAAGTTTGAATCCTCCTTCTTTATTTTTCCCCGCGGCAATCAATTTCTTAGCCACGTTAAAGACATGCGTAATGGTTTGTTTTTGTACAGATACGATGCGGTCTACGGCAGGTTTCAAAACATCAAATTCCTGACGATCTCCCTGAGGAACCGGACCGGATATAATTAAGGGCGTTCTTGCATCGTCTACTAAGACGGAATCCACCTCATCGACGATTGCAAAATTAAGTTCTCTTTGCACTAACTCTGTAGGAGAAGTGACCATGTTATCCCGGAGGTAGTCAAATCCAAACTCGTTATTGGTTCCGTAGGTAATATCTGAATTGTAAGCACTTCGTCTTCCGTCGGAATTCGGTTGATGGTTGTCAATACAGTCGATGGAAAGTCCGTGGAATTGATAGATAGGCCCCATCCATGCGGAGTCTCTTTTCGCTAAGTAATCGTTCACAGTTACAACGTGTACCCCTCTTCCTGAAAGAGCATTCAGGTAAATCGGTAAGGTACCCACTAAGGTTTTCCCTTCCCCAGTGGCCATCTCTGCAATTTTTCCACTGTGAAGAACGACCCCTCCAATAAACTGAACATCGTAATGGACCATGTCCCAAACGACAGGTGTACCGTGCGCGTTCCATTGGTTTTTCCAAACCGCTTCGTCTCCTTGTATCTCAACGAAATCTTTATTTTCCGCTAAGTTTTTGTCCCAATCGAGTGCAGCAACTCGAATCTCTCCATTTTCCGCCCAACGTCTTGCCGTTTCTTTCACGACTACAAACGCTTCTGGCAAAATGGATTCTAATATTTTTTCCTCTACCTGATAAGATTCTTTCTTAAGGGTTTCAATCTGAGTGAACATCCCTTCTTTCTCATCAATGTTTGTTGATGACTTAATTTGCTCTTCAAGTTTGTGTATTTCCTCTGTGATCGATTGAGTGCCTGACTTTAATAGCTCTTTGAATTCTTGCGTTTTCGCTCGTAATTCCTGATCGCTTAATTCCTTAATACTCGGTTCTGCAGCTTTAATTTTCGCTACTACTTTCTTTACTTCTTTAAGGTCTTTTGCGTTTTTATCTCCTAAAAACCCTTTAAGCACTTGGTCTAAAAAACTCATATTTTCAATATTTAACTGTGGACCCAGGGGTCACAAACTTTTTGAGCACTAGGTCGCTCTTTTGGTGATATAATTCTAAAAAAGCTTTAAGCATTATGCCTAAAGCCTTATTTCTTTAGTATTCGTCTTCGTTCCAAAGGAAATCCTCGTCGGTGGGATAGTCGCTCCACACCTCTTCGATGGATTCATAGATTTCCCCTTCGTCTTCGATAGCCTGAAGGTTTTCCACTACTTCCATCGGCGCTCCGGTACGGATCGCGTAGTCAATAAGTTCCGCTTTGGTCATTGGCCAAGGGGCATCACTTAAATAAGAAGCTAATTCTAATGTCCAATACATATTTTTAGTATTTATAAAATTTTTGCAAAAGTATAAAAATAGATGATGGTATTGTCTTTTTTATGACTGATTTTCAATCTTTTTACTATTTTATTTTCCATTTGGGAAAAGAGTAATTCGAAAAAGTACGATCACACCCTATTTACAGACTATTGAAGTGGTTTTCTCAAAAACCATTCCACAAATTTTTTTATGCCATTTTGGAAGTTTGTGCCCGGGGAATAGTCTATTAACGCCTTTGCTTTGTCAATATTGGCATGTGTTCTTTCCACATCGCCAGGCTGCATTGGCAATTGCTTTTTCTGTGCCTTTATCTCCAAGGTGGATTCTAGCGTCCCTACCATTTCATTTAGTGAAACGACTTGGTTCTCCCCTAAATTTACAATCTCATAGAGGGGGGAATGGGCTTCGAGATAACGTAGAGCCTTTATAATCCCGTCAATGATATCCTCTATATACGTGTAATCTCTCGAGGTCTCTCCCTCTCCAAAGAAAGGTATTTCCTCCTTATCTTGAATCAACTGAGCGAATTTATGAATCGCTAAATCAGGCCTTTGACGGGGCCCATAGACGGTAAAGAATCTCAAATGGATCATATCCATTCCGTACAAATGGTGGTATACATGGCCTAAAATTTCCGTGCTTCGTTTGCTAGCTGCATATGGGGAAATTGGCAAATCCACAGCATCCGTCTCCGTAAACGGTACTTTCTTGTTGTTTCCATAAACACTAGAGGAGGATGCGTTTAAAAATTTCTTAATTCCAAACTCCTTGCATAGTTCCCACAAATTAGTCGTACCAATAACGTTTACTTGCTGGTATTCAATCGGGTTTTCGATGCTGGGGCGAACGCCCGCGAGCGCAGCTAAATGAATAACGGCCTGAACAGGAACCTGACGAAATAGCTCTCGAAGAGATTCTAAATCTCTAATGTCCACTACCACTAAACGATATTTCTCAGATAGAACCTGAGTCTGCAGTATTTCTAAATCTGCTTCTTTCGAATCAAATGTAAATTCAGGGTCTCTACCAAGGGACAATAAAGTATTTTGAACTTTTATTCTATAGTCATAAAAATCGTCGAAATTGTCAACATTAATGACAGAATGTCCATTTTTGAGTAAAGTCTCGATAAGATGCGATCCAATGAATCCACTTCCACCGGTTACTAAATAAGTCATAGCGGGTATTTAGCTACAAATTTAAGAAATTTAGCATGGCAAATCTTTAATCCTTACTTTTACTTAAAATTTACGAAATGCACTTTGAAGGCCAACTAATAAAAATGATTACTCAAAACGCGAGTCCCATTCAATATTACCTCAACCTATCGCACGATCTTATTCATATGAATTCTTTGATTGGCAAAACTGTAGAAATATCGCACCTTGGTTATCAATGCGTAAACTGCCAGCGTGAGGAGAAAATTTTTAGAATGGGTTTCTGCAAAAAATGCTTCTTTGAGAGTCCTTACACTAGTGAGTCCATTATTCGTCCTGAACTATCCAAAGCCCATCTGGGGGAAGGAGAAAGAGACCTAGAAGTTGAAAAATCGATTCAACTCGTGCCTCACATCGTCTATTTAGCGTATACAGGTGAGGTCAAAGTGGGCGTAACAAGAGAGTCGCAGGTTCCCACTCGGTGGATTGACCAAGGAGCTACCTTTGCCCTTCCCATTGCAAGAACAGAAAATCGATACGAGGCCGGAATGATTGAGGTTGCGCTCAAGTCGAAATTGTCTGATAAAACCAATTACCGAAGAATGCTCAAAGACGAATACGAAGAGGATCTTGACCTTACCCAATTCAGAAGTGAAGTTCAAGATCTGTTCCCCGCTGAATATGCAAAATTCTTTAATTCAGAACAGGATCTCTGGAGACTAGATTATCCCTACGAGGCACCCGAAAAGGTAACCACTATCTCGCTCGAGAAAAAACCCTCCTTTACTTCGGTCTTGAAAGGAATAAAAGGCCAATACTTAGCCTTTGAAGGCGGCTCTGTTTTAAACGTGCGTGCACACGAAGGATTTGTCATTGCACTAGAAACGAAAAAAGAATAAGAATTATTTCAAAGAAATAGAAAAAGAATAGTGATTGTCTGGAGAAAAGCTATTATTTTTGTTATAAACACAAGTGCTATCACCCATGATGAACAAAAAAAGCGTCCGAAGAATTTTGCTCACGATAGGGCTACTTGCTCTTGCCGTCGTGCTAATAAATCTTGGATTCAACTTATTTTTAAAGTATAAGTTACCCTCTTATATCGAAAACAATTCTGACTACATTCTTTCCTATGAGTCCCTCAACGTAGAACTTGGGAATGGATCCGTTCACCTCGAAAATTTAGAAATCGCATCCAAAAACCCGGCGAACAAGGATGTAATTGGTTTAAACGGAAGTGTAAAATCGGTTTACGTTAGCCAGCTCGGAATTTGGAAGGCAATCACAGGCAAATCTATTCAGGCGTCCTCACTAGTATTAAATTCCCCTAACTTACAAGTCACCTTAGCGAAACCAAGAGATAGCAAAACTGGAAAAAAACGCAGTCCGATGCCGTTTCGAAATATTACCATTGATAACGGCAATATTAAAGTTACCAAACCGGCAGGGGAAAGATTTCTAGAGGTGGAAGATCTGAACTTGAAAGTCACAAATCTTCAACTTTCAGAAAAAGGAATTGAAAGCAAGCTTCCCGTTGTATTCGACAAGTACGACATTCAGGGAAATAAGTTTTATTTCCAACTCGAGGAGCTTTATGCAATTCAAGCAAACCATATCACGACGAAAAACGGGAAAATGAGCATTAAAGGCTTTGAAATCGTAACTTCCGTCAGCTATGAAAACTTCGTAAAATTGTATCCCAAAAAGCCAAATATGCTTTCTGTGAAGTCCAGAGAGTTAAACTTTACCGATTTAGCCCTAAAAAAAAACACGCTCTCTTTGTCTAGAGCCGAATTTATAGACCCTGTCATCACAATCAGATCCAATAGAACCGCCGTAAAGACTGAGAAAAAACCTTTCCAATTTATTCTCGACTTGCAAGATGTGGAACTAAAAAATGCCAAGGTAAATCTGTTAAAGCCAAACGGAGTAACCGCTTTCTCTGCCGGACAACTTGATTTGGAGATCCATAAACTACGAATGGACGAAAAATCAGCGCAAGGGAGAATTCCATTCACTTATGCTGACTTTTTGATTTCTGCCAAAGACCTTAGAGTTCAAAATGACCACCAAGACCTACACATTGCAAGTGCGAACATAGATCCGAAGAAATTAGATTTACAAAATTTACGATTTACGAAAGCCTCTACTAACCCAACGAAAGTACAGACCGAGGGCAAGTTAAACCGCGTAAGCCTTTCGCTTGATTCTTGGGAATTCATCAACCGTAAACTCGCCTTAAATGCAAATTCCCTTCTTGTGCAAGGAGCAGACCTTAAGGTTTATTTACCGGCTACGAAAAGCTCTAAAAATCCAACACCGATTACAGGATTAGATTTTCCCTTAACCATTAAGACAATCTCTCTTCAAGATGCCAATTTGAACCTCCTAAAACAGGGAAATTCTCAAATTATCAGAGGAATAGCCGTAAACCTTTCCGATTTTAAGATTACAAAGGAAAGTTCCAAAAAGAAAGTTCCTTTCGTAGTAGGCAACTACAAAATTTCCTATGATCAGTACCATTCTAAGTTAAATAAGACCTACAGCTTGAAAACGGGACCACTTTCTTGGACGAATCAAGGGCTTCAAATCGAAAATCTCGAATACAAACCTTCGGTTTCCCAAGCTCAGTTTATTTCTAGGATTCCGGTCGAAAAAGACCTGTACGACCTCCGCGCAAAAAAAATTCACTTTATAGGTCGACTAGAACTTCTTCAGGATAAAAAATTCGTTGAGGGAACTAGTTTGAAATTAAGTGGTGTGGACGCCTCGATTTTTCGAAGCAAAATCCCCCCGGATGACCTAACCATAAAACCAATGTATTCGGCTCTACTTCGAAAAATAAAGATCCCGATGCATATCCAAAACCTAGACATCGTGGACTCAAAATTGGTCTATGAAGAAGACACCAAAAAGAGTGACGGGCCAGGTAAACTGGTGTTTGGAAGTTTAAATCTGCATTTAGACAATCTTAATTCTGGACAGACGAAATCCACTCAAATCCCCATTACAATCCATACTCGATTTATGGACCTCTCTCCTATGGTAGTAAATTGGAAGCTGGATACAGGCTCTTCTAACGATCAATTTTCGATCCATGGAAACGTTTCAGAACTTCCCGCCTCAAGTATAAATAGTTTTGTAGAGCCCTATTTGAAAATACAAACCACAGGGTATATCAAAAAGCTCGATTTTGCTTTTACAGGCAATCGATCCACTTTGAACGGAAATGTACAGATGAAGCATCAGGACCTTAAAGTTTCCATCCTTAAGAGTACAGGAGAAAAGGATAAACTCTTATCCGCGGTTGCCAATCTCCTCGTTAAATCCAATTCTGGAGTCTATCCCGAAACGGTATCGGTTGATGATGTACAGCGCGACCAGACCAAATCTTTTTTCAATTTTTTCTGGCAAGGCATTCAAGAAGGACTTAAAAAGACTTTGATTGGAAACAATGTGGAAAAGCAAGAAGTCGTAGCAAAAAAAACAGTGGAAACCACCAAAAACACGGTGGAGGCTGTAAAATCAGACGTTCAAAACGTGAAGAAAGACTTGAACGAAAAAATCAATGTTAAGAAGGAGAAGCCAAAGAAAAAAGGACTATTCGAGGTTTTCAAGAAAAAAAAGAAGGAATAATGCGCAGCATTACTCCTTCCTAGCTCTTGTTTATGCAATCCTTGAATTATAGAGCTTCAAAATTCAAGGAATCATCTTCCTCCGTGCAAATCTCCCTAATAAAATTGTCAAATTTTTCTCCTGGGTAATTGCTCTCTGCTCCGTAGGAATCTATCAATATTCCACGACGTCCACCCTTTTCTTGGGCTACATACAAAACGGCATTATCGTCAGGATTACTATCCCCTTCAAATCGGTAGGATCTAACAATAATAAGATCCGTGGGCTCAAACGTTTCGGATCCTTGGTCTAGCACCATTTCTCCTTTTTCATTCATTCTAAACTCCGAGTGGATCCCGCGTTCACGCAGTTTGTTCATGACTTCACTCAAGGTTTTCATTGGTTTAAATTCTGACATATTAAGTATTTTTGGTTTGTGATTACTGAGTATACATCAAATTTAGTGCAAAAAGGACCAATTCAGAGTAATAATTCCAATTATGAGCTTTTGTCACGTTCTGTCAAAGAGCTGTGCGTACAAAAAGCAGGTGCCCTAAAAGAACACCTGCTTAAAGGATCTTGCTCAAACAATCAAATTAGTGGTCAAGCGTTGTGATACCCATTTCACTTAACGTGAAACTTAATTTATCAGCATTTTCGTTAATCATTTGATCCGTCGATCTACCTGCCCCGTGTCCTCCATTAGTTTCTATACGAAGTAGAATGGGCTTGTCACAGCCTTGTTTGGCCTGAAGCTCAGCTCCAAACTTAAACGAATGCGCAGGCACAACGCGATCGTCATGATCACCCGTTGTAATCATAGTGGAAGGATAACATGCATTCTCAGCCACATTGTGTAGGGGGGAATACGATTTAAGGTATTCAAACATTTCTTTGCTGTCTTCGGCCGTGCCATAATCGTAAGCCCAACCCGCTCCTGCGGTAAACTTATTGTATCGTAGCATATCCAAAACTCCTACAGCAGGTAGTGCGACCTTTGCTAAATCAGGACGCATGGTCATGGTGGCACCCACTAGGAGTCCGCCATTAGAACCACCTGAAATGGCCATGTAGTCTTTTGAGGTGTATCCTTTGCTTTGCAAATACTCACCCGCGGCAATAAAATCATTAAACACATTCTTTTTCTGAAGTTTAGTTCCGGCATCATGCCATTTTTTCCCATATTCTCCGCCACCGCGAATGTTAGGTACAGCATAAACGCCTCCATTATCCATCCAAACTGCATTAACAACGGAAAAACCTGGAGTTAAGCTGACGTTGAAACCTCCATATCCGTAAAGAATGGTTGGGTTTTTTCCGTCCATTTTAAGACCTTTCTTGTAGGAAATAATCATAGGTACTTTAGTGCCATCTTTGGAGGTATAGAAAACCTGTTCCGAAACATAATTGTCCGCATCGAATTTTACATTTGGCTTGTAATAAACCTCTGATTTTCCACTCGCAACATTAAATTTGTATGTGGTTCCCGGTGTGATATAGTTACTAAATGAATAGTATAGATCTTTGTCCTCTGCTTTCCCGTAAAAACCACCCGCGGATCCTTTTCCTGGAAGAGTGATCTCACGAATGAGCTTGCCTGAATAGTCGTACTGCTTAACGACAGAGACCGCATCCTTAATGTAGCTTGCAAAAAGATTTCCGCCTCCTGTGGAAATTCCAAGTACGTCCGAGGTTTCCTTAATTAGATCCGTCCATTTCGTGGGCGTATTTATATTCGCAGTGACCACACGTTGATTCGGCGCGCCTTTGTCGGTAAGCAAATAAAGGGTATCTCCTTTTGAATCAATGAAATTGGTATTGTAGTCATACCCTGTTTGAATCGGAGTAAAATCCGATTTCGAACCGATCTTTTTAATGTATAACTCATTGCCATTGGTGGCATTAGCGGCGGAAAGAATTAAATACTGTTGATCATCTGAGACCCCTACATTCATGTAGCGTCTTTTGAAATCCTCACCTCCAATAATCAGTTCGTCATTTTTTTGATCGGTTCCTAGTTTATGAAAGTAAACTTTGTGCGTATCGGTCTTCGCTGATAGTGCGCTTCCTTCAGGCTTATCATAGCTAGAGTAGAAAAATCCTTCTTCTCCAAGCCAAGAAGCTCCACTAAATTTCACATCTTGAATGGTTTGGTCGATCACCTGGTTTTTATCCACATCAAGAATAATGATTTTGTTCCAATCACTGCCCCCTTCAGAGATAGAATATGCGGCAAGTTTCCCGCTCTTATTGAACGATAGACCTGCAAGCGAAGTCGTTCCGTCTTTCGAAAAGGTATTAGGGTCTAGAAAGACCTCCGTCTTCCCATCCTTATCGGTACGATAAATCACGGACTGGGCTTGAAGTCCATCATTTTTTGAAAAGTAAGTATAATCACCCTCTTTATATGGAGCTCCTACCCTTTCATAGTTCCAAATTTCTTTTAATTGGTTTTTTATATCCTGGCGGAAAGGTATTTTCGATAAATAACGATCGGTGTACGCCGCTTGTGATTGCACCCAAGCTTGGGTGTCGGTCGCCATGTCATCTTCCAACCATCGGTAGGGATCGGCAACGTTTTGCCCAAAATAAACGTCTACCACATCGGTTTTCTTAGTTTCTGGATACATGGTCGTGTTTTCGCCTGATGAAGTTTGTGCTGTACAGGAAGTAAGGAAAGCAACTCCTGAAGTCATAACCAGTGATTTTAAATTCATTATTATACAATTTGACCAAAAATACATTTTTTTTAACAAATTTTATACGTTCCATGGGGTAGAAAGGAACATAATTTGCAAGTTACAGAGAGATAAATCTCACGAAAATGAAAATCGAAACAAAAGTATTACTTGCAAGCACACTAGGATTAGCCGCTGTATTCGGAATTACCTTCTTTAAAAAGTTATTTACAACGGAGATGGAATCGAATTGCTATTACGACGAATTTCATAAACAGTTTTCGAAAACAGAACCTAAAGAAGATCCTCAACACGGTGTGGAGTATCTCTCCTTGCTTTAATCCGAAGTGAAATTAGATAATTTCAATCTCTACCCTTTTAAAGTCCAATCATAACTCCGAGCGTGGGCGAAAATCCACTGGAAAACACAGAACTATTCTTTTTGTAAAGAACGTTATACATTCCTCCGATTTGAAGGTAGGAACCTCTTGCTATGGGCTGAGCGTACCCTAATCCAAACCAAAGGGAGGGCTCAGAGTCCGATATCTTTTGAGAGGTCGCTTTGTCCTTCTGACCCACAAAATAATGTTCATACTTGGAGGAAAGATAAAAATTAGGAAGCACAAAATAATTTAAAAAGGGTCCCACGCCCGCAATCGAGGTTGAGAAATACTTTGAGTTTTGCCACATAAAATTTGTACTTAATCCACCCTGCAATGCAGGCGTTAGCCAATACCCAACTTTGGGGGAAAGGGATAAAGCCGTGCTTGAGCTTCCGCTTCCAAAGGACCCTCCTAGACCCACAGATCCTCCGAGTGTCCATCGGGAAGGAGCTGGCTCCTCCTCTTGGGAGTAGGACTCTTGGGCAAAGCTGAAGGCAAAGAGATGCACCAAAACCAAAAGTGATATTTTCTGTAAATTTTTCATTTGTTGTTTTTTAAATTGTCTATTTCTGTCTTTCGTTCCATGAATCACAGAACCGACTTTTTGAATAATTAAGTCGTAAATTTGCAAAAATATTTTTTAAGTATTCACATGAAAATAGTAGTTGGACTTTCTGGAGGTGTAGACTCATCTGTTGCCGCTTACCTGCTTCAGCAGCAAGGGCACGACGTGGTGGGGTTATTCATGCGCAATTGGAACGATGCTTCCGTTACCTTAGAGGATGAATGTCCTTGGATTGAGGACAGCAATGACGCTCTGCTAGTAGCACAAAAACTAGGAATCCCATTCCAAGTGATTGACATGAGTGACTTGTATAAAGAGCGTATCGTGGACTACATGTTTGAAGAATACCAAAAAGGTCGTACTCCCAACCCAGATATTTTGTGCAACCGTGAAGTAAAATTCGATGTCTTTCTAGATACCGCCTTGTCTCTCGGTGCAGACAAAGTTGCAACGGGCCATTATGCACGTTTAGACTCCACAAAGAATTCGGAAGGAAAAGAAATCTACAGACTTTTAGAAGGAATAGACTCCAACAAAGACCAAAGCTATTTCTTATGTCAACTTAACCAACAACAACTCTCTAAAGCTGTTTTCCCCATTGGAGAACTGACCAAACCTCAAGTGCGAGAAATTGCTAAAAAACTAGATTTGGTCACTGCAGAAAAAAAGGATTCTCAAGGGTTATGTTTCATTGGCAAAGTGAGCTTACCTGAATTTTTAAAGCAACAGCTAGAGCCAAAAGAAGGTGAGATTGTGGAGATTTTCAAAGACCATCCTATTTTTCAGAAAGAACTTCCAACGTTTGAAACAAAAACTCAGGAGCTCGAATATTTATCCTCAAAAATCACCTACCAGAAACCGGAAGGAAAAGTCATTGGAAAACACCAAGGAGCGCAGTACTACACGATTGGACAAAGCAAAGGTTTAGGGATTGGTGGACACAAAGAAAGTTGCTTTATCCTCTCTCGCGATATGGAAAATAACATTCTCTATGTGGGAGAAGGAAAAGACTTCCCTGGCCTATTTCAAAAAGTGATTAAAGTGACTCCTGAAGAAATACACTGGATTCGTCCGGACTTAAGTTTAAAAGTAGGAGAATCTATGGAGGTAATGGCTAGAATCCGATACCGTCAACCCTTAAGCAAAGCCACACTTTACCAAGAGGAATCAGGACTGTATGTTGAATTTGAAACCCCTCAATCTGCCGTAGCGGAAGGACAATTTGTGGCATGGTATCAAGGAGATGAGCTTATTGGAAGTGGTGTTATCAATTAAAAAGATTAGGCTTCTAGCCAAGCTTTAAAATCCTTCACCCGTTCCCTACTCACAATGATTTCTTCATGCGATTGACCCGCCATTTCTACTTTGAATTGAGGCGAAGTATGAATATTTCGAATCTCTTCCAATCGAATGATCGTTTGTCTATTGATTCGGAAAAACGCGGCGGGATCTAAATTCTCTTGCAGTTCCTCAAGTGTAAAATCAGTAGGATAAGTCCTCTCTAACGTTTGGGCATAGACCGTCTTATTTTCGCTAAAAAAATAACTTATATCTTCCACCGGGATGACCTTTAAATTGTAACCTATTTTTACTAAAATTCTGGAGAGTGAGGCTCTTGGAGTACTAATTAATTCTCGGAAATTTAAATCCGCATAATGCTGCTCTTGGGGTGCAAATTTTCGATACTTTTCAATAGCACATTCTAATTCTGGCTTTCCAATGGGTTTAAGTAAATAATCAATCGAATTGAGCTTAAATGCTCGTAACGTATAATTATCAAAGGCGGTCGTATAAATAATAAAACTCTGGGTGGGTATTTGATCAAAGATGTCAAACGAGACACCATCTCCAAGGACAATATCTGAAAATATGAGGTCGGGATGTGGGCTATTTTTAAAATAATCCACTCCCTCCTCCACCGAATGCAGCACTGCAACTAGCTCCAACTCAGGAAACAAGCTAATAAGCCTTTCTAGCTTTCGTGCGGCTGGTTTTTCGTCTTCAATAATGAGCGTTTTGGTCTTACGTTGCATTTTTCTTAGCTTTTTCCTTCCTTATCAATTCTTCAATTTTTCTCTCCTCCCATTTCCTTCCTAGGATAAATTTAGGAATAAATACGGAACAGCCATGGGCAAGCAGACCAATTCCCCAAAATCCTAGTCCCCAAATGGCACTGAAATCTTCCTCACCCTCATGAACCAGATAAGGAAGAAGGGTCAAAAACACCAAAACAGTTAAATAGACCTGCAAATGAATGTAAAAGCCTTTTATTTTCCGTACTTGCCTTTTCGCGGTTTGGTAGGTTTGATCTGAACTCATAATCCCTGATTGTTTTTGGTAGCATACTTCTCGATTCGTTTCAGTTCCTTCTCTAACTGCCTATCTTCCCAATGACGAAAAAAAGGTATGTAAAGAAATAGTCCAAACAAAATCAAAAATACACCCCAGAGAGTAAGAAGCCAACCGTTCAAAAAAGGTCCAAGACTAAAGAAGGGTTCGCCGCTTTTATTTAGAAAATATATCAGTACAATAATTACATATCCAAAAAGCATGAAATAGTAGGTTTTGAGATTTTTTACTCTCGCCTTCGCTTTGCGGTATTCAAGAGACTTCTGCGTTTGTGTATTTGTTACTTCCATTGGTTGGTATTTGCATTTTCTTTTTTCATATACTTTTTAATCTGTCGCTCTTCCCAATCGCGTCCGATGCCAAAAATGTGGACTGCATGGGATACCACTCCGATTCCCCACCCTAGCATGGGCCAAAATGCCCACCAGTAGTTAGGCGAGGTTCTCCAATTGATAAAAAACAAAAAAGGAATGAAAATGCAGTAGGATATTAAATTTCCATAGAACCCTTTGAGTTCTTCCACTCGTTTTTTAGCTTGTTTGTAGGAAGTATCTTCCGTATATTCATAGGTTTGCATTGCTGTGATTTTTTTAGTTAATAAGGGTATTTTTACTTTAAACTTTTCTTCCGATTTTTCAATGTATACATTGCGTGAGGTTAATAGTGCGTAGCGCTGCACAATATTGCTCAGCCCGATTCCATGGCGCTCTTTGGATTGTTCTCTAGGTTGATAATTATTCTCGACGCATAAGAAACCCTCCTCAGAATAGATTCGTATACGTAGCGGCCTACTTTCAGTGGCAAAATTGTGCTTGATGCTATTCTCCAACAAAAGTTGCAAAGAGAGTGGGACTACGAACGCTTCTAAGGTTTTTTCGTTCACATCAAATTCAAATTGCACACTTTCTTCAAAACGCGTTTTAAGAAGCTCACAATAGGTTTTTGCAAATTCAATTTCCTCCTGTGTGCTTACTAATTCTTTGTCCTTTTGTTCCAAAACATACCGGTATACTTTTGACATCGAATCGGTGAATTTTTGCGCTGCTTCAGAATTTTCCTCAATTAGGGCACTCAACACATTTAGAGAATTGAATAGAAAATGAGGGTCTAATTGGTTTTTCAAACTCTCAAATTGTGCATTGGCCGCTGAAGCAATGATTTTTTGCTCCACGACCTCACTCCGAGTATTTCTCTTTAGGGCCTTAACAAATCCATTAATATGCATTACTGCGGTAACTAATAGAGCAATATTTAATATAAACCAGTGTCTAAAATTCATATCCCCGTTGAAAAAATGGGAAGGATCCTCCCCTTGAATCACGATAAAATTCAGGTAATTGCAAAGTAGAACAAGGACTGCATTGACCACTAGAGTCAAAAGAATACCAAGGGCTACTCGCTTCCCCGTATTTTTTGCCCATGAAAACTTCTGATTCAAAAACGTATTTAATGCAGTGTTACTTACGCCAAGTATTACGGTATACATTAAACATACGCCAAGGGTAAGACCAAGATTCGCAACGGTCCTGTCAGGGGTAAGAAAACCAAACAAGAGGCTCGAGAGTATCAGAGTAATTAGCAGTATGTTACGAAGGTTTTTAGACATTTTTAATAGCGTTTAAGTAAAGATACATTTTAATTAGATTTGGTTATTGTGGAACCATTAGATTTTAACCAGGGTTTTACACTTGCATGATAGAACAAATGAAAAATTACAAATTGTCCGTATACGGTTAGAAGATATACCGAGATGAGAAATTTTTCTTGTGAGGACTCATGCATTCTGCAGAGCAGTATCAGAAGCATAAGTACGATACTGTGAATCCAAATCCATCGCGAGAATCTCCCAGTCCATGGATTTGCTTTCCTATTAATGAAATGTTCTAGCATACAATATTGGTTTTGGTCCGTACTTCGCGACTTTAAGGTTTCGACTTTAAGAAATACTCAGCCTCAGACTTACCCCAATTTGGAGCATTTTTTCCTTTTACTTGATAGGAATCAAACTGTTCGATCGACTTTGCAAAGAGCTCAAGTCCTTTTGATTTACTACCCCCATACTCTTCTGGAGTATAATACAAATCTTCTGCACGCAAGAGTGTAATCCTAGGATTGGTCGGATCGATTTTTTCCGCTTTTTCTAAAGACTGGGCACCAAGCATACTTTCACTTGCATATCTCTCCATGGGATTAACCATTAACCTAAGTCCATGAATCATCTTTTTCAAAATATAGAGTTCTGCGTTTTCAGGTTGTAAGGCCATTGCTTTCGCTACATAACTCTCTGCTTTATCTGCATAGGGATCTAATTCTCCAATTTTACCCTCCATCATAAGGCTTCTTCCCATCCGTATTTGTGCCAAGGCAGCAAAATAGTTGGGAAGCCAATTCGATGGGTCTTGGCTAGCCAGAGTAGCAAACTCATTTGATAACTTTTTTAAATGCTCAAAGGAAGGACGCTGCTCTAATTGTTCGATTTTCTCGTGCATATTGATTTGTTCTCCTTGTTGAGCAGAAACAAAATTTAGAGAAAATAGAATTCCGGTAATAAGTAGTACATTTTTCATATTCTTTATATTTATAGAACAAAGGTATTCGCTCGAAGCTTTTTTTCAAAAGCGAACCGACCGAACCGTATATTTTGTATCCTGAACCGTAAAGATTAGTACCGGTTTTGGAAAAAGAACGTAAAGGATGGTGATTTTACGGGTAAATCCGCACATTTAACTCCTTAACGTTCCGTGAGAACCTGCTTCAAAATGAATTTAAAAGGTCTTTGAAATGACAAAACCATCTATTCCGGTAATCACCCTACTTACATTTATTCAAAAAAGCTTTCTAAAATATCGACATCTTACTATTCTTTCGCTTAATAATCAGTAAATTTAGGCTCGAGTTAATCTAATTTTAAATTTTATATTATGAAAAATTCTTCATTCCTCTTAATCGGTGCTGTGCTTGCCACTGCCGTTTCTTGCGGGACGACAAAGACCTACGCCATTCAGTCTAAAAGCGATACGAATACTCAAGGTACGGTAAGCTTTACACAAAAGGCTGGCGAAGTAGAACTAGACATGAATGTCTACAATTTAAATCCGAACAGTACGCATGCAGCTCATATTCACGAAACAGGTGATTGTTCTGCAGCGGACGGAAGCTCTGCAGGTGGACACTGGAATCCCCTTGCTAAGGACCATGGAAAATGGGGCGATTCTGATCATCATGCAGGCGATATAGGAAATTTAAAAACCAATCAGGACGGAACAGCCCGTTTGGTCATGAAAACCGACAAATGGTGTGTGGGATGTGACGATCCAAATAAAAATGTAATTGGAAAAGCCATCATTATTCATGCAAAAGCGGATGACTTCAAAACTCAACCGACTGGAAATGCAGGAGGTAGAGTTGGATGTGTCGAAATTAAATAAGACAAAGCACTTAAGGGGAACATTAGACCTATTCTGTGTTCCTCTTATTTTACAAAAACTCAATGCTACATTTGGAATCTACCTTGAGTTTCACTTCCGACCCAATAATTAACGGTCTGTTATCGAAAATATGTCCGTTTGGAAATCCAAATAGCATAGGAATTTCATAGGATTCTAATCTACTAGCAATGAGCTCGTAGGAATACGGATCATAGAAAGATTCGTAATTCTTGTTCTTATCTTTCTTCCCCATGCTAGTCATCCCTCCTACAATCAGTCCTTTAATTTGACCAAATACACCCGCAAGTTCTAAGCTCGTAATCATACGATCTAAAGCATAGTACTCCTCTCCTATTTCTTCTATAAAAAGGATCTTATCTTGAAAATCAAAACTATAAGGGCTTCCAAGCAAAGCATAGACTAAGGCTAAATTACCTCCAACGATTACACCTTCAACCTCCCCTCCTTTATTATGTTCATGCACTTCAACTAAATAATTAGGTTTAATGCCTTTGAAAACATCAAATATGAGCTGGTAGGACTTAGGATCTACTTGGAAACTCGAGGTTTTAATCGTTTGACCGTTAATGGAATTCCATCCCTTCTTTAGCAAATAGCTATGGATTACGGTATTGTCGGAATACCCAACATACCATTTTGGTGTTTTGTGTAATGGGTCCAGCTGAATGCCTTTGAGTAAATGCTGACAACCGTATCCTCCTCGGGTAGCCCACACCGCATCAATCGACTCCTCGTTTAACGCCCAATTCAGGTCTTCTAATCGGTTTTTAATGCTTCCCGAGTACATGTAGCCTTCCTCATGCTCACCGAGTGCATATCGACCCAGAACAGGCTCAAATCCTTCTTTTTTAAGTAGATCTAACGTACCTTCTAAATCCGAGGCCTTAACAGCGCCAGCAGGAGAGATAATTGCAATTCGACTATTTTTCCCAAGCGGCTTCTGAGCTAATTTTGTCTTCATAATTTTCATTTGATTCCTCCTCCTTTCTTTCCATTCCCTTGTCTAATTTAGGGCTCCTGTTTTTGTAACTTAATTTCTTTTTTTTGTGCTTCTTCGATCTGCGTATCTAAACGATTAAATTTCTTGAAACTTTGGAGAAACACAACAAGACTAAAAAGTAATAATATGAATCCTACTACACGTCGTATCGTATTTGCAATGTTTTGATTTAGTTTATAGTGAAATTGCTTTGCAAGGAATATTTTCACCATATCCACACACAAATAGGTTATAATGACCAGTGAAAGATAGAGTATAAAATTATTTTGCTGCGGATACTGATTGCGTACAGAGACCACAGTCACTAACCAAAAAAGGATGACTCCGATATTTAGGAGATTAAAAATAAACCCATTAACAAAGGTTTTAAAATAATTTTGAGAAATTAGATTTCCCTCTCCTTTGATGTGCATCTTTGTTTTGGTCAGAATCATGAAAAGACCATAGATGAATAAAAGCAGTGCCGTTATTCGATAAAAACTAGGGTGTTTATCAATAAGATGGACTATGTCTGAACTGGCGAAATAGGCTGCGATAATACAAAGTATATCTGCGGCAATCACGCCCAAATCCAATGCTAATGCATGCCTTGGTCCTCGTAAAAAACTAGTTTCAATTAATAGAAAGAAAATAGGTCCTATGAAAACTAAACTTAGCATTAAACCAAGTCCAACCGCTGATAGTATGAGTTCTATCATGAAGTAAGTCTTATATTATCAAATGATTCTGGAGGTTAATCTACAATTTTAAAATCAAGTTGTTTTCGAACCAAATTGGCTTTCATTACTTTGATTTTCACTTTATCTCCCAATTGAAATTGACGTCCATGCCTAGACCCATGAACGGAATGCGTTTTCGCATCGTATTGGTAGCTATCGTCTGTCAAATCTCTAAGTTTAATAAGTCCTTCCGCACCATTTTCTGGTATTTGAACCCAAAATCCGAAGTCTGCTACTCCAGAGATAACACCTTCGAACACCTGCCCGACATGTTTATCCATGAATTTCACTTGCATATATTTAATGCTGTCACGCTCCGCATCAGCTGCTAATCGCTCTCGTGCAGAACAGTGTTTCGCTTTTTCCTCAATCTCTTCGCTATTCACCGATTTCCCGCCATCTAAATAATGTTGCAATAATCGATGGGCAATTAAATCGGGGTAACGTCGTATTGGAGAAGTAAAATGTGAATAATAAGAAAAACCTAACCCATAATGCCCAATGGGATCGGTTGAATAAACTGCCTTGCTCATCGAGCGCATGGCCAAGGTTTCGATCATATTTTCTTCTGGTTTCCCCTTTACATCTTGCAAAAGAGAATTCATACTTTCCGTGGTTTGCTTCGAATTCGAAATGTTCATTTTGTAGCCAAAAGTAGAAACAAAATCTCGTAAGGCTTCCAGTTTAGTAGGATCAGGATCGTCATGAATCCTGTAAATAAAGGTCTTATTCGATATTTCTCCTTTGGAATTGAGCGAAATAAATTCCGATACTTTGCGATTGGCAAGTAGCATGAATTCTTCAATTAAATGGTTGCTATCCTTGCTTACCTTAAAATAAACCCCAATCGGTTCATTATCTTCATCTAAATTAAATCGCACTTCGCTTCGATCAAAAGTAATTGCACCGTTTTTAATACGCGCATCCCTTAAAATTTTAGCAAGCCTATTTAAGGTGTTGATTTCTTCATGTAAGTCACCCTCTCCACTTTCAATTCGTTCTTGAGCTTCTTCGTAGGAGAATCTACGGTCTGAATGGGTTACCGTTCTACCAAACCATTGGTTTTGTATGTTCGATTGATCGTCTAACTCGAAAACAGCCGAAAAGGTATATTTGTCTTCATTAGGACGAAGGGAGCAAACATCGTTGCTGAGCACCTCGGGTAACATGGGAACGACTCGGTCAACTAAGTAGACTGAAGTGGCACGTTCATAAGCTTCCTGGTCAATTATACCCTCGGGTTGTACATAATGGGATACATCTGCAATATGCACGCCTATTTCCCAATTTCCATTTTCTAATTTTTGAATCGAAAGCGCATCGTCAAAATCCTTTGCATCCTTCGGGTCAATGGTAAAGGTTAGAACAGAGCGCATATCTCTACGCTTTGCAACTTCTTCTTTTCGAATTTCTCGATCTATATGATCCGCTGCGTTTTGGACTTCTGCAGGGAACTCATAAGGGAGTCCATATTCTGCTAAAATGGAATGAATTTCGGTCTCGTGTTCCCCAGGCGCACCTAGTATCTGAATTACTTCTCCTTGAGGGTTTTTATCCCCTTTGTTCCAACCTAGCATTCGAACCACAACCTTATCTCCGGATGTCGCACCGCCAAAGTGTTCTTTTTTAATAAATATATCGGTATTAATCACCTTTCTATCGGCGACCACAAAAGCAAAATCCTTAAGTGTGATATGTTCGAAGGTTCCAACAAACTCTGTTTTGTTCCTTTCAAGTACTTCCAGAACAGAGCCCTCAAGCTTTTTGCCTTTGTAATTGTAGGTGACAATCATTACTTTATCTCCTTGAAAAGCATCTTTTACATTCTTGGAATGAATGAATATATCATCCTCAAACCCCTCTACTTTCACAAATGCATTTCCGGCTTGATTGAAATCAATGATTCCTGTCAGCGTTCCTTGGATCTTTAGATTTACGATGTATTTCCCCTTTTCAACCTCTTTGATTCTATCTTGCGATAGAAGTTGATGCAGAGCTTGTATTACCAGTTCTCTCTGTCTAGGGTTTTTATAGTCAATACCATCAGAAATCTGTTTGTAATTGTAGATTTTCGAGGTTTCCTTATTCATGAACTCGAGAACTTTTTTACCAATATCTCGTAATTTCTGATTGTTCTTTTGACTAATGTATTTTGATTTTTTTGCCATTGACACGGTGGGTTATATACTTAACAAGAAATTTTATTGACGCGGGTTTGGTGTCTTCCGCCTTCAAATTCTGTTGTTAAAAAAGTTTCTACAATTTCTAGAGCAAGCTCTTTTGCAATAAAACGAGCTGGAATAGCAACCATATTGCAATTATTATGCTGCTTTGCTAAACTCCCTAAAGCAGGCATCCAACAAAGTGCACATCTCACCCCTTTATGTTTGTTTGCAGTAAGTTGAACACCTTGTCCACTTCCACAGATTAAAATACCCATTTCATTGATGCCTTCTTCTACAGAATTGGCCGCGGGATGTACAAAGTCAGGATAGTCTACACTCTCCAAACCGTCCGTACCATAATCTGTAATCTGGTAACGATCTTTAAGCATCGTTTTTAAATATTCTTTATATTCAAAACCGGCATGGTCACAAGCAATGGCAATTTTCTTCATTTTTTTCATTTTTAATCTTCCAAATTTACAATTTTAAATTCAGTCCGATATTTATCCCCACTCTAAAATCAAGCTCAATACTTTCACTATATTATAACTATTTGAATAACTATAAGTTATAAACTAATGGTCGTTTATAAAGCGTTGATAGAAACCATTTTAACATTTTATTAGGAACTATGTTAATAAATCATAAGAAACGTGTGAATAACTATCCAAAACTTGCTCTTGTTTTATTAACCTAAATTGTCTAAGACAGAATACTAAAAGAGAAAAGCTAAATACTTTTCCAAAATTTGGCCGCAGTTATACCGAGTTTGTCCATATAGATTTTATCCATAAATCAAACTAAAAAAAAATTGCAGTTAATTGTGAATAACCTCGCATTTATCTAATTATCAAATATATGAAATGTGAATTACTTGCGGATTAATTCCCTATTGTACGAGGTAAACTTTTTTAAAAAAACTTATCCCCACAACTAACAAGACATAACAACATACAACACTTTTCTTTTTATATATAAAAAAAAATAGTGAAATACTGTTAGGTAATGTGAAGAAGGGTTTGTGATTAATTTTAGTGAGTTTGATTTTTTTTAAGGCGGTGAATTGATTAGATTTGTTTTCCATTAAGCAATGAATAAAAAGCAATATGAAAACAATTAAAGATTTTGATTTTAATAATAAAAGAGCTCTAGTCCGAGTGGATTTCAATGTTCCACAGAGTGCGGATTTAAAAGTAACTGATTTAAGCCGAATTGAGGCTGCAAAACCTACGATTGATAAAATACTTAGCGATGGGGGTTCGGTTGTGCTTATGACTCATTTGGGGCGACCTAAAGGAAAGGTGAGTGAAGAGTTTTCGCTTAAAAATATTGTGAAAGATATTGAAGGAGTTTTAGGACATAAAGTAGAATTTTGTTCTGATTGTCTTGGGGATGAGGCTGTAAAAAAGACCTCGGAAATAAAGACGGGCGAGATTCTCTTACTTGAAAATTTAAGATTCTATACAGAAGAAGAAGATGGAGATGAAAATTTTGCTGAAAAGCTTTCTAAGTATGGAGATGCCTATGTTAATGATGCCTTTGGTACGGCTCATCGTAACCATGCATCTACGGCAGTAATTGCTAAATTTTTTCCTAAAACTAAATTTTTCGGTTTGTTAATGGCTAAAGAGTTAGAAGCTATTGAACAAGTACTCGGAAAAGGAGAAAGACCGGTGACAGCAGTTATTGGAGGATCTAAAGTTTCTTCTAAAATAACCATTATTGAAAATATGCTTGGCGCGATAGACAATCTCATTATTGGAGGAGGAATGGCGTTCACCTTTATTAAGGCTTTGGGTGGCAATATTGGAAATTCCTTAGTGGAAGTGGATAAGATGGATTTAGCTTTAGATATTTTGAAAAAGGCTAGGGCTAATAACGTGGAGGTTTGTCTTCCTATGGATGTAGTGATTGCGGATGAATTCAATAACGATGCGAATACGAAAGTGGTAGATATTTATGATATTCCAGAAGGTTGGATGGGACTTGATTCTGGTCCTCGATCTCGAGTATTAGTTCATGATACGATTGTGAATTCTAGAACCATCCTTTGGAACGGTCCACTGGGTGTTTTTGAAATGCCTTCTTTTGCGGAAGGAACGATTGCACTAGGGGATAGTATTGCCGAAGCAACAAAGCTTGGTGCTTTTTCTCTTGTTGGAGGAGGGGATAGTGTAGCGTTTGTTAAGCAGAATAACTACGAGAATAAAGTTTCTTATGTTTCTACTGGAGGTGGAGCAATGTTAGAAAGTTTGGAAGGTTTGGAATTGCCTGGAGTTGCTGCGATCATGCATTAATGATTTTTTGATAAAAAAAGAAGGGCCGGAGATTACTTAATTATCTCCGGCCTTTCTTTTTTTCTTTTTTAGTAAATTTTTCCGAAAAAATAGCTTTCAGAAATAGGTCAAATTTAAACGTTCTCTTTTTTTTCGATAATATATATCAGACTAGAATAATCGTTTGTTTTTAATGCTTTAAAATTAGAAATTACTCCAATGAGACCTCCCGAAAGGATTGCAAATGGGTTTTTTTTGTATTTTTCACTCAGAATTGAAATATAAATGGAATCGAGTAGGAGAGGTTTGATTTGTTTCAGTTTCCAAGAGTTTGAATCAAATTTAGATTCTATCCCTATTTTTGAAAAATGGTAAAGGTGTCTTGGTACGTCGTAAGCAGCCCAATAGGATTTGTAATGCTGAGCATCAAACGATTTATAATTGGGAAGCGCTAAGATTAGTATACCGCTTGTTTTCAGTTTGTTATATAATTTATTTAATGTATCTTCTTGATTTTCAATATGTTCCAATACATGCCATAAGGTAATTACATCCAAAGAAGAATCCGGTAGATCTTCGAGGTCTGTAACGAGATGGGTTTTCTTAAGTTTATTTTTCGCTGCTTCACTTGCTACTTTTGAGGGTTCATAGCCATAGGTTATAAAATCCTCCTCAATGGTTTTTAAAAACTCACCGGCGCCACATCCATAGTCGAGTACACTTGCATTTTTAAAACTATGCGAAGCAACTATATTTCGCTTGTAATTGAGATTAAAAGATTGTACAAATTTGTAGATTCTTTCTTTTAAACTTCCGTTATCTTGGTGATGGGAAATGTATTTTGGACTTTGGTAATATCTATTTAATTGAGAGGGGATGGGCCATGTCTTTTTAATACCTTCGGTATCCGTATCTTTTATTTCAAATTCCTCTTGAGTAAGAAAATGATCTTTAACCTGCATTTGTTTTGTTTTTCAATTTCAAATGAATTGTTTCACGTGAAACAATATATTTATCTTCCTATATAAATAAGTAGTACATTAATATCGGCAGGGGAGACTCCGCTGATTCTAGAAGCTTGGGCAATGGTACGTGGTTGTACAGCTTGTAGCTTAATTTTTGCTTCTGCTGAGAGAGAGGCTATCTTAGTATAGTCGAAGTCTTCATGAATTTTGATGTTTTCCATTCGTGAAAGTTTTGATACATTTTCACGTTCCTTGTCTATATAGCCTTTGTATTTTATGTTTATTTCTGCTTGTTCACGAACTTCTTGTTGAAAATTTCTTGAGAACTCTTTAATGAAATCGATTTCATCAAGTTTTTCTAAACTCATATTGGGTCTAGTAAGGATCTGTGCAGCTTTATAGGCTTGATCCACAGGAGAAGATTCGATAGATTCTAAAATAGGATTAATTATACCAGGTTTAAGGGATGTTTCCCTTAAAAAGGCTTCCAGTTCTTGGGATTTTACTATTTTTTCTTGAACTCTTTCGAGACGTTCCTGTGATGCTAATCCAAATTCATATGATTTTTGTGTTAGTCTAATGTCTGCGTTGTCCTGACGAAGCAGTAGTCTGTATTCTGCTCTCGACGTAAACATTCTATAGGGTTCTTCTGTTCCTTTTGTGATTAAATCGTCAATAAGAACACCTATATAGGCCTCGTTTCTGTTGAGAATAACTTCCGGTTTACCGTGGACCTTATTGTGCGCATTGATCCCTGCCATTAGGCCTTGGCCCGCTGCTTCTTCGTATCCTGTTGTTCCATTGATTTGACCTGCGAAATAAAGGTTTTCTATTAATTTGGTTTCTAAGGTATGCTGGAGTTGAGTAGGAGGGAAGTAGTCGTATTCAATGGCATACCCAGGACGGAAAACTTTTACGTTTTCAAAACCTGGAATTTGCTTCATCGCTTTCACTTGAATGTCTTCTGGGAGTGAGGAACTGAATCCATTTACATAAACTTCAACCGTTTTCCAGCCTTCAGGTTCTACGAACAATTGATGTCTCGTACGTTCGGCAAATCTGTTGATTTTATCTTCAATACTAGGGCAGTATCTTGGGCCAATGCTTTGGATGGTTCCATTAAACATAGGACTTCTGTCAAACCCTTCACGAAGAATTTCATGTACTTTTTCGTTGGTATACGTAATGTGGCAGCTTCTTTGGGCTGTCAATGGATCACTAGGCAAGTAGGAAAATTTCTTTGGATTTGGATCTCCCGGCTGTTCTTCCATTTTGCTATAGTCTAGACTTCTTCCGTCTACTCGGGGAGGTGTTCCGGTTTTCATTCGACCACTAGTAAAACCTAAGGATACCAGCTGTTCAGTAATACCAAACGCTTTGGGTTCTCCCATACGTCCACCTCCAAGCTGTTTATCACCTACGTGGATAAGCCCGTTTAGGAAGGTCCCGTTTGTAAGTACAACGGATTTTGATTTGATGTGAATACCGAGAGATGTTATGACTCCAGATACTTTGTTATTTTCAATCAAAAGGCTTTTCACCATGTCTTGAAAGAAATCTAAGTTCGGAGTATTTTCCAAAGCCAGTCTCCATTCCTGGGCAAAGAGCATGCGGTCATTCTGCGTTCTAGGAGACCACATAGCGGGTCCCTTAGATAAGTTTAGCATCTTGAATTGGATGGCAGACTTATCCGCTATAATACCTGAGTAACCACCCATGGCATCGATTTCACGTACGATTTGTCCTTTTGCAATACCTCCCATTGCTGGATTGCAGCTCATTTGACCTATCGTTTGCATATTCATCGTAACTAGTAGAGTTTTGGATCCCATGTTCGCTGCTGCGGCTGCTGCTTCGCAACCAGCATGACCTCCGCCCACTACTATTACATCGTATATTTCACTAATCATAATTTCCAATCTATTGGATTAAATTTCTAATGTTTCACGTGAAACATTAGATTCTTAAATCTGAGAAGTGTAGGTATAAATGCAGAGATTTAGGAGAATAAAATTTCCTAAAAGTAAATACAATCCTTATCGCTTCTCAAGATAGAAGTTTTCTTTTGCGCGCATTTGAGCTTCCTGCTCTTCGGTTTTGTCCTTATATCCACAAAGATGGAGTAGGCCGTGAGCAAGCACTCTATGCAATTCTTGGTCGTAAGTTGTTGATAATGACTTTGAATTTTCTAAAACGCGGGGCAAAGATACGAAAATATCTGCGTTTATAAGGCTACCCTTTACATAGTCAAAAGTGATTATATCTGTGTAATAATCGTGTTGTAAATAGGTTTTGTTAATAGAGAGTAGGTATTCATCGTCACAGAATATGTACGATATTTCGCCAACCTTTTTGCCTTCCCGCTCAACTAATGACGTTAACCACTCAGTCGTGGAGGTCGCGATATCCATAGAAGGGATCTGTTCAAAAAAATAGTTTATCATATTAAAACCAGTGTCCTAGGATTACGGTAAATAACCCTTCATTATTAATTGTAAGTGATTTGCTGTAATTTAGTTTTATCTGTCCAAAGGGAGATCTATAGCCTGCGGTTAGCCCTACAGAGGAGTGCATGATATCAAATAATTGAATATCTTCCAAAGAATTAAATGCAGTCGCAATGGATACATTAGGGGTTAGAAATAGATTTTTATTTATCTTGAATTGAAAATCATTGGAAACCACGAATATATTGTTTCCAGTTTCCTGTCCCAGCTCGTATCCATTAAAAGGTATCAAATTACCCATGTTTTGTCCAAAAATCCCACCGAGCTTATATTCATAGAAAGGATTAAGCTGTTCTCCAACTGAAAGTCCCACCATGGTTTGGAGTCGATTGGTGTAGTAGGAGGTTATAGGGATATTGATTTTAACATTTGCCTTTGCTTGGAAGATAGAATTATCCGTCTCTTTATCAAGGACGTCTATTAATTTTCCTTCGACGTATAAATAGATGCCTCGTGTTGCAAAATCTCGATCGTCTTGGGTATCGCTTTTAATAAAAGCGTAAGGGTTGAGAAATTGGTCTTTCGTCGAAACTGTGGAACTTGGGATTTTGGATTCAAAATGATCATGACTAAGTCCGCCACCAATTGCGTAACGGTCTTGCCAAACCGACTGTATGAATATATCATTTCGGTACCAGGTCTGTTTCTGATAAGTAATTGAATTTTTATCTTTTAAATCGTAAGACATGCGGGAAGCATAGAGTCCAAATCCTGGGATATAGCCATTGTCTATAAAATAATTGAAGTAATATCGTGGTGCATCACCTATAATGACGTCCGCCGAAATGGTCGAGTTCCGAAATAGCAATCGTTTTGCTGTAATGTTAACCAATAGACCTGTTTTAAAGATCTCGTCATAATGGAGCCCGAATTTTAAGAAAAAGCGAGTTTCGTCTTCGTTTACAGTTAGTTTCAAATAGGTTTTGTCTTCTTCTTGAACAAGATCGTAATTGATTAATTTGTAGTGGTTTGTAGCGTACAGTTTATCAATCATCTTGTTTATGGATGTGTAGCTCTGAAGAGAGGGTAGAGACAAATTCATTTTTCCCTGAACGTAATCACTGCTAAAGATTTTGTTATTCTCCAGTTTAATGCCTTCAATTTTGTAAAGGTTGTTAAATACGGGGTTGGTTGGGGCCCGTAATAGATTTTCGGTTGATTTTGGAAGCGAATCCAATACGGAACTATACTTTAGCGCTTCTTGATAGCCCTTCGATAGGATGTTTTGTTTATCTCCGTAACTCGTAGCACTAAGCCCCTCTAGATTGGGATGGATATTGATATCTGTATAATTGTATTGATTTTTCGTCTCTTTTTGAATCGAGTAGTCCGTTACTTGGTTAAGGATGGCTATTAAGCTATTTAATTGCTCTCTAGTGGCCAGACCCTGACTTAAATCTACTCCAATCACAATGTCAATTCCTTTGTCTTTCAAAGGTTTTGAAGGATAGTTCACCGTCATCGCTCCGTCAATGTAAAGAGAATCTCCTATCTGTACAGGGTCCATAAGGGATGGGAACGCGGAACTTGCCATAATTGCATTCACGAGATCACCTTTTTCGAAGAGTTCCATTTTACCGGTCTCTAAATTAGTGGCCACACACATAAAGGGGATCGGAAGCTTAGAAAAATCATTTACATTAGAAACGTTTTTAAATAATTCTTTTAACATGTAGATGTTCTTCTGACCTGAAGAAATTGCAGTAGGCAGTATATTAACTTTTCCATCTTTAATGGGAATATTGAGCAAGTATTTATCTACTGATTTGTTGAAGAATGAAGTTTCTTGCCGCGTCTTTTCATTCGCGATAAGAGTATAGAAATCCGTTTTTAAGACGATTTGCTCAATGTCCTTCGCGCGATAGCCTGAGGCGTAAAGCCCTCCTACAATGGCACCCATACTAGTCCCGGAAATATAATCGATTTTAACTCCTAGAGAGTCTATTACTTTAAGTACTCCAATGTGGGCAAACCCTTTGGCTCCTCCTCCTGATAGAGAGAGCCCAACTTTTGCATTTTTAGGGATGACAAGGTCTTTTTTTACCTGGGCTTGAATGCTTAGGCAAAGAGAGAAGGCGAGTAGGAGACTTAGTAACTTCTTCATTAGGTTTTAATATAAATTCGTTTAACACGACGAGAAATGGAAGTGAGAACCTCATAAGGAATCGTTTCGCAATACACGGCAAACTCTTCAAGTGAAGGACTACCGTTAAAAATAGTGACGGAATCTCCTTCCTGCACATTTAAATTTCCAATATCAAGCATAAGCATATCCATGCATATATTCCCAACAATAGGCACTAAAGTCCCTTTTACGCTTACAAATGCTTTCTTATTACCAATGCGTCGAGGAATACCATCTGCATATCCCACAGGTATGGTTGCGATACGAGTGTCATGTGAGGCAATATAGCGCCGGCTATACCCAACAGAATCACCTTCTTTAATCTCGGAGATTTGAGAAATGACGGTTTTGAAACGGACGGCGTTTTGTAGAGAATCTTTTATGGGCTGGGAAGAACTGACGCCCACCATTCCAATTCCGATGCGCACCATGTCAAATTGAAATTCGGGATAATTTGCAATTCCTGACGAGTTTAAGATGTGACGTAGGGGCGAGTACCCAAGTAGACTTATAAGCGAAGTCGTAATCCGCTCAAAGGTTTCTACTTGGCTTATTACGTAGGATTTTTCTTCTGGTATATCTGAGGTAGATAAGTGAGAGAAAATGGATTTTACATGCACATTGAGCTGCTTAATTTTTAGCGTAAGGGCTTGCATCTCCGATTCTTTAAATCCAAGTCTATGCATGCCTGTTTCCACTTTAATGTGAATGGGATAAGATCCCAAATACCCTTTTTGCTCTAGTTGCTCGCAAAAAAGCGAGAGAACTCGAAAGCTATAGATTTCAGGCTCCAGATTGTAGTCAATGATCGTGGCATAACTATGCTGCTCGGGATTCATGACCATAATGGGAGTAGTAATTCCATTCTTTCGAAGTTCCACCCCTTCGTCCGCATAAGCAACCCCCAAGTAATCAATATGGTGGTGCTGTAGAAATTCGGCAATTTCGTACCCTCCTAAGCCATAGGCGTATGCCTTTACCATGGCCATCATTTTCGTTTGAGGCTTGACTAGAGATTTATGTACGTTAATATTATGAAGAATGGAATTGAGGTCTATCTCTAATACAGTGTCGTGCTTTTGCAGCTCTAGTTGGTTTTTTAAACGCTCGATTTCAAATCGACGAGCTCCTTTCAACAAGATTAAAGAATCTTCTATTCGTTGAAGAACAGGACTGGACATAAGTTGTTGCGTATGCTCAAAAGTGTAAGTTTTCGAATCAAAAAGCGAGGCATGTTGAGATATTTCTTCCCCGACTAGAAAAACAGTATCGAATTCTTGTTCATTGGTTAGCTTTGCCACTCGCTCATAGAGGCCTTTCGAGTTTTGTCCTTCGAAAAAATCGGTCAGAACTAAGTTCTTTTCTTGTTTTTGGTATTCTTTTATAAATTGGAAGGCCGTAATTAAAGAATCGAGATCTAAATTGAAAGAATCATTGATAATTAGGTTTCCTTTTTGACCGTTTACACTCTCGAGCCGCATTTCGACCCCTTTTAGCGCATTGATTTTTGCGATGGCTTGCGAAGAGGAATATCCTAAATAGGTAAGAGTCGTTAAAATACAGAGTGCATTATTTAATGTAGCGTGATCCCGTTGTTGGACCGGAAGCTGTATTTGCTCTCCCTTAAGTTGAATTAGAACGTCTTTTTGAACGTTTTGCCAATCTCCTATAATGTGTACATCATTATGCGATTTAAAACCAAAACTGAGTAGTTCACGGTCTGCATACTCAGAATTTATCTTTCTGTAAACGTCTAGATTGTCTCCAGAAAAAATAACAGTATGAGAATGCTTGAAGAGTTTAAGCTTTTCGTCGATTAATTGACTTTCTTCCTTAAAATGATATAAATGTGCAGATCCAATATGGGTCAAGATGCCTATTTCTGGTGAAAGAATAGCTTCCAGCTTCTCCATTTCGCCAGGTTTTGAAATACCCACTTCAAAAAGACCTAAACGATCCTCGGGTTCAAGTTGTAGGATGGATAGAGGTAAACCAATTTGAGAATTAAAGCTCTTTGGGCTTTTTACGGTCTTTTGACGATCCCAAAGGCTTTGGTATAGCCATTCTTTAACGACCGTTTTTCCATTACTTCCAGTGATTCCAATGGTTTTTAAGTTCTCGATCTGTCGCAAATGATAAGAAGCAAGTTGTTGTAAAAAAACTTGCGCATCCCTTACAATTATCCAGGTAAGATCCTCATAATTGGGTAAATATTGCTCTGCGATAATCACATCAATACCTTTATCCTTCGCTTCGCTAATGTATTTAATCCCACTACTTTTGGGCGTGGATATCGCTATAAAAGCTGTGTCTTCTGTGGAATAGATGATTCGGCTGTCGAATGCTATTTTTTGTACACGACGATTTTTGTCACCAATCAGCTCAGAGTTGGTAATATCTGCAATCTGTTGAGCAGTGTAATTCATTGCTTTTTAATTATGAAACTATCGTTTACGATTGGCGAGCTCTTCCACAAATACGTTGCGGCTAACCGCCTCGTAGCTCTGGGTTTCTCCGAGCTCAACCAAATCTTTACTTTCGGTAATCCGTAGGGAGTAATTGGCTAAATTCCCTGTTCTTTTGCAAATCGCATGTACTTTGGTCACGTATTCTGCGGTAGCCATCAAATCGGGCATCGGACCAAAAGGACGTCCCAAGAAGTCCATATCAAGACCTGCAATTACCACTCGAACTCCGTTGTTGGCCAGTGTATTGGCAACTTCTACGATCCCGTGGTCAAAAAACTGAGCCTCGTCAATTCCCACTACCGCGCAATTAGAACCCAGCAGTAAAATTTCACTTGAACTCTCCACGGGTGTACTACGGATCTTATTGTCGTTATGTGAGACGACTTGCGTTTCGTCATAACGTACGTCTAATTTTGGTTTGAAGATTTCTACGGCCTGCCCTGCCATTTCTGCACGTCGAAGCCTACGAATTAATTCCTCTGTTTTCCCTGAAAACATAGATCCGCAAATGACTTCCATCCATCCACTTTGCTTAGCGTGATTTATTGTATTTTCTAAAAACATTTGTTAAATTAGCCGTAGTTTTGAAGCATCAAAAATAACGAAAATTTAATAAGGTTAGCTATGACTACGATCGAAGATTTAAGATTACAGTATTTTGAGGATTGCAAGGAGATTATCGCAGATTTACAAGAGATTGATAGCGAAATGGAATTGATCGATCAGAAAGCGAATCTTGATATATTGGTAGAAAAAATAGCTTTCTTAAAACATTGTGAGGAAAATTTGCTTTATTTTTCCGAACCAGAACCTATTTTGGAGGAGGTGATGAAGGAAAGTGAGCAAGAACTAGAAGAGGAGATCGTAGAGGAAAGTCCAGCCTTCAATTTTGAAATCGCAGGACCGAGTATAGAACAGGAATCAGAGATTTCAAATTTAGAGACTGAGTCCAATCCAGAATCCGAAGTAGGGAAAGGAGTTGAGGCCGAACTCGCGGAAGAAACTACTGAGAATGCGATGGAAAGTGAAAGTTTACAAACAGATTTTGAATTTGCAGAGGATTTGGATGCCTCTACATCTTGGGAAGAATCGCAGGAAACAATTGAAGAAAGTCTGCCCGTAAAAGCAGAACACGAAGAAGAGGAAGAAAATGAAACCCTTGAGCTTATGGAGTCCAGTACGGAGGTAATTGAGCAGGAAGAATCGGTGGAAGATCAAGAGGTAGATGAACTAGAAGTTTTAAACTCAACACAAGTCCAGCAGAAAGCACAAGCGCATAGAATCGAGAAAAAGATTAAACTTGCGCATATCAAAGGACTAACAGGATCCGTTCGGTCACTATTTGACGACGATGCCCTCGACACAACGCCTACTTCACTTCAAAGTCACGTGGCAAGCAAGGATTTTTCAGATATAGAGACCCAAAACAAGTCCAAGGAACGAACTCATTTTAAATTGGATTTGAACGATCGAATTGCATTCTCCAAAATCTTATTTGACGGAAGTCAATCTGATTTAAACCACACCGTCAATGAGCTTAATGAGTTTCGCAATTTAGCCGAGGCAAAAGACTATTTAAGTCAGGTATACCACAAAAGAGATTGGAAAAAAGTGGATGAGTATGCCCAGAGGCTATGGATGCTTGTAGAGAATAAATTTCAATAGAAGAACCCATTTCCAAAACAAGATATAGAATTTAAGAGCGTATGATTAAAGATATTTCCCAGTTCAATACTGTTTTTTTTATCGGAGTTGCTGGAGTGGGCATGAGTGCTATCGCTCAGTATCTTAGCGGAGTAGGGAAACAGGTTGCAGGTAGCGATCGGTTTTTTAATTCCCTAGAGTACAATCGGACCAAAGAACAACTTGAAGAGGAAGGTATTCAATGTTTTGCGCAGGACGGATCTGGAATTTCGGCTGCAACCGAGTTAATTGTAGTTTCAAGTGCCATTGAAGACACAGTTGCAGAAGTAAAAAAGGCAAAAGAATTAGGAATTCCTATTATCAAAAGAAGTGAACTTTTAGCCCTAATCGCTAAAAGCAAGCGAACAGTGGCCGTTGCGGGCACTTCTGGCAAAAGTACCACTGCTGCCATGCTTTTTCAAATCCTAAAGGATGGGAACATGGATCCAAGCATAATTACAGGTGCCGGCTTAACCAGTATAATTAAAAAAGGTAAGCTCGGGAATGCGTACGTCGGAAAAGGCGAATGGCTCATTATTGAAGCAGATGAAAGTGATGGGTCTGTGATACAATACACTCCCGAAATTGGGCTACTATTGAATATTGACAAAGACCATCAAGAAATTGAGGAATTGATTTCTCTTTTTCAACAATTTAAATCCAATACAACGGGTAGCTTCGTGGTGAACCTAGGCCATGAGCTCACACAGAAGCTTTCTGACAATAGAAATGAGGATTTTGGATTCGAAACTCCTGAAGCTCATTACAATGTGACGAATTATGTTCAGAATGAATTTGAGATTCGTTTCGAGCTTCTTGCTCAAGGATTTGAAATGAATGCCTTAGGGCAACATAGTGCAGAGAATGCAGCGGCGGCCGTAGCCGTAGCCCATAAAATTGGAGTCGATTTAAAAACCTGTGCAGAGAGCTTAAAAACTTACGAAGGAATTTTTCGACGCCACCAAATAGTAGGAGAGAAAAACGGAATTTGGGTAATTGATGACTATGCTCATAACCCTGCAAAGTGTGCAGCGTCTATCCGCGCAGTTCAGGCCGTAAGACCCAAGGTGATTGCCTGGTTTCAGCCCCATGGATTTGGTCCTACACGCTTTTTAAAAGACGATTTCATTCAAGAAATTTCATCAGCACTACGTGAGAAGGATGAGATATGGATGAGCGAGATTTACTACGCTGGCGGAAGCGCCACAAAGGATATTTCTGCAAACGATTTAGTAAAAGGAATTCAGAATGCAGGCAAGCAGGCTTTTTTTGTAGAGGATAGAAAAGATCTTTTGAAATCCATGCGTTCTCATTTAGATTCTCAAAGCGTGCTATTGTTAATGGGTGCACGAGATCCAAGTCTAGAATCCTTTGCCAATGAATTTTTTGAAGAGTTATGAGTGGAATCTTGTATTTTGTACCCACACCCATCGGGAACCTTGAAGACATGAGTTTTCGAGCGGTTCGTATTTTAAAAGAAGTCGATTATATCTTGTGCGAAGACACTCGGACTTCAGGTATCTTACTCAAACATTATGAGATAAGTAAACCTACACGGTCCTATCATCTTCATAACGAGCATCATGCGACGGACAAAATCGTGGAAGACCTGCAAAACGGTTCGAACATCGCAATTATCACCGACGCAGGAACTCCTGGGATCTCAGATCCTGGATATTTACTTGCACGCGCCTGTAGTGATGCAAATATAGAAATGATCTGTTTGCCCGGTGCCACCGCTTTTGTACCGGCATTAGTAGTGTCGGGGATTCCTAACAATGAGTTTTTCTTCGCAGGCTTTCTTCCTGCCAAAAAAGGGAGACAAACGAAATTAAAGGAACTTGCTGCCTTAGGAAAAACAATAATAATGTACGAGAGTCCGCACAAAATCAATACAGCACTTGAACAGGTTTTAGAATTTTTCGGTCCGGAAACTCGCGTGAGTTTAAGTCGTGAAATATCAAAAAAATTCGAAGAAACAAAGCGCGGAAGCATTCTAGAATTGATTGCGTTTTCAAAAAGCAAAACCTTGAAAGGAGAAATCGTTCTCATTATTAACAATACGAAGAATTAACCAACGAAAAAGGAGAACGTCCTTTTTTACTTATTTGAATATATGAAATTACTAGAAGGAAAAGTGGCCCTTGTTACGGGCGGTACAAGAGGAATTGGAAAAGGAATTGTAGAAGGGTTTGTCGCACAAGGTGCACAAGTTGCTTTTACCTACGCAGGATCTGTGGAGAAGGCTAAAGAACTTGAAACTACACTAGGTTCCGATACAAAAGTAAAAGCGTATCAATCGGATGCTTCTGATTTTGATGCTGCTCAGCAACTCATCGACGAAGTAATGGCAGAGTTTGGAAAAATTGACATTCTAGTCAATAACGCTGGGATTACAAAAGACAACCTAATGCTTCGTATGTCAAAGGAGGATTGGGATACGATTATTCGTGTGAATTTAGACTCCGTCTTTAATCTTACCAAGGCGGTCATTAAACCGATGATGAAAGCAAAGTCTGGATCTATCATCAATATGACTTCTGTTGTCGGGGTTAAGGGAAATGCAGGACAAGCAAATTATGCCGCTTCGAAGGCCGGTGTGATTGGCTTTACAAAATCCATTGCACTTGAGCTAGGTTCCCGTAATATCCGTTGCAATGCAATTGCGCCAGGATTTATCGAAACGGAAATGACCGGAGCATTGGATGAAAAGACAGTTCAAGGGTGGAGAGAAGCCATTCCTTTGAAGCGAGGAGGACAACCTAAAGACGTAGCAAATGCCTGTGTATTTTTAGGAAGTGAATTATCGGGGTACGTTACAGGACAAGTTCTTAATGTGGACGGTGGAATGCTAACGTAGGTCATGGCAATTTGTATTGACGGTACTACGTATCATCGACCGCTTCTCGTTTTTGCGATGGAAGCAGAAGCAGGACAGGAATTCAAAGAATTTGAGACTCTTTTCACGGGTGTTGGTAAAGTGAATGCGGCGTACCATTTGACAAAACGGTTAATGAGTGGGCCCAAGCCGGATCTCGTATTGAATCTAGGAACGGCAGGAAGTAGCTTTTTTAACCGGGGTGAAATTGTGGTCAGTGAAGCTTTTGTTCAAAGAGATATGGATGTGAGTGGACTAGGTCTTCCCAAGTACAAAACGCCCTTTATCGAAGAGCCAGAAGTTTTAGGTTATGGTCTGGTTCCTAAGGAGTTTGAGAAGGGAATATGCGGTTCAGGTGACAATTTTGAAACCACGATGAAGAAAGATATTTTTAACTTAATCGATATGGAGGCTTATGCGTTTGCCTTTCTATGCAAACGCGAAGATTTACCCTTCCTTTGCCTAAAGTATGTCTCAGACGGTGCCGATGAGTCCGCGGCACAAGACTGGAGCTCACAATTAAAAGTAGCTGCAAATGCTCTTAGGGAAGCAGTGAAAAAATTGGAGGTATAGTCGATTAAGAATTCGTTCGACAAAAATCCTTCAGGGAATATTTGACTACTATAAAAAACGGGAGGCTAATTAAAGGGCATCCCGTTTTGGTTATTAGTTGTGATAGATTCTATCGTTGATTTTTAAATTAGGTGTTTAGCACCTTTCCGAGATCCCTAATGTACTCGTGAGCCGTTAGGTCGAATTTTACCGGAACCACAGAGATATATCCTTCAGAAAGAGCTACTTCATCTGCATCTTTCCCTTCGTCCATGTTGTTGAAATATCCGGTTAACCAATAGTATTTTTTGCCGTGTGGGCTTACTCTTTCGTCAAAACTTTCTTCCCATTTTGCATCTGCTTGTCGACAGACACGAATTCCTTTAAGCTCCTCTTTTTCTAACTTAGGTATGTTTACATTTAAGACAATCCCTTTTGGAAGAGGGCTGGCTAACGTTTTTCTTACGATTTGTTGAATGTACTCCTTTGCTTGTTTGAAATCAGCCTCCCAGCTGAAATCAAGAAGTGAAAATCCAATTGCTTGTAGGCCTTCAACTCCTGCTTCCACTGCAGCGGACATGGTACCTGAATAAATGACATTAATTGAAGAGTTAGCTCCATGGTTTATACCTGAAACCACTAAATCTGGTTTTCGAGTGAGAATCTGGTTCAATGCGAATTTTATGCAGTCTACAGGCGTACCGCTAAGAGAATAATCCTTTTGTGGTCCTTCGAGATTAATTTCTTCAAATGTAAGGGTAGAGTTTATTGTAATGGCGTGACCTGTGCCACTTTGAGGAGAATTGGGTGCGACCACCACCACTTCGCCAATTTCGTTCATAAATTCAACCAGGTTGCGAATTCCAGGTGCTGTAATACCGTCATCATTGGTCACCAAAATGAGCGGTTTTTGAGTTGTCGTATTCATTTTCACAAAATTAATCAAAAATTAGATGACATTTTGTAAATAAGGTATTAAATTTGATTCCTTGTTTCGGTCATGTAACAAATGACAAGGCCATTCAACCAATTATACAAACGAACGTTCAATATGTTTAAAAATTTCAAGTTCAATACTTTACTTCTTTTCATCCCTTTGACTTCTTTGGTGTTTTGTTTTAACTCACCTAAGAATGACGATGAAAAGATGCAAACGATAATGGTCAGTGTAAAAAATACACTTAGCTATTTACATTATACACCTACGCCGATCAACGATGCATATTCTCAAAACGTTTTCGACACCTACATAGGTATGATTGACCCTGCAAAGCGGTACTTTTTGAAGTCCGATACGGAAGAGTTTGCAAAGCATCGAACTCTACTCGATGACTATTTGAATCAAGGGGATCTTACCTTCTATAATTTGACTTATAATCGATTGTTTCAACGCATTGACAAAATTGATCAAGCGACGCAGGAAATCTTCAAGAACCCTATTAACCTAAAAGAAGACGAGGTTCTGATCCTTGAACCTGAAAAGAAAGAATTTCCAGAAACGGAAAAAGAGCTCTATAACGAGTGGAAAAAGTACATCAAATACAATATTTTACAAGAAATAGAATCTCTTAATGCAAAAGAGGAGTCTCAGAAAAAGAAAAAAGATTCGGTGATCAAACACAAGTTAGTGGATACGATCAAAGTTGAGATTTTAACTCCGGAACAAAAGCAGGTAAAAGCGACTGAGGAGGTGAAAGACCTAGTGACCGAATCCTTTAAGCGATTTAAGAAAAGAAAAAAAATGGATTGGTTTACTGTATATATGAATGCATATACAGAAGTATTTGATCCTCATACGAACTATTACTCTCCAAAGGACAAGGACGATTTTGATCTGATGTTTAAAGGGAAAGTGATTGGAATTGGAGCTCTAATTCAAGAAAAGAAAGGCTATTTGTACCTTGGACAATTAACCATTGGTGCACCGGCTTGGAAATCTAAACAACTTAGTGACGGTGACAAAATTCTTAAGGTAAGATCCAAACCAAGCGAAGAGCCTGTTAATGTGGTTGGAATGCTCGCAGATGAAGCGGTACGCTTAATTCGCGGGGAGAAAGGAACGAAAGTGACCCTTACCGTGGAGAAGAAGGACAAAACAATTAGAGAAGTAACCATGGTTCGGGAAGAAGTCGCCATTGAAGATACATTTGCCCGTAGTATTCTTGTAGATGCACCGGACGGTAAGAAATATGGATTTATAAACTTACCAAGTTTCAATGCAGATTTCGAGGATGCGAAAGGACGAAATGCTTCTGATGACATCAAGAACGAGATCATAAAACTTAAGGCACAAGGCATCTCGGGGATTATTCTTGATTTAAGAAATAATGGGGGAGGATCGCTTACAGAAGTAGGGGATATCATGAGCTTATTTATGAATGAGGGAGCCTATGTTCAAGTGAAAAATAGCAATGGAAAAATTCAAACGCTAACCACCAAGGCAAACGATCCTCTTTGGACCGGTCCGCTAGTGATCATGCAAAATGAATTATCCGCTTCTGCTTCTGAAATTTTATCAGGTGTAATGCAAGATTACGGTAGAGCCGTACTTGTTGGTTCGCCACAAACCTATGGGAAAGGAACTGTACAAACCTTTGTCGATCTCAACCGATTTTTAAGTACGAACGATGATTTTGGATCTCTAAAGCTGACCATTCAGAAGTTTTATAGAGTGACAGGAGAGTCCACGCAGAAGAAAGGGATTGAATCCGACATCGTAATGAACGATTTCTTTACGCACGCTGAAATTGGGGAACGTTATGAAGATTTTGTTCTCGCTTGGGATAAGATTCCAGCGGCTCAAAACATTAAAAAAGAGAATCGATTTGACCTTGTGAAATTGAAGCAGAATAGTGCTTCGCGTTTAGCAAAGGATGACATTTACCAACTTGTTCAAGAATCCGCTAAGTGGAAAGAGAAGCTAGACAAGGAAGATACAATCACCTTAAATATTGATAAATTCAGTGCCCTTATGCAAGAGCGAAAAGCTCAGATTAAGCGTTTTGAAGCGCTCGAAAAAAGCGAAAATGGATTGAAATTTATTCGCTATGAAGACGAGCTAAAGCGTGAAAAAACAGACGAGGCATTTCAGAAGAAATCAGAAAACTGGATTAAGAACTTACAACGTGATATTTATCTAAAAGAAGCGGTTCATGTAATATCTGAACTGCCGTCCTAAATTCCCACACAAATTTCTAATTGTCATTGACAAAGCTAAATGCTCAGTTAATGACGATTTTTTTTAATGAAATAAGGATATGAAAACAATTTTTATAACGGGCGCAAGCTCTGGAATAGGCAAAGCAGTAGCCACTTATTTTGCACAGATGAAGCATCGATTAATCCTCTGTGGAAGACGAGAAGAGAAGCTACACGAACTACAAAAACAGTTCTCTGAGTGTGAAGTGCATGTTCTTGTTTTTGACGTTAGGGATCGTGAGAGTGTACAAAAAGCTGTAGACTCGATACCGGTCGCATTTCGCAAAATAGATGTCCTGGTGAACAATGCTGGGAATGCGCATGGAATAGACAGTCTACTAACGGCGAACCTAGATGATTGGGATGCCATGCTCGATGGAAATGTAAAGGGACTACTGTACGTTTCTAAAGCAATTCTACCTTTATTGACAGAGAAAGGACACATTGTGAATGTAAGTTCTGTAGCTGCAAGACAGACCTATGCGGGCGGAGTCGTTTACTGTGCAAGCAAGCGAGCAGTGGATGTGATTTCAGAAGGTATGCGCCTTGAATTAACCCAAATGGGTATCAAAGTAACGAATATTCAGCCAGGGGCAGTCGAGACTGAGTTCTCAGACGTCCGATTTAAAGGGGATAGAGAAAGGGCTAGCAAAGTTTATCAGGGTTTTCAGGCCCTAAAGGCCGAAGATGTCGCGGATGCGATTGGATACTGTGTGGAAGCTCCCGCGCATGTCACCATTTCTGATCTTACAATTTATCCGTCCGCTCAAAGCGAACCTAGGACTATTCATAAAAATGAGTAATTTTGCAGCATGACGATTTTACACATTGAGTCTTCTTCAAAAAATTGTTCCGTGGCCGTTTCCAAAGGGGAGGAACTGTTATGTTTATGTGAAGAGCGATCTGAGAATTATAAGCAAAGTGAAAACTTGCACCCATTCGTTTCTTGGGCGCTTGAAGGAGCGGGTCTTACACTGGAGGACATTGAGGCTGTTTGTCTGGGTATGGGACCGGGTTCCTACACAGGCCTACGTATAGGTGCATCTAGTGCAAAAGGATTTTGCTTTGCACTCAATATTCCCCTAATTGCAGTCAATTCAATGGATACCCTCGTAGAACCTTTTTTAAACAGAATTTACGAGGTTATAATCCCTTTAATCGATGCAAGACGAATGGAAGTATATACCGCAGCGTATGACGGTACTACTGGAGAACTGCTCGATACAAGTCAGAACCTTATTTTAGATGAGGACAGCTTTTCAAAATATGGGGGCAAGAAGATTCTTTTTGTCGGCGATGGTGCACTTAAAGCCCAATCCATCCTGAATTTATCCAATGCCAATTACAAGGATGAAATTCTTCCTTCTGCGCAGTACCTAATTCGGAAAGCAAAAGCAAAATTTGAAGCTAAAATGTTTGAAGACATTGCTTATTTTGAACCGTTCTATCTGAAAGATTTCCAGGGAGTCAAAAAATCGGAAACAAAAAAATAGCCTTCACGAATTGGAGGCTATTTTATCCTTTTTAAAAAGGCATTCTTATTTTTTCGAGACTTTAAAGAGTTTTCCACTATCGGTCACAGCATAAAGATGGCCGTCATGTCCACTGAGGACATCTCTAAATCTCTCATTGTATTCCGTGAGTAGCCATTCTTCTCCAATTACCTTATTATTTTCAATCAATAATCGGATGATTTTTTGTCCACTTAAGCTTCCAATAAATAGGTTGTTTTTCCATTCTTCGATCGAACCCGTGTAGAAATCAATTCCACTGGGAGAAATTGAAGGATCCCAATAATAGACAGGCTGCTCATACCCTTGTTTTTGCCCAATTCCTTCTCCAATGACAGCGCCGCTGTATTCTCTTCCGTAGGTAATAATAGGCCAGCCGTAATTAATTCCAGGTTTTATTAAATTGACTTCGTCTCCCCCTCGAGGTCCGAATTCCGTTTCCCAAAGTTCTTTTGTTTCAGGGTGAAATACGAGGCCTTGTGGATTCCGATGTCCGATGGAATAGATCTCAGGTTTCCAACCTAAGGTATTCGTGGAGGCGGCTTTCCCATCTTTCGTTAGTTTAAGAATTTTGCCAAGATAGGCATTGCCGTCTTGTGCGAGTGGCCGTGTAGGTAGATCAGATCGTTCACCGGTCGTTACATAAAGTGATCCACTCGAATCAAAGGCAAGACGACTCCCGTAATGCAGTTTGCCATCGTACACAGGAGTAGCCCTGAAAATGACTTGTATGTTTTCAATTGATTTTTCATCTGCGGAGAGTACTCCTTTGGCCACTGAGGTATGGTTTCCGCCTTTAACGGGTTCCGAATAAGACCAATACAGTGTTTTGTTGTTTTTAAAATCTGGATCCAGCGCCACATCTAATAGACCGCCTTGTGCCTTGGAATCCACAGACGGAAGTCCCTGAATTTTATGACTTGATTTACCATCCATACTCACGAGATTCATCCATCCGTTCTTATCTGTGGTTAAAAACCGAGAGTCAGGTAGTTGAATCACTGCCCAAGGGCTACCTAGGTTTTCATTGAGAATCTCAACGGAATAAGGAGTGGAAGTATGGACTCCTTTGATTCGGGTTTGGCCTTCAAAAGCAGCTGCAATATCTGTGTTGGGCTTTTCCGTTTCCGGATTCGCGCCCTCAGTGGCGGTCGTATTTGAAGTGCTCGAAGATGATGAAGTGCCGTTTTGGCAGGAAAATAAAAGTGTACCCAACAGAGGTAAACACAAAATCGCTAACTTTTTCATAAGATTTGGAGATTAAACACTCTAAATTTAAGAAAAAATATATTAGCAAATTACGTTCGCCCAGGGACCTATAAAAAGGGGCTGAGGTTGAATTTTACACGAGAACCTCACGGGGAATACTTCGTTCAAAACCTTACAATTTCTTGAGTCGAATCGAGATGATTACTTTTCGATCAATTGAAAAGGAACCTCTTTGAAAATTTCAGTAGAGTCCTTTTGGAACAGAATGCCGTTCGGCTTATCGACCATTTTAGGCCTAAATCCTAACAATGTACGGGATTCTGCTAGTATTCTTAGGTGGTAAACAAGACCTTTTTTATCGCTTGGAAGCACTTGGTGTTCTAGACTATTGATGACCACTGCACTCGGCAATGCGTTCTCGTTAGACAATTCAAAATCAACAAGATACCCCTTCTCAGTTCCTTCATTAAACGATTGATACGTCGGGTTTTTCACCTCTGGAATATCTGAGGTTTTACAAGCAATGCTCACGAGTGAGAGAATAATTAGTAGAAAAGACTTCTTTATTTTAGTTATTTTCATATTTTTACGATCTAGCTTTTGACATTTCACAAAACTAGTAAAAATTAGATATGAAAACTATGAGATTTAGCAAAATTGCATTGACCTCTTATATGGCACTTATTCTATTGGCAAGTTGTTCAAGAGAAGACGATCCGAAACCAGATCCAACGCCTGAACCTCCTGTGACCACCATTACTCCAGATAAAGTTAATGATTTTGTATGGAAGGCAATGAATTCCTGGTATTACTGGCAAAAGGAATCAACCAATCTGGGAGATGCGAAATTTGCGACCCCTAACGATTATGCAACTTTTATTAATGGAAAGAGTCCAGACAAACTCTTTTATGAGTTGCTTTTTGAATATGGGAAAACTGACTTTTTCTCTTGGATAGAAAACGATAATGAGATTGTTTCCAAGGCTCAGTATGTAGCAGAGGAACAATCGACCACAGGATTAGAGATTGCCGTGTTAGGAAAAGGAGACGGATCAGGACGATATGTTGCCTTAGTGAATTATATTATTCCAAATTCAAGTGCAGACAAAGCGGGTCTTAAAAGGGGTGATGTCATTACGAAAGTAAATGGACAGTTTTTAGTTGGGTCTAATTATTCGCAGCTATTCGGAGACTCGTTTAGCCTTACACGAGCGAATACAGCTTCTTACAATGATGAAAGCGGAGTGATTTCCACGACCGACAAAGTCGAATCGATTGCGATTGTCAAAACCATGGTGGAAGAGAATCCGATTGCGCACTACCAAGTCTTTAAAGAAGGGGGCAGAACAATCGGATATCTGGTATTCAATGGATTTAAAATTGATTATAATGATGAGTTAAACGCCCAATTTGCTCAAATGAAGGCAGACGGAGTGAATGAGCTAATTTTAGATTTGCGTTATAATGGAGGAGGTTCATTAGACACAGCCGTAGGACTTGCACAGATGATTAACGGTTCGTTTACAGGAGGAGATTATGTCTACTTAGATTTTAATGACAAGCACAATCAGTACGATGAGTTTGATAAGCTAAGTGACAAGATTGATATCTACAATATTGTGGACGGTCATCAGGAAAAAACAGGAGAAGTACAGCAAGTTAATAGCTTGACCCTACCAAAAATTTATGCGTTGGTTTCTTTCCAAACCGCATCCGCAAGTGAGCTTACTGTCACGAGTTTAAAGAAATACATCGACGTAGAGGTGATTGGATATCTTACTGTAGGGAAGTTTGTGGGATCGCATACGCTATACGATTCTCCTACCTCCGACTTCTTAAATTATGAGAACCGAAACAAAGACCACAAATGGCAATTGCAACCGATCACCTTTGCTTATTACAACAAAGATATGGATCCCCATCCAATGGTAAGACTAAACGACGGAAGCGTTGTGCCTGGAATCATTCCAAGCAAACAAGAAAATTTCATTTCTCCTTTTCAGTGGGTTGGAAAGGTCAAGGAGTTTGGCAATCCAAGCGATCCTGAATTAGGACGCGCTTTAGAGATTATCACGGGAAATACGGTAAGTACAACTGCAACGATGAGAAATCGTGCTATTTTAAGTAGTAGAGGCGGGGCTAAATTATTGTCCAAGCCGATGAGTGCAGCAAAAGGATTGTATATATCTGATGTGACACAATTCCGTAAACCTTCAAATTAAGGTTAAACCTATTTTTGGCGAAGAGGAGCTTACCTACCCGGGTTTGCTCCTCTTCGCCTTTTCAAAGGAGCTTTAGGGCAGTGCAAGGGTTCCTTTTTCACCTCTCAAAAATACAAAGCAGCCGCTTACTTTTTTCGTACTTTTGTAGGAAAGAGGGAGTATCAACTTCTATTTAAAATCGATAGCGAACCATTATATGAACTTTCAATTACAATCCGAATTTAAACCCACGGGCGATCAACCGCAAGCCATTGAGAAATTAACAAGGGGTATAGAGGAGGGTGAAAAATACCAAACGCTGCTTGGAGTTACCGGTTCTGGAAAAACGTTTACCATCGCCAATCTTGTGCAGAACGTCCAAAGACCGACCATCGTTCTTGCCCATAACAAAACTTTGGCTGCGCAGCTCTACATGGAGTTTAAGGAGTTTTTTCCTGAGAATGCAGTCGAATACTTTGTCTCTTACTATGACTACTACCAGCCCGAGGCTTATATCGCTAGAACAGGCACCTATATTGAGAAAGATTTAAGCATTAACGAAGAAGTGGAGAAACTTCGACTTGCGGCGACAGCGAGCCTGTTGTCGGGACGAAGGGATGTGCTCATCGTGGCTTCGGTTTCGTGTATCTACGGGATCGGAAATCCAAGTGAATTTCACAAATCCCTAATTACCCTTGCCGTCGGTGAGAAATTAACCCGTACTTCACTCCTTCATTCCTTAGTTAATGCACTTTATGCCAGAACGCTAAATGAGTTTCAAAGAGGAATGTTCCGTGTAAAAGGGGATGTAGTCGATGTGTTTCCCGCGTACGCTGACAACGGAATTCGAATTCAATTTTATGGAGATGAAATTGAGAAAATTCAAGCCTTTGATCCGGTAACAGGAAGTGTGACTTCAAATTTTGAAAAAGTCCAGATTTATCCAGCCAACTTATTTGTTACCTCAAAAGAAACGCTCAATGGAGCCGTGCGACAAATACAGGATGACCTTGTGGACCAAGTCAGTTTCTTTGAGAAAATTGATAAGCCTCTTGAGGCCAAAAGACTAAAAGAAAGAACCGAACTAGATCTCGAGATGATTAAAGAGCTCGGGTATTGCTCGGGTATTGAAAACTATTCTCGGTATTTAGACGGGAGGCTTCCGGGCACTCGGCCCTTCTGTTTGCTTGATTATTTCCCTGAGGACTATTTAATGGTCATTGATGAAAGTCACGCTACGATTCCCCAAGTGCATGCGATGTTTGGGGGAGACAGGAGCCGCAAAGAATCGCTTGTAGAATTCGGTTTTCGACTTCCTGCTGCCATGGACAATAGACCTCTAAAATTTGAAGAGTTTGAAGGCATGCAGAATCAGGTTGTGTATGTCTCGGCCACACCGGCGGATTACGAGCTAGAGAGAACCGGAGGAGAGTATATCGAACAAATTATTCGCCCTACGGGCCTTTTAGACCCCATTATTGAAGTGAGACCTACGGAGAATCAGATTGATGATTTGATGGAGGAAATTCACAAGAGAACGGAACTAGACGAACGAGTTTTGGTTACCACACTTACTAAGAAAATGGCGGAGGAGCTAAGTAAGTACTTTACGAAGTTTGGAGTGCGATGCCGCTACATTCATTCCGATGTGGAAACCTTAGAGAGAATTCAAATTATGCAGGACCTAAGAACAGGCGTTTTTGATGTGTTAATAGGCGTGAATTTGCTGAGAGAAGGTCTAGATCTACCTGAAGTATCGCTTGTGGCGATTTTGGATGCAGACAAAGAAGGAATGCTTCGTTCTCGTCGCTCCATGATTCAAACCGTAGGTAGGGCTGCCCGAAACTTAAATGGGATGGCGATTCTCTATGCCGATAAGATGACTAAGAGTATGCAAGCTACCATTGACGAGACGAATTACCGCCGTGAAAAACAAAGACACTACAATGAAATTAACGGTCTAGAGCCTAAACAAATCAACAAGAAGATTTCATCAGCACTTGTGGGTAGTGCCCGCGATTTCCCAGAGGAAAAATACACGCAACGTGAAGTGTTAAAGCAAGTCGATAAAATCAAGACGAACTTAACGAAGGAAGAATTAAGTGAATTACTCGATCGCAAACAAACGGAAATGGAAGCGGCAGCCAAGAATCTAGATTTCATTCTAGCAGCCTCGATTCGAGACGAGATTAAAGCATTGAAAGGGGAATAGTACTTAAGAAAACTCTCCTGACTTTAGTTTTGCCTTAATAGGAATTAATAATTCTGAGAGACCATTTAGCTTAATTTCATAAATGGTTGAGAGTTGCATCCCTAGTTTTCCAGCGGGCATTCCCTTGCGGTAAAACCATTCCAAATACGAGATAGGTAAATCGCAGATAAGGCTTTCTTTGTATTTGCCGAACGGCATCTTCGTGCGACAAATTTCAATAAGTATAGTAGGGTCCATAAAGGTCTAGATGCTTAAATCGATTTTCTTTTCAAGTTCTTCATCGTCCTCGAGGATGAGCTCGTTGTCATCTTCGCTAAATTCATTGTGGTAAACTTGGATCAGTAATACAGTCATGGAGACTAAGATAGGTCCAAAAACAAGACCCATAAATCCAAAAAGATTCATCCCCATGATGATTCCAAATACCGTGTTAAGTGGGTGAATGTTTTCAAGTTTTCGAAGCAGAGTAAAACGCAAAATGTTATCTGTGAGACCCACTGCGATCAAGCAGTACAAAAGAATTCCAATTCCTCCAGTACTATTGCCCTCGGCAATCATGAAAATTCCGACCGGTACATAGATAATAGCAGCGCCTACAATTGGGATCATCGAAGCAATGGCGGTTAGCGCAAAGAGCAAAATAGGACTTGGTGCCCCGAAAATAATGTACCCTATTAAGGCCACGATCCCTTGACCTAATGCTACCACAGGAATTCCAACTGCATTCGCAACGACTAGTTTTCTGAATTTTTCGCCGATTAAGTCAATGTTAGCACGCTTTAGAGGTACTGCATTTCGCACGATTTTTTCAAATCGACGGGGCTGTTCTAGCATGAAATAGAGCATGAAAAAGAGTGAAGCTACCACTGAAAGGGTATTAAATGTACCACTTAATGCGGAGGTTGAAAACTTCGCCGCACTGGCTTTAATTCCATCTAAATTGGTGGAACTGAGTAAATCAATCTTGGTTTTAGATAAAACAAATGTGTGAATTTTGTCAATAAACACATTGAATTTTTCCAAATATACTTCTGAATCCCCAAGCTTAGCAATCAGCATATCCCCAAGCAAGTAAATGGGGATTATAAGAATAATTAACGACAAAAAGATAATCAAAAAGGATGACCACATCGGTTTCCATCCTCTTTTTTCTTGAAGGTAGAAATTAAACTCTCTGCAGACGATATACAAAGTCAGTGCCCCTAATAGAGCAGGAATAAAAAGAGCAAGATTAAAAACGATGAGGGCAACTAAGGCCGTGATAATCAGAATTAAAAATACCTGCTTAATTTTGACTCCGCTAATGATTTGATTGCGATTCGGCATAGTAAACAATTTAAAATCCTCCCGATAGGACTATCGAGAGTTGTAAATTAGAAATTAATTCTCGATTAATTCTCTTGGCTTCCCTAAATAAGCACAGTAAGCGCAGTACATGACCACATAAATAAAAGGCAACGTAATTAAAATACCTACACCACAAAAGATAATACCCGCAAAGCTAATGAGTCCTCCTAGAAGAGTGGTTCCTAAGAAAGTGCCATAATTATCTTTTGCAATCGAATAGCTTTTTTTGATAGCCTGAATCGCATTTGCATTTTCAAAGAGCAAAATTGGATATCCTAGTAAAAATAAGGGCGCAACAAAAAGACCCGGTAGAAAACAAAGTGCAAATGCAATCCCAACGATAAGAGAAGATAGGATTGAGTATAAAAATATATTTAGGAAATTCTGTCTGTACGCGATGAAAAGATCGTTGAAGCGAAGAGGTTTTTGGTTGTCGTACCGGCTAGTGATGTAGATTAACCCTACAAAGAGTGGCCCTGCGAGCCAACTAAAAAGGCCTGAGAATGCATAATAGGACTTTACTCCTTCAATTTCTAATAGGTCTTGGGTTTTAAAATCATCGCCAGCATTCATGATTTCCGAGTAAAGAGCTTCAGAATCAAAATTAAAAATGGCTTCAAGCAAAAGAGTTCCTGCAATATAAACTGCCATGGCGAGCAAGGCAAACCAAAAGACACCTTTATACATATCAAATGCATAGGAGATAAGACTACTTGTGTTTTTTTCGGGAGGTGTTGAATTTCTGAATTCGCTTAAATTTTCCATAGTTTAATGTATAAATCAAAAATAGCTTATTTTACCGACACTATCATTAATTAATTGATAAATTTAATGAACTTCATTGAAAACTCGACGATATAGAGCATAAATCATTGCATTCCAAAAAGGATAAGTGAATACTGCTCCGACGATCGTAAAAAGCCCTATGTATTTAAAAAGGAGGGCCACAATACAGCATACAAAGATCTCGAGGGGGTATCGCTTTAATCCCTTAAAATTCAAAGGGATGGTTTCAAAGAGCTTTCGGCTCATGAAAAACATCAGTGGTGCGGTAAATAGAGTTAGTAGCACCCAGGCAAACCCTAAGATCACGGTTGGAATAGTATAGAGATAAATTAGAATCCAAAATAGAAAATAACTCGTGAAAATAAAGAAATTGATACCCTGGTAGCCTGCAAATAAATCTTGCAGTGCCGGTTTTTCTCCCAAGTCCATTTTTCGGTACATTTTGAAAAATCCGAGGTTTAAGGGATATAAGAAAACTGCCGTGGCAATCATAATCCAATAAAAAGTCATGAAATTCGGAAGTAGAGTCATTTCTTGAACCCCTTGTTGATAGGACTCCATGCTTTCAGAAAGTCGAGCAGAAAGAGAAAGGTAATGATCCATGATACCGTACTTAACGGCAAAATAATATCCAACAACAATATAGACGCTAAAAGTAATCAAACTGAAAAGCACCTGGTATAAAAGAGTGCGGCTCCAGTAGGAAAATGCTTGTTTTAAGATCGATTCAATCCCTGGTTTTTGAGGATACAATTGGGGCATTTAAAATGTTTTTGCAAAAATAGGGTTAAATAATTTACTTTTGTGAAATGAGTCAAGATTTCGACGCGAAATTCAATAGGATGGATATTCTATCTCTACGAAAGGAGCCTTTTTTCTTTATGGTCGATTTCGAAGGGACAGAGCTCGTGGTATATTCTTTAGAGGAAGTTGTAGAGGGTGGAATTTACTTTGATTTCCCCACTTTGAAATTGGAGAAAGTTCAAAAGGAGGTTTTGAAGGATCTCTCCATCAAAGCAATGCCAGAATCGATTCATTCCTACAAAGAGGGTTTCGATCATGTTCACAGAAATTTGATGCTTGGGAACTCTTACTTAGCTAATTACACGTGCAGAACCCGCATTGAGAGTTCTTCGACTTTGGAAGATTTCTACTACGGTTCGAAAGCGAAATATAAAGTGTATTTCCAGAATCAGTTTTGCTCGTTCTCACCCGAAACCTTTGTAGAGATCTCGGGAGATAAAATGTATACGTATCCCATGAAGGGGACGATTGAAGCCTCGGTAGAGAATGCGGAGGAAATACTTAGAGAAGATCCTAAGGAAAAAGCTGAGCATTACACAGTAGTAGATCTACTTCGCAATGACTTAAGTAGGGTTTGTGATGAAGTACAAGTGGATGAGTTCCAAAGAATTGATTATTTAAAAACAAACCAGAAGGATTTGCTGGCCATGAGTTCTCAAATATCGGGTCGGATCAAACCGGAGTTTTCTGGAAAAATTGGCAGTATACTGAAAACATTGCTGCCGGCCGGCTCCATTTTAGGTGCGCCTAAGGCAAAAACGATGGAAATTATTCTCGAGGCGGAAAAGCAGACTCGAGGTTGGTATACGGGAGTGGCCGGTGTCTTTGACGGTGAATCTCTCGACTCGTGCGTTTTAATTCGGTTTATTGAACAAGAGGAGAATTCACTTTTTTTCAGGAGCGGAGGAGGAATTACGCATCAGAGTGTGATGGAGCAGGAATACCAAGAAATGATAAATAAGATTTATGTCCCGATTCATTGAAAGTATAAAGATCACGGCCACAGGAGCCCATCTTCTCTCTTATCATCAAAAGAGGGTAGAAGACACTTTTCAATTTTTTGGCAAGACATGCCCTATAAATCTTGAGCAAATCGCTTCTTTTCATGGGAGCGTAGATTCAGGCGTACATAAATTAAGGGTAGTCTATGATTTAGAAGGTAGATTCGAATCGAGGATTACCACTTACTCTTCCCCGGTCATTCCTTCCTTTCAACTTGTTGAATGCCCAAAGATTTCCTATCGTTTCAAAAAAGAGGACCGCGCAGCATTAGAACAAACTCTTCAAAAGATCCATCCATCTCAAGCTCTAATCACACAAAATGGCCTTTTGACCGATTCGACGTTTTCCAATTTAGTATTTTTGAAAGAAGATTCCTGGTATACGCCAGAAAGCTATTTACTGAATGGAGTTCAACGCCAATATTTGTTGGAGCGTAAAAGAATACAAGAGGCTCACATTGGGGTAGGCGATCTTCAGAACTATAGTCATTTTGCACTAATCAACGCCTTGAACCCCTTAGAGGATTGCACTTGCTACCCGCTTGATCTTATTCAAAATATTCCGATTTAAATTTTAGCGTACTTTCTTAAAATCAATTAGTTGTGTCGGTCTTTAGGTCGCTCGCTAAGGAAGTGAAGTAATTTCTTAAGATCTGCGCATTTGCGATTTCTTTCGTGTTTACTTCTAAGATTTTAGGTTTTGTCGAAGAGGCAAAAAACAGATCTAGTACCCTCACGAGGGTTTGGTCGTCGTCCACTTCGGTATACTCCATTTCAAAATGAGCCGCAAGGTGCTCTGCGGTCTTGGTGTGGCGTGTAGAGATAAACTCCTCTAATATGTCGGTGTTTGCGCGGTCGGGCCCTGGAATGATCTTGAAAATGCTCCCTTCCCCATTATTAAAAATAATGATTCGGGTATAGGGAGGGATGTATTGGTTCCAAAGGGCATTAATGTCGTAGAAAAATCCTAAGTCTCCGGTCACGAGAAGGGTCGGGTTTTCAGACTTCATCGCGTATCCCATGGCGGTAGAAGTACAGCCGTCTATCCCACTGGTTCCCCGGTTGCAATGTACACGATGCGCACTGAAATCGAACAACTGCGCATAACGAATGGCTGAACTATTGGAAAAGTGTATGTCGTAATGGCTAGGCACTTTTTGTGCTAACAGCGAAAAAAGTCGAAAATCCGAGTAGCCGGTGGTAAGTTCATAGCTCTCATGTTTAATGTCTTTCTTCCTTCTTAAATGATCCCATAGATTGTAGTAGGCACTAGGTTCTAAGTTCACGACATTTAAAAGTTTTTGAAGGAATTTCTCAGGGGCTACTTTCAGAGACTGTGTAAGGGAGAAATAGGTGTCTGGATGCCAAAATTCATCTACGTGCCAATGGTGAGCTATGTTCGCTTGTCGAAGGAACTGTTTGACTCGTTTGGAAACGACATTTTGTCCAAGCGTAATAAGTAGATCCGGTGCAAACGTTTGGTAATCCTGCGCATCAAAATTGTAAAGATAGCGGTCGATATGGTGGAAGAATTTGGGATTTTCTAGATTTGAGTTCACTTCACAAAGAACCACAACCGAATGATTTTTAACCAATTGAGAAAGGCTACTCTCAAGCGATTCACTAAGAGGCTGCGTACCTACCAAGATCATAATTCGTTTGGAAGTGTTCCACTGGGCTACTAAAGGCGAAGACAATTCGAATTTTCGGGCAGGAGCAAGTTTCTCGACGGAAGGGAACACAGGGATTTCTCCCACGAGGTCGTATAGAGGCTCGTTTAAGGGAATGTTGAGGTGTACAGGACCTTGCTTTTCAAGACAGAGTTCAATGGCTGTTTTGATCGTGGCAAAATTTTGTTCCTCTGAGCCCTCGATTTCGTCTTCAAGAAGTTGAAAGTCACCATAAGAATGGGAAGAGAACAAATCCTTTTGTCGAATGGTTTGGCCGTCAAAAAGATCCACGTAATCTGAAGGACGGTCTGCAGAAAGGATTAGGAGGGGAACGTTTTGATAAAAGGCCTCCGTGACTGCAGGGTAGTAGTTGGCTGCGGCGGAGCCGGAGGTACATGTAATTGCTACGGGTTTTTGCTGCACTTTAGCCATGCCTAGCGCAACGAATGCAGCGCTTCGTTCGTCCACAATGCTATAGGAATTAAACTCCTCAATTTCTCCGAAATGAATCGCAAGGGGTGCGTTACGTGACCCTGGAGAGACCACTACGTCTAGGATTCCATATTCTTTTAGTAAATGGGCTAATAATTGAACACTGCGTTTCGAAGAATACTTTTTCATGGAGGCAAAGGTAGGCGTTTTTGTGAATTGAAAAAATTATTTTCCTTCCGTGGGTCTGCCTTTTCACGCTCGTTTCTATACAAATAGAGCTGCCTTTAAAAAGACAGCTCTATACTATTCCATGGAAACAAGGATTAAACTTTTTGCTTTTTCGATTTGGACTCGGGAAGCTTTTTGATTAATCCGTCGCCAGTTTCATTTAACTCTAAGACGAGAGTTTCCTTGTCTTTAATTTGCTTGTTTACCAGCAGATCCGCAAGCAGATCTTCAATATATTTTTGAATGGCTCTTTTCAGCGGTCTTGCGCCAAAGTCTTTGTCCCATCCCTTTTCGGCGATAAAATCTTTAGCCTCTTGGGTAAGTTCTACTTTATAACCAAGTTTTTCAATTCGCTCGTAAAGTTTTCCTAATTCAAGATCAATAATCTTCGCAATGTCTTCTTTTTGTAGAGAGTTGAACACTACGATGTCATCAATTCGGTTTAGGAATTCAGGGGCAAATGCTTTTTTGAGGGCACTTTCTATAGTAGATCGAGCTCTCGCATCCGAGTTGGACTTCTTCGCAGAGGTTCCAAACCCAACGCCATCACCAAAATCTTTAAGATCTCTTGTTCCAATATTGGAAGTGAGAATAATGATGGTATTTCTAAAGTCTATTTTCCGTCCTAAACTGTCCGTGACGTGTCCTTCGTCTAAAATTTGCAGTAAGATGTTGAACACATCGGGATGCGCTTTTTCAATTTCATCTAGAAGCAAAACCGCGTAAGGTTTACGACGAACGGCTTCGGTCAATTGACCCCCTTCTTCGTATCCTACGTAGCCTGGAGGCGCTCCCACAAGTCGAGAAACCGCGAATTTTTCCATGTATTCACTCATGTCAATTCGAATAAGCGCTTCGTCAGAATCAAATAGCTCACGAGCCATCACTTTAGCGAGTTCCGTTTTCCCAACTCCAGTGGTTCCTAAGAAAATAAAGGTTCCAATGGGTCTATTAGGGTCTTTTAGCCCTGTTCGGTTCCTTTGAATGGCTTTTACTACCTTTTGTACCGCCTCGTGTTGTCCAATTACTTTTCCATTGAGCTTCTCGTCCATATGAGCCAATTTGTCAAGCTCATTTTTTCCTACTTTGGTCACAGGAATGCCACTCATCATGGAGACTACTTCTGCAACATTTTCTTCGGTAACGACTTCTTTTTTCTCCTTGACATCTTTGTCCCATTGTTCCTGCGCAGCGGCAAGCTCCATGGCTAGGCGCTCTTCCTCGTCTTTCAATTTTCTTGCTTCAAGATAGTCCTGCGCTTGTACGGCCTTTTGTTTCAAAAGCTTAATCTCTTCGATTTTTTCTTCGTTTTGAATAATGGCAGTAGGCACTTTCATGTTTTTGATGTAAACCCTTGATCCCGCTTCGTCCATTGCATCGATGGCTTTGTCCGGTAAGAAACGATCGGTGATGTAGCGCGCACTTAAATTGACACAAGCATTAATGGCTTCGTCCGTATACGTTACGTTATGGTGGTCTTCGTATTTGTCTTTAATCTGATTTAAGATCAATATCGTCTCTTCAATTGAGGTAGGTTCCACCATTACTTTCTGGAATCTACGTTCCAGAGCACCATCTTTTTCAATGTATTGACGATACTCATCAAGTGTAGTGGCTCCAATGCATTGGATCTCTCCTCGAGCTAAGGCTGGTTTAAACATGTTAGAAGCATCCAAACTTCCAGTAGAACTTCCCGCACCTACAATGGTATGGAGTTCGTCAATGAATAAGATGACATCGCGATTCTTTTCCAGTTCGGTCATAATCGCTTTCATTCTTTCTTCAAATTGGCCACGGTATTTGGTTCCTGCAACTAAACTTGCAAGATCAAGCGTGATGACACGTTTTCCATAAAGAACTCGAGAAACTTTTTTCTGGTGGATACGAAGGGCAAGTCCTTCTGCAATTGCAGATTTACCCACTCCGGGCTCACCAATAAGCAAAGGGTTGTTCTTTTTGCGTCGAGAGAGAATCTGTGAAACTCTTTCAATTTCTTTTTCCCTTCCAATCACGGGGTCTAATTTCCCGTCTCTTGCCAAGGAGGTTAAATCCCGTCCAAAATTATCGAGAGTAGGCGTTTTGCTTTTGCCACTTCCTAGGTTTCCGGTAGGCTTACGCATTTGGCCGTATTCTTCTCTTTCTTCATCGTCTTCGTAAGCACTCATTTTGGGAGCCTGACCCGAGTTTTTCAATAGGGTTTGGTACTCACGCGATACTCTTTCATAGTCGACGTCGTATGCCTGCAAAATGTTACTAGTGGGGTCTTCGAATTTATAAAGGATGCCCAACAGTAAATGCACGGTGTTGATTTCTGCACTTTTGTACTGTCTACATTCTAGTTCCGCTCTTTTAAGAGCCTGATCTGCCATTTTTGTAAACGATATTTGCTTAACCTCTTCTGCAAGTGGACTTACAGAAGCTAAGTTCATTGTTTCAATCTTCCTTCTAATTTGCGCTAGATCGGCATCCAAATTCTGAAGAATTTGTCTCGCAGAACTATCTGTTTTTAGAATGCCAAGCAAAAGATGCTCGGTGTTGAGGAATTCACTTTTCAGTCTTCGTGTTTCACTTTTGCTCTGTTTGAACACTTTATCCAAACCGGCTGAAAATTTATAATCCATAATTTGGTCTCGTATTAATTTAAGGAGGTCTTTTCCTCCTAGGTTAAGTAAAGTTACAAATACTTTACCAAAAATGGTTTAATGACTTTCTGTCAGTGTTATAAATTTTTTACCAGGGAAAATATATACCTTTGTATACAGATTAAAAAAACTATGAGCCCAGAGATTGCAACTTATATCGGCTATGCCGCCTCCGTTTTCATTGTCCTTAGTTTTGTTTTAAAAGAGCTTCGAAAAATTCGGTTTGTAAACCTATTTGGTTGCATCTGTTTTGTAGTTTATGGCGTTTATAGCGGTATGCTATGGCCCATTATAATCCCTAATTTACTACTGTGTTTCATCCAAATTTACCATTTGGTAAAGAAGGATTAACCTATAGAGAAGAGAGAAAAGTTCCTATTTCTCAAACTTTGCTTAATTTTGCCATATGACCATTAAAGAGAAACAACAAGAAATTGTTAATGATTTCAATTTCCTAGAGGATTGGGAACAGAAATACGAGTATATAATTGATCTGGGAAAAGAATTAAGGGGCCTTTCGGAGGATAAAAAGACGCCTGAGAATTTAATTAAGGGTTGTCAGAGTCAGGTTTGGATCGATGCTAGCTACGAAAACGGGATTTTAACTTTTAATGCAGACAGTGACGGCATCCTTCCCAAGGGTATTGTTTCTTTGCTTGTCTCAATTTACAGTGGACACAGTACCCAAGAAATTTTAGACTCGGATTTTGACTTTATCTCTCAAATTGGTTTGCAAGAGTTTTTGTCACCCTCTCGAGCAAACGGTTTGATGGCAATGACCAAACAGATCAAATTTTATGCGGTGGCATTTCAATTAAAATCTTGATACGAATTCTCGCATATCGATTTTCTGCCTTCGGGGATGTTGCCATGTGCGTGCCTGTCGTCAGAGAATTTCTAGAACAGAATCCGGAAGTAGAGGTCATCTTTGTTTCAAGACAGAACTTTAAACCCTTGTTTTTTGATTTGCCGCGTTTCACTTTTGTGGGGGTGAATTTCGATGAATACAAAGGCGTATTCGGACTAAGGAAACTCGCAAAACAATTAAGACTAGACTATAGACCAGATTTTGTCGCGGATCTTCACGATGTACTGCGAAGTAAATTACTTGATCGGTACTTTCGGGCAAAGCGATTTAAAATTGCGGTATTGGACAAGGGGAAGGAGGAAAAAGAACGGTTAACGGACATTTGGCAGTTAGATAAAAAACCTTTAAAACGTACGGTGGAGAGGTATGCCGATGTTTTTAGAGCCTTAGGATTCTCCCTTACGTTATCCCATAAGTACCGAGGTATAAACCACCCTAAAGAAGGGATTGGAATCGCTCCCTTTGCTCAGCATCACGGAAAGATGCTACCTCTAGAAAAATCATTTGAGCTTGCACGCCTATTGTCGGCGCACCATAAAGTTTATTTTTTTGGAGGAGGAAAGAAAGAAGTAGAGATATTGGAACAGTGGGAATCCAAGATACCCAATTGTAAATCGGTGGCCGGTAAGTTTTCTCTTGAACAGGAGCTTGAGGCGATTTCAAGTCTTTCTGTCATGGTTTCTATGGATTCTGCAAACATGCACCTAGCAAGTCTAATGGGGACGCGCTGCGTTTCAATTTGGGGATCTACACATCCCTATGCAGGCTTTCTTGGCTATGGACAAAGTCCGTTGGATGTTGTCCAAGTTGACGATTTAACTTGTAGACCTTGTTCAGTCTTTGGAGACAAAAGATGTTACCGTGGAGATTACGCCTGCTTAGAGGAATTGCAAATTCAAAAAGCGTATGATAAAGTGATGGGGGTATTTGATATTTCTTGATAGGAAAGGTATTCACTTTTTTACCATAAACTAAAAACTTCTCAATTGCTTGAGAAGTTTTTTTGTGGGCGGTACTGGGCTCGAACCAGCGACCTCTGCGATGTCAACGCAACGCTCTGAACCAACTGAGCTAACCGCCCAAAAAAAAACTTCAACATTTGTTGAAGTTTTGTGGGTCCTGAGGGATTCGAACCCCCGACCCTCTGGGTGTAAACCAGATGCTCTGAACCAACTGAGCTAAGAACCCTTATTTTTGGTTCGGCAAATATACGACCTTTTTTTATTTCTCCAAATTTATTTCTAAAAATTCTCCTACTACAAAGTTGCTACCGCCAATGAATACAATATCAGAATTTTTAACATTTTGTTTTGCAGCAAGATATCCCTCTTGCACGGAGTTAAAAATTTTGTAATTTATTTTCGCTTTTTTTAGCAAGGTCTCGTATTCTTGGGGGTTTCGACCTCTTTCGATCGCGGGCTTTACAAAATAGTATTGGGTATTCAAGGGAAGGATTTCCATGACCTGCTCAATCTTTTTATCCTTGACAAAGCCAAGCACGATATGCTTATAGACAGCTAAGGATTCAAGTTGGGCAAATACTTCGATTAAACCTGCATGATTGTGCCCTGTATCGCACAAAACGAGAGGGTCGTGAGAGAACTCATACCATCGGCCTAGAAACTGCGTATTTTCTTGCACCTTGAGTAAGCCTTGTCTTATTTGGTCATCAGAAATCTGAGCGCCCATTTTCCGTAGCTCATGTAGGACGCTAAGCGCGACTTTACTATTCTTTTTTTGATAGTTTCCTTTTAAGTCTGTGCTTGGGACTGTTTTAAGTTCTGTAGCGTCTATAAATGGTGAATTTAGTTCGATAGCTCTGTTCTGAAGGACTAAGGCGATGGCGGGGTTTAATTCTCCGGATACAATCGGAACCCCAGGTTTTATGATGCCCGCTTTTTCCCCGGCAATTTCTTCTAAGGTCTCTCCGAGAAGATCGGTATGGTCCAGGGCAATGTTGGTGATGGCGCTCACCAAAGGAGTGATCGTATTTGTCGAATCTAGCCTTCCTCCTAAACCCACTTCTATAAGGGCATAGTCCACTTTGGAATGTGCAAAATAGCAATAGGCTAAAAGAGTCGTATATTCAAAGAAAGAGGGTTGAAAATCAAGTGGTAAGGTTTGTATTTTTCGTAGAAATTGAAAGACAAAGCCTTTGTCAACATTCTCCCCATTGAGTTTAATTCTTTCTGTGAAATCAATAAGATGAGGGGAGGTGTAAAGCCCTACTTTGTATCCCGCTTCTTGCAAAACGGAGGCGATCATACTGCTTGTGGATCCTTTTCCGTTTGTGCCTCCAACATGGATGCATTTTAATTTTTTCTCAGGGTTTCCAAAAAGTTGAGTGAGTGTTTTGATGGACTCTAGTCCAGGTTTGTACGCGCTCTTTCCCTGTTTCTGATAATTCGGAATTTGACTAAATAGCCATTGAAGTAATTCATCGTACTCCTCTTGCTTAAATTCAGTTGGGTCTGAGGAAGAAAAGTTTGTGTCCATTAGAAGGTGATGCGATAGGTTCCCGTGGATGAGCTTGTGCTTTTCTCGGCTTTTACATACTGTTTGACCCAGGAGACTGAAGTCGAGCTTACACAGGGGTCAGAAACACCTCCCGTGCGTCGTGCACTCGTCACGTTACCCGATTTGTCTACGGAATAACTGATGGTGATGGTTCCTGAGGCATTGCACTTATGCGAGGGCTGATTTCCTCCTCGTCCCATGGTGCCTGGAATGTAGGCGATTAACTTACGATCCACTCCGATTTTGCTGTCTCCACTAGAACTACCTCCTAATGGATCTCCTTGGTTTCCAGAACCGGTTGTGCTTCCTTGAGAGCCGTTTGCGGTACCGCGTCCTCGGATTAAATTTCCAATGGCAGCGGTTCCTTTTGCGTCTCCTTTTTCAGTTGTGGCCGCTTTCTTCTTAGGCGTGGAAGTGGATTTAGTCGGCGTCGTCTTTGCTGCTGTTTTTGATTTGGTCGCTGTGCTTTTGTCCACTTTTGCCACCGCCATATTTTTATTGGTTCCCACAATTACTTTTTGTTCTACAGGAATTGCGGGCTCTACTTTAGGTTGAGGGTCTTCAGTGGGCTCTTGAATGCTACTAGACTCCGATCCGTCTTGTGTTGCAGGTTCCTCTAGAGATTCTCCCGTGGTGTTGTCACCAAAATTCATAAGCATTGTGGTAAAGACCTGTTCGTGAGGAATAAGTTTCGAGAATTTGTAGAAATAAAGTGCAATGAGAGTTCCTACGGAAAGAAGTACCGTAAGAATTATACTTTTAAGTCTGTCTTGCTTTTCTTTATTACTATGTTCTAGCGTCCTGTTCATTATTCTTTTTGAAGCGTGGCAATGGCCAAATTAAATTTATGTTTTTCTGCAATCTCCATGGCGTATACCACATCTCCATGCTTTGTGTTTTGATCTGCTCTAATGGTAAACGTAGGGTTTTCTTGTCCTTTTAATGCGCTTACGAGAAGGGGCTCTAGTTCTTCTTTTTGAATCACTTTGTCATTTACATAATAGTTTCCATCCGCGTTAATAGTGACCGTGGTGGGGTCTTGAGCAGAAGTGTTCTGGGTAGAGGCCTGCGGCAATTTTACTTCGATAGAACTCTGGGCAATGGCCGAGCTAGTGATCATAAAAAATATGAGCAAAAGGAAAATGATGTCCGTCATCGAGGCCATGCTGAATTCGGCACTGACACGATTTCTTCTTTTTAGTTCCATTAGATCGGTTGGTTTAATGTGTCAAGAAAATCATTGACATGCGTTTGAATTTTTAATACCATACGGTCGACTTGCGTGACTAGAAAATTGTAGAAAAAGTAGGCAGGGATTCCTATGAATAAACCCGCTGCTGTAGTTGCCATTGCGGTATAAATACCCGAGGCAAGTAGTTTTGGACTTACGGCTCCAGTCACGGTTGATATCTCAAAGAATGCCATAATCATTCCAATTACGGTTCCAAGGAATCCTAGCATTGGCGCGGCACCCGCAGCAGAAGCAAGAAGGTTTAAATTCTTCTCAAATTTAGAAACCTCTAGTTGTCCTTGATTTTGCATGGCATTGGAAATGTCAGAAATGGGTCTTCCCACACGGGCGAGTCCTTTTTCGATCATGCGAGACTCAGGCGAGTCAACGGATTTGCAATAGTCGATTGCGGTTTGAATCTTTCCTTCTTCAACAAAGTCTTTGATGTTCTCAAGAAAATTGGGTGTCGTTTTGGAAGATCTTTTCAAAAAGAAGTATCTCTCCAGAAAGATATAAAGAGCGAGTACCCCTAGGAGGAAGATAAGAACCATAATTAAGTTTCCGATAAACCCTCCTGAGGTTAAAATCTCCCATAATGAAAACACGTGTACTTCGCTTGGAGCGGGTTGAATCAACTGGGTGGTAGGCTCTACGGGAGCGCTGGTAACGGTTTGTACAAGGGTAGTGCTGTCCTGCATGTTATTTTTCTTTTAAATACCACCTGAATTTCTATAATCACGGGTGGAAAGTGTGTAAGTTAATAAATTATAAAAAGACCTATTGTTCCTCGATGAACTCAGGATCGAGTTCTTCAAAATGACATTTGAGTTTAAAGGGAATAGGTGCGCCTGAGTCCGTATAAAAATCATCAATTTGACCTGACCATACAAGTTCCATACGCTCGGAGGGATCCGAGGTGAATTCGAGACGATTTTCATAAAGGAAAGCGTCCTGATCTGTATATAGATCTACTTCACTATAGACAAGCTCCTCATTTTCTTCGATTTCAAAAGTTTGTCCCGGAAGCTCATTCTGCTCTAAAGGATAATCAAAAATACGAAGTGCAATCTGAGGAAATGGGTATTGAAGGGAATCATCCTCCACATGATCTTGGTTCTCGTCTGTAATGATTTCGACTTCTAAGAAATGTTCATTGTTCAGGTAGACCGCTTTGGAATAGGAATTTTTAATATGGTACTTTAAGGTCTCCTCTGGATGGTAAATTTTTAGAACCCCTTTCATGGCTTTGATGTCACAATTAATTTGTTAAAGATTATTTTATACGATTGACAAAGATAGAAAATTGATTGAAAGACCGAAGTGTTTTGTTTCAATATTTAAAAGGTGAAATATCCTAATCTGGTATCGCGTAGCAAACGATTTAAAGTAAATAATTGCTAATTTAGCCTCTCAAATTTGACTTATGAAAACTCTATACCTAAAAATCTTCATATCGTTACTTTTCCTTGCCTTTGTTGGAAGTTGCAAGAAGAAAGACATGCCATTAACCAAAAGCACTCCTGTGGAAATAGATTCCATTGCAGCGCATTATTATGAGCAATATCTAAAAATGTACCCGCTAGAGGCTACCATGCAAGGAGACTCGAGGTACAACGATCTTCTGCCCATAGACATCGACAAAGATTTTATTTCGGGAGAGATTGCATTCTATAACGATGTGCAAATCCAGCTTGATCAGGTGTCGTATGAGGAACTGTCGGAGGAAAAGAAAGTCGTATTTGATGTGCTGGATACTCTTTTGAAAGACAAGATTGAACGCTATGCCTACCATCCGGAATACATCCCCTTTACACAGTTTTCAGGTCTTCCTTTGGATTTTCCTATGCTAGGAAGCGGGCAGGGCGCGCAGCCCTTTGAAACGCAAAAAGATTACGAAAATTGGTTGAAACGAATGAATCAGTTTCCCAATTGGATGGACGCTGCAGAGGAAAACTTTAGATTGGGAATGAAGTCGGGAATGGTTTTGCCGAAAGTTCTTGTATTAAGAATGATTCCGCAGCTCCGTGCCGCAGAGATCACCTCTACGGACTTCGCCACCAATATTTTCTACGGTCCATTACGCGATATGCCTAAGTCGTTCTCCGAAAAGGAGGCTGCCAAATGGCGCAAGGCCTACAAAAGCGTGATCAATGGAAAGATAATTCCTGCTTATATCCGGATGGCTGAGTTCTTAGAAAAAGAATATCTGCCAAAAGCTAGACTTACCGATGGATACAACTCCCTCGCGAAAGGAAATGACATTTACTCCTATTATGTAAAGAGCTGGACTACGACAGACAAGACTCCGAATGAAATTCATGAGATTGGACTTAAAGAAGTTAGCAGACTTCGCTCTGAGATGGAAAAAGTGAAAGCAAGCGTGGGGTTCGAAGGGAGTTTAGAGGAGTTTTTGACGTTTGTGAAAACGGATAAAAAGGCAATGCCTTACACCAGCGCAAAGGAAATTCTAAAAGGTTTTAATTCCATCCTGGAGAAAATCACCCCTAAATTAGGTACGATGTTTCATCACACACCGAAAACCCCTTTCGAGATTCGTCAAACTGAAAAGTATCGAGAGGCTTCTGCGAGTGCTGAATATAGACAAGGAACTCCGGACGGAGAAAGACCTGGAATCTTTTATATTCCCATTCCCGATCCCACCCGATTTAATGTGACCTCGGGAATGGAGTCCCTCTTTTTGCACGAAGCGATTCCAGGGCACCATTACCAGGTTTCTCTACAGCAAGAAAACGAATCCCTTCCAAAATTCATGCGGTTTGGATGGTTGGGTGCGTACGGAGAAGGTTGGGCCCTCTACGCAGAGTCTTTAGGTCCTGAACTGGGGCTTTATACGGATCCTTATCAAAAGTTAGGTTCATTAAGTGATGAAATGCTTCGAGCTGTACGACTCGTCATTGATACGGGTCTGCATACAGGGACAATGAATCGAGAAGAGGCGATCAAATATTTCTTAAGCAATGTAGCTTACGATGCTGCCGGTGCAACGGCAGAAGTGGAGCGCTACATGGCAATGCCAGGTCAGGCACTCAGTTATAAAATGGGATCTATGAAGATTCAAGAACTACGTGCCCGTTTTGAAAAAGAGTTAGGAGCCAAATTCAATCTGGCCGATTTCCATGACCAGATTCTGAATCAAGGTTGTCTCCCATTGAATGTATTAGAGCGAAAACTAGAATCCTACTATTCGAATCTTTAGCAGTAAAGTGTAGCAACTATTCGATTTTTTCAACATGAATATATTTCGGTTCAATTCCAGATATATTTTTTGATTGACATCCATAATATATAAATCTTTAGTTATATATAATTATTTCAATCATTCGTGAAAAAAGTGTAAATTTGTAGTCTTAACACCGTTGCTCGCATTTAGCGGGCAAGATGTAAAACAAATTAGAAAATGAGTATAATTGTCGTAGAAGACAACGTAGAGATTTGTTCCATGATAGAGGAGATTCTACGTGAGGAAGGGCATAAGGTTAGAAGCTGTACCAATCCAATGATCGTCTTCGAGATGATTAAACAAATGAAACCTAAGTTAATCGTCACCGATATGCTAATGTCGGGAATAGACGGTCGTGAGATCTGCCGACAACTTAAATCGGATTCAGAAACTAGCTCGATAAAGATCCTATTAATGTCTGCTCATCCTAATTCCTTTGCATTAAGTGAGGCGGTAGGAGCGGATGGACACATTTCCAAACCTTTTGAAATAGACGAATTTGCTACACTTGTGAAGCAAATGCTCGTTTAAGATTCGAAAAGCAATTTCGTTAAAAAATCTTTTTCTAAACTTCCTCGTGCAGGGGAATATTCTCTACCGTAGTATATGATTTGTAGGTGCAGTTTGTTCCATGTGTGTTTTGGGAAGAGACTTTTTGCATCTTTTTCCGTTTGGACGACATTGATTCCTGAACTTAACTTCCAACGGAATAAGAGTCGGTGAATGTGCGTATCTACCGGAAAGGCAGGCACTCCAAAAGCTTGACTCATCACGACAGATGCGGTTTTATGACCTACGCCAGCTAAAGCTTCTAGTGCTTCGAAGGAGTCGGGAACAATACCCTGATGACGTTCGAGCAATTGCTCTGCCATTAAACGCAGGTTTTTTGCTTTGGTATTAGAGAGTCCGATTTGTTTTATGAATTCTTTGATTTCCCAAACTTCTAATTGAACCATTTTCTCTGGTGTGTCTGCGATTTCAAATAAGGCGGGCGTAATTTGATTTACTTTTTTATCTGTACTCTGTGCGGATAGGGCTACCGCAACAAGCAGTGTATAGGGATCTTTGTGGTCTAATGCGATGGGTGGATTCGGGTAGAGCTTTTCCAATTCTTGTTGGATAAGAAGAGCTCTTTGCTTTTTTGTCATAATAGCGCTAAATTTGAACAAATTTAAGAATTATGCTGCAAGTAGGAGATAAGTTTCCATTATTAGAAGGGAAAAACCAAGAAGGGGAAATCGTAAAATTGAAAAATTTTTTAGGGGGCCCGTTTGTGGTGTTCTTTTATCCTCGAGCAAGCACACCGACGTGTACCGTGGAGGCGAAAAGTCTTCGGGATGGATATAGTGATTTAAAAGCCCAAGGGTACGAAGTGATTGGCGTTTCGAGCGACAGCGTGGCAAAGCAAAAAAACTTTCATTCAAAAAATGAATTGCCTTACGATTTGATTGCCGACGAAAATAAGAAGTTTGTCGAGGCCTTCGGCGTTTGGAAAGAAAAAAAGAATTTTGGAAAAACCTATATGGGCATTGTTCGTACCACTTTTGTTTTTGATAAATCTGGCGTATGTATTAGAGTGATTGAGAAAGTGAAAAGTCAGGAAGCAGCAGCTCAAATTCTTGAAAATTCTTAACTCTCGTAATACAGAAGTTCTTCCTCCTCGTCAGGTAAAATTACAGTCCTTTTGAACTTTAATCCCAGTTTTTGAATTAACTTCTGAGAAGGTAGATTGGTTTTTGATGTGATGGCCGAGACTTTTTCTAAATCAAACTCCTCAGAAAGTTTATCGATTAAATACTTCGCAGATTCGTATCCGAAGCCTTGATTTTCGTACGCTTCAAAGAGAGCAAAGCCAATATCAGGAACCTCTAACCCCGGACGAACATACAGTCCACAGGTGCCTATTTTTTCCTGTGTATCCTTTTCAATTAACGTATAATTACCAAAGCCGTATTGACTGTATTGAGGCTCTATTCTCTCTTGGATATAGCGCATCGCTTCTTCGCGAGTCTTAACACCCCGATCACCAATGTTCTGAATGAACTTAGGTGAGTTTAAGAGGTTAAGCATCATATCGGCATCGTCAATGCTCGTGGGGCGTAGTATGAGTCGCTCTGTTGTGTATTCTTTCATAATATCGTTTCAAATTTAGCCTTATAGTCAGGTGTAATCTTTCGCACTAAATCGTTTGAAAAAGACAATAGCCGACTCTAGGAGGCGGCTATTGTGATTTAGTAAGGCGTAGAAAAACTCTACTGTTCTATTTTACAATAGTCATTTCCTTAATAAGGTGACCTGCACCTGCATATTTGTCAATGATCCAAAGTACGTAACGTGCGTCAACGCTAATGGTTTTTTGCCATTCTTTTTCGAAAACAATATCCCCAGAAAGTGCTTCTGAGTTTCCGTCAAAGGCAAGTCCAATTAACTCTCCGTTACCGTTTAGCACCGGCGAACCTGAGTTCCCCCCTGTGATGTCATGGTCAGATAGGAAGTTCACAGGTAAGTATCCCGCAGGATCTGCATACTGCCCGTAATCTTTTTGTGCATTCAGATCGATCAGTCTTTGTGGAAGATCGAATTCTTCATCTCCTTTTTTGTATTTCGCAACGGTACCGTCAAGATCCGTATAGAAGTTGTTCGTGATTCCGTTGTAGTTGCGATCGTCTCTCATGGGAAGAGTTGAGATTTTACCAAAGGTAATTCTCATAGTCGAATTTGCATCAGGATAGAATTCTTTTCCTGGGTGCGATTTTCTAAGACCATCAAAATAGAGTCGGTTGCTGTCTGCAAACTTGTCGTCTTGTTCTGTGTATTTTGCTGCACTTTCTCTTGAACTTTCAAGGTAGGCATTTACCAATCGGTAAACAGGATCTTGATCTAATCTAGGTCCGTATGCGAATGTAAGAAAATGCATTGCAGATTCTTTAGTTGCAAAGATTGAATTCTTTGCTAGTTCATCTAGAATCGAAGTGTTTAGATTTCTAAATGCAGGCGACGCAGCTGCGAAAGGAACTTTTTTCTTGTAAAGAACAATCATTTCTTCAAACATTTGTTGTTCGAGTTCAGGATTGAACTTCTCGTATAGAGATTCGATACGTTCTGCAGTTGATTTTTTAAGTTCCGCTTTTTTTGCAGGATCTGTCTCTGCAAGATAAGCTTTGTACATAGAGCCTAGCGTTACGGCATAACGGAAGTATTTCGCATTACGTGTCATTTGCGAGGCATAGTTTCTTTCAATACCACGGGCAGCCGTCGCATTGTAATAGCTTTGCATGTTGCTAAGTACATCTCCATAAAGAGCCTTGTTTTCGTCTTGGTTTGCCCAAGTCTGGAACACTTGCTCTACTTTTTGCTTGTCTTCAATTGTACCGTTCTTTTTTACAGACTCAATGGTACCTTGTCTGTTTTTCCAGTAATTCGCCACGCTCGCGTACTGAGATGCGTAGTTAAGTTTGGTTGCTTGGTCTTTGTCCATGTAAGATTTCATTACATCCATGGCAACTTTGGAAGCATCCACCCAGGCTGGATAGTCTTTGTTAACCAATTGGTCAATCCCGTAAGAGGTCATGTAACGATTGGTACGTCCAGGATATCCAACGATCATTGAAAAATCACCTGGCTTAAAGGATTTAAGAGAAACCGGTAAGTGGTGCTTTGGTTTCAAGGGAACATTCTTTGCTGAAAAATCAGCTGGATTGTTAGTTTTATCTGCATAAACTCTGAAGACAGAAAAGTCACCGGTATGTCTTGGCCATTCCCAGTTGTCTGTGTCTCCTCCGAATTTACCGATGGAGTTTGGAGGAGTACCCACCAAACGAACGTCGTTATAGTCTTGGTAAACGAAATAATAAAATTCATTTCCATTGTAGAAATCTTTCACAGACACTACATATTTCCCGTTTTCGGAGTTTTCCGCTTGAATAGCTTTGTATTCCGCGTTAATAATAGACTGTCTTTCCTCTTGAGACATCTGGTTGTTTAGTTTGGAATTGATTCGTTCTGTTACGTCATCCATTCTTACTAAGAATCGAACCGAAAGTCCTTTTGCAGGAAGCTCTTCGCTTCTTTTCATGGCCCAGAAGCCGTTTGTAAGGTAATCGTGTTCAGGGGTTGATAGAGCTGCAATTTGTCCATATCCACAATGGTGGTTAGTAAACAAAAGCCCTTCTTGGGAGACCATCTCTGCAGTACAACCTCCACCGAATTGAACAATCGCGTCTTTAAGGCTTGAATTGTTTACAGAGTAAATTTCCTCTGGAGTTAATTTTAGTCCTTGCTTTTGAAGATCCTGACCGTTCAATCTTTTTACAAGCATCATTAGCCACATTCCTTCGTCCGCTCTCATTTGAACGAAACTTAAAAGAAATGTACATAGTAAAAATAGTTTTTTCATTTCTAGATTTAATTTTTAATTGGACGCAATTTAAGTATTTTTTGTGGGAATCAAAATGGGATTTATCGAGAATTATACGTGGAGAGCCTTAAAATTGACAAAATCCGCGAGGATAAAGTCAATTTGAGAGTCCTTTGGTCTCTTCACGATGCAAAGGAATGAGGCTGTGTCTTTTAGAAAGGCTAGGATGCAAACGAGTCAATTATGGAATGGGATTCCGAAGTGCATTTTTATTTTTTTCCTCCAGTCTATTGAAGTGATTGGGCCTATGTAGGATGTGGATGGCGACTTGAATCAACAAATCCTGGTAACGCAGTATAGAGACCAACGGATTTTTCATTAAATTTGTACTCGACGAGAATAAATTATGCTTGAAAAGAAAGAACATACTTATGAACAGGCCGTTTTGGTCGGTTTAGTTACAAAGGATCAGGACGAAGAGAAGTTAACTGAATACATGGATGAGTTAGAGTTTCTAGCGTATACAGCGGGAGCTACTATCGAAAAACGATTCACCCAAAAACTTTCAAAGCCGGATCCAAAAACCTTTGTGGGTTCTGGAAAGGCAGAGGAGATTAAGGAATTTATCAAGGAGCATGAGATTGGAACTGTGATTTTTGATGATGAACTCTCACCCTCCCAGTTAAAAAACTTGGAAAGAGATTTAGAGGTTAAAATCTTGGATAGAACCAATCTTATACTTGATATTTTTGCGCAACGAGCGCAGACTTCCTACGCAAGGACGCAGGTGGAATTAGCTCAATATGAATATTTACTACCTCGATTAACGAGAATGTGGACTCACCTTGAGAGACAGCGAGGAGGTATTGGGATGAGAGGACCAGGAGAGACCGAAATTGAAACCGACCGAAGGATAATTCGCGATCGAATTTCCCTCTTAAAAGAGAAACTAAAAACGATTGATAAGCAGATGCATACGCAGCGTCAAAACCGTGGAAAAACGGTTAGAGTCGCACTTGTAGGGTACACCAATGTTGGAAAATCCACGTTAATGAATGCGCTTTCTAAATCCGAGGTTTTTGCGGAAAATAAGCTATTTGCAACGCTTGATACAACGGTACGAAAAGTGGTGATAGGAAATCTTCCTTTTTTACTAACCGATACGGTTGGATTTATTAGAAAGTTGCCGACTCAACTAGTAGAGAGTTTTAAGTCCACATTAGACGAGGTGAGAGAAGCGGACCTTCTAGTGCATGTGGTTGATATTTCACACGAAAGTTTTGAAGATCATATTGATTCGGTCAATAAAATTCTTACTGAAATTGGAGCTAGGCAAAAGCCCACGATTATGGTGTTTAATAAAATAGATGCCTTTGCTTACGAACCGAAAGAAGGGGACGATTTAACCCCATCCTCCAGAAAAAACATTTCCCTTGAGGAATGGAAAAAGACTTGGATGGCAAAATCTGAGGTTCCTACTGTCTTTATTTCTGCGCTCAACAAAGAAAACTTCCCAGAGCTTAAAAAGCTTCTTTATGACGAAGTGTACCGATTGCATATCGCTCGTTTTCCATACAATGATTTACTCTTTGAATATTTCGAAGACGACGAGTCGCTTGAGGATTAAAGTTTGAAAATGTGGAGTATACCGCAAAGGATTTGCAGGAGGCTTTAGCCCTGCTAGCACAGGAGGATCGAAGAATAAAAAATACTCGATTTTTTAAAACGGGGGTAGGAGACTATGGTTTTGGTGATGAGTTTTTGGGCGTGACGGTTCCTGATCAACGAAAAATTGCGAGTTCTCTTTATTCCCTATCCCTAGAGGAGCTTCAGAAGGTACTGCGCTCCTCAATTCACGAACACAGAAGTTGCGCGTTGTTTATTCTTGTGCTAAAATTCGAAAAAGAAAACAAGAGTGAAGAACGAATGGAGATCGTTAGGTTCTACTTAGAGAACCTCTCCTGGGTCAATAATTGGGATTTGGTTGATAGTTCATGCTATAAAATCTTAGGCAGACATTGTTACGAAACGAACTCAGCGGCGATCCTTCATGAACTTGCCCAACGGAATGATCTCTGGGCTAATCGTATTGCAATTGTATCCACCATGTTTCACCTCAAGAAAGACGTGTACGAATTAACCAAAGAACTTGTGTTAAAGAATAAAAATCATTCTCATGATTTGATGCACAAAGCCAATGGTTGGCTTTTGCGCGAAATGGGCAAGCGTAACGAGGACGAACTGATTGAATTTTTGAAATTGCATTCGAAGGGGATGCCTCGAACAACCCTTCGGTATGCTATTGAGAAATTGGATCCAATCTGCAGAGCAAATTTTCTAAATGCAAAATTTTGATGGAAGCACTGCCAATTGTAAAGAATTTTGTTCATTATTTCCTTCATTTTGGACTTCCCCTTCTAATCGCATTTTTCTTCTATCGATCGGAGTGGAAAAAGGCATATCTTGTCTTACTGTTAACTATGCTAGTGGATTTGGATCATTTGCTTGCCACGCCTATTTTCGATCCTAACCGAAATAGCATTGGATTTCATCTGCTTCATTCGTATCCCGTAATTGCTGTGTACGCAGTATGTGCCCTTTTCACAAAAGGATATTACCGTCTTTTCTTTCTTGGACTTTTGCTTCATATGTGTACCGATTTCCAAGACTTTTATCTCTGGCAATAGGCTGAAAATGTTATTAGTTTTTTAGATTGAATAACCTACTTTTAATAGATTATTTGTATTTTGCAAAAAAAATAAAATGAAGCTCAAAAGATTCCTGAAATGGTATACTTTAGTTCCCTTAGTCGCTACTTTATTTTATTTGAGTGGAGCACTAAACGGCGCCGCCATAATGAATGTGATAGGAGCGGCACTACTGTTTATTTGTGTTTTAGCGGCAGTACACCATGCCGAGGTAATCGCGCATAAAGTGGGAGAACCCTACGGAACCATCATTCTAGCCATCTGTATTACGATTTTGGAGGTGGGTCTTATCATCTCGTTTATGCTCTCGGGAGGTGATGGCGCACTCACTTATGCGAGAGACACTGTTTTTGCAGCGGTCATGCTAATACTAAATGGAATCTTGGGCGTGTGCATTTTGATTGGTGGATTTAAATTCAAAGAGCAGAATTTCATGCAAAGTTCCGCTACTACCTACCTAGTTAGTTTGGTCGCAATCGTTGTTCTTACTTTGATCCTTCCAAATTACACCTCGAGTGCGAGAGGTCCCTTTTATACGAACGCGCAACTTATTTTTGTATCCATCGCTTGTCTCGTTATTTATGGTACTTTTTTGATGGTACAAACGGTTCGTCACCGTAACTTTTTTATAGTGGAAGGGGAAGGCGAAGTTATTCATGAAGCGGATCCTCCGACAACGGGGACCACTCTTAGAAGTCTTGTTCTACTCTTAGTTTGCCTTGCCGTTGTGATTTTTATGGCCAAAGGATTGTCACCCGTGATTGAATCGTTTGTTCAATCCATTGGGGCGCCACATGCACTGGTCGGAGTAATTATTGCGGTCGTAGTATTGCTACCGGAATGCGTGGCGGCCATTCGTGCTGCGAAGAACAATCAAATACAGTCTTCTATTAACTTGGGACTAGGTTCTGCGCTAGCCAGTGTTGGGCTTACAATTCCTGCTGTTTCCGTTGTATGTATATTATACGATATTCCTTTCGTGCTCGGACTGGACCTCAAATCGATTATCCTTCTAGCTCTGTCGTTTTGCGTGGTGATGTTATCACTAAGTAGAGGAAAGACTAATATATTGTATGGAACCGTTTTGCTTGTGATTCTAGCTGCTTACGTGTTCACAGTAATCGTGCCTTAATCCTAGCGCAATTTTCTTGCAATTTCCATTTTATGGGCCATTAAACGAGCAATGTTAGTGGCTTTGTAGATGGCTTGATCTGCCATTTCACCCGCGAAGTGCTCATTAACGGTGTCAGTCCATAATTTTAACCAATGTTCAAAGTGGTCTTTTTCGATGGCCACAACCTCATTGATAGGGAAGTGTTTTGCCATTGGATTTCCTTTGTAGGAAGCCTGTCCGAAGAGTAAAGTTTCCCAAAAGCTATACATTTTAGGTAAGTGATATTCCCAATCAACTTTAGCAATGTCCGTGAAGAAATAACCAATGGTGGGATCCACAGCTACCTTTTTATAGAATGTATTGACGAGAAGTTCAATGTCTCCTCTGGTTTCTAGCTTGTTCATACTTGCAAAATTAGGCAATTGCAAGGAGATAGGAAATTTTGGTTATACGGAGGCAGACTAATTACAAAGAGCTAAAAGTGGAATCCCGCAAGAATGCCGTATTTTTGCAACTGTAGTTTACAGGATTACCATTTATTATGGATATAGAGCAAAATCGCAAGGCCGCACTTTTAAAATCAAAGGACCATAAAAAATTCTTGGAGGGACTTAAGCGCAAACCTCCCAAAGACTTGGATTCTCATGTTCAAGAAATTCACGAAAAGGTCTTTTCGAAGATAGATTGTCTAAGTTGTGCTAACTGTTGCAAGACCACAGGGCCACTTTTTACCTCTAAGGATGTCGAACGGATTTCAAAGCATCTGCGGATGAAAGCATCGGATTTTGAATCTAGGTATCTTCGTGTGGATGAGGATAAGGATATGGTTCTGCAAAATTTGCCTTGTCACTTTTTAGCAAGTGACAATACATGCTTGATTTATGACGTACGTCCAAAAGCGTGTCGTGAATTTCCACACACAGACCGAAAAAAGATCTACCAAATCAATTCTCTGACATTGCAAAATACTTTGATTTGTCCTGCAGCCTTTGCCGTTGTGGAAGAGCTCAAAGTGAAATACTCATCGGGTAAAGACAAATGAGCTTTGGTTTTCACAGACTTGTGATTTTCGATAGAAGTCTTATGTGATTCTCTACCCATGCGATCGAACGGCCAAGCCGATATTATTTCATTAAGAATATTCTTTGATTAGATCACGCTCTAATTGTGACCATTTTTGCAAGTGCATTCTCTTATTTCCATAAGAATTCTATACTTGTGGATGCTTTGTAAACCCTTGTCCCACCGCGCGATGCGGTTTTCTCTTGTCATCTGTTTTGGTATATATTTTCATTACATTTTCTTTGATGTAATTTTACTAAATTCTGAACACGCTTCCTTTTTCTCCTCTGTTTTTGTAATAATTTCAGAATATTGACATCCAATTGATAGCTACAAGAAAAAAGCAATTTCATTATCAGCCAATTTATTTAAAAATGAAAAATCATTATCAACAGATTGATCATCACCAAATATTCAAAAAATGACTTACAATTTTGATCAACTTTACCAAGAGTTTTCACCTAGAATTTACAAGCTATGTCTGAGCTATTCAGGTGATAGATTATTTGCAGATGACCTTCATCAAGAAACATGGATTGCTGTTTGGAACAGTTTACCAAAATTCCGAAACGAAAGCAAAATTGGAACTTGGATTTATAGAATCGCGATTAATACGTGTTTGGTTGGACTAAAAAAAGAAAAAAACAAAGATCAAAATTCCGAAATTATTCTTTCGAAATTAATGTACGAAGAAACTTATGATAACTCCAAAGAAATCAACCTTTTGTTTGAATGCATTAGTAAACTAAGAGAAAGCGAAAGAATTATTATCACTTTGGTTTTGGAAGAAAAACCGTACGAAGAAATTGCTGAAATTACAGGAATAACAGAAAATAATCTGCGCGTAAAAATCCATAGAATCAAAAAAGAACTTCACGAAATATATACCCATCATGGAAGAATTTAAAGAACTTGAAAATCTTTGGAATCAATCTGAAACAAAGATTCCAACAAAAAATACTAATATTTCAAAAATCAATAATAATCGTATGAAACTGAGAAAAACGTATTCAAAAGGCGCAATTTTGCTTTTGGTTACTGGGATTTTAATTTTGGGATTAATGACCACTTTCGATACCGAAATAAAGACTACTGCACTTATTTTCTCAATGGTTATGGTTTCGGTAATTTGTTTTCTACAGGCAATTTTAATGCTTTATACTGCTAAAAAAATTGGAGATATTGATGACAGCTCGACGCCCAGTTTTCATCTTCAACAATGGCAAGATTTCCGAATTTTTCAAAAAAAACAAAGACATTGGAATATGCCTATTTACTACGTTTTACTAAGCGCGACATTAGGAATTTATCTTTATGAAATATTGAAAGATGTGGATTTATGGAAGATCGTTTTGACCTTCTTAGTTACTTATTCTTGGATGTTATTTGCGTATTTTTATTTAGGTAAAAAAGAGATTAAAAAACAGGATGCAAAATTAGATAGCATCATTTCGGACCTGAGAAACCTTGAAAGCCAATTTCATTAGTTTGGCAATTCGATTCTCAATTGGGGTTAGTAGTTTGCATCACACAAGCTAAAGACACGCGAGTTTTAGGTTTATTCTTTAAAGTTGAATAAAGAAAGCAGATAAAAATTAAAAAGAGCGCCTCTATTGGGGCGCTCCTACTTTTTAATGGAATTTCACATATCGTACAATGCCTCCGCCTATACAACACCTTGGGCAAGCATCGCTTCTGCAACTTTTACAAAGCCTGCAATGTTCGCTCCCTTCACATAATTTACATATCCATTCTCTTCTTTTCCATAATCACGGCAAGCCTTATGGATCCCGATCATAATTTCTTTTAGTCTTGCATCGACCTCTTCTGAAGTCCAATTTAATCGAATTGAATTTTGAGTCATTTCTAACCCTGAGGTTGCAACTCCCCCTGCGTTAGAAGCTTTTCCTGGACTAAAGAGTATTTTGTTATCAACGAAATGGTTGATTGCCTCAAGCGTGGAAGGCATGTTTGCTGCCTCAGTAACACATAACACACCGTTGGAAACCAAAAGTTCGGCGTCTTCTAACAAAAGTTCATTCTGGGTGGCTGCAGGAATTGCAACATCGCATTTTACTTCCCAAGGACGTTTTCCCGCATGAAATACAGCGGAAGGAAATTGAGTAGAAAAGTCCTCTGCACGGTTCGTTCCTGAAGCTCTCATTGAGAGCATGAAATCTACTTTCTCTCCGGAAATTCCATCTTTATCGTAAATGTACCCATCCGGTCCTGAAATCGTAAGTACTTTTCCGCCTAATTCATTAATCTTTTTCACGACTCCCCATGCCACATTTCCAAATCCAGAAACAGCAAAGGTTTTCCCAGGAATTGTTTCGCCGATGGTTTTTAGCATCTGTTCACAAAAATAAACGACTCCATATCCAGTGGCTTCCGGTCTAATTAAGGAGCCTCCATAGGCTAGTCCTTTTCCCGTAAGTACTCCACTAAATTCATTTCTGATTTTCTTGTATTGTCCGAATAAGTATCCAATTTCTCTAGCTCCCACTCCAATGTCTCCTGCAGGAACGTCGGTTTCTGGGCCTATGTGTTTGCACATTTCCGTCATAAAGGCCTGGCAGAATCTCATGATTTCCATGTCGGTTTTGCCTTGTGGGTCAAAGTCCGCACCTCCCTTACCTCCTCCCATGGGAAGGGTTGTCAAAGAATTCTTAAAGACCTGTTCAAAGGCTAAGAATTTAAGTACGGAAAGATTTACAGTTGGGTGGAAACGAATTCCTCCTTTGTATGGGCCAATGGCAGAATTCATTTGAATTCGGTAGCCTCTGTTTACATGGATTTCTCCTTTGTCGTCCATCCATGGGACCCTGAAAATGATGATCCGCTCTGCTTCCGCCATGCGTTCCAAAAGCTTTTTGCCGCTATATTCCTTTCGGGTTTCGATAAAAGGTAGAACCGTGATGGCTACCTCTTTGACCGCCTGTAGGAATTCGGGTTCGTTCGGGTTTCTGGCTTCTATTCTCGCAATAAAGTCTTGGATTTTTTGCTCAATGTTAGGGTTCTCCATAATGATGAAAATTATAATAAACAAATTTAATTTTATTTTTAAACCTCACAAGCAATCAATTTCTATTTGCAAAAAATTCATTTAAATGAGGTTAAGCACTCGGTTTTGTGCGATTTTAGCCATCGGTTCCTTCTATTTATTTTGGTTTTTGCTGAAATTCGTGCAGAGTTAAAAATCGAAATCTGATACAAGAAGCCAATGTAAGCACCAAAATGTATTGCGAAAATCGCAATCTGAACCTGAATTTGAGTAAAACCTAAAATTTCCAGTCCGATTCAGAGCTTTTCGAATGAGTTCACTATTTTAATTGAATTCTTTCTTATCGCTTTCAGAAAAGTAGCCCAAAACGCTATTTGTTGCGAAGTTCTTCTAGCCTATCCCATACAGGGTCCTTCTTTTTTTGTGGCATTTCATTAAAGTCCTCTGGATGCTTTAGGATATATTCTTGCCAGAGACGATCGTCTTTCTCACTGTAATAATTAGGGTATTGCCATAAAAACTTCTTTTTTCGTTCGCCCGATCGTCTCATGAGGAATGCAAGAACGAGGCCCACGACCGCACCTGCTAAGTGAGATTGCCAAGAAACTCGGCTAGGAGCCTCTAGCTGCTGAAAATATTCCTCAGGAAATATTCCCCAAATAAGACTACCGTAATAAAATGCAACGGCAAGACTCACGGCCAATAATTTTAGATCCCAACGAAAAACTCCACTAAAGAAGAGAAAGAATGCGAGTAAATAGACAAGTCCACTCGCCCCAATAATGCAGGCGTAGCTTGAGCGCAATCCTGTATAAAAATCAACTGGGGGCAAGAGCCATACCACGAGACCTGTCGTAATCCATCCAATAAGCAGCGTGCGGTGTGCAATTTTTGGGTAAAATTGATAGAGTAAAAAGGTGAGAATTAGAATGGGAAAAGAGTTGCTCAATAAGTGGTCCAAGCTTCCGTGTAGCAAAGGACTAAGGAAAACTCCCTTTAAGCCTTCAGGCAATAGAGGGATAATTGCACCAAAACAATCTGGCACTAGATTTAAATATTGTAATAAATACCCCACCCACATCCCAAGGAGCAGTAACACTGGGAACACCAATGCATCGATTTGAAGGGGAGAGTTATTTTGCATGAAGCGATAGAGTCAAAAAGAGTGCTAAATTTATTTCCTGACTAATTTACGACTAAAAATCAGTTCAATTTCTTTAAAATTGAGACAAAAAGGCAATATTTTTTATTTTTCTTAAGATTTTCAATAAATTGCAAGCTCAAAGTATATAATTTCTAACAACCGTACCCTTGAAGCGAATAGTTTTATTGGTGATTCTTTTCACTACCACAGGTTTTCATGCACAACGCACAGAAACACAGAAGAAATTGGATTCCATTTCCCACTCAAACTGGCTAAAGATGCAACCGAATTTAGATTCTCTCGCCAATCCCGTGTTGGAGGGCATCGAGGTCATTGAAACCGATACTCTGGTCATTCGTGATGAGATTATCATTCCTCAAGTTTCCACAGAAATTCCAATGACTCCCTTTAATTTGATTAATTATGAGCAGGAAAAACGTTGGTTCTTCTTTGGGCAAAACAATTTGCACTTTAACCAAGCCTCTTTTTCAAATTGGAATTCAGGAGGGAATAACAACATGGGAGTTCTTGGAAAAGTGAATTATAATCTCAGTTATAAAAACAACCGACATTATTTGGAGAATTTATTTTCCTTTGGTTTTGGATTTGTGGCAACGGACGGACAAAGTACTCGCAAGACGGAAGACTTCATCAACATTGCCTCCAACTACGGATATGAATTAGGACGGAACTACTACCTTTCTGCAGGGTATCAATTGCTTTCTCAATTTACACCAGGGTATAATTATTCTGCTACACCGGATCCAAATTACGAAGATCGAATCTCTCGCTTCATGGCACCAGGCTATTTAAACCTAGGGATCGGGCTCTCGTATAACCCCAGTGAAAATTTCCAAGTAATAGTTAGACCCATCAATGGCAAGTTTACGTTCGTTCTGGATCCTGATTTGCAAGTGGCCGGAAAATACGGTTTAGAGGAAGACGGCCAGAGTGTACGTAGTGAGCTTGGTACCAACGTCAACTTCCTATATCGACTTAAGATTTACAAGGATATATACCTAAACAACCAACTGAATTTCTTTGCCAATTATCTTAGTCATTTTGAGAGGGTCGATGTGAATTATTCGGGAGTACTAAACCTAAAGTTCAATCAATTCGTTTCCGCCATTGTAGGACTTGATATCCTTTACGACCATGACCAAATTCAAAAAACCCAGCTTAAACAAACCTTGGGAATTGGATTCACATACAGTCTGGGAGAGAAAGGAGTTCCAAAGAACACAAGCAAAAAACAGATTAAGCCTTTTCTCAATTAGGAAAGAGCTTTACATAAATCGATCCCCCTTTTTCAGATTTTTCAGGTCTTGAACATAGTCTTTGATTAACTGATCGTGGTCTCGAGGACAAATAAGTAGGGCTTTGTCGGTGTCTACCACAATGTAATTTTTTAGTCCGTCAATGATGGCCGCTTTGTTTTTGCTTTTTAGGCGTACCACATTTCCTTTGGAGTTGTAGCTTAAGATATTCTTCGAATTCACAGCATTGTTTTGATCGTCCTTTATTGCATTTTGGTAGACGGACGTCCATGTACCCAGATCACTCCATCCGAGATCGGCAGGGATCACATGCACATTTTGTGCTTTTTCTAAAATTCCATTGTCAATGGAGATTTTTGTCAGTTTTGGATAAATCTCTTCAATGCAGTGTTCCTCCTTTTGTGAATTGTACTCACAATAATTGAACTGCTGAACCATCTCAGGTAGATACTTTTCAAAGGCATTGATAATAGATTTGACGCTCCAAATAAAGATTCCCGCATTCCATAGAAAATCACCGCTTTCTAGAAAGGCTTTTGCAATTTCCAAATTGGGTTTTTCTGTGAAAGTTTTTACTTTGAAAATCGATTTATTTTCTTCGCTTAGGTATTGAATATACCCATAACCTGTATCGGGCCTCGTAGGCTTAATTCCTAAGGTTATGAGGTAATCGTTCTGCTCCACTAGGGAAAGAGCCAGATTGATTTTTTCTTGGAAACGAGCTTCCTTTAAGATTAGGTGATCCGCTGGAAGTACTACAAGTTTTGCCTCCGGATTGATCTCTGAAATTTTGTTAGCCATGTAAAGATTACACGCTGCGGTATTTTTCATCATAGGCTCTCCCACAATATGCTCGGGGTTAATCTCCGGCAATTGAGAGTAGGTGAGCTCTAGGTATTCCTTACTGGTGACAACAAATATGTTTTCCGCAGGAAATAGTTCACTAATTCGGTCATAGGTCTGTTGAATCATAGTGCGACCTGTTCCTAAAATGTCTTGAAATTGTTTTGGATATTTGGTTGTACTCATAGGCCAGAATCGACTTCCGATTCCTCCTGCCATAATCACGCAGTACAAGTTTGACTTATTCATGTATTTTTAATTTTTCCACCTTGGCTAAGGCGCTGAAATTATAGAGTCGTCCCGTACCAAGTTGTTCACAAAGATAATTCTTTTTCATCTTCTTCTTAAGTAGGTAGGTCTGGCCTTTAAATTCAAACTGATCTTGAGGCTGAAGGTTTTCAATATACGTTTTTGTACTGGTGGGATCCGGGGTTTCAAAATACTTCACTAGATCGGGTGAAGCCATGAAATTTGCTTTCGGACTCCTTGAGAAGGGAAGGAGAATGCGCTGAAGATCGAGAGGGTAGAGATCAATGGATTCCAAAATCATTTGACCAAAAGTGATTTTCCATTCGATGCCGTGGGGTGCGATGCGTCGAGAATAACGTTCAAAAGCGAGCAAGTGTGCAATTTCATGAGTGAGGACCAGAAAAAAGAGGTTAGGCTCTAGGTTCCCATTGATGGAAATTTGATGTTGTCCATTTTGAACCTTACGGTAATCTCCTAATTTTGTTAATCGTTTTTTTGTAACTGTGAGGAGAAGAGGATATCCGTCTACCCATTTTTGTAGAATGGGAATGGCTCCTGAAGGAAGTCTGGGTTGTAAAGGAACAAGCGACATTTCTTATTGTTTCGTTTTGACAAATTTAGGAATTGTTTTGCAGTCTCTAAATCTTTGTTTGAAACGGCATAAGTGCGGGCTGTAGTTCTCTAATTCAAATTGGATTAAAGAACTACAGCCAGTCTTAAGAAAATAAGGTTTTATGGAACCTTCAAAGTTTGAAAATTGTCGAACTTAAAGGGTGATAGGAATCCCTTGGTAGAAATTCAGAAGTTTAAGGCTAAATAAGTAATTGTATTTGGCCTGAGCTACTGATCCTTTTGCATTAGCACTGCTGTTTCTTGCGTTGTTCAGATCGTATATGGTGCTTTTCCCCGCTTCATAGCTTTTTTCTGCAAAATCCAAAGCCAGTGTAGAGCTTCTTTCCGCTTCCAAGGCTGCAAGGTAACTTTCATAATTGCTTTCTGCATCAAATTGAGCAAGTTGCACATTTTGTTTTACCGTTTGCTTTTGTTGTAAAAGCGTGTTTTGAGCAATGCTTTCGTTGATTTTAGCTTGTTCTACTTGCAATTTGGTAATCCCTTTGTTAAAGATTGGGATGTTTGCACTAAGACCAATCTGTTGTCCAAAGTTCTCTGAATATTGCTTAAAGAAGCTCGTATCTCTTCCTTGGTTTAACTGATTGAAATAGAAGCTACCCACACCTGCACTTAGACTTACGGTAGGATAGAATGCGGTTTTGGTTATTTCGGTTTGTTCCTCCGCGGCCTGGATTCTGTACTGAGCTGCTTTGATCTCAGGTTGGTTTTCATAGGCCGTTTCAACAATCGTCTCTCCTGCAATCAAAGGAGCATTTAAATCGCTGTCTAAAATCACATTCTCAATGTCAAAATCTTTATAGTTTTCTAACTGTAGGAGCTGAGCCAGATTAAATAACCCGCGATCTACGTTTACTTCGGCAGTAATTACATTTTGCTTTTCCCTTGCCATGGAAGCTTGGGCTTCGGCAAGAACAATTTGCGCCGTCGTACCGACCTCCGTGGTTATTTTTGCGCGCTCAAACAAGTACCTCGCGTTTTCAAGTGCACTTTGGCTAATGGCTACAATTTCCTTGTTTAGAAGGATGGTTAAGTATTGCTCTGCGATTTGCAAAGAGATGTTGTTCTTAATGGTTTCTACATCGTACCGACTAGCATCGAGTTCATAGGAAGCTTTCTGCACAGCTTTCTCGAGTCGATTGTGATTGTACAAAAGAACATCAGCACTAAGGTTCGCACTGTTATTGAAGTTGTCATTTCTCTGCACTAAATTTACATAACGTTGCTGACCAAAACTAAGATTGTTTGATAGCGAACCCGAAACACCGGGAAGCTTTTGCTTTTTGGTGGTTTCTAAAGTAAGTGCCTGAATATCTTGGTTGTATTGGTTGCTGAGTACTTGCAGATTATTCTCCAAGGCATAAGTGACGCACTCTTGTAGAGACCATTTTTTTTGGCCAAAACTATAGGTTGCGATAAGGGCCATGGTGGCGAGGAGCAGTTTTCTCATGTTTGCTTTTATACAAATTAGACGCATAGTTCTTTTTTTTGTTACAAATTTCATTTAAGGATTTCATTAGACTTAAAAATTTTCTATTTTTGTTACCTATGGCAACGAAGGCTTTATTCAATTCTTTAGTGAACTGGTTCATTAAACAAAGAATTGATAACATTCAAAATTTCATAAAGGATCCCATTGAAACTCAAAGTGGAGTTTTGTTTTCTCAGTTGTATTTGGCTGAGGACACAGTCTATGGAAAAGAGTATGGATTTAACCGGATTGGAAGTATTGAGGATTTTCAAAAACGAGTTCCAATTGTATCCTATGAAGAAATAGAGCCCTATATTGAACGAGCCAGAAGAGGAGAAAAGAATGTGCTGTGGCCAGGCGGTGTAAGGCATTTTGCCAAGTCTTCTGGGACCACCAATGCAAAGAGTAAATACATCCCGATTACGGAGGAAAGTTTAGAGCATTGCCATTTTAAAGCAGGAAAGGATTTGATTTCAATTTATGCAAACAACCATCCTGAAAATCAACTCTTTTCCAACAAGAATCTAAAACTAGGAGGAAGTGCCGAGCGATACGAAGATTTTAACTCGAAGTACGGAGATCTTTCTGCCATATTAATTGAGAATTTACCCATGTGGGTGGACATCACCACTGTACCGAGTCGAAAGGTTTCGTTAATGTCCGAATGGGAAACGAAATTGGAAGCGATAATTTCGGAAGTTAAACACCAAGATGTGGGAAGCCTCACAGGGGTGCCTAGTTGGATGATGGTGCTTCTAAAACGAATTTTGAAAGAAACGGGCGCACAAAACATGGCAGAGCTATGGCCCAACTTGGAAGTCTTTTTTCACGGAGGAATTAGTTTTAAACCGTATCGTGAGCAGTACAATCAGATTGTTGGACGCCAAGTGAATTACTACGAAATATACAATGCGTCCGAAGGGTTTTTTGCCATTCAAGATCGTCCCAATAGCGATGAAATGCTCCTTATGCTCGATTACGGTATATTCTATGAGTTTATTCCCATGGAGGAGTTTGGAAAACCAGATCCGGTGGTGCTAACCCTTCCTCAGGTCGAGATTGGAAAGAATTATGCATTAGTGATTTCAACCAATGGGGGACTTTGGCGCTATTTAATTGGCGATACAGTACGATTCACCTCTTTAAGTCCATTTCGAATCCAAGTTTCGGGAAGAACCAAGCATTATATCAATGCCTTTGGGGAAGAGCTAATGATCGATAACGTGGAGACGGCATTAAGCCGAGTTTGCGAGGCTTGTGGAGCCCAAGTGAAGGAATTCACTGGAGCGCCCATTTACATGACAGATCAGGGATCAGGAGCCCATGAATGGATTATTGAATTTGCAGTAAAACCAACAGATCTGTCTTACTTCACAGACTATTTTGATAAACAATTGCAGTCGTTAAATTCAGATTATGAAGCGAAGCGGTACAAAGACATTACCTTAAAAGCTCCCGTTGTTCACGTAGCAAAGGAGGGACTCTTTTATGAGTGGATGTCCAACCGCGGCAAATTGGGAGGACAGAACAAAGTGCCTCGTTTAAGTAATGAGAGAGAGTATATGGAAACCTTACTAGAACTCAACGTGTAATTTCTTATAAAACAAACCTAACAAAAAGGGCGACTTTGATCATTCAAAGTCGCCCTTTTTTAATTTATAGTATGAATTACTTGTTGTAAAGTTCTTCTACTTTGTCCCAATTGATCACATTGAAGAATGCAGATACATAATCAGGTCTCTTGTTTTGGTAGTTAAGGTAATACGCATGTTCCCAAACGTCTAATCCTAACACAGGCGTCCCTTTGCAGTCGGCTTGTGGCATTAAAGGATTGTCTTGGTTCGGAGTAGAGCACACTTGAAGTGAACCGTCCTCTTTTTTGCATACCCATGCCCAACCTGATCCGAATCTAGTTTTTGCAGCTTCTGAAAAATCGGTTTTTAATTTTTCAAATCCACCGTACGCTTCGATTTGACTTTTTACGTTTCCAACAGGCTCACTACTTCCTCCAGGAGTAAGAACTTCCCAGAATAAGGAGTGGTTAAAATGACCACCTCCGTTATTTCTAACAGCGGTTTTATCAGATCCTGACATGCATACTTCCTCAATTGTCTTTCCTTCCAAGTCAGTTCCGGCAATGGCTTTGTTTAAATTGTCCACATACCCTTGGTGGTGTTTCGTATAGTGAATTTCCATTGTTTTTGCATCAATGGTAGGTTCTAAAGCGTCGTAAGCATAGCTTAATTTTGGTAACTCGAATGACATAATTGTATTTTTTAGTTAATGGTCTAATTTAAGCAAAAATTATGCAGATCCCTAATCTATGCTATGGTTTTAATAAATCTTTAACATCGAAAAGATGGATAATGACAGTCAGATTGATGGCCTTATTTAGTCTTAACGATTCATTGACATTAAGAACTCTTCGTTCGATAAGGTGCCTTTGATGTTCTTTTCAACAAAGTCCATCGCTTCTAGAGGGTTCATATCAGACAAGTATTTTCGTAAAATCCACATACGCTGAGTGGTGGTTTCTGATAAGAGTAAATCGTCCTTTCTCGTACTAGAGGATACCAAATCAATGGCGGGGTAAATTCTCTTGTTCGCAATTTTACGATCCAGTTGCAGTTCCATATTCCCTGTTCCTTTGAATTCTTCAAAAATAACCTCGTCCATTTTTGAACCAGTATCAATAAGTGCCGTTGCAATGATGGTTAACGAACCGCCTCCCTCAATGTTTCTAGCAGCTCCGAAGAATCGTTTAGGTTTGTGAAGAGCGTTGGCATCCACACCACCAGAGAGAACTTTACCTGAAGCAGGTGTGACGGTATTGTATGCTCTTGCAAGCCTTGTAATAGAGTCTAAAAGAATTACAACATCATGCCCGCATTCCACTAGTCTTTGTGCTTTTGCAAGAACAAGGTTGGCTACTTTCACGTGTTTGTCTGCGGCTTCGTCAAAGGTAGAGGCAATCACTTCCGCATTGACGCTACGCTCCATATCCGTCACTTCTTCAGGACGCTCATCAATTAAAAGAACCATCATGTAGGCTTCCGGGTGATTTGCTGAAATTGCATTTGCAATGTCCTTTAAAAGCATGGTTTTACCGGTTTTAGGTTGTGCGACAATCATCGCTCTTTGGCCTTTTCCGATCGGGGCAAAAAGGTCTACAATTCGAGTAGATATGGTAGATCCTTTTCCCGCCAAGTTGAATTTTTCTTCTGGAAATAAAGGAGTTAAATATTCAAAAGCAACACGGTCTTTGATGAAATCTAGATCTCTACCGTTCACTTCTAAAGGCTTTTTCAAAGAGAAATACTTTTCTCCTTCCTTAGGAAGTCTAACAATCCCTTTCACCGTATCTCCCGTTTTTAAACCGTAATTACGAATTTGAGTCGTAGATACGTAAACATCGTCTGGAGAAGAAATATAGGAGAAATCTGAAGAGCGAAGGAATCCGTAGTTGTCTGGAAGAATCTCAAGAACTCCTTCAATGGTAACGAGTCCATCGAAATTAAATTCTTTTTTAGATTCCGCTGGTTCCTGCGTTCCTTTGTTGGAATGGTTATTATTATTGTTGTTGTTGTTGTTGTTGTTGTTGTTGTTGTTGTTGTTGTTGGCTCTTTGAGAATTTCCTGAGTGAGCCGGTCTTTTCTGACCTTGTGGAGTAGCAGAGTTTTGTGGTCTTCTCTCTCTAGCTNGTTGTTGTTGTTGTTGTTGTTGTTGTTGGCTCTTTGAGAATTTCCTGAGTGAGCCGGTCTTTTCTGACCTTGTGGAGTAGCAGAGTTTTGTGGTCTTCTCTCTCTAGCTTCTTCCTGGTTTTGTGAAGTTTCAGTCTTCACAAGGTTAGGTTTTTCCGTAGGTGTCGCCATCTCGGTTTCCTTTGCCGTTTCTCCCTCGATTGCTGGTTCAGCGGAAGAAGGGTTCACTTCTTCTGTCTTACGCTTTGCTTTGGGTTGATTAGCCGGTTTTCTTACCGGCTTGTTTTGCTTTGCGGCGGGAATTTCTTTCGCCTCTACCTCAGACTTTTCGTCTAAGATGGCTACAGCCTCTTGAGAGGTCTCTTCGACTTGGGTTGGTTTTTTCACGGCCGGTGCCTTTTTCGCTGTTCTTGCCGGTGCCTTCTTTGCAACGGGTTTATCAGCTACGGTTTGGGTCGTATCGCTAGGTTCTTTCGCAGGTTGCGAAGGGGTGGTAGAAGTGTAATAGTCTTTTGCAATTTTAGGATTAGAAGCCTGGAAGTCAAGTATTGCAAATATTTTGTCGTTTTCGGTTGCAGCTTTCGCAATTTTAATACCGAATTCTTTTAGTATAAGTGCCAATTCCGAGTCGGATTTTGACCTTAACATTTCAATGTTGAACATAAAGTGTTGAGTAAAATGTGTTTGTAAGTGGGTTTGTGTATAAAAGAATAAAGCCAGGATGGCTTAGAAATAGAATCAATTATTGTGCAAATCTACATTTTTTTTTAAAAAATGCAAAAAAAATTACTATTTTTGCCATATGTTACAGCGAATTCAATCGGTTTGGATGTTACTCTCCGTACTTGGCAGCGTGTTTTTATACGTAACTAGCCAAGATTTGAATACTTTATTATTTGAGGGGTTTGTTAGTGGGGCTGCCATCGTGCTAGTTCTTCTAGGAGCATTTTCAATCTTTAATTTTAAGTCGAGATTAAGACAATTGCTGCTGAATTATATCAGCATCATTATAAACGTTTTGTTGATCGGTGTACTTGTGTACGGTTTACTCAATTTATCTGGAGGAATGTCATTTCCTGAGAAAGGTATTGAGCCTATTTTCCCTTTACTGAGTTTAATTTGTTTGCTTATTGCAAACCATTACATACGTAAAGACGAGAAGCTCGTAAAATCTGTAGATCGACTTAGGTAGCCAAACAACGATTTTTTTTAGAGTGTAAGAAACTGTCTCCAATGCGGAGGCAGTTTTTTCTTTGCAATTTGCGGGGACTTTCGCCTTTTTCTTTGTGAGGAACTAAACTCCTTAGAATTGTGTATTTTTGTAGCTTAATTTCAAGTATGAAGCCACTCCAAAGAATCTTGTATTTCGCAGGTCCGCATAAGCGTTTTCTATACCTAAGTATCTTCTTTAACATCCTTTATTCAGTTCTGAATATTTTTTCGGTGGCCACGATGCTTCCTATTTTAGGTCTTATGTTTGGCACAATGGACCGTGTGGATGTGAGTACAAAGCCCGTATACAACGGAGAATTTGGAGATTATTTCAGTTATTTAAAAGATATAGCGTATTACCATATTCAAGTGCAGATCGACCAAAACGGAGCCGTCCAAGTACTAGCCATTCTTTGCGCCGTGACAGCATTTGCATTTTTGCTTCGTAATATTTTCCGCTACTTAGGGGCTTTTTTGCTGGTGAATTATAGGGTAGGGATCACGAAAGATTTGCGCTCAGCAATGTATCGTAAATTTTTGAAGCTTCCAGTTTCTTTCTTTACGGAGAAAAGGAAAGGGGATATGATGTCGCGAATTTCGAATGACATTGGAGCTGTAGAGAGTGGAGTGATGGGTAGTTTAGTGGACGTGGTGAACGCTCCTTTTATGATCATTACTTCCCTTATCACTTTGTTCTTACTTTCTCCCAATTTGACACTGTTTTCCCTTTTGGTCTTTCCAATTATGGGTTGGATTATCTCTAGTGTGGGCAAAAGTTTGAAAAGGAAGGCGACCGCAGCCCAAGAAGAGTTGGGAAATTTGTTTTCTTTGGTCGATGAGACGCTCAAATCCTCCAAAGTGATTAAAATTTTCAACGCAGATAAAATTTTAAATCGACGCTTTGATAAAACGACACTCAACTGGCAGACGCATACCATTGGAATGAGTCGAAGAAGAGAACTTGCCTCGCCTATGAGTGAATTTTTAGGCTCAGTAACCATCTTACTTATTACCTGGTTTGCAGGGTATCAAATTCTAAATCAAGACTCAATGGATCCGGAAACATTTTTGGTTTTCATTGCGATTTTTTTCCAAATTTTAGAACCTGCTAAGAAGCTTTCAAATGCGTATTCTAACATCCAAGGGGGGATGGCCAGTTTGGACCGAGTCTCGGAAGTTCTCGATTACGATTTGAGAGTAGAAGAGTCTGTGAATGCACAACCTATTGAGGAGTTGAAAGACAAAATTGAGTTTCAAAATGTATCCTTTTATTACGATTCAATTCATCCCATCTTGGAAGACTTTAACTTGGTTTTAGAAAAAGGGAGTACCGTAGCCCTTGTGGGGCAGTCTGGAAGCGGTAAAACGACCGTTGCCAATTTGCTTGCTCGTTTCTACGACGTGCAGGAAGGCTCTATTCTAGTGGATGGAGTGAATGTAAAGGAACTTCAGTTAGAACCCTTCCGCAACTTGCTAGGAATGGTTACTCAAGAATCGGTTCTTTTTAATGATAGCGTTTACAATAATATTCTAATGGGAAAACCGGAAGCAAGTGAGCAGGAAGTTATTGCGGCGGCAAAAATTGCCAATGCGGATTCTTTCATTACTCAATTTGCCGAAGGCTATCAAACCAATATTGGAGACGACGGATCGAAACTCTCTGGAGGGCAAAAGCAAAGAGTATCCATTGCGAGGGCAGTACTTAAAAATCCGCCGATTATGATTCTTGATGAGGCAACCAGTGCACTGGATACCGAAAGTGAGCGTATGGTTCAAGATGCTTTAGACAAAATGATGGAGAACAGAACCTCGCTTATTATTGCCCATCGACTTTCCACCATCCAAAAAGCAGACTCTATTGTGGTAATGGAAAAGGGCAGAATTGTGGAGACAGGGACTCACCAGGAATTACTAGAAAGGAAAGGGGTTTATTACAAACTGGTAGAATTGCAGAATTTTACAAGTTAAAAAATCTTTACTTAAATAGTTTTCCAATCAAATTCCCAATCTCACTATAATCTTCTAAATTGTTGTGGCTTCTCCGATTCGTGTACGATCGAAGTGTAGTCGGTTGATCAGATTCCGTCGAAGGGTAGAGTACCAGATAATTCGTCTTCGTGAAGTTCTCATGAAGGAAGTTTGGCACCTTGGCCATTTCCTTGATATAGGAAGCCTGTCCTCTTTTGCTCATCATTAGAATAAGTCCTTCGTCCGCCTTCATTTTTTCTGCTATTTTTGGCAGGTCATTCCAATTGGTGAAGATGATAAACTCGGATTCAATCGTTGCTTTTTTCTGAATCTTTTCTAGAAGTTTGATCGTACTCTCACTGGTATAGAAAACCATTTGTGCACCGGAATGTCGAGCCAAGTTCCATATTTTGAGCAATGATTTGAAAAAGCCTGGTTCCTTAGGTGCTTGGTCTGGAATCACGGTGTGATACGTATGAATGGTGGCGGTAGGCTGTGCACTATGGTACACCAGAACATTGGTCGTGGAATTGCTTAAATACCCGTTGTAAAGATTGTAAACGAAAGACGAACTAAATCCTTTCGCTTGGTCCACACCGATTAGTAGATCCGTAATCTTATGCTCTTTTATTTCATTGTTAATCCCATTGATTACATCCGAGTCGTGCCTCTTTAAAGTAGTAATTAGAATCTCAGCTCCGGCCGCAACGTTTGCCGCTGTATGCAACAGCTTGTCTGCATGCTTGTCCGAGGATTCATTCCTTCCTTCATTAATCACATTAAGTGCATAGAGATGGTCTTTGTTTGAGCTCGATTTTACGAGCAGAGCTAGGTTGGTCATTGGTTCAACCGTTTCTGGATAATTAAGAGCTAGTAGAATTCTCTCTTCGCCTGCATTTTCATCTGATATGTTTTTCTCGCTTTCCCGTTCAAAGATATTGGTGGCGCTTTTAAGCGATACAAAAGAGGAAATGGTACAAGAAATTAAGATCAGTAAAATACTTCCGTTCAGGATGCTTTCGTTCAAAAGTCGAATGGGTTCGCCAGAATCCGTTTCGCCTAAGATTACATTGTATCCTACCATTACTGCGGCCAGTGTTGCCGCAGCGGAAGCGGAGGAAAGTCCAAATACTAAATTGCCTTCATCGTCGGTCATCTTGAACGTTTTTTTCGTAGCCATTGCGGCCAAGTATTTTCCACCGATGGCAAGTATGGTCATAACCAGAGCGACTTTTATCGTTTCAAAGTCTTTAATAAAGGCTTGGAAATCGATAATCATACCCACAGAAATAAGGAAAAAGGGAATAAATAAAGCGTTTCCGACAAAGTCGATACGATTCATAAGGGTTGAGGTATGAGGAATTAGGCGGTTCAAGGCGAGTCCGGCCAAGAAAGCACCAATGATCGCTTCTACCCCGGCTAGTTCAGCGAACAGTCCCGCTAGATAGATCATCACCATGACGAAAATGAAATGGGAGACCTTGTCGTCTACTTTTTTGAAAAACCAACGGCCTATAATCGGGAATCCAATTATTACCACGGCTCCAAAAACCGCGATTGAGATTCCGAGTCGTATCCAAAAGGCGTTGTTTACTTCGCCTTGGGACATGCCTACAATGACCGCAAGCACTAAAAGGGCAAGCACGTCCGTAATCATCGTTCCTCCTACGGTAATGTTGACTGCTTTATTTTTTGTAATCCCTAATTTACTGACAATAGGATAGGATATTAGGGTATGAGAGGAGAATATACTCGCAAATAAGATGGAAGTAATCCAATCAAAACCTAGAAAATAATGGCCCGCAAACATTCCCAGAGTAAGAGGAATGACGAATGTGTATCCACCAAACCCCAGACTTTTCCATTTGTTTTTTTTGAATTCTGTGAGGTCGATTTCAAGACCGGCCATAAACATGATAAATAGAAGACCTGTGGTTCCTATGACCACAACGCTAGCGTCCCGGGGAAGCACCCCAAATCCATTGGGGCCTATGAGAGCTCCCGCAATAATCAGTCCTATTAAATGGGGCACCTTGATCTTATTTAAAAGAAGAGGCGCAGCCAATATAATGACAAGAATTACTAAAAACTTGAGTAGAGGATCCTCAATGGGAATACTGAAGTGTCCTGCACTTAAAATTGTGAGCATAAAAAATCAGCTTATCGTGAAAGTTCAATGGTGTATTTACTTTGGCATTTCCCGTCGATTTGAACGTTACGAGAACCCGAAAGTTTGTTTGCGGATAGATCCGGAAATACGATGCCTATGTTTAAGACCGTGGTCGCATCTGCAGGGCTGTTGTAGTAGAGTTTTAATTGGTTGTTTTCGATGGTCCCTTTGTAAACGCGAATAAAGCCCGATTTATTCAAGTTTTTAGCCGTTACAATCCCGGCGACGACCTCAAGTTGCCAATCGTCAATTCGCGTGTCTCCCACAACGTACTCAGGACAGCTACTTTCGGTACAAACAATCTTTCCTTTCCATTTTCCTGCAATGAGGTCTAATTTAGGGTGAATGTCAAGAGAATCCACGGAGCTCACAATAGAGTCCCGCATTTGGGAAAGCAGTTGGTAATCCGCTTGTTTTAACGCAAATGCGCTTTCTTTTTCCTGCAAAGCGGCCTCGCGCTTTTCAAGCTCGATTTTTTGTTGGTTAATATCCTGCGTACAGGAAACAAGTAGAAAAAGAAGGGCGGCGCTGAAGCCAAAAAGTCTTAACAATGTCATAAAGGAAGAATTTTGGTTTAAAAGGTACAAAAAAAAACTAAAATAATTTTTTGCAAAGCCAAAATTTGATTTTTAGGTCGCTAGACTTTTTTTCGAGATTAAAAGGGAGCTAGGGACTAAGACCCTAGAAATTGTCTATTAAGAATCGGATTTGGATAGTTGTGCAATTAGATCCACTCCGCCTTTAGTTTTGTCTCCAATTTTACAGAGTATTTCCGAGTCTAAAGGTAAAAACACATCCATTCTTGATCCGAATTTGATAAACCCAAATTCTTCTCCCGCTTTTGCCTCGTCACCAGGTTCACAATAGAAGACAATTCTTCGAGCGACATACCCTGCAATTTGACGAAATACAATCTGATGCTTTGCCGGAGTTTCCACCGCAACGGTGGTTCTTTCGTTTTCGGTCGATGATTTCTCATGCCATGCGACGAGGTATTTTCCCGGATGGTACTTTTTATAAATTACCTTTCCGGAAACAGGGTAGCGGCAAATATGCACATTAAGAGGGGACATGAAAATGGAGATTTGAATCGCTTTTTGATTCAAAAACTCCGATTCATCCACTTCTTTAATCATGACCACTTTGCCATCGACAGGAGCCACAATGGATAGTTCCTGCTCCGATAAAATACGATGAGGTACTCGGAAGAACCAAAACACCAGCCCATAGAGAATGAGAAGGGGAACGATAATAAGCAGGGACCACTGCTTTAGAAAATAAATCGTGAGTATCGCGACGATCACGAAAAGTAACGTGGCAACTAGAAGAGTGCCTTTAGATTCTTTATGCAGTTTCATAGTCGATTTTATAAAAGTTGATTGAGTAGGAAGTAAAGATACACAACGGGAGCACAAATAATAAAGCTATCGAGCCGATCGAGCACTCCGCCATGACCTGGAATAAGGAATCCACTATCCTTTACATTGAAATTTCGTTTTAATTGGCTTTCTACGAGATCCCCTAATGGGGCGAAGATAGAAACTAAAAGACCGACTATAATCCAGTTTCCTCTTAGTTGAGGCAAATTAGATTCAATGAAGTAGGCTAAAATCAAAGTAAGAAGGACTCCTCCTGCAAACCCTTCCCAGGTTTTCTTAGGAGAGATGGTGGGGGCCATTTTATGTTTGCCAAACAGTTTACCTGAAAAGTATGCAAAGGAATCGCTTGACCAAATCAGAACAAAAAGCCAAAACGCTTCCCATGTAAACTGATCGTTTTCGAATTGAACGAGACCTAAAGCAAACCCAAAGGGAAGAGCCGTATAGAGAACGGTAAAAACTAATTTTCCAGAATTGTTGCTAAGTTCTTTCTTGAAAAAGAACAGCGTAAGACAGGCGACAAGGATCAGAAAGAGCGCCATCCATTCAGAGGAATTCGCTTCATAAGAAAACCCCTGTTCAAAATATCGTTTTGCAAAGATGTAAAAGACGGCTAAGCTTAAGGGAAGGGCAAAGATTCGTTGCCACCCTTCTGTGATTTTGAGAATTCGAATGCATTCCCACACACTGGCCAATAGAAGAAAGGCAATAAGGCCAAAATACAAATGATGTTGACGAAGTTTAGGGGCGATGGGCTCTAGTAGACTCTGCCCAAGAGAAGTTGTGCAGAGTATGATAATTAAGCCGTACACTAGTCCTGAGATTAGCCTTTGAATTAAATTTTTATCCAATTTTGTTCTGATTAGAGAGTAAACATACCAGGGGTTTAATCTTCGAGTAAAAGTAAGAAAAGTTTTGTATTGTCTTTCCCTGTATGATCCAATTTCGAGTGCCCGCCACTAATGGAGGTAAGATTTTTAAGGGTGCCTCTTCTTTTTACCTTCATCATGGCATCCCCCAAATTGGTCACAATTTGCGAGACGTTCGCCATAATAATAATCTTTTCAGGAAGTCGAGAAGAATGGTAATGAAGAATGTTGTTGTGTGAGAGCATAATTCGACCGTCGTACGCGATGAGATACTCACAAGTGATAAAGGCCGCATCGTGGAACGATTCTAACGTTTTGTCATAAGGAATCTTAACGACATCCAAAAAATTCTTTAGGTCCTGATCGCAGCAAAAAACGGATCGTATATCCTCGAGCTTTAAAATCTGGTTGAGGACTTGCAAGGCCTCCGCTTCGTCTTGGCAATAATTAAAGTAGCCTCCCGAGTGCGTGAAAAGCTGGGCGAACTTGTAATCCAAATCCGCATGCTTTAACTGGTCTCCTAATTTTACCAGATCGTTCTCGTCATCAACTTCAGGCTGATTAAGAATTTTTCCTACAAATTTCCTAAATAAGCTCACGTATACAGTATGGATTTATCAATTATAGAATACAAAAATAGAAATTATATTTTATTGAATCGCATAAATAGCAAAATCCTGACCGAAAGTAAATTCTTAGGTCAGGATTTTGTATTTAATTAAGAGGGTAGCTCCGAGGAGGGAGCCTCTGGTTGCAGCGGCTCTGCTTCGCTAGGAGGGGTAGATATAGGCTCTACATCCTCTTTCTTATTTTCTTCTGCAACCTGCAGGGGTTGTTCCGTAAGTTCTGGATCCCAGGCTCTTTTGCCAAAAATCTCTTCTAAATCTTCTCGGAAAATAACCTCCTTCTCTAACAGCTTACTAGCGAGTGCATCTAGCTTGTCGCGGTTGTCAGTTAAGATCTGGAGTGCACGGGTGTACTGAAGTTCAATGATTTTAGAAATTTCTTCGTCAATGGTTTTTGCGGTATGTTCTGAGTAGGGTTTTCCAAGGGAATATTCACTCTGTCCTGAACTATCGTAATAAGAGATGTTTCCTACTCGATCGTTAAGACCATACACGGTTACCATGGCTTGTGCTTGCTTGGTTACTCTTTCTAGGTCGGAAAGGGCTCCGGTAGAAATGTTTCCGAACACAGTTTGCTCTGCAGCTCTACCTCCCAGGGTTGCACAAATCTCATCGTACATCTGCTCGGTTGTGGTAAGTGAACGTTCTTCAGGCAAGTACCATGCGGCGCCTAAAGATCGGCCTCTTGGTACAATAGTCACTTTAAGAAGAGGCGCCGCGTGCTCTACGAGCCATGAAATGGCAGCATGTCCTGCTTCGTGGAAGGCCACTCGCTTCTTTTCGGAAGGTTTAATGGCTTTGTTTTTCTTCTCTAATCCTCCAATAATACGGTCTACTGCATCGAGGAAGTCCTGTTTGGTTACCGTATCGTGGTTGTTTCTTGCTGCAATAAGCGCCGCTTCGTTACATACGTTTGCAATGTCTGCACCGCTAAACCCAGGGGTTTGTTTTGCTAAGAAATCACGATCTACGTTGGGATCCAGTTTGATTTTCGCCAAATGCACATCAAAGATTTGTCTTCTTTCGTGAAGTTCGGGAAGGTCTACATAGATGGAACGGTCAAAACGTCCCGCTCTCATAAGTGCTTTGTCTAGAATGTCCGCACGGTTGGTTGCCGCCATCACGATCACGTTGGTGTCGGTTCCAAAACCATCCATCTCCGTAAGGAGTTGGTTCAAGGTGTTTTCCCTTTCATCGTTTCCTCCCGTAATGTTTCCTTTTCCTCTCGCACGTCCAATCGCATCAATTTCATCAATGAAGATAATGGCGGGTGATTTTACTTTTGCTTGAGCAAACAGGTCTCGAACTCTAGAGGCTCCTACTCCTACAAACATCTCAACAAAATCAGAACCTGACAGGGAGAAAAAGGGAACTTTTGCTTCGCCAGCTACGGCTTTTGCAAGAAGGGTTTTCCCAGTTCCCGGAGGACCTACTAAAAGGACTCCTTTCGGGATTTTCCCACCTAATCTTGTGTATTTATCTGAATTTTTTAAGAAATCTACAACTTCTTGAACTTCTTCTTTTGCTCCTTCTAGTCCAGCTACGTCTTTAAAGGTAACTTGTACTTTGTCTTTTTCGTCGAAAAGCTTGGCTTTCGATTTGCCAATTGAGAAGATCTGTCCGCCAGGTCCTCCGCCTCCGCCACCCATTCTTCTAAAGAGGAAGAAGTAGAACAAACCAAGTACGGCAACCCAAATTAGGATCGTTACAAATAAGTCCGAAATCGGGTTTTTAGCGGTCGTGTAATCCATTGTGGTAGCAATGGCAGGGTTGGTCTTTTTAAGGTCTCGATACGTTTCTAATAGAATTGTTTTGTCCCCGTATGCAAAAGTATAGTCGGGTCCCGTTTGAGGACTTAGCATTTCAAAAGGGCTCGGAGTCTGCTCTTTGCCGTTTTTTGCCAGTTCTGCCTTGGCATCTTTGGTTAAAAAGACATCGGCTTTGCTGATGTCCGTGTAGACTAAGACATCTTTTACCTTGCCTTGTTCCACGAGCTCATAAAATCGCTCTTCGTCTAGTTTCGATCCTTCGCTAGAGCTAAACATGGGCTGTAAAAAGAGAAACAGCACCACTGCTATGGCGATCGGAAAAAACCAGTTAAATCCTTTATTTTTCATTTTTAATGGTCTTCTTGGTAGGAAACGAATTCCTTTTAATAATTAATCTTCGATGCTTGTAATCTTGGCATCCCCCCATAGTTCTTCTATTTCATAGTATTCGCGGGTTTGTCTTTGGAATACATGCACGACAACAGAGACATAGTCCATAAGCACCCACAGTGCATTGTCGGTTCCTTCCACGTGCCATGGACGTTCGCCCAGCTCGTTTCGAACTTTCTTTTCTACATTGCCAGAAATGGCGTTCACTTGGGTGTTGGAATTCGCACTACAGAGAATGAAGGTTTCTGCGACAGAGTTTTCGATGCCAGTAAGGTCAAAAATTTTGATATCCTCACCTTTGGTATCTTGAATCGCCTCGACGATTTTGTCTATAAGTTGTTGCTTTTGTGTATTTTTACTCATTCAAAAATTGGTCTAATCTGCAAATTTATTGTTTTTTGTTTACTTTCTGCGCTCCAAGGAGGGTTTTAATCTCATAAAGTTTCATAAATGTTTCCTCTCTACTACTTGACTTCCTGCCTTTCTACGAATGATGCCATCATAAACTTCCTTTCGGAACCTACACGATCGCTCGCTGTTTACACCTTTAATCAAACCAAGGGGCGCGGTCAGTACGGCAATTCGTGGGAAACTCAGGAGAATCAAAACCTGGCATTTTCTCTCGCACTTCCCGAGCAGATGCTCGCACTTAGTGAGAATTTGCTCAATTATCATACCGCGGAAACCTTTCGGCAGTTTCTTGCCAAATTGACCCAATCGGATACTTTGATCAAATGGCCAAACGACTTAATTCTACACAAGAAGAAAGTGGGAGGGATGCTCATTGAAAAACGACGGATTGGTAAAGTGGGATATTATATACTCGGTGTCGGAATCAATGTTCGCCAAAGAGATTTTACAGCTTTACCCTCGGCAGGCTCCTTATGGACGCAATCTGGGCAGGAGTTCGACTTGCATGAGACCGCGCAATTGCTAAATGAGTACCTTTTTCAGAACTTACAAAAATGGCCGAGTAGCGAGGCTATTCTAGAATCTTACAATGCTCATTTGTTCAAAAAAGACGAGGTTAGTGTTTTTGAAATTCAAGGCTTGCGCCAAAATGGCATAATCAAAGAGGCAGACCTCGAGGGAGGGCTCCTGGTGGATTTAGAAAAGGACGAAATGAGGCGGTTTTACCACAAAGAAATCAAAATGCTTTATTGATTCGCTCTTCTAAAATAGAGGATAAGGGCCATCGGTCCAAACAGTAAATTCGGAAGCCACATGGCTACCACAGGAGGAAGCACATTGTTTTGAGAAACGACCTTCAGGGCTTCAAAGGAGAATACAAAAGCAAATGCAAGGGAGATTCCAATAGCCAGATTGACACCAAGACCTCCTCTTTTCTTTTGCGAGGCGAGAGAAAGAGCAAGAATCGTCAGAATGATAATGGAAACGGGCATGGAAGTTCTTAGGTAGAGTTCGTTTAGAAAGTAATTTAAATTTTTGTTTCCTTTGTTTTTCTCCTGCTCAATTAGTTTTAAAAGTTTGGGTGTAGTTTTGGTTTGTCCTAAGTATTCGTCCGGAAACAACTCTTCCGGCGGATAGCCGAAATTCAGGTCTTTCAAATCCCCGTTCGATATTTTTTCTGTCTGTTTTGGGCCGCTTTTCCTCTCCAAATAACTCGTGATCGTGAATTTGTTCTTTTTGGCATCCCAAAAGATCTCGTTCGCAGAAATTTCTTCAATCAATTTGCGGTTTTTATCAAATTTTTGATACAAAAAGCTAGACCCTCGTTTTTCTTTCCGGTTGTAATTGTGAATAAAGATAAAGGTGGTAGGGGAGAGCTGAGTCGCTATTTCCACGTTGCCTAGGATTTTCTCTTTAGAAGTGTCCCCCATGGTATAAACTTCCAATTTGTTTTTTTGAATGTTTGCCCAAGGCAAAACAAAATGGTTTGTTGCTAAGGAAAAAATGGCAATCACCCCCGAGGCAATAAAATAAGGACGAGCAAACCGGTGGAAACTTGCGCCACTGCTTATGATAGCTACAATTTCGGTGTTGTTGGCCAGTCGAGAGGTGAAGTAAATTACGGAGATGAACACGAGAATGGACATGAACGTAATGACCAAATAGATCATCCAAAACGGATAGAAATTAAGCAGGAAATATCCTACCGTAAATCCATTTCCTTCAATTCTTGGAGATTTAGATTGCACATCGATTACCACTACAATTAAGGAGAGTAGCAAAAGCATGAACCCGAGCGTCCCTAAGTACTTTTTGATGATATATTTGTCTAGTATGGTCATAAATAAACTAGAGTCTTTGTTTTAAATTAGGAAGTATGGAATCTTTCCAGGAATAGAAGTCCCCTTTCACGATGTGTTCTCTTGCCACACGAACGAGATCAAGATAGAATGCGAGGTTGTGAATTGAAGCAATCTGTTTGCCTAAATATTCTTTCGAAACAAAAAGATGCCTTACGTAGGCTTTGGAGTATTCCTTATCGACGAAGCTAGTTCCAAAAGAATCGAGGGGTGAAAAATCGTCCTTCCATTTTTGGTTTTTCATGTTCATCACACCGTTCCATGTAAAAAGCATCGCGTTTCGAGCATTCCGAGTCGGCATCACGCAGTCCATCATGTCAATTCCAAGACCGATGGCCTCAAGAATGTTCCATGGCGTACCTACGCCCATTAGGTAGCGGGGTTTCTCTATAGGAAGAATGTCCGTCACTTCGTTTGTGATACGGTACATTTCCTCCTCAGGTTCTCCCACAGAGAGTCCTCCTATGGCATTTCCTTCAGCTCCCTGCTCTGAAATGAATTCGGCTGAAGCTTTCCTTAGGTCTGAGTAGGTGGATCCCTGCACAATTGGGAAAAGTCGCTGTTTGTGGTCGTAAATTTCTTTGTTTTGATCCACCCATTGAATGCATTGCTTTAACCAACGGTGGGTCATTTCCATAGACTCCTTTGCTTGGTTATACTCACAAGGATACGGAGTGCACTCATCAAAGGCCATAAAGATGTCTCCTCCAATTTGTCGCTGGATCTCCATTGATTTTTCAGGGGATATGAAATGAAGGCTTCCGTCAATATGCGATTTAAATTGCACGCCTTCTTCCGACATCTTTCTACTTTTGGACAAAGAAAAAACTTGATATCCTCCAGAATCGGTAAGAATAGGACCTTGCCAATTCATAAACTGATGCAGACCTCCTGCTTTTTGCATGATGTCCATCGTAGGACGAAGATATAAATGGTAGGTATTGCCCAGTATGATCTGCGCTTTAATGTCGTCTTTAAGTTCTCTTTGGTGCACCGTCTTCACGGAGGCCACTGTGCCTACAGGCATGAATATTGGCGTTTGGATTTCGCCATGGTCTGTGGAAAGAAGGCCCGCTCGAGCTTTGCTTTCTGATTTTTTCTCAATTTGAAAAAAAGGTTTTCCCATAATTTATCTTGCAAAAATAGGCACTGAGCCTACTTCTTTTAATTTTTTCTCAATATAGCTTTTCGCTTTGGGGTCTTTTTCCGCTACGATTTGCTGTGCTTGCACAAGGATTTTTTCAAGTACCCTAGGGGAAGCAATATAATAATTATAACTTTCTTGAAACTCTGTGGCGCTTACTTTTTGGGAAGCAAGCACATAGCGCGAGGTGGTTTCTAAATCCCCTCCTTTGCTTTGGTAATTTACTTGTTCGCTGACCGCAAACTCGGCAATAATCGTAGCCATCTGATCCGGTTCAATCAGATTCTTTGGCTTATCGACGGCGCCCGATTTTTGACACGAAGTGGCAAAGAGTACTATAAAAAGGAGTCCTAGTTTTTTCATAACCTTCCCAGAATTGATTTCCAACGCAAATTAAGAATCCCGAAAATAGCCTCTCCAATAATCCCTCCGTTCATTTTGCTTTCCCCGAGCAGACGATTGGTAAATATAATAGGGACTTCTTTGATTTTAAGACCTTTTTTAAAAACACGGTATTTCATTTCCACTTGAAAACCGTAGCCTTTTAATTTAATACGGTCTAAATCAATTTCACGAAGTGTGCTTTCTTTAAAGCATACAAACCCTGCTGTTGTATCGTGAACAGGAATTCCCAGAACGATTTGTACGTATTTAGAGGCGAAATAAGAAAGAAGAACTCGTCCCATCGGCCAATTCACTACGTTTACTCCTTGAGAATACCTACTGCCCACACTCATGTCCGCATTTTTACATCCTTCCCATAGGGGAATGAGGTCGTTTGGATTGTGCGAAAAATCAGCGTCCATTTCAAAGATATAGGAATACTTCCTTTCTAAAGCCCATCTAAATCCGTGGATGTAGGCTTTTCCAAGTCCGTCTTTTACTTTTCGAACGGTTAAATGGAGAGTAAGAGGAAATTCCTTTTGCAAGGATTCCACAATTTGAGCGGTTCCATCAGGAGAGGAATCGTCTACCACTAAAACGTCAAACTTCTCTTCCAAAGCAAAGACGGCGCGAACGATGGATTCGATGTTTTCCTTCTCATTGTAAGTCGGAATAATGACTAGTTTTTCCATATTAATTTGCAAAGATAATGTATTTTTCAAATGCGTTTTTTCGGATTTAAAAATAGTCTTACTTTTGCAAAAACAATGTGGGCTTGGTAAGAATTATAGAAAACAGGGACTGGGTAGTCGGGGTTCTTTTAGCCTCTGTACTTGTGATGATTGTCGTATTGCAGTATTTGCAACGCGAACGCGGTCTCAAGGGATTTTTTACTGCGGCGTACAGTGATTCTGGAAATATATTTCCCACTTGGATTCTAATCTCAGTTGTGTACGTCTTCTTGTTATCTACTTTGTTTTGCTCTTACGTTCCCATGGTACCTCTCGAAATCGAGCGGCTCTCTATTTTTGGTTTTTCTTTGAATCGATTTGGCTATACACTTCTTGTTTTTAGTTTGTTTTATTTCTTGCGGTTTTTTCTCACCTTCTTTTTTTACAGCAGCGTAGGTCAAGATCGCAAATGGGGGCGTTTGTACTTTGTGACTTCCAAATTTTATATGGCTCTTTGTTTTTTACTGATTGGAGCGGTGGTCTTGAACTATTACTTTCTTATCGAGCGACTGGAGTTTCTCCAAGTGACACTTTTGGTGGCGGTTGGACTGTTTTTATTTAAAATTTTATTCTACGCCTTCAACCCAAACTACATTCTTCCAAAAGAGTGGTATTATAAAATTTTGTATATTTGCACGCTGCAATTTATACCCATACTTGCCCTATGGAAGTTGCTTTTTTTATAAACGAAATTAATGATGAAAGTAAAGTCTATATTGGTGTCTCAACCAGAACCAAACGAATCTTCTCCTTATTTGGAAATCGCCAAAAAAGAGAAGATTAAAATCGACTTCAAACCCTTTATTTTAGTGGAAGGTGTGGATGCAAAAGAGCTCCGGACACAAAAAATTGATTTGAGTCAGTATACAGGGATTGTGTTTACGAGCAAGAATGCAATTGATCATTATTTTAGATTGGCAGAAGAAATGCGTTTTTCAGTACCGGATACCATGCGCTATATTTGTCAAAGTGAAGCGGTAGCCAATTACTTGCAAAAGCACATTGTCTATAGAAAACGAAAAATCAGTTTTGGGGAAAAACTCTTTTCGGATCTAGCTCCACTGTTCAAAAAATACCCAAACGAGAAATATCTCCTTCCGTCTTCTGATGTCTTGAACGCAGACGTACCTAGCACCTTGGACAAGGCTGGAGTGGAATGGACTAGAGCGATTATGTACCGTACTGTTTATGCGGATCTATCACAGACTCCAGTAAACGACTATGATATGCTCGTGTTTTTCTCCCCACAAGGAATTCGTTCTTTGTTTGAAAACTATAAAGATTTTAAGCAAAATAGCACACACATTGCAGTGTTTGGAACTACTACGCAACAGACGGCTGAAGAATTAGGCCTCGTGGTCAATTTAATGGCACCTACGAAGGAAACCCCGTCCATGACCATGGCCATCGAAAAATACATTCGTAACGGGAAGTAGAGTTCATAAAACTCAAAATTAAAATAAGCCGTCTTTTCCCTTTGGATAAGATGGTTTTTTGTTACTTTTAGACCATAAATAAGATGATGCAGGCACCTAGGGCCCAAAGAATAGAAAAAAAATTAAAGAAGCATGGCGATTTACGAATCGATGCCTATTATTGGATGAACGATCGGGAATCTAAAGAGGTGAAGGCCTATTTAGAGCAGGAGAATGCTTATTGTGACGAGGTGATGTCCTCGACACAGGACCTCCAAAATGAGCTTTATGAGGAGATGAAGAGTCGGTACAAAAAGGACGATGAATCGGTCCCCTATTTTTTCAATGGCTATTGGTACATCGTTCATTACTTTGAGGGAAAAGAGCATCCCGTTTTCGTTCGCAGGAAAGGATCTCTTGACGCGCAGAGTGAAACAATCGTGGATGTGAACTCTCTTGCTCTCGGCTATGAGTTCTTTGAGATAGGAAGCGTAGCAGTAAGTCCTGACAATGAGTTAGTAAGCTATGCTTGGGATGCGGCAGGAGATCGTAGTTATTCCATTTCAATTAAGAACTTACGTACGGGAGAAGTCCTTAAGGATGAGCTTTTGAGCACCACGGGAAAACTCGTGTGGGCCGAAGACAATACCCACGTTTTTTATGTGAAACTAGACGAACAGCTCCGCGCAAGTCGAGTGTATCGACATCAGGTGGGTACCGATCCCTCTGAGGATGAACTGGTTTTCATGGAAGAGGACGAAGCTTTTGATGTGCATGTGCAAAAATCCAAATCCCAAGAGTATATTTTATTAGGTATTTCAAGCACCCTTTCGGATGAGTGTTGGTTTTTAAGATCCGATGAGCCTCTTGGAAACTGGAGCTTAATTCAGCCGCGTGAAGACGGATTAGAATACTGCGTCGAACCTTATAAACAGGAGTGGATCCTTTTAACCAATGAAGGAGGGGCTACCAACTTTAAGTTAATGAAAACAAGTGTTTTAACTCCCACTAAAGAACATTGGCAAGAGTTGCTTCCTTACGATTCTAACGCACTGTTGGAAGGGTTTGAAGTGTTTGAAAACTACCTCGTGGTAGAAGAACGGCGAAAAGGGCTTCTTTTCATCCGAATTGTAGATCGAAAAGCAAATGAGTCTCATTATCTTCCTTTCCAGGATCCTACCTACAGTGCTTATATAGGTCTTAATTTAGATTTTGAGACCGACCAGCTTCAATACGGGTACAGTTCTCTTACACATCCGAACCGGGTCTGCAACTACGATATGTCCCTTCGAGAGAGTACAGTGCTGAAGGAGCAGCAAATTATGGATCCTACGTTTAAGATTGAAAATTATACGTCTAGTCGACTTTGGGTGAAGGCGCGAGACGGAAAAGAAATTCCTGTTTCGTTGGTGTACCGTAAGGATACAGAGCTTAGTACAGAAACTCCCTTGCTTTTGTATGCCTACGGTAGTTATGGGAGTACGGTAGATGCGCACTTTTCAAGCGTAAGACTTTCCCTATTAGACCGAGGATTTGTCTATGCCATTGCTCATGTACGTGGAGGAGAATATCTAGGAAGGGAATGGTATTTGGACGGAATGATGCTCAAAAAGAAGAACACCTTCTACGATTTTATAGACGTAAGCAAGGAATTGATTGCACGTGAAATGACCTCTTCACGTCATTTGTACGCGATGGGCGGCAGCGCGGGAGGTCTTTTGATGGGAGTCGTGATGAATTTAGAACCGACTCTTTATCATGGAATTGTTGCTCAAGTGCCGTTTGTCGATGTTGTGACGACGATGCTAGACTCATCCATACCCCTAACCACAGGGGAATATGACGAGTGGGGGAATCCAAACAAAAAGGAGTATTATGAGTATATGAAATCCTATTCTCCCTACGACAATGTTGAGAATCTTCCCTATCCCAACCTTTTGGTGACCACGGGTTTTAACGATTCCCAAGTGCAATACTGGGAACCGGCTAAATGGGTTGCGAAGCTAAGAGTACACACTCAGTCTGAAAATCTAATTCTGCTAAAGACAGATATGGATTCTGGACATGGGGGCGCAGCAGGACGCTTTGAATCCTTAAAAGAAGAAGCTTTAGAATTTGCTTTTTTATTAAAATTAGAACAAGCCACATGAAAGAAAATGAATTATGGAGCGAAGTAGAACGCTTCTTTGTCACGAATTTTGATACCGAACCTCACGTAGCCATCGAAACGGTCCTGTTTTTAATTGGAGTTCAAGAACTGGGAAGTGGCAAACAAAAGTACACGAAAGAGGACAAACTGAATTTGATTCACATCGCAGTATGTCGACTTCTTCAGCCTTATGGGTTTTACGAGTTCTCGCATTACGACGATGCGGGGTATCCTCATTTTAATGCCAAAGAAGAGATGCCTCAACTCAAGCCAAACGAGCAGACGATTTTGATGAAAAAGGCAGTCGTTCAATATTTTATAGATGAAAATCTCTTTTCTCAGGAGGTTCTCGATTCTCTATCTAAGGCGTAATTGAAATAATTGTGTTAAAAACCAATGTTTTAAGAGTGTTTGCTTAATTTTATGGCCTATTTTTTGTATTTATATTGTTAAATGGTTTAATTTTAACAATTGAAACTTAAAAAGAGCTCATGAATCAACGGTTTATTCCTATCATCTCCATCTTGATGTCAATTTCAGTGGTGGTTTTTGTGACGCTTCAAATCAAATGGTTGAAAGAGTACTACGGTGCGTTAGATCAGGATTTCTCGAACAAAGTAGAAGCCTCCCTTGTTAGTTCCGTGAGAGAACTTAATGATTTGGAGGTGGATAAATATTTGAACGAGACGTTTAAGAACTTCGGAAATACCGTCGTTGCCAACAGTAAACAACCTAGCTCCACAATCATTCAACAAACGGAGGACTCTGCGACCAAAAGAACCATCACGTATCAACAGAATATTATAGAACGGGAAAATTTACCGATTGCCAATACGGGCGATAGTTTAAACCGTATCAAGATGTGGACTGACGAGGTTCTCGTCAAGCAAACCAAAGATTCTTCGCATGCCGAGCCTTTAACAGCTGCGCTGAATAGTTCCATTAATTCAGGAGAATACAATCTAAAAGAATTTTATCGTATTGTTGGGAATAACCGTCCTATCGAAAAAAGGGTAGAACCAAAGGCGATTGATTCGCTCGTTCGAAAATCTTTAAAAAACCACGGAATCGAAATCGATTTCGGCTACGGAATTTTTGACAAGAGCGGAAATGTGACCAGCATCGCTAATGTAAACTACGAAACGCAAACGCAGAATGCAAAGTACGAAGAAGTGCTTTTTCGCGATGCGGATGACCAACCCTTATATACACTTTCCCTTGTGTTTCCTAGGCAGAACTTCTCGCTCGTGAAAAACAATCTTCCTATGCTTTTAGGTACTTTTTTGTCCCTTCTGACCATCCTAGGAATCTATATAACCTCCATCAATTATATGATGCAGCAAAAGAAGATTGCGGACATTAAAACGGATTTCATTAACAACATGTCGCACGAGTTCAAAACTCCACTTGCGACTATTTCCGTGGCCACAGACTCGCTGGCAAATGATAAAATCGCAAGTGTTCCCGAGAAAGTAAAGTACTATTCGCAGCTTATAAAGCAGGAGAATTTGCGCATGAAAAAGCAGGTGGAGAACGTTCTAAATATGTCTAAATTAGAACGTAACGAAGTTCAATTGTTCCTCAAGGAAACCAATGTAAGAAGTCTAATCCAGAAGATCACTCAATCGTTTGAACTTATTGTGCATGAAAGAGGAGGAGCGCTTATTCAAGAATTTGAAGCCACCGATTTTACTTTTAAAATTGATGAGTTTCACCTTTCCAATATGCTCGTGAATTTACTTGACAATGCAAATAAGTATTCTCCTGAAGCCCCCAAAATCTGGGTTCGAACCCGAAACGAAGGCTCCTTTTATGTCATAGAAATCCAAGACAAAGGAATGGGCATGGAAACGGTGAATAGAGTAAAAATCTTTGAGAAGTTCTTCCGCGAAGAAACGGGAAACATTCATAATGTCAAAGGGCAAGGACTAGGGCTTTCGTATGTAAAGAAAATTGTAGAGCTTCACAAAGGAAGTATTCACGTGGAATCCACGATCGGAAAAGGATCTAGCTTTACGGTAAAGCTGCCCATGGTTTAATAGAAAATCAATTTATAATCAAACAATCACAAAATAGTAAGAATATGAGCAATAGAATTTTATTAGTAGAAGACGACCAAAGTTTTGGTGCCGTACTAAAGGATTACCTGACGATTAATAGCTTCGAAGTTACGCTCGCTACGGACGGAGAGCAGGGGTTAAAAGAGTTCACGGAGAATGAATTTGACATTTGCATATTTGATGTCATGATGCCAAAGAAAGATGGATTTAGCTTAGCGGAAGACGTCAAGAAAATTGATAAGTCTACGCCCATTATTTTTCTGACCGCAAGAAATTTAAGAGAAGATATTTTAAAAGGATACCAAATCGGCGCAGACGATTACATCACAAAGCCTTTCGATACCGAACTGCTTCTTTACAAGATTAAAGCGATCTTACAACGTTCTTCTACCATTGAGAATGAAGAACAGGAACAGTTTAAAATTAGCAATACGTACTTCGACTCAATGCTAAGACAATTGAAAGTAGGAGATTTAGAATATAAGTTGTCCCCTAAGGAAAATGACTTATTGAAGCTTTTGTGTATTCATAGAAATGACTTTATGCCGAGAGACTTGGCGCTTCGAAAAATCTGGAAAAAGGAAAACTATTTCACAGCCCGAAGTATGGACGTCTACATTGCAAAACTGAGAAAGTTACTGCGCGATGATGAAGGCTTAGAGATCATTAACGTACACGGAGAAGGGTTCCGTTTGCTTGTGAAAAATTAAATTTTGAATAAATATTTGAATTCTGCCTTTTTAGAGGCGGAATTTTTTTTGTGCGTCAAACAACACAACCATCTAGGATTACAGACCAACTTGATGAGTTTCCATGTGCACAAGAACTTGCACGATCATTGCCCAATTTAGAAAATGACATTTCGAAATTGCTAAATAGTACTTTTGGTAATAATGATCGGTATCACATTAGCTTTAATGCGAAAAGTGGATTAGGTGAAATCGATGGATATGAAATATCAAGTGGCAGTTATGAGTTTGATACATTTAAGTCTACAATTTATCTTAATGACGAAATGTTGAATAATGCAACAAAAGAGTATATCCTAATCACTATGTTTCACGAAGCAATTCATTCTTTCTTGCGATATGAAATGTTCAAGTTGGGACAAGAAATGTTTAGCAGTAAATATCCCATGTTTATTGTTTATAGTGAAAAATTACCAAATGGTATTCCTGTGTTTAAGTACTACTATGATCATGATCATAGTAATTTTGGCTTATTTATTCACGATTTAAAGAAAGTATTGTCTAGTTTTATAGTAGTTTGCCATTAAATGTCATTGAGGCGTTAGTAAAAAGAGGTATTGCACCAGAGAGCGATCAGCAAAAGCAAATTAATGAAAATGAGCGAAATACATTAATGAATAATTATCAAGGAACTAAATGTTAGATATGAAAAAGACTCTCATTATTTTAATTGGCATTTTGCCTTTGTTGATTTTTGGACAGCGATATGTTTTATTAAGCGAGTTGCAGTCAAATTTCAAGGTTAATTCTTTTAATTTGGATACTAAGGATATCTATGATATAGATGAACAAATCAGGGTGCATAATGTTTATGTGAGCCCAAACACTATTCTGTTATTCTCAGAGCTACCTGATCTCGAACCGACAAAGAGTAAGAATGTCCTCGAGTTAAAGGATATTAAGGGAGAAATCCTGTCAGGAAAGGATATTTTGAAACTAGTCACTGATTTTTACGCACAAGAAAGTGTAGAAACCCCATTTCCGAAAACTTTTGAAATCATTTTAGTGCGAGAGGAAAGTGGCAAGTACATCCCTAGTAAAACGCTCACAGAATTATTTCATGTCAAGAGGCTGCCCGCTCCTATGGTAGCCAGTCCTGGTGTAATAAATATATTGGAAGATCCAATTTCGATTGCTAACATGAAGAAGGTGGTTACGGAAGATGATTCTGGAGCCGTTTTTTTATTAGATGTTCGAGCGAACGCTCAACTAAAAAGTTTGCCTCAGGCGTTTTCCAACAAATATTATTTATCGAAGAAATATGAGATAGCGGGTAAAGAGGCTTATCAATTTTGGACTTTGGACGGATGGTATGTTACCGATGGTTATGACCTTCATCGTGGAATTGATCGGTTTGTTTACATTGAAAACCTTGGAATTGTTGGTGGATCTTTCGACTTTTACTTTAAACAGAAACCAACTCGCTCATCTCCTTCCTATTTTACGGTCTCCAAAGAAATTCTGTGGGACAATATCATTAACGAGAAAGTGATGGTAGCCAAGGAATTATAACCCATGAGTAGGATTTCAGGTTTTTCGGTGAATTAGTTCTTCGAAGTGTAGAAAATTATACCAAACTATTCTTATCCGCGTAATTCAATTTAAAAAAGATAGCCGTCATAATGGAAAAGGCGAGTAGTGAACTGCCTCCATAACTAAAGTAAGGAAGCGGAATCCCCACAGTGGGAAAGAGTCCCATCACCATTCCAATATTGATTGCGTAATGAATTAGTAGGATGGAAGCAAAGCTATATCCAAAGATTCGGTTAAAGTGGTTTTTCTGTCTCTCTGAGAGGTAGTAAATTCTAGCAATGTAGATGGCGTATGCGATGAGCAAAAGAGCACTTCCGAAGAATCCCCATTCTTCTCCAACCGTACAAAAGATATAATCGGTTTCTTGTTCCGGTACAAATTTACCTTGCGTAACGGAGCCTTGCTTGTACCCTTTTCCCCAAAATCCGCCAGACCCAATGGCTGTTTTTGAATAGAGTAAGTTGTATCCTGAAGTATCGCGAAACGCTCTTTCCCCTTTGTAGAGTACTTCAATTCTTTCCCGTTGGTGCTTCGGCAATTTTTCTAAAACGCTCGGTGTGGCGAAGGCCAAAGCGGAAAGTACAGCAAGAGAGCCACCAATGTTCGCGAAGGTGTAAACGTTCCACCGAATTTTACCATAGTATCGCAAGATTAAAATAGCGGTTAAAAGCAAAAGACCTAAAACCACATAGAGAGGGTTTACAGCGATAGAAACTAAAAAAACAACAGCTAGAATACCCACCACACCAAAGAGCCAACCGCTTAGTCCTTCTCGATAAAGCGCGATGAAAAAGGCGCCAAAGACGAGAAGAGAACCTACGTCCGGGATTGCCAATACAACAATGGCAGGAATGGCGACAATCGCAATGGCGGTTCGAAGGCTTTTGCCGTACTTGATATTGAAATTGGGTCCAGAAACGTAATGAGCAAGCATCAGGGCGGTGCCTATCTTTGAAAATTCGACGGGCTGCATGGTAAAGCTTCCGAATCTATACCAGTTCTTCTGTCCTAGAATCTCAGTTCCAAAAGGGAAAAGCCCTACAAGTAAAACAAGTCCAAGCAGGTAAAAAACACTTGACATATTTTCGAAGAACTTGGTTCGGGTAATGAAAATCAAGATCCCCACAAAAAGGGAAATGCAAAAGAAAAGGAATTGCTTTTTACCTAATGCGGGATCCACACTGTAGATATTCGCAATGGCAAAGGAGCTGATTAAAAGATACAGCGTAATTCCGAGTTTGTCTAATCCTTGAGTCCACTTCATAACCTACTTTTTAGAAGTTTTGCGTTCGTTGAATCGTGTGAGTAGGGAATCTCGACGGTAGAGTAGTTTCTCACGCTGCGCTTTGTTTTTGATAAAACGAAGACTGTCTTGAATCTGAACAATTTGCAAAGAGTCTTTGCTTGGTTCTTTGTAGAGACCTTTGCGCTTTTGCTCTTCAACCCATTGTCTACGGTATTCTCCCATAAAGCTCGCGTTAATCATGCGGTCGTAGAGGTATTCTCTTTTAATGGTACCTGTCAAAAATTTTTCTGCAATGATCGTACTGGCGGGACCTGCCCAGGTGGAGCCGAAGCCAGCATGTTCAATTAGGGCGATCACCACAATTTGCGGCTTTTCTTTGGGCGCAATTAACACGTATACGGAATTGTCTTTCCCTTGCGGTACTTGGGCCGTTCCCGTTTTCGCAAGCTGCGTAAATTCATTTGACTTTAATCCTCGTCCGGTACCGGCTAAAACCACCTGTTCCATTCCTTTTAAAATCGGATCGTAATGTTTGGGATCCACTAGGGTCTTATGTTTTACCTTAAATCGGGGATCCGGATTTGGTTTGCCGTCAATGGACTTGACGATATGGGGCGTGTAATAGAATCCTTTGTTAGCAATGGCTGCAATTCCATTGGCCAATTGAAGGGGCGTAAGCATGACATCGCCCTGTCCCATTCCATTAAAGATGGCTCCTGTGGAAAGTGGACTCCAAACTTTCGTTTTTGCTCGTTTTTCGTAAAATTCACCGCTAGGAATTTGTCCCTTGGCTCCTGTGGCTAAATCGTTGTTAAGGTATTGGCCAAAGCCAAAGCTTTCCATTATTTTCTTCCATTCGTTTACGCCTTTTGAAGGGTTGCCAGGGTATTTGTTGACAATGGCGAGATAAGCATATGAAAAATAGCAGTTGCTGGAGACCTGAATGGAGGGGATTAAGGGGTCGGCTCCTCCATGACCTCGAATCCGAAGACCTTTGTAGTTGAATCCTCCTCCGCATGGGAAAATAGTATTTTCATCCATAACTCCCATTTGCATGGCAGCGAGTGCGGTAAACATTTTGAAAGTAGAGCCGGGCATATGGGCAGACTGGGTGGAGCGGTCAAACATGGGCTTGTTAAACGTGTCGTTTAGTAGCGCATTAATCTGTTTGGATTTGCCAGGTCCGGTGAAAGAATTCGGATCGATATCCGGCCCCGTTGCGAGGGCTAAAATCTCTCCATTGTTTGGATCTAAGGCCACAATGGCCCCTCTTTTATTGACCATCATTTCTTCTGCAATTCGTTGCAGGTCGTAATCGATGGTGAGAGTTAAGTCTTTTCCAGTCACGACATCGACATCAAGATCTCCGTCTTTGTAGGGACCGATGTTTCGAAGTCGAATGTCTTTTTGAATATAGTGGATTCCTTTGGTTCCTCTGAGTACCTTTTCATACGATTTTTCAACCCCTGATTTTCCGATATTGTCTCCCGGTAAATAATAAAGTGAGTCTTTCTTAATGTCATTGTCATTAACCTCGTTGGTGTATCCTAATAAGTTTCCGGAAGTACCCACTTCATACTGTCTCTGTGGCCTTTCTATGATGCTAAAGGCTGGGTATTTAAAAATGATTTCTTGAATTCTAGCAATTTCGTCCCGACTAATGTTTTTCTTAAAGGTGATGGGAGTCATTCGAGAATAGTAGCGTTCTTTTTTGACCGAATCAAGAATCGAAATAAATCGAGGTTTGCTGATCTTCATTAACTGGCAGAACCCAAGAGTGTCAAAATCAGGTTTTAAAAGCGCTTGAGTGAAAGAGATTTCGTAAGAAGGTTGATTGCCCACGAGTATTTTCCCATTGCGATCAAATATAACCCCTCTTTGAGGAATAATGTATTCCTTTTTAATGGAAGTATTGGCGGCATTTAGGGCGTACCGATCGGTAAAAAGTTGTAAGTACGCAAGCCTCGCTATAAAGACAATAACGAGAAAAAGGAGAAAAAGAGAAATTTTTAAATACTGGGACCTCACACTTTTTGTTTGATTCTAAAAGCCAAAGCGTATATCAATATAAAGACAAACGAAATGCAGCTGCTTGCTAAAATGTTTAATAAAATTTCTATCGTTCGAGAGAATTTAAAGAATTCAATGGTTTGAACGGTAAACTGATGAACAAAGATACTTGAAAAAATAAAGAAGAGGAATTGACTCCATTGCAAGGTTTGAAAAGAGAAGAAATCTGTGGAGGTATCTGTGGAGGTTCGAAAGATGATCGTCCTAAAATACGCGATCAGCGTGGTGGCGAAGGCATTAATTCCCCAAGTTCCTAAAAAGGCGTCAATGCAAAGCCCTAAGATAAAACTTGAAACAAGAAAAAGGTACTTGTTTCGAAAGAAAGGATAAAACATGACGAAGACCGGATATAGGACAGGGGTATATTTTCCGGCCAGAGTAATTCGGTTTAGCACAAAGATTTGAAGTGCGACGAGCACGACAATGGAAAGAATGTCGGTGAAAATACTTCTACTAATCATCTCTTGACATTTGTACTTTTAGGGTATCCTGAATTTTTGCAACTTCTACTTTCTTTAGATTCTCAACGATATAGATCTTATTCAAATTCCCCATGGTTTCGCTGAGCTCCACGGCGATGTCCCAAAATCCCGTCTTGCGGTCTACTTGGTAACCGGCCACGGTGCCAATCATTACCCCTTGAGGGAAGATGGCGGATTTTCCGTCGGTTACTACGGTGTCTCCCACGAGCAAAGGAACGTATTTTGGAACGTCTTGCAAATGCATAATTCTAGAATCTTCACCTCTCCAGGTGAGGGTTCCAAAATATTGTGAGTTTTTCAACGCTGCATTAATTTTGATCTTGTTTGTGCTTAAAACAGACTGAACCAAAGCGTAGTGATCTGTCGTATTCACGACTATGCCTGCAATCCCTTTGGGAGCAATGACTCCCATTTTAGGTTTAACCCCATGAAGTTTGCCTCGGTTGATTGTGAAATAGTTATCCTGTCGATTGATGCTATTGTATACGATATCCCCATCCACAATGGTGTAAGCTTGGGCAATTCCGGTCGTATCTCGGATCGTTTTAAGAATCGCAGGGTCCGCATTCTGGTTCCCATAAAGCTCTTGGAGTAGGGACTTGTTCTGCGCGACAAGGCGATCGTTAATTTGCTTTAGTTTCAAATAGGAAGTCCCTTCGTCGACAAATCCAGAGACCGTCGAATTGAATGCAGTGGTTTGTCCGGCAATCCAACTTTGTTGCATAGAATTGCGGGTAAACACTAGGACAAGTGCGATTACTTGCAAGACCAGAAAAAAGAAGAACAGTGCATTCTTCGAAATTAATCTTAACAAAAATCCCATCCCCAAAAAGTCAAATTAGTATGATTAGCGAATCAAAAAGTTGAATTTATCCATGTTTTTAAGTGCAATCCCAGTTCCTCTTACTACGGCTCTTAAAGGATCTTCTGCTACGAAAACAGGCAGGCCTGTTTTGCGGTGCAAACGGTCGGCAAGGCCTCTTAAGAGAGCTCCTCCTCCTGCTAAATAAATACCTGTTTTGTAAATATCGGCTGCAAGTTCTGGTGGTGTTAAGGAAAGCGTTTCCATCACAGCATCTTCAATACGAACAATAGATTTGTCAAGCGCTCTTGCAATTTCTTTGTACCCTACCATGATTTCTTTCGGTTTCCCCGTAATAAGGTCACGCCCTTGAACTGGAATGTCATCGATGTCTACATCAAGTTCTTCCACGGCAGACCCTACCTCGATTTTCACACGTTCAGCCGTTCTTTCACCAATGTAAAGATTATGGTGTGTTCTAAGATAGTAAGCAATGTCACTGGTAAAAACATCTCCGGCAATTTTTACGGATTTATCACAAACAATCCCTCCTAAGGCGACTACTGCGATTTCCGTAGTTCCTCCCCCTATGTCGATAATCATGTTTCCTTCCGGCTTTTGAACATCAATTCCTACACCGATGGCCGCAGCCATGGGTTCATAAATTAAGCGAACTTCTTTTGCGTTTACTTTTTGTGCGGAATCTCTTACGGCTCTTTTTTCTACTTCTGTAATTCCTGAAGGAATACAAATTACAATTTTTAGGGCAGGTTGTATGAGCTTGCCTTTGATGGCAGGAATTTTTTTAATGAATTCTTTTATCATGTGCTCAGAGGCATGGAAGTCTGCAATAACTCCGTCCTTTAGTGGACGAATCGTGCGGATGTCCTCGTGCGTTTTCCCCTGCATGTGTTTCGCCTGTTCCCCTACGGCAATTGGCTTCCCGGATTGACGCTCGATAGCGACAATCGAAGGTTGGTCCACAACAATTTTGTTGTTATGGATAATCAGTGTGTTAGCTGTTCCTAAATCAATTGCGATTTCTTGTGTGAACATATCAAATAAACCCATCTTCTTCGATAAAAATATTAAGGATACAAAGATATAAATTTAGACCCATTATAAGAATCGATACAATCAATATTTGGTTAAAGTTTTATTAAAGTTTACTCAGGGCAAAGAGTTACTAGCAATATCCAGGAATTGGAATTTCGGAGTGACTTTCGTCATGGGTTTATTAATTAAAAAAGCCCTAAATTTGCCTTTGTTTACTATGCCACAAAATAATAACATACATCAGACCTCTAATTTTGCGGTGTTAAGTGTCAGTTTTGAAAAAGCCGACGCGAAAACCAGAGGTAAATTTGCTTTTTTTGACCAGCATGTCAAAGAATTTGTTGACCGAATTCATTCGGAAAACTTGGGCGATGCTTTCGTGGTTTCTACCTGCAATCGAACGGAAATTTATACCACCACTCCTAACTACCTTTTAATTGCGGAGCAATATTGCAAATCTGTCGATGTGGAATTGACGGATTTTATGAAATATGCAGAAGTTCTAAAAGAGAAGCATGCGCTCAACCATCTGTTTCGTGTAGCGGCGGGTCTAGAAAGTCAGATTCTGGGAGACTTTGAGATTATTGGTCAAATCAAAAACGCATACAATCGATTCAAAAAAGAGAAATCGAAATCAAATCCGTATCTTGAACGAGCGATTAATTCGGCGATTCAGATTTCCAAGCGAATAAAAAACGAAACTGGAATTTCTAATGGGGCTGCAAGTGTATCCTACGCAGCGGTCCATTATATTTTGAATTCCCAAACCCAACTCTCTGGAAAAAACATCCTTTTGCTAGGGGTTGGAGAGATTGGACAGAATACCGTAGAGAATTTGGTAAAGCACATTTACCAACCTAAAGTAAAGATTGCCAACCGTACCAACGAGATTGCAGAGAAAATAGCGCAAAAATACCAGATTCCCTATGTGGAATTTGAGGATTTTTCCAATGAGCTTCTTGAAACAGACATTTTAATTGTCGCCACGAGCGCAAAAACGCCGATTATTAAGAAGTCCCATTTTTCTGGAAAAAAACCTATGCTCGTGATTGATCTCTCGATTCCGAACAATGTGGATTCGGAAGTGAAAGAAATCAAGGGAGTAGAACTTGTGGATGTGGATATTCTTTCAAACCATATACAAGAAACCATGGAGCAGCGAAAGAAAGAAATTCCAAAGGCTGAAGAAATTATTAAAGGAATGACGAGTGATTTCATAGATTGGGAGAAGAAGCGGACGCTTGCTCCCACAATTCATGACTTTAAAGCCATGTTGAAAAACATGGAACGCCATGAGATGCACAGCATCCATAAAAAGCATCGGTATATTGCCGTAGACGATATGGAGCTCACAGATAAGATGATTCAAAAGATCACGAATCGTTTTGCGAAGTACATCATAGACAACCCGTCTCGAGCGAACGAAGTAAGTGATCTTATGCACGAAATGTTTGTGGAACAACCAAATAAAGAATTCAATGAAAAGCATTAAAATTGGCACACGCAAATCTCCACTTGCTCTTTGGCAAGCGAGAGAAGTGGCGAGGCATTTGCAAAATCGGAATTTTAAAACAGACATTACTCCGATTCTTTCGAAGGGCGATAAGCAACTAAATCAACCTCTTTATCAAATGGGTATTACAGGTGTGTTTACACGCGATCTTGATACCGCCCTTTTGAATAAGGAAATTGATATTGCTGTGCACTCTTTAAAAGATGTACCCACTTTGCTTCCAGAGGGACTAGAACTTGTAGCTTTCTTAAAAAGAGATTACCATCAAGATGTTTTGGTCAGGAGTCAAAAAGCAAAAAGCAAGCGACTTGAAGAGTTGACTCTTGCCACGAGCAGTCTTAGAAGACGAGCGTTTTGGTTGGAACAGTTCCCGGATACGAGCTTTGTCGATATTCGCGGAAATGTCCAGACGCGACTGGATAAAATTGAGAGTGGTCTGGCAGATGCAACACTTTTCTCAAAAGCCGGTCTCGCAAGGTTGGAGCTAAAAGTAGAATTTGAAGAACTGCCTTTTATGCTAAGCGCACCCTCGCAAGGTGTAGTTGTAGTTACAGCGCGCACAGAGGATTTAGAGATAAAAGAAATTCTACAGGGAATAAACGATCGCGACACACAAATATGTGTAGAAATAGAAAGAGCCTTTCTTCAAACTTTAGAAGGTGGCTGTACGGCGCCGATTGGCGCGTACGCAGAAATTATTGAAGAAGACGTTCGATTTCAAGGGAGAATATGCACTCTTGATGGACGCAATTGCATCGGTTTGGAAGAGATCTTGTCCAAGGAAAGTCCAAGAGAGCAGGGGATTAAGATGGCGCAAACCTTCCTTAATTCGGGTGCAAAAGAAATTATGGAGGAAGTGAAACCAAGATTGGGTGGTACTTTATAAGGAAGGATAAAGCGTTTTTTGAAATGAATATACTTTTCACAAAAAAAAATCTAGATCGAAAACTGATCGCCAAGTCACTTGGGGATCAGTTTTCCTATGATTTTGTAGAAGTAATTAAAACGACCCCTCTTAAAGTCGAACCCTTTGACTTAATAGATTATTCCTTAATATTCACGAGTGTGAACGGCGTAGATTCCTTTTTTGAAAATGGTTTTAAACCTAATGAAGTGTTTACCAATCGCCGGTACAATCGTATCTACACCGTGGGTCCTAAGACGAAAAATGCACTTCGCAAATATGGATTTGGCACCTACAAAGTAAAGCGCCATGCGCAAGAACTTCGAGAGTTTCTAGTCGAGAACGCTCAAGGGGAAAAGTTTTTGCATTTTTGCGGAACGTTATCCCTAACGATTTTAGACTCTTCTCTACCTCTACAAAACTTTAGCTACCGACAAATTCCGGTGTACCAAACCGAACTCCTACATCCAAAAGTAGAACAAGAGTACCAAGTGTTGGTCTTTTTTTCACCTAGTGGAGTGCGAAGTTTTGTTGAGCACAATAGTCTTGAAAACAAGAAATTGTTTTCAATCGGTCTCACCACCGAAAAAGAATTAAGAAAATATACTCAAAACAAGATAAATACAAGTATGGAAAGTAATTTCGAAGACCTGATGAAGGTTTTAGTTCGAGAACTTTCGCATACGAAATAAGCCCATTATGATTAAAAATGATTTGTTCCTTAAGGCCCTAAGGGGTGAACAGGTGGAAAGACCGCCGGTTTGGATGATGAGACAGGCAGGACGCTATTTGCCGGAATTCATTGCGCTACGGGAGAAATACGATTTCTTTACGCGCTGTCAACGTCCAGAGCTTGCCTCTGAAATTACGGTTCAACCTCTTCGCAGGTTTCCACTTGATGCTGCGATTTTGTTCTCTGATATTTTGGTCGTGCCTCAAGCGATGGGGATTAATTTTGAAATGAAAGAATCGGTGGGTCCTTGGTTAGAGAACCCAATTCGTACGATGGCACAAGTAGAAGCGGTTCAAGTACCCGATGTGGATGAAAGCTTAGGATATGTCTTTGATGCGATCGAGATGACCTTAGAGAAATTAGACAATGAAGTTCCACTGATTGGATTTGCGGGATCGCCTTGGACTATTTTATGCTATTGTGTGGAAGGGAAAGGCTCCAAAGCCTTTGATATTGCAAAATCCTTCTGTTTTCAACACCCTGAGGCCGCGCACCTATTGCTTGAGAAAATTACACAAACTACGATTAAGTATCTCAAGAGAAAAGTAGAGAAAGGAGTTTCTGCGGTTCAAATTTTTGATTCTTGGGGAGGGATGTTGTCTCCGACTGATTATCAAGAGTTTTCATGGAAATACATCAACCGTATTGTGGAGGCACTCAGTGAGGTGACCCAAGTGATTGTTTTTGGAAAAGGATGTTGGTTCGCACTAGAAGAGATGGCGCTTTCAAAAGCCTCTGCATTAGGTGTAGATTGGACCCTAACCCCAGAGCACGCTAGAGCTTTGGTTGGCCCAAATATGACTCTACAAGGGAATTTTGATCCTGCTAGACTACACTCCTCACCAGAGGTGATCCGAAAAATGGTTCATGAAATGATTGACCGCTTTGGAACACAGAGGTATATCGCGAATTTAGGGCATGGTATTCTACCTAATATTCCAGTGGAAAATGCAGAAGCTTTCATACGTGCAGTAGTAGAGTACGAAAAGAAATAGAAACCTCCTTGATTAAAGATGAAAAAGCGGCCTCTTGTTTAAGAAGCCGCTTTTTATATGGAGTCTTTGTCTAGTCCGATTACTTAATGTCAAATGTAGCAATGACCGGAAAGTGATCCGAGATGTGAACACTTCGATCTACCTGATAACTTCTTGCTTTTAGAGAGTTCGAGTGAAATAGATAATCAATTCGGATTGGAAATTTATAATCGTGAAAACTCGTGGCACTTCCATGTCCTACTTCTAAGAAGGGATCGAGTAGGCCTTCGACCAAATGATAGTATTCCCAAGAATTTGGAACGGAGTTAAAATCTCCTCCGATAATGACAGGGTAAGGTGACTCCTGAATTGCACGACGAATTTGTTGTACTTGGCTTTGGTGCGCTTTAAAGGTAGGGACGAGTCGGAAAATGAGTTTTTTAGCCTTCGCTTGATCCACAGCCGCATCCCCCGAGGGTTTTACCATCGATTTTTGAAGCTGAAAGGGTTGAAGATAAACATTTACAATGCGCACGATTTTCCCTTCTATATCAAGGTCAGCGTAAAAAGCGTGAGAATTCGATCCGTCTGTAATTAATGTTTCCTGGTTTACAATTTTGTACTTAGAAAACAGCTGAGTCCCACCCTGCGTAATTAGGTTTTCTGAATCCAGTTTTGTGTGATCTTCCTGCACAATGACAATGTCAGCATTTTGACTGGCCAGATAGTCTTTGACACTTGTTTGGGGGTTGCCAGTGGCTTCTATTCCATTTTTGGTGTTGAAGGTGATAATCTTGATTTTCCCTTCAGCAGAAACCGACGGGTTGTAATTTACAATACGCTGAGCCGGTTTTAGAAAGAAAAGAGATAGAAGTATAAAGACAATGGCCCTTTTTTTCCAAAGTACAATCCAAAGAAGCGTAAGTCCTAGATGAAATATCAGAAGAATAGGAAAGGACAGAGATAACAAGTTTAAATAGCCTAACGTTTTAGGAGCTATATAGTCATTTAATAACGTGCCTAGCATCAAAACGACGATACAGAAATGGACAAACGTGAGGGCTGCTCGAATTAATGCCATCTTTGAATGTGGTTTTTTCTAAAGTACAAGGCAAGCAAGAATCCAACGATTGCGCCTCCAATATGAGCAAAATGGGCAACTCCTCCCATGGATCCACTAAATCCTAAATAGAGCGACACGACTAGGATAATTGGAAATAAATATTTTGCTTTTATAGGGAAAGGGATGAACAAGAAAACCAATTTCGCATCCGGAAACATGGTTGAAAATGCAGCGACTACGCCGAAAATGGCACCGGATGCACCAAGCATTTTCCCGTTCAGCATTTGACCCAGAAGCAGGGCGTCTGGATTATTAAATACACTCATATCACCGTGATACCCTTGGGCGCTTTTCCGAAACACCTCCGCAATGTCGACTCCTTGCGTTTGCAATTGGGTTACCACTGTGTTTACTTCGTAAAAATTCCATACGTTAAAGAGAATGAAAGCACCAAGTCCACTTACAAAATAAAGGATTAGGAATTTTTTCTCTCCCAAAACCTGTTCTAATACTGGGCCAAAGCTCCATAGGGTGAACATGTTAAAAAGAATGTGTGTAAGGCCAATTCCTTCTCCCATGGGTGCATGCATGAACATATGGGTGACAATTTGCCACGAATGAAAATTAGGAGAAAAAGGATAGTAGGCCGAGAGTAAGTCGTAGAGTTTTCCGCCAAAAAGTAAATTACTAAGGAGATAAACAACGATATTGATTATAATAATACTTCTTGTAATGGGGGGGATGTTTTTAAACATGCTTTAAAATTTAGTTTTTAACTCATCAAGTGGGAGTTCAATAAAACATTTTTTACCTCCTGGAGTATAGGTTGGGAATCCAATCGCAATGTATTCCTTGATAAGTGCCTCTGCTTCGTATTTATAAAGGAAATCAAAACGAGATTTGGAATGGATCTTGTCCCATTGGTATTGGTACTGGGAGAGGAACTCTTCCTCACTTTTGTATTCCAATTTTTCAAATAAGTTTTCTAGGAATTTGATGACCATACTTTCTTTTAAACCCTCTGGCACAGCATCGATTCGAAGCGTGTTTTCATGGGCTAGGGTCATTTCAAATCCTAAGGAAGGCAAATGCTTTTTAAAGGATTTGTATTTGAGTTTCTCAATTTCATTCATTAAATATTCTAAGGAAAATAGCAGCGGTTGACTGACCGAGCTTCTTTTTTTGCCTTGGTTTTTATGACCAATCAGAATTCGATGCATTCTTCCAAGGTCTAGCATCAAGGTTTTGTCTCCTTGATTGAAAAGCCAATACCCATTGGGAAGTCGCATTAAGTCTTCATCAAATTCTTCGTCCTCGAATAAGTTGATTTTGGAAGGTTTTGCCTCTAGAGGTGTATCGTATATTTCTTGCAGATTGACGATCTCATTGGCAGTAGCAGCATCCGTTGCACGGAATGGATTGAAATCACGAGGTACCGAAATATGACCCGGCTTTTCGTTCATAGCACTAGCAGACGATCCGTTGGATCCTCCCTTGTTTTGGAAATCAAGAAATGTATCTAGGTTAGGGTCTCGGTCAAAATCAAGGCTAGGGGCAATGTTGTAAATACCAAGCGCTTTTTTGATTGTGGAACGAATTAAAGCAAAGATGAGATTTTCATCTTCAAATTTGACCTCTGTTTTTTGAGGGTGAATGTTAATGTCAATCTTTTCAGGATCAATTTCCAAGAATAGAAAAAAGGAAGGGTGGTAACCAGGCATCAATAATCCTTCAAAAGCATCTTGTACTGCCCGATTAAGATAAGGACTCTTGAAAAATCGATGGTTAACAAAAAGAAACTGTTCTCCTCTAACCTTTTTTGCACCTTCAGGTTTCGAAACGAACCCACTAAGCTTGATCCAATCTAAATCTTCTTTGATGGGAATCAAAACGGGCTGTAATTTTCGACCAAAAATTTCAATGATTCGTTGAAGCATGGTGCCCTTACGCAATCTAAAAATGATTTCGTCGTTATGATACAATTCGAACTCTATGTCTTGATGGGCAAGTGCAACACGTTGAAATTCATCAATAATATGACGAAGCTCAATATTGTTATTTTTTAAAAATTTACGTCTTGCCGGAATGTTGAAGAATAAATTTTTAACCGCAAAACTAGATCCTTCGTGCGTTTGGATGGGTTCTTGAAATTTAAATCCACCCCCTTCAATGTATAGGTTGGTGCCTGTTTCTGCCAGCCTTTGTTTTGTTTTTAGCTCCACTTGAGCCACAGCTGCAATGGAAGCCAATGCTTCTCCACGAAAACCCTTTGACCTGATCTTAAAAAGGTCTTCAGAACTCTTTATTTTCGAAGTCGCATGGCGTTCGAAAGCGAGTCTAGCATCGGAATCCGACATGCCTAGTCCATCGTCAACAACTTGGACTAAATTCTTACCTGCTTCCCGTACAATAAGCTCAACTTTAGTGGCTTGTGCGTCGATTGCGTTTTCCAAAAGTTCTTTTACAATGGATGCAGGACGTTGCACGACTTCACCCGCCGCAATTTGGTTGGCGACGTGATCAGGTAAAAGTTGTATGATATCAGACATGCACGAATTTATTAAGGCAAAAATACGGATTAGATTCGGTAATAAAAATATGTAAACGAGTGAACAGCTAAAATAAGGCCATACCTAGATTTGAATTTACAGTGCGCTTTATAACCTTTTGAAATAAGGACAAAGCTTGGCTACAGCTTTCGTAGGTATTTCTGTTTTCTTCAAAAATTTCTTGTCTTCGTAATACACCGTAAGAGGGAGATTACACGTTCGTTATGGGATCGTGTGAAAGCACTAGAAAGAAAGCACTGCTCCTTGTTTCGCCGCTTCACGATTGATGCTCTTTTATAGAGGTCCGGTAAAATACATCTTGTTTCTTGTTAAATACATGCTTGTTCTGTAGAATACTAGACTGAATTTAAGGAACTTCACAAAAATAAAAATGGCGTGAAGAAAAAGAGAATTGATTTTGAAACGAAGATTTGGGAGGGAGTCGAACTAGACTCTTGGTTGTCTGTGATGCGAGCCTTTTTTCGTGTGGAGGACCTAGTGACGCTTAAAGAACAACGAAATGAAATGCTTCGTTTTGCATTCTCTTCGAGTTCCGCTCCGATTAGAATGGGGCACAACGTGTTTTGGAACTATCTCTGCATGCGATCCTTTCTTAAAGCGTGCTTTGTTTTAAGTAAGCAAACTTATAAGTGGAGACTATCTGAGGCTCTAATTCCTTCCTCTAATTTATTGTTTGCATCGCTATCGAAACTGGAGTACCAAGATCCGTTCTCAATCTTTCGAGACGCGTTTAAAAAATACAGCCTTAAGGATTTTGAATGCTTTAATAGTCAGGTAGTTCACTTGTCTATGGAGGAGTTTTCTGAAGCGCCTGAGGTAAACCTTCTCGTTTTGCAACACTTTTTGGTTAAAATGCTTGATGGAGCACAACTTATTCTCGAGCGTGATCCACAGAGGATTTAGCCCTAAAATAGGGCGTTTGAGACGGGTTAACAGATTTTTAAATTAGGATTTTACAATTAATTAGCAATTTATTACATTAACCTCAACTAAAACTTAACTATGGAATCGAAGAATCGCTTCAACACGCGGTATATAACTAACGTAGAGGACGCTAGAAGATCTTTAGAAGCTCTGCTTGGAAAAAATGAAAAGGGTGCACTAGAAAAAAGTGTTTATGATCTGAGTTCAAGCTTGAACATTCCTATTCTTGAGATGCATGTTAGAGAATTTCCAAAAATTTTACAACGGTATCGGTTTGACCAATTAATCTCTGCTGAATTCGAAATTAAAGGGATGGAATCAGTTGATATTAGACGTTTGGGTTATATGACCAGTATTCTTTCGCTCGCATCCTTCGGAGGTGGCTTAATAGATGAGAATAATAAGTTAATCCCCTTGCCAAATATTAAAGGTAACAATGCTTGCTTTGGGATGATACAGTATCTAACTAATTTCATTTCACTGGATGATTACTTTGATGTTTTGTATCTGATGGTATTTACCGCGGTTGGTAAGGAGTATTATGATGTGATTAACTCGAAAATACAGCATGGTGAACTTAGGGCAGAAAATTTGGAGATTATTTACTCTGACCCTGATCTAGAAGTTCACCGTAATTTGATGCTTGCTTTTTCTATGATACGGATGTTTTTAGAATCTATCTATGTCTACTTTGATTTAGAAAGTCATTATGCTGAAAACTAATTCTTGATTTTGACCGCAATTCGAACTACAGTATTCCCATGTTTACCAATATAGTGTGTTTAGTTAAGTTATCTGAAGATTCCTATTCAAACTTGTATGATTAAATACTAAATGATTTGGAAAGGGAAACAAGACGAAATGCTTTTACCCAAAAGAATCTAGTTACTAATAATTAGGGAAAGACTATGCCAATACCCTATCCTTTTTAAATTGAATTAAAGAAAATGAAAATTTCTTAATGCATTGGCACTTAATCTTAAAAAAAAATAAACATGAAAAAACTTTTCTTGCGTAACAAACTTTACTTTGGCAAAGAGTGGTCAAGCAATGATGTTAAAACAAGATAAAACAGAAAATACCGCAAATGATTATAGAGAATTGGAAAGAAGTATACAAAATAATTTGAAGAGATATAACAATCCAATTGAATTATCTCAGAAAGTGGATTATAAATAGTACCAAAATAATAACTAATTTTGGTTTCATCCTTCATCTAGAATAAAAAAGACTATTAATCGTTGATTAGTAGTCTTTTTATGTACTCCAGACGGAGGTGTAAATACGTCCCTAATTTTAAGTTCTGGTTCTATATTTCAGGACAAGACATAGTTTAGAGCGGATATGACATAAGGGAAATGGGGCTTCCCTCCGACCAAAAAAACATCTCCGAAATTCTAGAAATATAATTCTTGGAGAATTTTTGCATTTCTTGGAGAATCGAATTATGATCATAATCTCAATTTTTCAATTGGTGTATTTGCCAATAATTCGCCTCCAAAAATCTTTGTAATAATTTGCACAAAAATATTTTGTCGCACCAAACTGTATCTTCAGTAATGAGAATTTGTTCTTGATCCCTTTTATTAAAGCCAGCATTGAAGCCAACTCTAAAAACAAAAAAGACTGTTAATCAATGATTAACAGTCTTTTTGTGTACCCCAGACGGGACTTGAACCCGTACGTCCTTGCGGACACAGGATTTTAAGTCCTGCGTGTCTACCAATTCCACCACCAGGGCAAAGTAGAAGTTGAGCGAAAAACGGGACTCGAACCCGCGACCCCAACCTTGGCAAGGTTGTGCTCTACCAGCTGAGCTATTTTCGCAAAAAAAATTTCTAAGTGATTAGAAATTTTTAAAATAGTGCGGATGAAGGGACTCGAACCCCCACGCCTCGCGGCACCAGATCCTAAGTCTGGCGTGGCTACCAATTACACCACATCCGCAGTTATTATAAGATCTTCTTTTCTTTTTTGTGAGTGCAAATATAGCTTATTTTTAAATTGTAAAACAAATTTTTTTTCATTTTTTTTATTTGCAAAATACTAGGTTTTGAATTCATTTTTTTAAGTTTGTTTTTGCTATTTTTACCGAATTAAGTTTTTAGATTATGGAATTACAAGGCACAGTGAAGAAACTTTCTGAAACCCAAACTTTTAACAGTGGATTTCAGAAGAGAGAATTAATCCTTTTAACGCAGGAACAGTACCCGCAGCCTATTAGTATTGAGTTCTTGCAAGATAAGATCTCATTGCTAGATACAGTAAGCGAGGGCGACCAAGTTAAAATTGGAATTAACCTCAGAGGAAGAGAGTGGACAAGCCCTCAGAATGAAGTTAAGTACTTTAACTCGATTGTTGGCTGGAGAATTGAAAAATTGGCTTCTGACAATTTTAATGAACCCACTCAAGCTGCCCCACTTGAAGAAGGAGCAAAGCGTGAATCGCAAAATGCAAATCCTTTCGAAGAAGAGGATGATGATTTACCTTTCTAAAAAGTAAAAAATAATTGATTTGAATCCCACTATCTTTGGTGGGATTTTTTAATTCTATGGTTTCATTAAAGAAAGAGGAAATAGGATTTCCGGATCCAAGAGAGTACCATCCTTTAGGGGGTCTCATTGCTATGGGAGGTGACTTGTCTTCCGAAAGGCTATGGCTTGGTTATAATCTTGGACTGTTCCCGTGGTTTAATCCCGGTGAAGAGATTTTATGGTGGTGTCCGGATCCTCGATTCGTTCTTTTTTCAAAGAATTTGTATGTCTCCAAATCCATGAAAAAGGTTCTTAATTCCAACCAATTTACCTTTACTAAGGATCAGGCCTTTGAAGAGGTTATGCGTGCTTGCATGGAGGTCCCTAGAGTGGACCAAGACGGAACTTGGATCAGTGAAGAGCTGATCAGTGGGTTCTTAGAACTGCATCAACAAGGCAAAGCTACGAGTATTGAAGTTTGGCAGGGTGATACGCTTGTAGGTGGGTTTTATGGTGTAGTGGTGGGAAATGTGTTTTGTGGTGAAAGTATGTTTTCAAAAGTAAGCAATGCTTCAAAGGCCGCATTTATCACCTTTGTACAATCCAACCAAGGCAATTACAAATTAATCGACTGTCAAATTCACTCCAATCATTTGGAAACTTTTGGAGCCGAAATGATTTCAAAAAAGGAGTACCTTGAAATTCTCTTTGAGTCGAATGGGCTCTAAATTCGATTAAAACTTAAATGAAACATTTGCGAAGAACGTACGTCCGCGATCATACCAGAATTTGGTGCCAAATAGAGGTTCTGATCTTTGTGAATCTATTTGGGATTCCGGATAGTTTGTGTTTCTAATTTGTTCGTAGCCACCCGAAATATAATCTCTGTTATTTAGTACGTTGATTACGCTTAAACTTAACCCTAAGGTGTAGCGCCCCACACTGAAAGACTTTCCTGCATCCAAATTAAATAGCCACTGATCTTCCATTTTGACTTGAGAAAGTAGGGGTGAGATGGAAGAGGGACGCGCTGCTGGAATTACAAGTCCTGTATTTTTGTCTGTGCTTTGCTCGTAATGGCTTCCTGTTTGAGGATTGGTGTAAAAATTGGAAGTTCGATTGGCTGCATAAAAGTCCATGTAATGGTCTGCGAAAAAATTGGCAGAACCGCCTAGCCACCAAAGTTTTTTATTGCTATATCTAAATCCTAGCGTAGCTGCTGTTTGTGGGGAACCCGCTAATTTATAATCTTTGATTTGTGCCGGGCCTAAGTCTTGATATCCTTGGGCAGAGGTTTCGTTTTCGGTGGTTAGAAGTACGATTGGATTGTTCTCAATGGTATACTCTCCTAAACTGGATATGGCAAAGAGTTTTAAATTCGGAAAAATCCTCGCCTCGATTCCGACTTCGATTCCCTTGTAGCGCTTTTCAACTCCGGATAAGAACTCGGTTACATAGGATTCTGTGTTGTTATTTGTGCCCTGAGAGTAAAGATCTGTGTAGAATCTTGAAACTTCGGTCCCATTTTTTAAATCACTCCAAAATCCTGACACACGAATTCTTAGGGCTTGGCTACTATAGTTATAGCGAAGTTCGTTGGAACTTACAACTTGGTTCCTTATTTCAGGCGTTTCCAGATTGCTTAATCGAGGGTTGACAAATAAGTCCGTAAGGGTAGGGGCAGCGCTGTAAAGCATCGCATTGTATGAGAGCTGACTTCTAGGATTTAGTTTGTAGCTAACTCTTGCTTTCACGCCTGCATCCAGATTTTCAATTCGCTTGCTTAAACCTTTTGAGTTGCTGTAATATGGATTTAGGTAATTGCCTTTTCTTTGAGAGGATGTATAGTTTACGAAAACAGAGGCCATTACATTCCATTTGTTAAGTTCAGCATCTGTGGACAGATTGAGGCTGGCTTTGTTCTTAAAAAACAAAAAATCGTATTTATAATGATCGCCGACGGTAAGTTTCGTATTTTGATTGGAGGAATCGTAGTTTTCATTGCCATTGGAAGCGTACTGGTTTAGTGCAAATTCTGCCCCCAGTAAATCGTTTATTTCTTGATAATGCTTCGAAGTGAAATTTTGATAATTTAAATTCAGATTTAAATTCCAAAAATCAGTTAGTTTTGTGTCGAAATGCGAAGCGAAATTAAAATTTTTGATGTCACGAACATCTTCTACCACCATATATTTAGCACCTTCTTCTAAATGGTTTTGATTTTCCATTCGTAAAGCTTGCCAATTGATTTGATTAAAGGAATCGTCTTCGTTCCATCTCTGTTCGAGCAGTTCTAATTCACCTGGGCGTGCATTTATAGATCGGTAATAGCTGGGTAGGTTTGTGTAGTACGTAGGGTAGGGATTGGGTGCGTTTCTCCAGGAAAGACGGCTTTGGGCGTCTCTTCCGTATTGATACGATAAGGTATTGTTCCAATTGCTGTTCTCGCCAACCACATTGTAAAATTGCAGTTGGAAGACAGGCATAAAGGAATTTCTAGTACGCGCACTGCGATTTTTTCCTCCATCAAATCCCCAGTATGCATTGTAATTTTTACCCATTAAATCGTACACTTCTCTTGTGTTTGCACTATAGGTGTCTCTTTGAGTGGGTGCTCCAAAGGCCGTAAAGTTTATAGAAAAACGGTCTGACAACTTCTTTTCAACCGATCCAAAGTAAGCGTAGGAGTCTTGTTCAATTCCCTGAATCACGCCATCGCTTCCTGATCTTTTGCTTACAGAAAGAGCAAACGCCCATCCGCTAGGAAAAAGTCCACTTGCGTAAGAGGCTAGAAGTCTGTTTTTATAATTGCGATTGAGGTAGGAATAAGTAATCGAAGCCTCTTTGTTCAAATTAGAAGCTTTCGTGTCGTAGTAGAGGGAGCCAGCAAGATTTGCAAAGCCGTATTTTGAAAAGGATAAATAGTCAGAGATTTCAGAAGGATGCCTCGTAACGTCGCTTAATCCTCCCCATTGAATAGGATCTACTACGCCGTCTATGGGATCCGACATTGATACTCCATTAAAGGAAATTTCTTCGTAGCGGTTGTCCACCCCTCTTGGAACAAAATTATACATGCCCTGTTCAAGCATGGCATTTTTTTGATACACATCCCGTCTTGCACTTAGTAGTGAGGTCATGGGCTGTACTAAAGATCCGTCACTATCGGCAATGGCATCATCAAGAACTAAAATTCCTAAGTCAGTACTATGGTTAGCAGAGCGCATGCTGATGACCCCAAGGTCTTTTCTTTTTTCACCCTGCTCGATAGTAAAGGTGATTCGTCGCGGTTCTAGTCCGGCCTTGGAAATGTTTATTTGGTAGGTACCGGGATCTAATCTTACAAATTGGAAGTAGCCAATTTTGTCGGCTACAAGGTCATTGGAGGATTGGCTTAAATCAACCTCCGCTCGTTCTACTGCATTCCCATGCTCATCTTTAATGTAGGCAAAAGCCGTAGTTTGCGATTGAAACCATGCAAAAGTGAATACGGTAAGGGCGATTGAAAAGAGAATCCTAATTTTCAAACTTTGATTTCTATTTGTCTTTTGCACTCCCATAACCATGGCTTGCCTTCTTGCAAGAGTGCAACAAAGGTTTGACTTGAAAAATGATTTGGAAACTAAGGAAATCATTCGGATTCTAGTGGTTTGGTCCAAAGTTTTCCCTTGGAATTTTTGGATTCACAATGAGGGACTTTGTGGGGTGGGTTTCGTACAATATTTTGCTAGAATTTTGCAACAATAACCGTTCCAATCTTTCCTATTGCGGGCTCAATAAGCAAAGTTGCTTGGATTCTTTGAGTGTAGTTCAAGTTTGGCGTTTAATTTGCTGCCTTTCCAGCATATACAACAGTCATGAAAACAACATTCTATCTAGTTTTGCTCATTGGAGCTTTAAGCTTTGTCACGAGTTGCAGTAGTTCGCGCGCACTGAGTAAGGGCGACTCGACTGTGATGAAACCGGAAAAGAATGAAGAGGGGGAATGGGAGCTGATTGTAATGGACACACAATTTGATTATTTTCTCTCTGCGATTGCAAAACCGCAGAGTATGTATAGCGAAAGCAGTCTAAAAGTACGCAATGCAAGTTTGGTTTCGGAATGGAATAGCTATTACTATTCAGGACGTTACCGAAATGTAATTGAGTCAGGGATTGATTACGATCCCAATGAAAATTACGGAATGGCTTTCGAATATAAATTGTATCAAGTCTTTGCCTATGTCCAATGGAAATACGGCTTGAGACTTCGAGGTCTTGGAGGAGCCGAGGTGCGCTAATTTCTTCTAACTTAGCATTCTTTGAGCCTTACGGACTCCCTCTACCAATGCGTCTATTTCCTCTAGTGTATTATAAATTGCGAAACTCGCACGAATGGTACCTGCTATTCCATAAAAGTCCATAATAGGTTGAGTGCAGTGATGTCCTGTGCGGACGGCAATACCCAGTTTATCTAAGATCATTCCCGCATCGGATGCAATTCCCGCATTATTCAACGTGAAAGAAATTACGCCTGCACGGTGTGCATTTTCGGCATAGATATGTAAGTCGTCGAGCTGCTGAAGTTCTTTTTGGGCGTATTCAAGTAGTGCATGTTCGTGACTTTGTAAATTGTCATGTCCAATGGATTCCATGAAATCTACTGCTGCCCCTAGGGCGATATTTCCTCCCACATTCGGGGTTCCTGCTTCGAATTTGAAAGGGAGTCCCGCATACGTGGTTTTCTCAAAACTACAGGTAGAAATCATTTCTCCTCCACCATGGAAAGGAGGAAGTTTTTCAAGTAACTCTTCTTTTCCATAAAGGATCCCAACTCCCATGGGAGCGTACATTTTGTGGCCAGAGAAGACGAAAAAATCACAATCCATTTCTTGCACATCAATTTTTAAATGTGGCACAGACTGAGCACCGTCAATGATGATTTTAGCACTAGAATTTTTACGGATCATGGAAATAATTTCCTTCAGGGGATTGACTACACCTAGCGCATTGGAAATTTGATTAACCGAAACTATTTTCGTTTTCTCACTTAAATTATTTTCAAGAAAAGTAAGATCGAGCTCACCTTCCAAGTTCATAGGGATCACCCGTAGTTTTGCGCCAGTTCTTTCGCAAAGCATTTGCCAAGGCACTATGTTGGAATGATGTTCCAAATAGGAAATTATGATCTCATCACCAGCCTTAATCTCGCTTGTATGCGCATAAGCAAGTAGGTTGAGGCCCTCCGTAGTTCCCTTTGTAAAAATGATTTCATAATCATGTTTTGCTCCAATGAATTTTTGAATTTTCTTACGCGAATCTTCCATAGCCTCTGTGGCAATTTGACTAAGGGTATGAATTCCTCGATGCACGTTTGCATTGTATTCAAGATAGTACCGGTCCCAGGTTTCTAGTACCGAGAGGGGTTTCTGCGAGCTTGCTGCATTGTCCAGGTATACTAAAGGTTTTGAATTCACTTCTTGCGAAAGAATTGGAAATTGGGATCGTATGGCTTGTATTGAAAACATGTGTCTTATTTAGAATGGTTCAAATTTACGGAATTTAAAAGGAATCAAACAGTTTATGCCTCGAAGAAATTAACAGAAATAGCAAATGGCCTAATGCAATTAGACCATTTGAATTTTCTTTTTTCGATGAAAATTTAAAGCTTAGACAAAAGGGTTCTAAAGTTTGTTTTTTCGTCAATGATTCTTCGTAAGTCTGCTACCTTGACTCTCTCTTGCACCATGGTGTCACGGTCACGTAGCGTCACGGTGTGTTCTGTTAAGGATTCATGGTCCACGGTGATGCAATACGGAGTTCCAAGCGCATCGTTTCTACGGTATCGTTTTCCAATGCTATCTTTTTCCTCGTAATTCAAGTTGAAGTCGAATTTTAAATCGTTGTATATTGATTCTGCATATTCCCCTAACCCGTCTTTTTTCATAAGCGGAAGTATCGCCGCTTTAATAGGAGACAAGGCCGGAGGTAGAGAAAGAACAGTTCGCTCAGACCCATCTTCAAGCACTTCGTCTTTTAAGCAATGTGACATTAAGGCAAGGAACAATCGGTCGAGTCCAATGGAGGTTTCGACTACGTAAGGAACGTAGTTCTCGTTTTTCTCAGGATCAAAATATTGAATTTTGCGACCGGAAAACTCTTCGTGCGCCGAAAGGTCGAAATTGGTTCTGGAGTGAATACCTTCGAGTTCCTTAAATCCGAAAGGAAATTTAAATTCAATGTCCGTCGCTGCATTTGCGTAATGGGCTAACTTTTCGTGGTCATGAAATTTGTAATTTTCTGCTCCGAGTCCTAACGCCAAGTGCCAGTTAAGCCTTTTTTGTTTCCATTGTTCAAAATGAGAAAGTTCGGTATTTGGTTGTACAAAAAATTGCATTTCCATCTGTTCGAATTCACGCATTCTGAAAATAAATTGTCTAGCAACAATTTCGTTACGAAAGGCTTTTCCGATTTGAGCAATCCCGAAAGGTAATTTATGTCGGGATGTTTTTTGTACGTTCAAATAGTTAACGAAAATTCCTTGAGCAGTTTCGGGTCTTAAATAGAGGTCAGTCGCGTTTTCAGCAGAGGCTCCTAGTTTGGTTCCAAACATCAGGTTGAATTGTCGAACGTCCGTCCAGTTTTTACTTCCTGAATCAGGATCTGCAATCTCTAGTTCCTCAATTAATGATTTAACATCTGCCAAATCATTGCTTTCTAGTGATCTCGCCATTCTAGAAAGAATGGTTTTTTGACGTTCGCGATAGTCTAAGACTCTCGCATTTGTAGATTCAAACGTCGAGAGGTCAAAGGATTCTCCGAATCGCTTTGCCGCTTTGTCAATTTCTTTCTGTGCCTTGTCTTCTAGCTTTGCACAATAATCTTCAATTAAAACATCGGCACGGAAGCGTTTTTTACTGTCCTTGTTATCAATTAACGGGTCGTTAAAGGCATCTACGTGACCGGAAGCTTTCCAGATCGTAGGGTGCATTAGAATCGCGGAATCAATTCCGACGATGTTTTCGTTTAACTGTACCATGGCTTTCCACCAGTACTGCTTAATATTGTTTTTCAGTTCCGCGCCGTTTTGTCCATAGTCGTAAACGGCAGATAGTCCGTCGTAAATTTCAGAACTTTGAAAAATAAACCCATACTCTTTTGCATGGGAAACTACTTTTTTAAACGCATCTTCCTGTTTTGCCATAATTGTCTTGATAATTTGGACAAAATTAGTGAAATAAAACTGAATAACGTCGGATTTAGCTCGTTTCGAGACTTAATTTGCCAAACAGGGCGGATCGCATTTTTAGCAGTTTTGAATAAGGTTTTGCAAAAGAGAAATTCCTAGATTATAGGGTCAGACTATAGAAAAAGCTTTAAATTTGTCGTATCCATCTTTTTACTATGTACAAAACTATTTTACGTCCGCTTCTATTTAAGTTAGATCCTGAAAAAGCTCACCATCTGACGTTCTGGATGCTTCGGAATTTCGGGTTCCTGGCTCCCTGGTTTTTACGCAAACCCTTAGAGGATTCCAAACTTGAACGAGAGGTTTTTGGATTGAAGTTTAAAAATCCAGTGGGTCTTGCAGCGGGATTAGACAAAGATGCGAAACTTTATAAGCAGCTAGGAGCCCTTGGATTTGGATTTGTAGAAATTGGAACCTTGACACCTAAGGCGCAAAGTGGCAATGAAAGGAAGAGGCTCTTTCGGTTGGTGGAAGATTCCGGTATTATTAACCGAATGGGGTTTAACAACGAAGGTGTAGATAAAGCGGTTGAGAGGTTGAAGTCGAATACGGGTGTGTTAATAGGCGGAAATATTGGAAAAAATAAATTAACGCCGAACGAAAAGGCAAGTGCCGACTATAAACTTGCTTTTGACGCTTTGTTTGAGGTCGTGGATTATTTTGTCGTCAATGTAAGTTCGCCGAATACTCCAAACCTTAGAGCACTTCAAGATAGAGGTCCTTTGACAGAGTTGTTAAATGAATTGCAGAAGCAAAACAATACCAAAACCAAATCAAAGCCGATTCTTTTAAAGATCGCCCCCGATTTGTCCGAAGACCAATTGCTAGACATCATTCAAATTGTTAAAGAAACAGGTATTTCTGGGGTGATTGCTACCAATACAACTCTTTCGCGTCAGAATTTAATTTCTGTCAATCAAAAAGAGTCGGGAGGGTTATCGGGAAAACCCCTAAAGGAAAGATCCACCGAAGTCATTCGTTTTCTTCATGAGAAGAGTGAGGGAGCGTTTCCTATTATAGGTGTCGGTGGAATTCACTCAGCGACTGATGCACTTGAGAAACTGGAGGCAGGTGCTTCCCTTGTTCAACTGTATACGGGCTTTATTTACGAAGGGCCACAGCTGATCACAGAGATTAACAAAGCCCTTTTGAAACAGGCTAAATGAAAAAATTAGCAATCGTATAGAGGATTAGTCCCACGAGTCCTCCCACGAGAGTTCCATTCACACGAATAAATTGAAGGTCCTTTCCGACTTCCAATTCTAATTTTTCACTAAGCATTTGTCCGTCCCAGTTTTCCACTGTGCTCGAGATTAAATCGCTAACTCGGTGCGTGTTTCGTAAAAAATATCGATAGGCTGTAAGTCGAACCCATTTGTCAATTTTAGTTTTTAAGTTCGGGTCCTCAGTAAGATCCACGGCTAAGTTATGGATGGATTTTTGAAGATAGGCCTTTAGTGGAGAATCACTTTGAGCGAGTTCCTTTAAAAGAAGGGTTTTTATGGAATGCCAAATATCCTTTGCGTAGCTCTGTACCCTTTCTTCCGTGAGAAAATAGGATTTCATCGAATGGATTTTCTCGTTCCATTCTTCTTTCGTTTTTAAGTCCAGTGACAATTCCTTTATTTTTTCTGTCAGAACTGATCGAACAGGATGAGATAAATCCGATTCAATTTCTTCAAAGTACGAGACAATTCCTTTTGAAATCTTATCTGCAATGGCTTTGTCTACAAAATTGGGAATAATCGAATAACTCTGTCTTTTCACACGCTCTCTAATTTCCTCCTCGTTTTCAAGAATGTACGTTTTGATGTGAGAAGCGATCGAGCTTACTAGAAGTTGGTGTTGATCTTTTTCGACCAAATATTCCATCGTACTGCCTAGTGCGGAGGCTAAATTAAGATTTTCTGTAAGTTCGTTTGTTTTTTGAACTAGGAAGGATTCTATGGAATGGTCTTCCAGTTTTGAAATAAGATCTTGTATAATAATAGACCCCTCGGAGATTAAAAGTTGCTGGTTGCTGGGTTTTAGAAGCCAAGTGCCTAGGTATTCCGATAGGTTTAGCTTTGAAATGTAAGGGCGAATCGTCTCCGCAGATAAAAAATTGCCGACGACGAACGAACCTAAGTTGTCTCCGATTTGGTCTTTTTTGTTTTGAATCAAGTTTGTATGCGGAATTTTCAGCCCTAAAGGATAATGGAATAGGGCACTGACCGCAAACCAGTCCGCAAGTGCGCCTACCATTGCCGCTTCTGAAAATGCATGCAGATATCCTATCCAATGCGAATCAGACTGCTTTTGTATGGCGGTGGTCACCATAAAAATAGCCGCCATTAAAACAAAGAGTCCCGTTGCAAATAGCTTATGATTTCGTAATTGTCTTCTTTTTTGTGTTTCTGTCATTTAGTATTATTTCACTAATTTTGAACTAAATAAATAAGTTTTAATAGGCTCTTTAGGCCTTAAGAAACTGATCAAATGAAAAAAATTCTATTAATATTGGGAGGTATACTACTTCTGCAAGCGTGCTCGCAGAGTTATTCTCCTATTAAGTCCAACGTTATGCAAGATTCTACATCAAAAAACAATCCATACTTTTCTCCTAATGACTCTACAGCAGTAAGCAAAAGCAATGAGGAGTGGAAAGAAGTGCTCGCACCTGAGCTCTATTATATTGCACGAGAAAAAGGAACCGAGCGTCCTTTTAGTGGCAAATACAATGAATTCGACCAGCACGGCGATTATTATTGTGCGGTTTGTGGTAACCATTTGTTTAGGAGCGACCAAAAATTTGCTTCCACTTGTGGCTGGCCTAGTTTCTTTGAGGCCGATAAGAACGGAGTCTCTTACATGAGAGATTCTACCCACGGAATGGAAAGGATTGAGGTTCTTTGCAAAAAATGCAGTTCGCACCTTGGACACGTTTTTAACGACGGTCCCAAACCTACGGGTGTTCGTTACTGTATGAATTCGGTGAGTCTTACTTTTGTAGCTGACACGCAAAAAGAGGCAGAATAATAAGGATCAGAGCTGTTAACATTGTTATAAATTTCTGTTAAAGTGTTTCATAATAACGTTCTGATTGTTATGATTTTATAAATTTGCAATCGCAATTCTATTTAACATAATATTTATGACAAAGAAAATACTGCTCTCTCTGGTTTCCGTTTTGGCCTTAAGTACGTCTTACAAATCGTCAGACTCAGCTAAATCAGTCAGCACGAAGGAAGCTAAATCAGATACTTCTGCATACGTGGCCTTACCTGAAGTGAATGTAGAGAAGAGTTCATTGTCCCAGATCGTATTGAGTTCATACAACCGACTTGATTTTTCAAAAGCGAACGAACTAAGTTTTGAGGTGTTTGAAAAAGCAATGACGGGATTCGAAAATCTCAAAAAAGCAGGGGAAATTAAGGAAGAGACCGTTTTATTGACCGTTTTGGATTTTTCCAAATCTTCGAATGAAAAACGTCTGTGGGTGATTAACACCAAAACGGGGGCGATCCTGTTTAATGCATTAGTTGCTCATGGGAAAAACACCGGGGAGGAATTTGCTCAGAACTTCTCGAATACCGAAAGTTCCCTTCAAAGCAGCCTTGGCTTCTATCGTACGGATTTAACCTATCAAGGGGGTAATGGATACTCTTTAAAATTGCACGGGCTCGACAAGGGATATAACGACGCTGCATTTCGTCGGGCTATTGTGATGCACGGTGCAAACTATGTAAACGAAAATTTCGCAAAACAGCATAAGCGTATCGGGCGAAGCTGGGGATGTCCCGCTGTTTCTACTGAATTAGCGAAACCTATTATTAATACCATTAAGGACGGAAGTGTTTTGTTTATATACTATCCGGATCAATCCTACTTGAATGAAACTAGATGGCTTAAAAGCTAAGAGCTCTGAACATCGAAAACAAAATGAACCTGATTCTTGAGAGAGTCAGGTTCATTTTGTTTTAGAGTGGAATGCAGTCTATTCCAGTATTTAAATTAGAATTTCACATCAATTCCAATGTAAAAATTAGCAGGCATGATTGGCGCGTAGATCATGCCGCCATCGAAATAGTTTCCAAAAGGATTCTGTGCATCTATAATGGCAAGGTCTTGCGTATACGACGTCAAGTTTTCACCCCCAAGATAAACTCGGAATTTTGAGGAGAAATCTCGAGCGATCTGTGCGTTTAGTGTACCGTATGACGGGGAGTAAGAGGCAAGCCTAAATTCCGCTGGGTTTTGCTCCGTAAGAGGTAGTCTTTGTTTTCCAACATAATTAAGGGTTGTGTCAAAACTCCAAAAGGCACCCTTGTCATTTTTTGTTGTAGCATAGGCAATATTGAGGAAACCTCGGTGCTTCGCCATAAATGGAGCTTGCTTTTCGCCACTGTGGTACTCTGCCTTTACATCGTAAAATTTGTAGGCTAGGCGAACGTCTAAGTTTCTTACTGGACTTAGGTCAAATTGAGTTTGAAAACTGTTCGCGTACGATTTATTCTTAAGATTGTAGAAAAGAATTTTATGTGTGGATTCGTCCAAATCTAAAATGACCTGGTTTTGGAAATCGGTACGGAAAAAATCGACAAGTACTGCGGCACTGCGACCAAATAGTTTTAGCTGTTGGTTAAAGCTAACACCATAATTCCAGGCGATTTCGGGATCTAAGCCATACAGATCGTCTCTTGTTTTTTCCACTTCAATTTGACGGTTCGAAGCAAGGTAAGCTTGACTTTCTGCAAAAATATTGGCAGTTCTAAAGCCTCTTCCTGCGGAAAGCCGAAGGGTAGTAGAAGGCGAAAGATCGTAACGGAAATTTAGACGCGGGGTGAATTGTGTTCCGGCTAGATTATGGAAATCCGCTCTTGCCCCTGCCACTAAAGCATAGTTAAGTCCAGTTAGAGTGTATTCAAAAAACACACCTGGGACCGTTTCTGTCCTTTCGATTGGGCCCTCTCGATATATTTCATCAAATCGGTCGTAAAGGAAGCTTACCCCCGTTTTGTACTTATGGTTTGTGTTTCCAATAATGCTTTCAATGACCAAGTTAGAGTAGAAGGTTTGTTGCTCTCCTAAGTAATTTCGAAGCCCAAAGAAACTATCCTGCTGATGGTAGGTGTATTGGTTCATCAAGCCAAGGCTTTGATAGGGTTTTCCTTTGAAGATGTATCCTGTTTTATTCCATACTTGAAATCTTGAGATATCAATGCCTACACCGTAAGCACTTTGCTCTGAGGCGGCCTTGTGTTTATCAAAGAGGGTCTGTCCACCGTAACGGGAGTCACGAACCAAGTTAATTCCAAAGTGGCTTCCCCATCCAGAGTGGTCCAGATCATTGTAATTTAGGAGATACGCTAAGTTCATTTGTTCTCCTGTCGGTTGGTCCAAAAACCCATCTTGGTTGTGGTCTTCTTGCCCAAGGGTTGCATTTCCATGAAGAAGGATGCTTTGGTTCCAATGCTCATTCAAACTTGAGGTATGCGTAAGGTTCATCTCGGTTCTTGCATTTTGATCGACAAACAAATTGAGCTGGGTCTCATTTTCCCCTGAATATTTACGCAGCTCCGTGTTAATTTGGCCTGTAATACTTTCATAGCCACTCGTCACGGTACTTCCCCCTTTGGTGAGTTGAATTCCTCCTATCCACCTTCCAGGGATGAAATTAAGGCCGTATGCAGTGGCTAGACCGCGGATCTCCGGCAAGAGTTCCTTTGTAAGGGCGGTGTATTTTTGGTCAAGTCCTAGCATTTTAAGCTGCTTGGTTCCGGTCACTGCATTGCTATAGGACACATCGACTGTTGCATTCGTTTCAAAGCTTTCTGCCAGATTGCAGCAGGCTGCTTTTAGAAGTTCTTTCTCTCCAATGTTGAAAACAAGGCCTGCGCTCTTTTTGTCTAGTGCGGTCGCCGCTTTGGTCTTTAAAAGAGAAACCGTTTCTAAGTTTGTTTCTCGACCTTCTGGAGTAGTGGTATCAGACTCGTCCTTGTCAAAATGAACAAGCTCGCTAATTTGCCCTAATGGAAGATCACGGTCATACAAACAGCAATCCGGTAAATTTTTATACGCCTTATCCTCTGCTGTAAAAAGTTCATTGTCATGCCCAACCATTGCGATTTCTTTGAGAATGGTTTCGGCCGAGGTTCTCGACTCGTCAAATTCAAGCGTTAGTTTCTGCGTTAAGGGTGTCCATTTTGCCTCCGTGGCTCCCGCTTTTTTCGCGGTCGATTCGATACGCAATTGACAGGATTCACAGTTTCCCCTTACAAAATATTCGTTTGAATGCTTGTGGTTAGTAGAATCTGCATCTAAGAAAGAAGGCTCACGTGCATACAGACAGCAGGCGGGAAGATTTTGATAGGCCGCTTCCGATGCTTGCATATATTGATTGTCATGTCCTGCCTCTGCAATCTTCGTGAAAATAGCGGGTATGGAGGTCTTTTGTGAATCGTACTGCACGGAAAGAGTCTGAGTGCTAAGGTCCCATGCCGCAACCGTCGCACCTGCCTCTTTCGCGCTTGATTCAATTCGCTCTTTGCAGAGCTCACAATTTCCTTTGACTAAGGCGCTATGTTCATGAGTTGTTTGCGCCTGAAAACTACTGCTGATAAGTAGTATGCTTAAAAATAGGAAGTATTTTATAGTAAATTTCATTAGAATAGTTCGTTGTATAATTTAAAGTTCATCCTTCCGGAGGTCTTAAAAAGTTCATCAAAAATGGAACTTTCAGGACTTAAGAAAGTCTTGCAGCTGGAATGCAGTAGACTCCTTACCTGGGATAGGATAAATTTGGGGTGCAATAAAGGGGGAGAAAGTGGAAAGGAGCGTGCGTCCTACGTCCAATAAAGGGTTTAGCCTATTTTAGGAGGTTGCCATATGTCCTTGCTGCTATCTAGCACGAAAGAAGATATGTAACTAAAAGTACTTGTTCTGAATTTTCGAGCCGAACAAAGACTCGTGTCTGAGAAGCTCGAGTTGAGTAGGGGTGTCCCGACATGCAGACACAAACCGCAGTGCTGCGCACAGTGCGAGTCGCAATTCTGATCAGAAGATGGATTTGAACGGTCTGAGCCCGAATCCGTTTGTTGCATGGGATTATGGCATGGATCTGTGCTTTGGGTCTCGCAGCAATTGAGCGCCATGATTTGAGCGGAAAAATTTTGCTGTGGAAGTAAAAGAACTCCCAAGGATAAAAGGATTAAAAAAAGCTTGAGTTTGCGTTTCATTGCAAATGCAAAATTATGAAATACTTCTTAGGGCAAAAAAATAAACCGCTAGAAATTTTCTAGCGGTTGATATTTTTCAATTAATTAATCTTACTATTATTCTGTGCTAAGTTTTGCGCATCCATAAAGCCGTCGTTTATAACGCGTTTGGCGAATCTGAATTTTGGACCCCAATAACGATCGCTAAGCGGGGAAATCATTACGCCTCTAGAGGTTGCCGCATGAATGAAGTGAATCTCTCCGTTGCTATCCACATCGTGAACAATTCCTACATGAGAAATTCTGCCTCCTCGTGAGAAGAATACTAAATCTCCTTTGCGGATGTCTTCTTTTGCGATTTGTTCTCCTTCTTTTGCTTGGGAAGCGGCTACTCTTGGTAAGTTAAGTCCCATAGTGGCTCCAAACACAGAAAGGACGAAAGCGCTGCAGTCAATTCCGTTTCTTGTGTTGCCACCATAACGGTAAGGGACTCCAAGATACGATTCTGCTTCGGCTAAGAGTCCGTCCATTTTTTTCTCAAACTGAATGGTCTTCTCAATTTCCGCCGCTTTATTGGCAGTTTCGACAGAGGCAAGTGCCATGTCGATTTGTTGAGAAGGGGTTAAATCTTTCTTTAAAAAGTTGAGAGTCTTAGGACTTACAGCTGCCAGTTTGGCATCTGTTTTGTATAATATGGGTTGAGTAACAACGTAGTTCGAAACGCAAGATTGTAATGTGAATACAGAAGTAATTACAGTCACATAAAATAGAACTCTTTTCTTCATATATATTTGATTATCTGTGTTATAGATATTATTTACTTTGATTTTGACTAGACAAATGTAGATAATAGAGCCAAAAGATGCTGTTTTTCAAAATTAAAAACACTCTTTTTTAACACATTTTAACATTATCATCCGATATGTTAAAGGAAGACGGTCCGCAATCCCTTTATTTAGGGGTTGCGGCTTTTTGTTTTGTTAAGGTTTATTAACATTTATTGTTTTGGTCTATTTATTATATAAATCTATACTATAATTCCGTAAAAGTGGAGAGGTCGAAGTGCTCTATATTTGTCATGTTGTAAGGTCTGTCTTGTAACTCACTTTGAATCTTATAATTTGTACTTTTTGAAACCTAACCTTAAGTGTAAGTTGGCAAAGAAAAGTGTTGAGAGTCAATGATTTTATGAATTGCTTTGCTCTCTTAATTTATTTCCTTTGTAGAAAATAATACAACCTTAATAGAACAAGATAACGAGGGGACAAGAAGAAAACAAGAAGAGCGCAAATCCAAGGGGATTCCCTGGGTTTGCGCTCTTCTTTGAATTAAGCTTTCGTAGCCGCTTTTTTCTATCTTGTAAATAGAAGTTCGCGGTACTTTGTCATTGGCCAAAGTTCATCGTCTACAAGCATTTCCAGCGTATCGCATGCCTCTCGAATTTTATCAAATCGGGGTCTTACATCGTCGCAGTATGTTTCGGCTTGCTTCTGTCCGTGCTCCTTTTCGGCTTTGTCTTTTGCTTTCAAGAGTTCATCTACCCCCACTTTGATTTGAGATACATTATGGGAAATGCTGCGAATTAAATCCATTTGCTCTTTAGCAAGCGTTTGAAATTCTTTATCTGTGAAAATTTCTTTTAGGCCTTTTACATTGTCTATCAATCGGTTTTGATAAGAAAGAGCGGCAGGCACAATGTGATTTCTTGCAATGTCTGAAAGTACTTTGGCTTCAATGTCAATCTCAGTTGCGTATTTCTCTAATTTGATTTCGTTACGAGCTTCAAATTCTCTATGATTATAGATTCCGAGTCCTTCATAGAGTTGAATGAATTTCTCGTCAAGTTCACTTTTTAAGGCTTCGGGAGTGGTTCTAAGGTTGTTGAGGCCTCTTTTTTTAGCTTCTTTGGGCCAGTCATCAGAATATCCATCCCCTTCAAACATAATTTGTTTGCAGTCCTTTATGTATTCTCTTAAGACGTTAAACAATGCTTCGTCTTTCTTTAGTTTTTTGTCTGCAATTAATCCATCTACTTGCACCTTAAACTCTTTCAATTGTTGAGCTACAATTGCGTTAAGTACGGTCATCGGTTCTGCGCAGTTGGCTGAGGAACCTACGGCTCGGAATTCGAATTTATTTCCTGTGAATGCAAAGGGAGATGTTCGGTTACGATCCGTATTGTCCAAAAGGATTTCTGGAATCTTACCTACCACGTTTAATTTAAGTTCCGTTTTTTCTTCAGGGGAAAGTTTTCCGTCGGTTACCTTCTCAAGCTCTTCAAGGACACCAAATAGCTGGGTGCCTATAAAGGCCGATATAATTGCAGGTGGAGCTTCGTTTGCCCCGAGGCGGTGATCGTTGCTTGCGGTGGCAATTGAGGCGCGAAGTAAATCTGCATATTCGTGTACCGCTTTAAGGGTATTGACAAAGAAGGTAAGGAACTGAAGGTTTTTCTTGGGGTTTTTACCTGGACTTAATAAATTCTCTCCTGTATCCGTTGCCAGTGACCAGTTGTTATGCTTTCCGCTTCCGTTTACTCCTTGAAAAGGTTTCTCATGAAATAAAATATGAAAGTGGTGTTTGTGTGCCACTCTGGCCATGATGTCCATTAGTAAGGAGTTGTGATCGACCGCTACATTCGTTTCTTCAAACATGGGCGCAAGCTCAAACTGGTTGGGAGCAACTTCGTTATGACGAGTCGTGACCGGGATTCCAAGTTTCATGCATTCGATTTCCAATTCTTTCATGAAGTTCATGACTCGCGTTGGAATCGATCCGAAATAATGGTCGTCTAATTGTTGGCCTTTGGCCGGGGAATGTCCTAGCAGCGTACGACCTGTAAAGATTAGATCGGGTCTTGATTGGTAAAGAGCGCTGTCAATTAGAAAATATTCTTGTTCCCAACCTAAGGTAGGGGTTACTTTGGTGATGTTTTTGTCAAAATAAGCTTTGCAAACTTCGGTCGCAGCATCGTCTACGGCGGATAACGCTCTTAAAAGTGGCGTTTTATAATCTAATGTTTCTCCCGTATACGAAATGAAAATGGAAGGGATGCAAAGGGTTGTACCCATGATGAAGGCAGGAGACGTCGGGTCCCACGCAGTGTATCCACGGGCTTCAAACGTATTTCGAATTCCTCCATTAGGAAACGAGGAGGCGTCAGGTTCCTGTTGGATAAGCATGGCTCCGCTAAAGCGTTCAATGGCTCGGTCGCTTTCGAAAGGGGTGAAGAAGCTGTCATGTTTTTCCGCAGTGGTTCCCGTTAGAGGTTGAAACCAGTGTGTGTAATGGGTTGCTCCTTTCGAAAGAGCCCAATCTTTCATGGCAACCGCAATTTGATCCGCAATTAATCGAGGGGTTTTCGTTCCTTTTTTAATGGCGTCTTGGATAAAGGTGAAAGCTTCTTTTGTTAAATAACTACGCATGGTCTCTTCCGAGAATACGTTTTCACAAAAGAGTTCTGATAATTTTTTAGGAACTTCGATCGCGTTGTTTTTTCTGTAATCGCGAAAGGGAAGTTGCGACAGGGCGTTGAATCTTAGTGTTGGCATAGTGATCTGTTTAGACTGCAAATTTAAATAAAAAATCAATTCAAAATAAAAAAATGGAAAAAAACAGGGGGTCTGATTTGAAAATAATAGTATTTGTGCATTTGCACCTGCTGTATTTAGGGGTTAGTGTGTTTAATTCTGAATTTTCGTGAGAGGTCTATTTTTCCCAGCATGTCTTTTTATGACCCGAATCCAAGTGGATCACCTGTCTACTTAGACGTGATTATTGGCGAACGGAACTCATTTCATAGGATGAACTCATAAATTCACAAAAGATTAATTTAATTTTCATTAACTTTGTGCGTCATTAATTGTAAATTTAACAATCTAAATATAATTTATGGCGACCAATTTAAAAGCACGCGAAACGACAGAAGCAATTGAAAGGCTGTATGTCACGATGCGTCACTTATTCTATAGAGGTTTCTTCAAGCCGGGCGGCATTTCGGGAGAAACAATTCGAAACCTTTTAATGACTATTTCACCTGAGATCTATGGATCGATGGGCATCAAAAACAAAGTAGAACTAGACGGTTTGCTTTATGTTCTTGATCGATTGCCAGCAGGAATTGAAGAAACGGCATTTGTTCATTTGACTTCAGACGAAGGATTTGAGAAGGGAAGCTTCGAGCTGATCGTTCCTAAGAAAAGGAGACGGAATTGCTACCGTATTGATTCTCATCAAATGAATATTGAAGTCCTTTTAGGACGCTCTGAGATTTACGACATCTTAACTCACTTAACCTTCTTATATATAGAGGCGGATAAAATTCGAGAAATAGCTTATCATCAAGGAGAGAACTATGCTCCTACAAGAACCTGGCGAATTATTGAACAGGTGGCAATGGGGGAAAAGAAATTAAGTCGAAAAGAAAAGGAAGTGGCATTAATTCACTTGTCTTCACTTTTAGGAAGAACCTTTGAAGAGGTCCTTCAGGCCTACCATAATTTTGGAGACGACCAGAATCCCGATCGCCTTTTCAAAATCATTTACCATTTAGGAAACAATTCCTTAAATGATTTGAAAGGGATTAGAGATCGTGAAATATTCTTTAGTGCTATTCTAAGAGAACGGGTGGGTCACCACCTTTTCGGAGAACGTTGGGCCAATCAATTAAAAGAAGAACTCGTGAGCAGAGGACTTCAAATGAAACCACTCCACATCATCTCAGCGAATATGCACTCCGTTAAAAATATGCTGTTTGCCGAGAATGCTTTAGGGTTAAAACCCTCGTCGAATGAGGTAGATTATACTCTTTACGAGGAAATTAGCAACAAGAAGCCTTTACAAGAAAAGATTTTAACTTATTCTGAGAAGCACGGCCTAACCTACGTGAAAGATCACAGCGGAAGTAATATTGATGTTCAAATAATTGACCTCTCGAAAGTGAACCTTAAGAATTCACCTTTTGGTTCCTTAGGATTTAAGGGAGACGATGTGGTACTCGTGTTTGACTATGCATTTGGGGAACAGGCCTTTGAAGTGATGGATGAGTTGTTAAGACCATATCAGTCGAATGAAGAGGTCTATACAATGAAAGTGAAGTCCATTTCCATTATGGGGAAAGCGGGGATTTTAACCGGAAAAAAAGGAGATATCATGATCCCGAACTCGCATATTTTTGAAGGAACTGCCGACAATTATGTGTTTGAGAATGCACTGAAATTAGATGATTTTAAAGACGATGAAATTAAGGCTTACGAAGGCTCAATGCTTACCGTACTAGGAACTTCTCTTCAGAACAAAGATATCCTTTCTTACTTTATGAATTCTACATGGAACACTGTAGGATTAGAAATGGAAGGAGCGCACTACCACAAAGCGATCCAGGTTGCCTCAAAGATTAGACACCATATTTCACCCGATTTGTTTGTTTGTTACGGCTATTACGCCTCAGACAACCCCCTTGAAACGGGAAGTACTCTATCCTCCGGAGGACTAGGGCTCACCGGGGTGAAACCCACCTATATGATTACAAGACGAATAATTGAAAAAATTCTTTTGTCTTCCCGATCGTAAGATAAACTGTGTATTCGTACTAAAGGTCGCCCAGTAGGCGACCTTTAGTCGTTTTACGACTGTGGGCCGCAAAGAGCCTGGTTTAGTGCCTGAATGGCTTTGTTGTAATGCTCACGTTTAATAATGAATTGCAAGTTTACTTGCATAAGCGATTGTCCGTAACATTCAATGTTAATCTGGTTTTCATAAAAAGCTTTCGCAGCTCGATATAAAAATCCAGGTCCTTTAATGTTCGTGCCCATAGCACACACAATGGCCGCGTCAATGGTCGAGACGCGATAGAATGTTTTTGTGAGCTCTTCAATGAGTTTATGGGCCTCGGCTTGATCCCATACCACCATTGTAATTGAGTTCGCATTGGTGGATTTGAATACGTAACTTACTCCGTGTTTTTGGAAATAACTCATAATACGGGCATCGAAACCGACTTCGTTCACCATAAGTGGATCGTGGATTTCAACGGCAATCATCTGGGTGGATCCCGAGACTATTTCTACGCGAGCCTCCTTCGAGATGTAATCTTTTGAGATCAGAGTTCCCTCGTGAAGCGGCTCAAACGTGTTTTTAATTCGGATGTTAATTCCTGCAAGTTCAAGGGGTTTTGCTGCTTTTGGGTGGATTGCCTCCATCCCTATGTCTGCCAATTGGTCCGCCACGATGTAATTGGTTTGCCCCACAGGAGCACAATTCTCCACCCCAACAATGGCCGGGTCTGCGCTAGACAGATGGTATTCTTTGTAAATTATGGCTTCGTGCGCCTTTAATTCCACGGCAATTTTGCTAAAGGTAACCTCTGAATATCCACGGTCAAAAGCTCTCATAATACCTTCGGTACCTTTGGTATAACCTGTACAAATACAGACTGTCTTCGCGAGATCAAGGTCTTCAAATTCACGCTTAATTCTTTGGTCAATGGTGAGCGATTCATTGTCATTGAAACCACATAAATCGATGTATTTTGCATTAAAACCTTTGCTTTGCACGATATTGACTGAATTCCATGCAGAATGAGCTTCTCCAATGGAGGCGAGAATTTCTCTGGCTGCAAGTCGAATGTCGGTTGGGTTTACATACCCTGAGGCCATTACTTGACTCAAACTCAAAAGCATGGTTTTGGCCTGCTCGATCCGGAGCGTAATAAACTGCGCTGCCTTTACGGAGTCCAGGCCTAAGGGAACGTATTTTTCATTGATTTCTAAAAGTCTCCCTAGCAGTTCGTCTAAAGCCTCGCTGTAATTTTTGTTCTCAACGAAACGGCTGTAAACTCCCTTTTCTCCTGTTTTTTTGTGCTCCAAGAGCCAGTTTGTCACATGGCTATACGCGGAAACCACAAACACTCTTTCGTAAGGGGCTTTTCTGCTTGCACTGGTTCGAAGGATAATGTTTTTTAGGACGTCTTCAAATTGACTCATGGAGGTGCCTCCAATTTTCTCTACTGTGACCATGGATTTTGATTCTGCATGCAAAACTAGTAAAGTTTCAGATTGAAATTATGCAAAATCGTAAAAAGTATGCATCCAATCCCTGACTTTAGCCTACCTAGATTTTGAAATTTGCTAAATTTCCGTAACTTTCCCTCAAATTTAAGTGTTTCATGGAAAAAACGATGTTTCTAGCGCTAGGTCTTTTAAGCGCTTTTTTATTTGGTCAAAAAGAGCAGTACTATCAGCAGCACGCGAAGTACAAAATGGAAATTGATGTGGATGCGGCTCATTTTACGTACAAAGGGAAGCAAACTCTTACCTATACAAACAATTCTCCAGACGAATTAAAAGTAGTCTATTTTCATCTGTATTGGAACGCCTTTAAACCGGGTTCCATGATGGATCAAAACGTTTCGAATCAAGGTGTGAATGGCGACAGCCGTTTGCAAGTAGGCGGCGTTTCTCGCCTCGCTAGTATTCCTACAGAAGAGGAAGGTGTTCAAAACATTCGCTCTATTCAACAGAACGGTGCCGACTTACGTTTTGAGATCCAAGAAACGATCATGAAAGTAGTTTTAAACGAACCGATAAAACCGAATTCTTCTACAGTATTCACCCTAGATTGGGATGCGGTGGTTCCCTACCAAATCCGTCGTGCCGGTAGAAACAATAGAGAAGGCATTGACATGACCATGACCCAATGGTATCCGAAGATTGCAGAGTACGATTACGATGGCTGGGCGACGTTTGATTATATCGGACGTGAATTTCATGCTCCCTTCAGTGATTACGATGTGACGATTAAAATTGACAAAGACTATGTACTTGGTGCAGGCGGGGTACTTCAAAACCCTGGAGAAGTGAAAGGATACCAAGACAATGCAGAGATAAAAACAGATAAAGGAGGCAAGGCAACTTGGCGCTGGAAAGCAAACAATATTCTTGATTTTGCTTGGGCTGCAGACCGGGACTACACCGTGGAGAGTTTTACAGTTTTAGATGGACCTAAAGTTTATTACGTTTATCAGAAAAACGAAAAAACAGCCTTTTGGGAACAAAGTAAGCCCCTTATTACCAAGTATTTTCAAATCATGAATGCCGATTACGGTCGTTATGCCTATCCAACCTATTCGTTTATCCAAGGAGGTGACGGAGGTATGGAGTACGGAATGGCCACGATGGTCTTAGGAGAACATAGAACCCTTGAACGATTAGTGGGACTGATGGTTCACGAAGGTTCACATATGTGGTTTCAACAAATGCTTGCAAGCAATGAAAGCACAAAACCTTGGATGGACGAAGGGTTTACAAGCTATGCTTCCACCAAAGTAATGAGCCAACTTTTTCCTCCTGCGACGCCTGAAAGCAATCCTTTTGTAGGAACCTTGAGAAGCTATGCGAATTTCACGAAGACAGGAAAAGAAGAGCCTGCTTCTTGGTTAGGGGATCATCACGATGATGGAAGAGCTTATAGTGTGGCAAGTTATACGAAAGGAGAAACCTTCCTTGTTCAACTGGGCTATATCGTAGGGGAGAAAAATCTTTCTCTCATCATGAAAGAATATTTCACTCAATGGAGTTTAAAGCATCCTTCCGATCGGGATTTCATGCATATCGCTCAGAAAATATCAGGCATGGATCTAAAATGGTTTTACCACTATTGGATTAATACGGTAAAAACAATTGACTATGCGATTAAAAATGTGGAGTTTTCTGAGGGAGCTACGAAAATCACTTTAGCGAATGAAGGAGGGGTTCCCATGCCGATTGATTTTAGTGTTCTTACAGCAGATCAAAAGATTGTGAATTACCAAATACCTCTGAACATGACAAGAGAATGGAAGAAAGCGGATTTGTACGGATCCTTCACAACTCTGCATTATTGGCCTTGGACTCAAAAAGAGTATACCTTCGTAATTCCTTACGGGAAAGAGCAAATTAAAGCACTTGGAATTGATTTTTCTGGCCGATTGGCAGACGTTGATTTAGAAGATAACTATAGAGAAGTGCAGTAATTTCAATTTGGACACTAGACTAGAAATTAAAGATGAATGCGATTGTAGTCAATATCGGGAATACCAATATTCGCTTTGGTCTCTTTAGGGACGATGAGTGTCAAAGTTCATGGATTATTAACACGAAACCTTATCGGACTCGGGATGAGCTTTATGTACAGTTTCTTATGCTGTATCAGAGTTATTCCGTGAAGATAGAAGACATCGATCTTCTGGTCATCGGGTCTGTGGTCCCTCAACAGACCCATGATATTGTTCGGGCTTTAGAAAAAATTCATTACATCAAGAATTTAAAGGCTGTTTTGGTCGATCGAAATACACCCTCGGGCGTGCGTGCGAAGAGTAAGCAAATGGGTACGGATATCTATGCCAACCTTGTGGCAGCGCACAACCTATATCCTGGGCGAAAGAAAATCATCTTAGATTTTGGAACCGCCCTTACGGCAAGTTGCGTGGATGAAAATGGGGAAACCTTGGGCGTAATTATAGCCCCAGGGATTATTACAGCATTAAACTCGTTAGTGGGTCAAACGGCTCAACTTCCGGAGATTGAACTCGTAAAGCCAAAAACTGTACTTGGACTGGATACCGTCTCTTGCATGCAGAGCGGAATGGTCTATGGATATTTAGGGATGGTGGAAGGATTTATTGACCGTATTAATGAAGAAGTAAAGGATACCTGCATGGTGATTGCCACGGGAGGTGTATCCCATGTGTACAAACCGCTGACGACAAAAATTGACATAGGTGATCGTCTCCATACTCTGAAAGGACTTTATTATTTAGGAAAAGACAAGTAGGTCATTTTCTTTTCGATTGAAAAAATTCTAAAAGAAGTGATCTGCACTCGTCTTCAAGAACTCCTGTGATTACTTTGGTTTTCGGATGAAGCTTTAGGTTGTGCTTTTGATAGCCGCGCTCCGGATCGGGGGCTCCAATCACCACATTTGAAATTTGACTCCAATTTAGGGCTCCAGCGCACATAACGCAAGGTTCTAAAGTGACATAGAGTGTACAGTCGAGTAGATACTTGCCGCCAAGATAATTGGCTGCACTTGTGATCGCCTGCATTTCCGCATGTGCCGTTACGTCATTTAGCGTTTGGGTTAAGTTGTGACTCCGCGCTAGGATTCTATCTTTGGCCACTACGATGCAGCCCACAGGCACCTCGTCCCTTTCAAAGGCTGCCTTGGCTTCGTTTAGCGCGAGGCGCATGTAATATTCAGCACTAAATTCCATAGGGATTTTTTCTTTGCTCATTTCCGAAAATAGAAAAAGGCTTAACGAGATCGTACAGCCTTTTATGTTCGTTGGAATTTTAGAGTTAAAATTCTACCTGATTGGTTTCTCTTCCTCTCGTAAAATTCATTGTTTTTTGTTGCCCTTTGTATGCGACGTTCACTACATTAAATTGTTTAGGGTAGGTCTCAAGTAAGATCGAATTTCGAATTTTTAATTGTTTGATTTCACTTACACCCTTCGCTTCAAAATAAACCCAAACGGACTCTCCATTCACTTGGCTGCCCGTAAAGGTTAGTGTTTTTGCACTTCCGTTGACGTGGACATCTACATTTTTATTGACATAGCGCTTAACCTCCGCTTCAAACCCTGCTGTTTCTGGCCTAATTTTAATGGCGCTTGAAATGTGCTCCGTGTTTAATTTGGTGGTAAACTTAAGTGTTTTACTACCCTCGACATAATCTACTTTGGTCATCGAGGAGTAAAAGTCTGCATTTGTGGAGCTTGTCATTAAGAAGAAGCCCAAAAGTGCAAATATGTATAATTTAATATTCATTATAGTTTAAATCTAATTGCAAATATAAGATTTATGATATAATCTCAAATAATATGCCATTGCTAGAAATTAACATCAATCGTGTACTTGTCATAGAAAGCTTTAATATGAGCTGCCGCCTCTTCAGCCGTATCTACGACTCGATAGAGGGAAAGATCCTGCTCCGAAATAAGTCCATTTTCTAAAAGTGTATTTTTGAACCAGTCTAGTAAACCACTCCAAAACTTGGAGCCTACAAGTACAATAGGGAAGCGAGCTACTTTTTGTGTTTGAATTAAGGTTAAAGCCTCGGAAAGTTCGTCAAGGGTTCCAAATCCTCCAGGCATCACCACAAATCCCTGAGAATATTTCATAAACATCACTTTGCGAACAAAGAAATAATTGAAATCCATGGAATAGTGCTTATCGATATACGGATTAAAATGCTGCTCAAAAGGTAGCTCTATGTTAAGTCCGATGGATTTCCCACCTCCCAGATGTGCTCCTTTGTTTCCTGCTTCCATAATTCCAGGACCTCCTCCTGTAATAATTCCAAAACCGATTTCGGTGATGCGGCGAGAAATATCCACAGCCATTTCGTAGTAAGGGTCTTCTTCACTGAGTCTTGCCGATCCAAAGATAGAAACGCAGGGTCCAATTTTCGCTAATTTTTCATAGCCGTCAACAAATTCGGACATGACTTTAAAAACCATCCAACTGTCCTTGGTGACCGTTTCATCCCAAGTTTTTTCTTTGAAACTCATCTGAACTCGTTGGTCAATTTCTTTTTCTGGACCTGCGACCATTTTGGTTAGCCCTTTATCTCTTTTTATTTTTTTCATAATTTAATCAAAGTGTTTTTCCGCTTCTATGACAGATTCGGGACGACCGACATCGACAAGCTTAGCCTTGTGCTCGAAGCCCTGAATAATGCCTTCCTGCATTTGGTCTAAATACTCATCCATGATTGAGAATTTCCCCGTTCTTTTCATTTTCTCCAGGAATTTTGAATCAAGACAGTGAATTCCACTAAATGCAAGGGGAGTTAGGCCCGTGTTTTCCCCAGACAGTTTTTCTTCGCCCGTGGTAGTGTTGCGCCAACCTTTAAGTTCCATTTGACCATTGAAGAGGAGCTTTCGGGAACTGTTTCGATTGGATACAGCAAGGGTCACGAGAGCCTCCGTATTTCTATGGTGGTTGATGAGAGAGGATAAATTTAAATCCGTGAGAATATCAGCATTCATAATGAGAAAGTCCTTTTCGTTTTGAAGCATTTCTTTTGCGAACAGCAATCCTCCTCCTGTCTCTAATAGCGCTAAGGACTCGTCTGAGAATTCAATATTCGCGCCGAAGTTCTTATGGTCATTCAAATAGGTCTGAATTTGATCTCCAAAATGATGAAGGTTAATCACGACATCCTTTATTCCATAGGACTGTAGATAGAGCAAATTTCTCTCGAGAAGCGTTTTGCCATTGACTTTCGCTAAGGCTTTGGGATGAGAATCTGTAAAGGGCTTTAAGCGAGTGCCTTTTCCTGCGGCAAACAATAGAGCTTTCATAAAAGTAGAATTGCGTGGTACAAGGAGTAAAAGGCTAGGAGGCTAATTGAGGCTGCTCATCATGCTGAATCGTTACGCGGGTCTCCGGGTATTTTTCCTGAATGAATTTCGCCGTTTGGATGGCTGCATAAACGGAGCGGTGTTGTCCTCCCGTGCATCCAAAATTAATTTGCAAATGCTCAAAGCCTCTATCCACGTAGTTGTCTAGTGTAAGACTTAAGATTTCGTGCGCAGCCTTAAGAAATTCAGGCATTTTGGTTTGGGTTTCCAGAAATTCTTGCACCGGCACTTCTGCACCTGTCATAGGTTTGTACTCATCCATTCTTCCTGGGTTGAGAATCCCCCGGCAATCAAAAGCGTAACCGCCACCGTTCCCAGTAGAATCTTTTGGAATTCCACCTTTTTTATAAGAAAAACTATGAATTTCAACATGTAAAGTGCTCATGGACATTTTATTTTAAGGTATTTGTAGAATGGGAACCCAGAAATATGTTCAATTTCGATTTCGTTTCGGGGCTTTCTAAAGCTTGAATTACGCTTAGCAGTTCTGGAAAATGAGTTATTTCTTTCCATTGACGAGAAAGGGAAGACGTATTTTTAATTCCATTTTCAAGGCTGCTTAAGAAGTGGGATTTTCGTTGGACGAGGCCTCGTAGCCCGTAGGCTCCTAGTACTTGAAGTGAACGAATGAGCCTAAGTGGTAAAATTCCCTGTTTTAATTCTTTGCGCTGATTTGCATCCTCAAAAAGATTCAGGTAATAGGTAAGCATATCCTTTCTTAATTTCGCAGAAAAGGGAGCTTTAGCCTGATAAAGGAAGGACACTACATCGTAGAGCAAGGGGCCATACATGGCCGATTGGTAGTCAATAAAATAGATTTCTTGGTTAGGCCCAAGCATTATATTTCGGGATTGAAAATCTCGAATCATGAGTCCTTTAGGACCGAGCTGCTCAAGTAGATGAGTAAGTTTTTTAAACTCCGTCAACAGGCGGGTTTTGTGATAGGGAATTTCTAGGATGTCAACTAATAAAAATTTGAAGTAATTCAAATCATGCAGAATTGGGAGCTCATTGTATTTTTCATACTCAAAGGTTTTAGAATAATCGATCCGCCCTTGGGTTTTCATTTGGAGATCGTAGAGTTTCTCTAAAACATTCTGTAAAAGAGCTCGAAGTTCCTCTTCGGAGCTCACCTTTGGGAAGTATTCAAAAAGGGTTTGCTCACCCAGATATTCTTGAAGATAAATTGTTTTGTCCTTTGAGACAGATAAAATCTCTGGAGTGTTTAATTTGAGTTCTGAGAAAACGCGTGAAAAATAGATAAAACTTTCGTTCTCTAAAATGTTTTCATTTTGGGTTAGAATGTATTTCTGACCCTCTCCCTCAGCCAAATAATTAATGCGCGCAGAACCACTTTGGGGTAGTGCGTTTAGCCTTCCTTCGCTGGCTAAATAATCGTTTAGAAATTCGTTTGCCGTTTTCAATAGATCCTTGATGTATGCCTAGCAAAGATAAGTATTTGAAATCAAACCTTTGTCTTTGAACGGATTTGATTCTTAGTTGATCAGCGAGGTAGATAGGCACTACTCCTCGCTATGCACTGTATGTTTGTCTGGCTGTGTTATGGTTTTTGAGGTCCATACAATTTGTTTTTCAAATGCAAATTCTCGCACAGGACAAGTGTCTAAATTGCATATTTTACACGAGAAAGGTTTGCAGTCGTCCATATGGAAATTGAATTCAATTTGGCGATCCGTATTCTTAGCGATGGATTTAATGACGTTTTCCATTTCTGTGTGTGCTTCCCTTAAGGATAAATAATAGGGCAGCGTAAGATGCGCATCAATATGAAGTTTGCTGCCATGCTGCTGGATGCGCACGTTATGCAAATCGACCCACTGTTTTTCGCGAACCGACTGCAAGTAGTTGGCAAGGCTCGAGATCATTTTGAGATCGGCCTCGTCCATAATCCCACTAAGGGATTTACGGATGATTTTATAGCCCACGAACATAATATAGGCACCGAACAGCAAGGCAACAACAGAGTCAATCCAATTAATTCCTGTCAAGTACACGAGGATAAGGCTTAAGACCACTCCTAAGGTCGTAAAGGTATCACTTTGCAGATGTTTCCCAGAGCTCTGTAGGACCAGTGAGTTTTCCTTCTTGCCTCGCTGAATAGAGTAATATCCAATTAAATAATTCACTAGAGCCGTAGCTGCTATGATATAGATTCCTGCATCAAGCTTTTGCAAAGTATTGCCGTGAAGTACAGAGTCTGCAGCCTGGATGATGATCATAATCCCTGCAAAGATAATGAGGGCACCTTCTATCCCCGAAGTGACAAATTCGACTTTGCCATGTCCATAGGGATGGTCATGATCCACAGGTTTGGCTGCAAGATAGAGCGAATAGAGACCCATAAAGGCAGCGATTATGTTGACAATGCTTTCTAGCGCGTCAGAAAACACCGCATCGGAACTCGTGAGTCTCCAAGCTAGAAGTTTTGCCAAGAACAAAACAATTCCTAAAATCGCAACCGTGCGTTGGAAAGTAAAATTTTTGTTTTTTGAAGTGAGTACGGGTTTCACGGGTCTGTACTATATTGTTAAAGGGTTCTAACAAAGCATCCCGCTTTTGGGCGGGATGCTAGTTTATACTAATTTCTGTTGGACCAAATATTCTGCAATTTGAACTGTGTTGGTCGCCGCACCTTTTCGAAGGTTGTCCGCTACAATCCACAAGTTGATTGTTTTGGGTTGAGAAGGGTCTTTTCGAATTCTTCCTACAAACACCTCATCCTTTCCTTCGCTGTAGTAAGGCATAGGGTAGCGGTTGTTTTCTGGATCGTCTTGCAATGTGACCCCCGGTGTCGTGGAAAAGATTTGACGAATTTCTTCTAGTGAAGGTTCCGTTTCAAACTCAATATTGACACTTTCGGAATGCCCTCCTTGAACTGGAACTCGAACCGCCGTAGCGGTAAGAGAGAAGGAGTCGTCTTGCATTATTTTTTTGGGCTCCGTCATGAGTTTAATTTCCTCCTTCGTGTATCCACTGTCCGTAAAGACATCGCAATGCGGCAATGCGTTTTTAAAGATTTGATAAGGATATACTTTTTCCGAAGGGGTTCCTGAAATTTCTGCATTTAATTGATCTACAGCTGCCTTGCCTGTACCTGTAACGGATTGGTAGGTGCTGACCACCACGCGTTTTAGCGAGTAGCGTTTATGCAAAGGGGCAAGGACCATTACAAGCTGAATAGTGGAACAATTCGGATTGGCAATGATCTTGTCGTTTGCTGTAATTTGATCGGCATTGATTTCGGGAACAACCAGTTTTTTATCCTTGTCCATTCGCCATGCGGAGGAATTGTCAATGACAAAAGTTCCTCGTTCTGCAAACTGAGGCGCCCACTCCAAGGAAGTTTCCCCTCCGGCGGAAAATAGAGCAATCTCAGGTTTAAGATCCAAGGCTTCTTTCATCGAAACAATCGGATAGGATTTTCCTTGAAAAGAAATTTCCTTTCCTATCGATTTACTTGAGGCAACAGGTATCAATTGAGTTAAAGGAAAGTTTCGTTCCTCCAATACTTTTAGCATGACTTGTCCCACCATTCCGGTGGCTCCAACAACGGCTACTTTCATGAATTTAAATACGAATTATGCGCCAAATAGACGTCCCCATTGGAAAGCCCAAAGCATGAATACCACTGCCAATAAAGCCATAATGAACGTTCCCATAGAAAGCTTTTCATTTGTCTTAATTCGTTTGTTTGCGATGGTTAATAATACCGCTGCAATAATCATTGCCGCAGGATGTTCAACATAGGTGTTTCTTGAAAGAGAATCGCTCATTAGCGTACCTGCTTCTTTTGCCTGCTTAAATCCTGGCGAAAAGAAGAACAACATCACCAATCCAATTAAGGCTTGCAAGTGAAAGAAAATCATGGTAAACAAAGATGATTTTCTAAGAAACTTTGAAATGGTTCCCGAGTATCCAAACATCACTAAAAAAAGTGAGATGACAAGGAGCGCAGTTAACAGAAGTATAAGGTAAGCAAATCCTCTGTGCGCTTGAAGCATGATAAAAAACGTATCCATTGAATTGGTTTTAAGTTAATGACAAAGATAAAAAAAATCCCGGTGAAAACCGGGATTTGAGTAAGATATGATCTAATTATTAGAACGTGTACGCAACGGATGCGTTCCAAGTTCTACCGAACCCGAAGTAAACTTCGTTGTTCTTGTTAATACCATTCCAGTTGTTTGCTGCATTAGAATCTGCTGCGATGTTGGTTCTAGATTCAGCGATGTAAGTCGTATCAAATACGTTGTTCACGTTCACTCTGAATTTAAGACCTTGTGCGTTTGCAAAGTTCCATTTGAATGTAGCTCCGAAGTCTGCAAGACCATAAGAAGGTAGCTTAACGGCAGTAGCACCGTCATCGCTCGTTCTGTTTTGAGGCTCGAATGCAGAGTATAAGTTGTCTGCGAATCTATATTGAGCATCTACGTTGAACCAATCTGTTACTTTGAAGTCTGCTCCTAGTGCTGCAGTTAATTGAGCTGCATCCCCTACCTTAAGACCATCTAAGTAAAGAGTTTGTGTAGAAACCACTTCGTTTGTACTGTCGTCAATGAAAGAAGCCGTTGGGTTTCCTTTGTAAGTCCAGTCTCCGATGGATAGCATCCCGAATACGTTCATGAAGCTTGTTGGTTTCGCAGTGAAATCAAATTCGATTCCTTTGTGAACTTCTTCAATACCTAACATATTAGCTACATAAGAGACGTTGTTAACTCTTGAAGTTAGTCTTCTGTAGATATCATCCCATGAAGTTGAGTACACGTTTAAGTTTGCATCGAAGAATGCAGATCTGAATCCGTATCCAATTTCAAATGAGGTAATTTTCTCGTTAGTTAAACCTGGGTTTACGTCGTTTCTGTTATTCAAGAATACAGCTCCAAAGAAAGGCTGTCTTTCGTAGTAACCTGCGTTGAAGAATACATTGTGATTTTCGTTGATGTTATAATTAGCACCCCCTTTCACGTTGAATCCCACTAGGTCTACTTTTTTGCTTTCTTGTTCTGCTGGTTCGAATAGCATGTAATCAATTCTCTGGAATCCTTGGTTGGATATAGATCCTTGAACAAATGCAGATAGAGCATCGTTTGTGTATTCAACTTGTCCAAATCCACCAATCCAGTTTACAATACCGTCATTGCTATAAGCAATTTGGTCTTTAATATCGTTGGTTTTTCCACCAAATGGATTCCAGCTTGCTGAAGGACCAAAAGTGTTTGTCACACGGTTTGGTTTGTTGTTTACATTCGAATTGTCTGTGTACCCGTTGTTTCCAAGAAGGTCAGAAACAATTCTGTAGTGCATTCCGTCGTATCTTCTTGCGTCAACACCAATCGTAGCATTAATGTTTTCTGTAAATTTGTGGTTTAAGCTAGAGATGATTCCGAACCAGTTATGTGAGTTAATAGAAGCTCTTCTGATTAGCCCGTTTCTTCTGTTTCCGTCTGCTTCAAATGGGTTTGCGTCTACCGCTCCAAAATCAGCAACTACTCCACCCTGATTCCATTTTACAATGTCGTCAAAACGGATAAGTCCGTCTGCAGTTCTTGGAAGTGCAGTGTATGATTTGTTATCAATACCTCCTAAATCTCCAGATCCTCCACCTCTACCGAAAGAAGCGTAAACAACCGAGTTTAATTTGGTTTGCTCATTGAATTTCCAATCCCAGTTTAAGGACATTACCGGTTTGTGGTAGTAGTTACGAGTCATGGAATATTCTTCCCCGTTCAAATACCCCCAGTTTTGGTTGTATTTTCTGTTTGGCTCGTCTTCTGATCCACCGTATTTAATATGGTCTGAAATTTTAGATTGGAAAGCTCTTTGATTGTGCCATTGTGGCGCACCTGTCATTGTGAATTGGAAGTCATGCTTAGCGCTTGGATTGAATCCTAAAGCGAAGTAGTAGTTGTACCCTTCGAATTCAGTTCCGTCTGCATACATTGAACCTGCCGTTCTACTCATTAAGATAGATGAAGACCATCCAGATTCGTATTTACCTGTGTTGTAAGAGAATAAGGTTTTGTGGTATCCGTCGTTTCCAACACCCACCATAATATTCCCTTGCTTCTTTTTATCTGCTGCTCTAGTAAGAACGTTAATCGTTCCTCCAACGGAAGCAATCGCTAATTTAGAAGAACCTAGTCCTCTTTGCACTTGCATTGCAGAAGTCACGTCAGAAAGACCTGCCCAGTTAGACCAGTAAACAGCTCCGTTTTCCATGTCGTTCACAGGAACTCCATTGATCATTACCGCTGTGTTTCTTTGGTCAAATCCTCTTACGTTGATTCGAGAGTCTCCAAATCCACCTCCACCTTTTGTGGCGTATACGGAAGGAGTTGTGTTAAGGATTTCAGGAAATTCTTGGTTCCCCAGTCTTTCCACAATTACAGTTTCTCTAATAGTAGAAACGGCAACTGGTGTTTTTCTGTCTTTCGCGATGTCAGCGACTCCAGAAAGTACAACCTGCTCAATGTCTCTTTCTCTTTGCAGAGTGTCGGAATTTTGAGCAAAATAAAAACTTGCAGTAGATAAAGTGACTACCGTCGCAAGCATTGATCTTTTGAATGGATTAAAATTCATAATGGTTTAATTAGGTAAAATTAATTTTCACGTGGCAAAAATACTATTAAAATTCAGATTACACATTAACGAATTGTTAATATTTGAAATCTCCGACTTTCCCTCTTTAGAATTGTTGATTACTAGGGGCTTGTGGCGATATTCAAAAATGATTTATATTTTTATCTTTTGATAATTTAACAAAAAAAACGCATTATTTTCCAAATCAAACAATTATATATCGTTTGGTACGGCTTTTAGACTGATGTCTATATTGCTTGCCGAATGCGTGATGGCTCCAGCGGAAATGAAATCCACGCCGCAAGCAGCTACGCTTTGTAATCGATCGCGAGTGATTCCACCTGAGGCTTCGCTCTCGCAGCGTCCTGCAATTAATTCTACGGCTTTACTCATCGTATTATTGTCCATATTGTCAAGCATAATCCGGTCTACTTTTGCGTCGATCGCTTCTTTCACTTCCGCAAGGTTCCTCGTTTCTACCTCGATCTTCAATCGTTTTTTGTTGGTCTTGAGGTATTCTTTGCATCGTTTTACAGCGTCTGTAATGCTTCCGTTGAAATCAATATGATTGTCTTTCAGCATAATCATATCGTACAGACCGTATCGGTGATTGGTGCCCCCGCCAATAGCGACTGCCCATTTTTCACACACCCGGAAATTCGGGGTGGTTTTTCGGGTATCTAATAATTTGGTTTTTGTTCCCAAAAGGCGGGAATCCCAGTCGTGCGTCAGGGTAGCAATTCCACTCATGCGCTGCATACAGTTAAGAACCAATCTTTCCGTTTGTAAAATAGATTGGGCTTTTCCTGAGACGATAAAAGCAATGGCTCCTTTTTTCACAAAGGTGCCGTCTTTGATTAGCACTTCGATTTCCATGGTTTTATCAAACGTGGTAAAAATCTTTTCAGCCAGTTCAACGCCAGCCAGGATGCAATCCTCTTTAATAATGCATTGGGCTTTTTGAATAAGGTCTTTCGGAATCGTGGAAAGCGTAGAGTGATCTCCGTTTCCTAGGTCTTCTTCGAGTGCGGATTTAATGAATTGATTAAGTACTTTGTCTGTGGCGTATGGGGGTCTTGTCATGCGTATAGTTCTTGAATTAGCTTTAGGCTAAAGTTAAGGGTTTGTCAGCGAGGTCTTTGTTGTAAAAGGATCCCTTATTCTCTGTCATTTCTAGGGACTGCTTTATAATAAGATAAGAAATGTTTACTAGGTTTCTTAATTCTGAAAGTTGCGGAGATAGAATCGAGTAGTTATAGAGCTCGGTGACGGCTAAGTAAATTTCGTTTTGTTTTCGTTTTGCAAGTTCTAATCGAGAATGACTTCTTACAATCGCGACGAGGTCACTCATTAGCTCCTGCAATTGTTTACGAAGGTAACTAATAATGATCATTTCATCGATGGTCTTCATACCATCATCATCCCAAGTAGGGACTAAGGAAAGATCCTCATAATTAAAAGAATCTTCATTTAAGAGCTCTACACTTCGCATCGCTGCATTGTGTCCAAAGACAAGACCTTCTAAGAGAGAGTTGGAGGCGAGGCGATTTGCGCCGTGCAGTCCAGAGTTTGTGCATTCTCCACAAGCAAACAGGTTCCGAATGGAACTTTGCCCATCGCGGTCCACTTCAATTCCTCCCATAAGATAATGGCAGGCTGGTACCACCGGAATTAGTTGTTTGAAAGGGTCTATTCCTTCACTCATGCATTTTTGGTAGATATTTGGAAAATGCTCCATGAATTTCTTTTGGTCCATATCACGGCAGTCTAAACCTACGTAATTGTCTCCACTTTTAAGAAGTTCGTTATCGATTGCGCGCGCGACTATATCCCGAGAAGCGAGTTCTTCTCTAGGGTCGTAAAGATGCATGAATGGCTGTCCATTTTTCGTTCTTAATTTTGCGCCATCCCCTCTGAGCGCTTCGGATATCAGAAAGAGCATTCCTTCACGCTGTGAATAGAGTGCCGTCGGGTGAAACTGATAGTACTGCATGTTGGAAACCTTTCCTTTTGCCCGATGTACAAAGGCAATGCCGTCTCCAGTGGCTATAATGGGGTTGGTGGTATTTTTATAAACGTGTCCTGCGCCGCCTGTAGCGACGAGTGTGATTTTTGCCGCAATTTTTGTAACCCGTTTCGTTTTCTGATCTAGAACATAGGCGCCATAGCAAGTAATATTCTCTAAATCAAGGGTCCGTCCTGGGATTTGGTGTTGAGTGATGAGATCGACCACATAGTGGTAATCAAGGATGGTAATGTTGGGGGAGTGATTAGCGGTTTCTAAGAGTGCACGTTCAATTTCAAAGCCTGTGATGTCTTTGTGATGCACAATCCGGTTCTCTGTATGCCCACCTTCCCGTCCAAGCTTGTAGTCTCCGTTTTTCGCTTTGTCAAAATGAGTTCCCCAATCCACAAGTTCTTGAAAACGTGCAGGCCCCTCTTTAATGACCATTTCCACAACTTCACGCTTGTTTTCGCCGTCTCCGGCACGCATGGTATCTTCGATATGTTTTTCAAAGTTGTCTTGATCAAAGTCGGTGACCACTGCAAGCCCTCCCTGCGCGTATTTTGTGTTGCTTTCGTCTTCGTCCGCCTTGGTGACAATGGTGATTTTTGTGTCGGGTCTTTTTTCAGCAATTTTGATAGCATAGGAAAGACCGGAAATTCCAGAACCTATTACAAGCACATCTGTGTCAATCATCTTTTGTGTTTTAGAATTCAGCTTTACAACCAAAGATAAAAAAAGGTTTGTTATAAATAGGTAAGTAGTTTTTCATTTGGTTTTCTTACTTTCTTAAGTGTACTGAAAACATCATCCTGTGCTCGGTATCCAAGTGCGAGGGTGACGGCCGGCCGCTCGAGGGTCGTATCAATTCCTAAAGCCTCAGCAAGAATATCGGAATTAAATCCTTCCATGGGGCTGGAGTCGATTTCTTCTAATGCCGCTGCCATAATGAGATGACCTAAAACGATATAGCCTTGTTTTTCCGACCAATGAATTAGGTTCTCAGTGCCCACTTTTTCGCGATGACCTTGAATGCTGGTTTTAAATCCCTCGAGACTTTCCATCGGTATTTCTCTCACTTCGGAAATATGCCGAAAATACCCCTCAATGTAGGAGTCTTCTATGTTCGTTTTGGCCGTGATGAGAATTAAATGGGAACAAGTAGAGATCTGAGATTTATTGTAAAAAGCGTCAGCCACCTTTTCAAGACTTTCGCTCGATTCTAAAATATAAATTTTATAGGGTTGAAGACCTAAAGAAGAGGCAGAAAGCTGTCCTGCCTTAAGGATACGTTCTAGCGCGTCCTTTGGTACTTTTTGGTCGCTAAATTTCTTGACAGAATATCGTTTCTCTAATGGGGTAATGTAATTCATATCACAAAATTAAGGAATTTACGCTAGCTCTCAGAGGTAAAAAAACATTCCTTTTAATTGAGGCTTAAAATAGAGAATCGGCCTGCTGCGCTTCAAATCCCTTGTCAATCTCAAGAATCCCTTCTTTATAAGCTTTTACCGCGAGTTGGTCACAGATTTCGTTTTCACGATGACCTGCATGGCCTTTCACCCAATGAAAAGTGGGCTTATGCTTTTCGTAAAGAGGAATGAATCGTTTCCAGAGGTCTGGATTTTTGACGTTTTTGAAGGCTCTTTTCTGCCAATTGCTAAGCCAGTTTTTGTTAATCGCGTCCGAAACGTACTTGCTATCGGTATACAAATGAATGGTATGGCCGTCTGTCTTTAATTCCTCTAAGGCTGCAATCACGGCAAGAAGTTCCATGCGGTTGTTGGTGGTTTTGCGAAACCCTTTCGAATAGAATTTCTCATGGCCTTTGCCTTCAATGCGCATCACAATTCCATAGCCTCCTTTTCCAGGATTCTTGCTGCAGGCGCCGTCGGTAAATATACTAATGGTAAACCCCAAAATTATGAGTTAAAAAGGTAAGTCTTCGTCGCTTGAGTCGTCGAAATCGTTCATTGAGGAACCTGAAAGTCCTGAGTAGCTAGCGTTGTCTGGGGCGTCAAACGCACTGGCGGGATCGATTCCTTTTCGAATCTGATCGAGTCCACTTGTGGAATCTTGGTTGGTAAATTGCGCCCCTCCATATCCTTGGCCAAAGCCGTCGCCGTACAAATCTAAATCGGCAAATTTCCCGAGGTTCTTGATAAACGAAAGTCGAACATCTTCAGTCGCTCCATTTCGGTGCTTAGCGATGATCAGTTCTGCCTGGTTTTCTGTCGTGGATTCCATACCCTCTTCGTCGTTATCCCAGACTGCAATTTTATAGTATTCAGGTCGAAAGATAAACGAAACAATGTCCGCATCTTGCTCAATCGCACCCGATTCCCGAAGGTCGGAAAGTTGAGGGCGTTTCCCGGGTCTGCTCTCCACACTTCTAGACAACTGAGAAAGCGCGATTACAGGCACGTTTAGTTCCTTTGCAATGGCTTTGAGGGATCTCGAAATGGTGGCAATTTCCTGTTCTCTGTTTCCTCCATTTTTCCCTCCACTATTTGCTGTCATCAGCTGAAGGTAGTCTACCATGATGATTTTCACGCCGTGCTGCATGACCAGACGTCGGCATTTCGCACGGAAGTCAAAGACAGAAAGCGAGGGAGTTTCGTCAATAAACAACGGTGCATTTTCAAGTTCAGAAACATTCGAATAAAGTCTCTGCCATTCATCGTCAGCCATTTGACCTTTTCGTAGTTTTTCGGAGGAAATTCCAGTCTCCGAAGAAATCATTCTCGTGATTAATTGGACGGAGGCCATTTCTAAGGAAAATAGAGCGAGGGGTATTTTGTGTCCTACAGCAATGTTTCTAGCCATTGACAGCAAAAAGGCGGTCTTACCCATGGCGGGTCTTGCCGCAATAATCACGAGATCCGAGTTTTGCCAGCCTCCGGTTGCATTGTCAAGCGCCGTGAATCCTGAGGGAATTCCCGAAAGACCTTCCTTGTCTTTTAAAGATTTAATGGTTTCAACGGCTTGTTTTACGAGCGTATTGGCCGTGTCAAACCCTTTTTTAATGGTGCCGTTTGTGATTTCGAAAAAGCTTTGCTCCGCTTTGTCAAGCAGTTCAAAAACATCGGTGGATTCTTTGTAGGAATTGTCTATTACGTTTGCAGAAACGTTAATAAGACTTCGTAAAATGTATTTTTCTAAGATGATACGCACATGGTATTCTATGTGCGCGGAGGAACTTACCCCAAGGGTTAATTCAATTATATAATGATCTCCTCCCGCCAATGAAAGTTTTTCTTGGCGCTTGAGTTCTTGAATCACCGTCATGAGATCGACCGGATGGTTGTCTTGAAATAATTTTAATATGGCCTCAAAAATGACTTGGTGTCTTGGGTCGTAAAAGACCTCTAGTTGCAGTAAGTCAATGGTGTAATCGAGTCCCTTTTTGTCAATGAGGAACGTGCCTAAGACTAATTTCTCGAAATCAATTGCATTGGGAGGCATTTTGCCTTGAGAAATAGACAATTCCTGTGCAAAGTTCCCATGAATTAAGGACGATAAAGTTTCGTTTTGTGCCATTTAGCAAAGATAGTTTTTTTGAAGATGGAATAAAAAAAAGTAATTCACAATCCTTTTTAATTTTTCCTAATATATTTGTAAACAGGAGGTAACGATGTGGATAAGTTGTCTTTAGAGATCCGTTAAAGGAGCTTTCTCTTTAATACTGCATCTTTCTAAGTTTAGGGATTTTCTTCGCTACAAACAAAGCGATAATAAGGGTCATCGTTCCACCAAAAACGACCGATCGTGCTACCCCTAGTAGTTTGGCTGCAAGTCCACTTTCAAATTGACCGAGTTCATTGCTTGACATAATAAAAATGGAGTTGACACTCAGCACGCGACCCCGTATGTGTTCAGGCGTTTTAAGCTGTACAATGGTTCCTCGAATGACGACCGAAATTCCGTCCAAAATTCCACTAAGTACGAGGAAGAAGAACGAAAGCCAATACCATTTTGAGAGACCAAACCCGATGATACAAAGTCCAAATCCTGCCACGGCAAATAAGAGTAGCGTGCCTTGGTTCTTACGTAAGGGCACAAAGGCTAGTGTAATAATAACTACCATAGCGCCTATGTCTGCTGCGGCATTTAAGAAGCCAAAACCTTGGGATCCGACATGCAAAAGGTCTTTTGCAAAGACGGGAATCATGGCCACTGCGCCCCCAAAAAGGACGGCAAACATATCAAGTAGTAAGGCTCCTAGGATTTCTTTTGTGCGGTATATATAGGAGAGTCCTTCTTTCATGCTTTCCATGACTTTCACGCCTTTGTTTACGGCTTCACTGGGATGCAGAGGCAAACGCCAGAAAAACAGGGAAGCCAGAGTCATGAGCCCTACCACGCAAAAAAGCGTACCTGGAATCCCAAACCAATGGATGAAAAAACCGCCGAGTGCATGGCCCGTGACTGAAGCCGTTAAAAAGGTTGCTTGATTGACGGTAATGGCTGCAGGCAAACGAATCGTCCCTACAATTTTAGGGATCATGGACGGAACGATAGGGCCTAAAAAGGCGCGGCAAAAGCCCGTGAGAAATATAGTTCCGTAGATGAAGTAGGTAAGTTCTTTTCCACTAAATCGATGGAGATCACTTTGGAAGTAGGCGACAAGCGCGAGCGTTCCAATTAAAACCACGTATAAATAATTGCATATAAGGAGGAGCCTTTTTTTCTCGGTGTTGTCAATCACGTGTCCTGCGTACAAAGCGGAACTGACCGCAGGGATGACCTCGGAGAGTCCAATGAGTCCGATGGCGAAAGGGTCTTTGGTTAAATCGTAAACCCACCAGCCAAGTAAGGTGGCCAGCATCCGGAAAGCCAAGACTAAAAAAAAGCGCCCCACAATTAAATCACGAAATTGGGGGATTAAAAGGGTCTTGATCGGCTCTCTAGAAATCATGGCTCAAATGTATTAAAAGCAGAGCTACAAATTAGAAAAGTATTCTCTCTTTTTTTTCGTGAATTGCAACCTAGGAGCGATTTGCTTATTTTTGCCCCATGAACTGGATTATTTTAATTGTTGCTGGACTTTTTGAAACGGGATTTGCGACCTGCTTAGGGAAAGCGCAAGAGACCCAAGGAAAAGAAAGTCTTTATTGGTGGATTGGATTTGGACTCTGTCTTTTTATTTCCATGTTTATGATGTATAAATCGATTTCGTGGGGAACAAATCCAATTCCAATTGGAACTGCCTACGCCGTTTGGACAGGGATTGGAGCTGTAGGTGGAGTACTTGCGGGTATTTTCATTTTTCAGGAGCCCGCTACAATGTGGCGCTTGTTTTTTGCGAGTACACTGATTGCCTCTGTCGTGGGTCTTAAACTCGTGAGTAGTTAGAGGTTTTCAATCGCATACTTAGAAAGCTCGTCTCCGATTTTACGATCGTTTGCAAGGCGCGGAATTTTGTTTTGTCCGCCCAGTTTTCCATTTGATTTTGCATACTGACGAAAAGCTCCTTTTTCTAGAGAGCAAATTTTTAAGGCTCGAAGAACTCGACCTTGCACTAGGTCTCTGTAATAAGAGTTTTGATCTTGAAGAGCCGTGTCGAGTTGGCTGGCAAACAAGTCTAAATCCTCAGGATTTCTCTCGAATTCAATAAACCACTCATGGTAAGGAGGTCCCTCTTTAGGGTCTACTTGCGGGGCCAAATGAAATTCAGTGACTTGGGCTTGTACGGATTTCAGTGCAGATTCCATCGCGTTTTCCACTTCAATGGCAATGACATGTTCGCCAAAGGCAGACGTGAAATGTTTCGTTCTTCCGCTGACTAGAATTCGGTAGGGTTCTTTGGAGATGAAGCGAACCACGTCCCCAATGGAGTAACTCCAAAGGCCTGAATTCGTCGTTAAAATAAGGGCGTAATCGGTATGAAGTTCAATGTCTTTAAGAGTCAATCGAGGAGCACCCGGTTTTCCATACTGTTCCAAAGGAATGAATTCATAAAAGATGCCATGATGGGTTAAAAGAAGGAGCCCTTCTTTTTGGTAATCGTCTTGAAAGGCGAAAAAACCTTCACTAGCCGGAAAGGTCTGAATTGTATCCACAGGCCTTCCTAAAAGCTCGTTCATTTTTTCACGGTACGGTTCGTAATTCACCCCACCCGTAATTAAGAGTTGAAGATTGGGAAACATTTCTGTGATTTTCTTTCCGCTTCTCGCCGTTAGTTTCTCAAAGTACATCACTAGCCAAGGCGGAATCCCAGAAATGAGCGTCATGTTTTGTTTTTCAGTTTCTAAAACAATTTGATCTACTTTTTGCTCCCAGTCTTCAATTAAGTTCGTTTCTAAACTAGGAAGACGGTTTTTTTGTAAATAGGCGGGAATATGGTGAGCGACAATTCCAGAGAGTCTCCCCACGTGAATACCGTTCTGTTCTTCAAGCTCAGGTGAGCCTTGTAAAAAAATCATTTTCCCATTCACAAAATCGGCAGAGTCCTTTTTGTCAATGTAATGGAGGATCGCGCTTTGCGCAGCCTGAAGTTGAAATGGCATTCCTTGTTTGGAGATCGGAATGTATTTCGAACCAGAGGTCGTTCCAGAGGTCTTCGCGAAATACAGGGGGATGCCAGGCCATAGAATATTCGCTTCGCCTCTTTTGGTTTTGTCAATATAGCGCTTCAAACCTTCGTAATCACTTACCGGAGTTTTATTTTGGTACTGCTCAATCGTTTGAACCGTATTAAACTCATGCTCGAGACCAAATAATGTCTTTTCTGCAGTCTTTACAAGTTCTAAAAGTAAGGTTTCTTGGTCCTCAATCGCCTTGTTTTTAAACGCCTGTGATTTTTTCACATGGCGTTTGGCCCAGAGTCTTGCAAACGTTTTCTTGATAAAAGGAATCATAGAGCAAATTTAGCAAAAATTATGGGCGCAAAACTGTTTTTTCCAAAAACACTACCTTTGCGCAAATAACGGTTTCAGGAGTCCTGAAATCGCTTTTCTGCTTTAAGTACTTTTATCTATGCCATTAAAAAGCCTTCGAGATACTCTTTTCCCTCAGATTCTTTTAAAAGAGTTTGGAAAACAAATTATTGAGTCTCTTTCTCAGCCTGCCCCGACCAGTGTTAAAGGGTTTGTGGGAAGCGCCCATTCTCTTTTTGTTGCAGAGCTTGCGCTCACGCAAAAGAAAACCTTACTTTATCTGGTGGCAGATAAGGAAGACGGTCTTTATGCGAGCGCAGAACTAGAGGAAATCTTAGGCAAAGAAAATGTTCTTTACTTTCCGCCCTCCCATATGGAGCCCTATCAAGTAGAGAAAATCCAAAATGCAAATCTAGTTCTACGTACCGATGTACTCAATGAACTATTGGCTGACAAATCAGCCAAGGTGATTGTAGCTCCCTATAGAGCTCTCAGTGAGAAGGTGCTTAAAAAGGAAGATTTTTCTCGCATATCTCAGACCCTCCGAGTGGGCGAGTCCCTCCCTTCAAATTTTGAAGAGGAATTAGCAGAGAATTATCACTTTACACGATGCGATTTTGTCTCGGAACCCGGAGAGTTTTCCGTTCGAGGAGGAATCGTGGACATCTTTTCCTATTCCAATGAGCAGCCCTACAGGTTAAGTCTTTTTGGAAGTGAAGTAGAGTCCATTAAGACCTTTGATTTAGAATCGCAGCTTTCTGTAGAAAAAGTAAGCTCCTTCCAATTGGTTTCTAATATGAGCTATTCGGTGAGCTCAACTCGCACAGGATTCTTGGATCTTTTTCCAAAGGATTCAATTGTAGTGAGTAAAAATTTAGAACTGGGTGCTACACAAATAGAAGCCTTTTTCGAAAAAGCAGAACTTAATTTTGTAAACTTAAGCAAAGACATAAAACACCAACGCCCTGAAGAGTTGTTCATTTCAAAAGTGGATTTTGAGCATAGCCTGCAAAGGTTTAAACAAATTGATTTTTCTTCTCAGCCGAGGACTGGCGCCATGCTTATTGAGTATCCTTTGCAACCACAGCCTACTTTTCATAAGAATTTTGAATTTCTAGCGGAAGATTTGAATTTGAAGAGAAAGGCAGGTTATGATACCTGGATTTCCTTTAGCTCGCCAAAGCAAAAGGAAAGGCTCGAAAGTATCCTTGAAGAAATGAACCACGATTTAAGCTTTCAAAGTTTTAAATCCGAACTTCATGAAGGGTTTGTGGACCCAAACCTAAAAATTTCGGTTTATACCGATCACCAGATTTTTGATCGTTTTCAACGCTACAAAGCGAAGAACGAATTTGCAAAATCGGAGCAGCTTACACTAAAGGACCTAATGTCCTTGCAAGTAGGAGATTATATCACCCACATTGACCATGGAATAGGGAAATTTATGGGACTTGTAAAGGTGAATAACAATGGTAGAATTCAAGAGTGTTTTAAACTTTCTTACAAGAATCAAGATTTGCTTTATGTAAGCATTCACTCGCTGCATAAGATTTCAAAATATACAGGGCCCGAAGGCAAAGCAATCGTCCTTTCCAAACTGGGATCGCCCGCATGGAAATCCTTAAAGGCAAAAACCAAAGCGAAGGTAAAGCAAATAGCCTTCGATTTAATTGAACTTTACGCCAAGCGAAAAAGCGCAAGAGGATTCGCTTTTACCCCCGATACGTATCTTCAAAATGAGCTCGAAGCTAGTTTTATTTATGAAGACACGCCCGATCAAGAGAAAGCCACGCAAGATGTGAAAAAAGACATGGAAGCTGTGGGCGTGATGGATCGTCTGGTGTGTGGAGATGTAGGGTTTGGGAAAACTGAGGTCGCGATTAGAGCGGCTTTCAAAGCAGCAACTGACGGGAAGCAAGTAGCAATTCTAGTGCCCACCACGATCCTTGCCTTTCAACATTACCGTAGTTTTCAAGAGCGATTGAAAGATTTTCCAGTGACGGTTTCCTATTTGAACCGGTTTCGAACTGGGAAGCAAAAAGCTGAAACGAAGGAAGGACTTAAAAATGGAAAGATTGACATTGTAATCGGAACGCATCAGCTGGTGGGGAAAGACATTGTTTTTAAAGATTTAGGGCTTTTGATTATCGATGAAGAACATAAGTTTGGAGTCGGGGTAAAAGACAAATTAAAGACTTTGAAAAGCAACGTGGATACGTTAACTCTTACAGCCACGCCGATTCCAAGGACTCTCCAGTTTTCGCTCATGGCCGCTCGGGATTTGTCCGTAATCAAAACCCCACCGCCCAACCGTCAGCCCGTGCAAACAGAGTCCATCGCATTCGATGAAGAAATTATTCGAGATGCAATTTCTTATGAGCTCCAACGAGATGGGCAGGTCTATTTTATCAACAATCGAATTGAAAATCTAAAAGAAATTGCAGGTCTTATTCAGAGGCTTGTGCCGGATGCAAGGGTCATTACGGGGCACGGTCAAATGGATGGAAAAACCTTAGAGCGAAACGTGCTTGACTTTATGGAAGGGAAGTACGATGTTCTTGTCTCGACAACTATTGTAGAGAGTGGTGTCGACGTTCCCAATGCAAACACGATGTTCATCAACGACGCCCAGCGTTTTGGAATGGCGGATATCCACCAAATGCGAGGGAGAGTGGGGCGAAGCAATCGAAAAGCGTTTTGCTATCTTATTACTCCATCTTACGATTTAATTTCTTCACAAGCTAGAAAAAGACTTGAAGCCATCGAGCAATTCTCGGACTTAGGTAGTGGATTCCAAATTGCCATGAAAGATTTAGAGATTCGGGGAGCTGGAGATTTGCTGGGAGCCGAACAAAGTGGATTCATCAACGAAATGGGATTTGAGACCTACCAAAAGATCATGCAGGAAGCTCTAGAGGAGCTTCAAAACGACGAATCTTTTGAGGATTTGTTTGAGAACGAAGAGCAGCGAAGTAAGCTGGTTCAAACCAAACGCGATGTGAACATTGATACCGATTTAGAATTAATGCTTCCGGATTACTACGTTCAAAGCACGGAGGAAAGGCTTTCTCTGTACCAGAAATTGGCAGAAGTTGGAGATGCCATTGGACTGCTTCGTTTTGAACATGAGCTAATCGACCGTTTTGGACCGATTCCAAAAGAGGGAGCGAACCTTTTAAAATCGGTAGAGCTCAAATGGCTTGCCCAGTCTATTGGTTTTGAAAAGGTGATTATTAAAAGCGGTGTGTTTTTAGGATATTTCCCCGGAAATCCCCAAGATAAATTTTATACCACACCTCAATTTAGCCATTTGATTTCCTATCTTTCGGCCAATCCTGAGGAAGCTATTTTGAAGGAAAAGCATACCAAAGAGGGAAGCCAATTAATCTTCCGAAAGGAACAGGTAGACTCTGTAGATGAGGTGACTCATCTCTTAGAGCGTATCCTAGGATCAGCCCCTAAAAAGTAACGTATTAATTCTCTAATTGACGGAGTAAGAAACTATGAAATATCTAATTGTAGGCCTTGGAAACAAAGGCGAGGAGTACGAAGAGACAAGGCACAATGTAGGGTTTAAAGTGGTTGATAGAATTGCGAAAATCCTGGAAGTCCCCTTTGCTACGACGAATTTTGGTTGGATGGCTGAAGGGAAATACAAAGGCCGCAAGGTTTTGCTTTTGAAACCGGATACCTATATGAATTTGTCCGGCAAAGCCGTGAAGTATTGGATAGCAAAAGAGAACATACCGCTTTCTAATGTGCTTGTCGTAACCGACGATCTTGTTCTTCCCTTTGGAACCTTGCGTATGAAAGCAAAAGGATCGAGTGCAGGCCACAACGGATTAAAAAGTATGGAGCAGGAATTGGCCTCCCAAAACTACGCAAGACTTCGTTTTGGAATTTCCGCCGAGTTTTCAGAAGGAAAGCAGGTGGATTATGTGCTAGGCACGTGGAATGAAGAAGAGAAAAAAGACTTAGAGGCCCGAATCGAGCAGTTTTCTCGAGCTTGCCTCAGTTTTGTCTTTGCTGGAATTCAAAATACGATGTCCGCATTTAACGGAAAGTAGCAAAAGGGTTTTGTTTATTCTCCTTTTTTGTTCATAACCCAGCTTGAATTCGTAAGGTCATAAACCTTCTGGATGTCCTTCAAGATTTCTTCAAAATCAATGTCTAAATCAATGAGGCGGCCTGTGGCCATATCAAACACGAGACCGTGGACAATGGGATAATCTTCCATTATATACCGCTCTTGTACGCATGCCATTTTAATCACATTGATGCACTGTTCAACCACATTTAACTCCACGAGTCGATTGTAGCGCTCCTTGTCGCATTCAATTTGATCAAGTTCCTGTTGGTAAGTTCTGTATACATCGCGAATGGTTCTTAGCCAGGGATTTAATAGTCCTAAATCTTCTGGTGTCATGGCTGCTTTTACACCACCACAACCATAATGTCCGCAAACCATAATGTGTTTCACTTTCAGATGCTGCACGGCATATTGAATGACAGCCGTAGAGCTCATATCCAAAGTGTTAACCACGTTGGCAATGTTACGATGCACAAAAAGTTCTCCGGGTTTAAGTCCCAACAATTCCTCTGCTGTCGCTCTTGAGTCACTACAACCAATATAAAGGTATTCTGGCTTTTGCCCTGCCGCAAGCTTTTCGAAAAATTCAGGATCTGTTTCTAGTTTTGATTCAATCCATTTTTGGTTGTTTTCAAAAAGGACTTCGTAGGACTTGCTCATAGAGTAGGTTTTTAAGGGTTAATTCAGCTGTATAGATCTGCGGGAAATGTATGTTTTCAGATGTAAGATTAATTTTCTCTAGGATCAATTGTTTTTCGACCAATGCTTTTGTAATAAAATTGATGTTGTTTAGGCCTCTCTAAAGGATAAAGATTTCGGCCGTCAAAAATTACTTTTTGGTTCATTTTTTCTGCCATTAAATTGAAGTCTGGGTTTTTGAATTCGGGCCATTCTGTAGCAATTAAAAGTGCATCCGCGCCTTCCAGCGCATCATACATGGTGCTGGCATACTTGATTTTTGAGCCGAGTAGTTTTTTTACATTCTCCTCTGCGATGGAGTCATAGGCTGTGACCTGCGCTCCTTTTTCTAGCAGCAGTGCAATATTGTCTAACGAGGAAGCCTCTCGTATATCGTCCGTATTGGCTTTGAAGGCAAGCCCCCATAGGGCAATCTTTTTGCCTTTTAAATCGCCAAAATAATTCTCCATATCATCTATCAGAATCACCTTTTGTTTTTGGTTTACATCCTCCGTGGATTCAAGTATTTTAAAATCAAAATTCTCATCTTTTCCAGAATGAATTAAAGCTTTGACGTCTTTTGGAAAGCAGCTTCCTCCATATCCAATGCCAGGGAATAGGAATCGTTGTCCTATTCTATCGTCAGATCCCATTCCTAATCTTACCATGTCTACGTCCGCTCCTACCTTTTCGCAATAATTTGCAATTTCATTCATAAAGGTAATTTTCACCGCCAAAAAAGAATTTGCAGCGTATTTGGTGAGTTCCGAAGATTTTTCATCCATGAAAATGATAGGAACACCTGTGTTGGTAAAGGGCTGATAGATTTTGGACATGATTTCTTTTGCTTTGGCACTTTGAGTGCCCACAATCACACGCGCAGGATTCATGGAATCTTCGACGGCAAATCCTTCTCGTAAGAACTCAGGATTCGAAACGACGTCGAAAGGATGGTCTGTTTTCGAAGCAATAAGCTCACTTACTTTCTGCGCGGTTCCTACAGGAACGGTCGATTTATTAACCACCATTTTGTACCGGTCCATAAGTTCTCCGATTTGTCCGGCTACGCTTAGTACGTAGGATAGGTCCGCAGAACCGTCTTCCCCTGGAGGAGTTGGTAGGGCTAGGTAGATCACTTCACATTGTGAAAGCGCTTCCTTAAGATCCGTTGTGAAATGCAGGCGTTGCGCCTGAATGTTACGAAGGAACATTTCTTCTAAATTGGGCTCGTAAATGGGGATTTGTCCGCTTTGCATTTGCTTTACTTTGGACTCGTCGACGTCGACACAGTAAACAGAGTTTCCAAGTTCGGCAAGAGTGGTGCCTGTAACCAGACCTACATAGCCGGTTCCAACGATGGTAATATTCATAACGTTTTATTGCTACTGCAAATTTAGAAAAAAAACGCCGGTCTTTGCGTACTCTAGAAACTCACGCAGATATTTCTTGTTTTTAGTTCGGTTTTCAAGTTTATTTAGGATGTACTATATTGATTATAAGGATGATATTGCTTTGTGTGACCAAGCATTGCCTTTTATAGGATTTACTTTGCTTTCTTCCCTGAATGCTCCTATTGCCTGGGTTAATCCATTAATTTTGAAGTTACTAATTATTTATGTATCTTTGCCGAAGATTTAGAGAACAGATGAAAAGGCCTTCGCGTAGAAAGCCTTTTTTCGTTCGAAATATTTTGAACATGGAATTTAAAAAACAGATTGAGCAGTTATTGAATGATTTTCTAGAGCAAAGAGAAGATTTGTTTCTGATAGATTTGAAAATTTCAACCTCTGATGAGGTAAACGTCGTGTTAGACGGGGACAATGGTGTGACTCTGCAAGATTGTCTGGACGCCAGTAGGGCGATCGAATTCAATCTAGACCGCGAAGAGCGAGACTTTAGTTTGCAGGTAGGATCCGCAGGACTTAGCGAACCGCTAACAAGACCAAGACAATTTCGTAAAAATATCGGACGTGACTTAAGCGTAGTTCTTCAAGATTCAACTGAAATTGAGGGAGAACTCAGTCGTGTGGAAGAGGATAAAATAGCCTTAGTCCTACGCTACCGAAAACCCAAAGAAATTGGAAAAGGAAAAGTGGACGTGGAAGAAGAACGCGAGATTTTACTCGCTGACATAAAGAAAGCCACCGTCGCACTTAAATTTTAAAACGGACTGCTTTAAAAACAAGCAGAGAAAAGAAAAGGCAACATGAAACTTTTAATAAGAACAAAGTAATGGATAATTTAGCTTTAATTGAAGCGTTTGGCGATTTTAAAGATGAGAAAAGTATCAGTAAAATTGACCTGATGGCCATCATCGAAGATTCCCTAAAAACGCTACTAAGAAAGAGATACGACTCAGATGATCATTTTGATGTGATTGTAAACCCAGATAAGGGAGATTTTCAAATCTTCCTAAATAAAAAGATTGTCGAGGATGAAATGTCTGAAGACGATGATTTGGAAATTGAGATTTCGCAAGCAAAGAAAATAGATCCTACGTTTGAGGTTGGTGAAGATTTCACCATGGAAATTCCCGTAGCGCAGTTAGGTAGAAGAAATATCTTAACTTTGAAGCAGATTTTGGCTACCAAATTGCAAGAACATAACAATGCGCTTCTTTATGAGCAGTTCCACGATCGAATCGGAGAAATTGTGGTAGGAGAAGTTCACCACATTCGCCACAAACATGTGATTCTTTTAGATGACGATGGAAATGAGTTTATTCTTCCAAAAGAAAACCAAATTCCTTCGGACTTCTTTAAGAAAGGAGAAAATGTAAGAGCAATTGTAGAGAGTGTAGACTTTAAGGGGGCTAAACCTCAAATTATTGTCTCACGTACAGCGCCTAAGTTTCTTGAAAAACTTCTTGAATTGGAGATTCCAGAAATTCAAGACGGAACGATTATTTTGAAGAAAGTAGTTCGTATCCCGGGTGAGAAAGCGAAAATCGCTGTGGATGCGTACGACGATAGAATTGATCCAGTAGGTGCCTGTGTAGGGGTGAGAGGGTCAAGAATTCACGGAGTAGTTCGCGAATTAAGAAATGAAAATATAGACGTGATCCAATGGTCTAAGAATCCTGAAATAATGGTAAAAAGAGCCCTTGGGAATGTCACTGTCAATAAAATAGAAATTAATCCAGAGACGGGATATGCACTTGTGTATACACCGGTTGAGGAAATTTCGAAAGTGATAGGTAAGCATGGACAAAACATTCGTCTAGCTTCCTGGTTAAGTGATTTTGAGATTGATGTATACCGTGAGACTGTTGAAGAAGACGACGTTGAATTAAGCGAGTTCTCGGATGACATCGAACTTTGGATCTTAAATGAATTTAAAAAAGTGGGTCTTAACACTGCAAAAAGTGTCTTGGACAAAGACACGGACAGTTTGATAAACATGACTGACCTTGAAGAGGAGACCATCGAAGAAGTGAAACAAATTCTTAAAGAAGAATTTGAGGATTAGACGAAGCGATATACTCTAGTTCACTTCGAAGCCCATTAAAAACAAAAGTTAAAAGTATAAATGCCAAAAATTAGATTAAATAAAGCGGTTAAGGAGTTTAATATCTCGATGTCAAGGATGGTGGAATTTCTACAGTCTAAAGGTTTCGAGGTCGAAAGCAACCCGAACGCTCAATTAGAAGAAGCGGCATATTCTGCATTGGAAGCTGAGTTCGCCAAAGACGGGGAACAAAGAAAAGCATCCCATGAGGTTGTCATCTCTAAGGTTCCAGAAGAGAAGCTAGAACTAGAAGAGAAGAAGCCTGAGGTCATAAGAGCCAAAGCTAGTCTAAAACCAGAAACGAGAATTCTTGGTAAAATTGATTTGGAAGCAGCTGCAGGTACTCCCGCGGAGGCACCTGCCCCAAAAGCAGAAGTAAAGCCTGAGGCACCTGTGGAAAAAGAGCCAGAGGTGATCAAAGCGGCTAAAACCGAATTCAATGTGCTTGGAAAAATCGATCTCTCTAAGATTGATAGTTCTTCTAAGCCAAAGCCAAAGACGCAACCCAATGAGGCAAAACCAACCGAAGAGGTGAAAGAAGTGAAAGAGCCCGCAGAACCGAAAGTGGAAAAAGTGGAGGCGCAGTCTGAGCCTGTGAAACGTGAAGTGGCTGAACCTGTGAAAGAAGAGGTCAAAGAGCCCACTGCACCTGCAAAAGAGACTGTGGATTCTCCGGAAGGACAAGAGTCCGAAGTGCTTAAGACACAATATAAGAAATTAGACGGTCCAAAAATTCTTCAACAAAAAGTGGATCTTACTCAATTCCAATCGAAGAGTAAAGATTCTGCAAATAAGAAGAAGAAAAGAAAGAGAATTGAAAAACCGGCTACGCCAGGAACACAAGCTGCTAGCGGCACCGGAAATCAAAATCGTCCTAACCAAGGAGGCGGAAATCGCCCTAACCAAGGGGGAGGTCAGAATCGTCCGAATCAAGGGGGAGCCAAAAAAGGCACAGGTCGTCGCGGAGAGCGCGTCATGCCGGTTGAGCTTACCGACGAGCAAGTTAAAAACCAAATTCGTGAAACTCTAGAGAAGCTTACTAACAAAGGAGGTAAGAGCAAAGGAGCAAAACACAGAAGAGATAAAAGATCCGTTCGACGTGAGCAAGACGAGCTACAGCAAGAGATCGACGCACAAGACAGAACCTTAAAAGTAACGGAATACATTACCGTAGGAGAACTTGCTTCTCTTATGGATGTAAGTCCAACGGAAGTGATTTCCACATGCTTCTCTCTAGGAGTAATGGTAACCATGAACCAAAGGCTAGAAGCGGATACGCTTCAATTGGTTGCAGATGAATTTGGATACGATATTGAATTCTCTGACGCAGACCTTGAAGAGGCTGCGGAAGAAGAAGTACCAGACAGAGAAGAAGACCTTTTACCTAGAGCACCAATTGTGACTGTAATGGGTCACGTTGACCACGGTAAAACTTCCCTTCTGGATTACATTAGAAAGGCCAATGTGATTGCAGGAGAATCCGGAGGGATTACCCAGCACATTGGAGCCTACAATGTGAAATTAGAAAACGGTCAAAGAATTACATTCTTAGATACTCCAGGTCACGAAGCGTTTACAGCGATGAGAGCTAGAGGGGCGCAAGTCACCGACATTGTAATCGTTGTAATTGCAGCGGATGATGACGTGATGCCTCAAACCAAAGAAGCGATTGCTCACGCACAGGCGGCAGGTGTACCGATGATTATTGCAATCAACAAGGTAGATAAGCAAACTTCCAATGCGGACCGAATCCGGGAACAACTTTCGGCCATGAATATCTTGGTAGAAGATTGGGGAGGAAATGTTCAAGCGCAGGAGATCTCTGCAAAATTTGGTACCAATGTAGACCAACTCTTGGAAAAAGTTCTATTGCAGGCGGAGATGCTTGAATTGAAAGCAAATCCTGATAAAAATGCACAAGGGGTGGTGATTGAAGCTTCCCTAGACAAAGGAAGAGGTTACATTTCGACGGTCTTAATTCAATCGGGAACTCTGAAATTAGGAGATTATGTACTCGCGGGGAAAAACCACGGGAAAGTAAAAGCCATGTTGGACGAACGAGGGAAAACCATGGAAGGTGCCGGGCCTTCAATTCCAGTCACTATTTTAGGACTTGATGGAGCGCCTACCGCAGGGGATAAATTCCGAGTTTTTGCCGACGAGAAAGAAGCAAAATCAATTGCAAACAAGAGAGAGCAGCTTCAAAGAGAACAATCGATTCGAACCAAGAAACACCTTACACTCGATGAGATTGGAAGACGTATTGCACTTGGAGACTTTAAAGAACTTAACATTATCCTGAAAGGGGATGTGGACGGTTCAGTGGAAGCGCTTTCGGATCAGTTACAAAGACTATCCACAGAGGAAATCCAAATCAATATCCTTCACAAAGGAGTAGGTCAGATCACAGAATCCGACGTGCTTCTCGCTACAGCATCGGATGCCATCATGATCGGATTTAACGTTCGTGCTGGAGTAAGTGCAAAAGAGATTGCGGACAGAGAAGAGATTGAGATTAGAACCTATTCTGTTATCTACGATGCAATTGACGATGTGAAAGAAGCGATGGAAGGGATGCTATCTCCTGAAATCCGTGAACAAGTTATTGGAAACGTGGAAATCCGTGAAGTCTTTAAAATATCGAAAGTGGGAACCATCGCAGGATGTATGGTCCTTACAGGTAAAGTGACTAGAAACTCGAAAATCAGACTACTACGTGATGGTATCGTGAAACACGACGGTGTCCTTGAAAGTTTAAAGCGATTTAAGGATGACGTGAAAGAAGTAACGAAAGGCTACGAATGTGGACTTAACATAAAGGGATACAACGACATAGAAGTTGGCGATGTATTAGAAGTTTATGAAGAAATTGCAGTGAAGAAAAAACTTAAGTAGTTTTCTTTATGATAATATTAACAAACCAGATGAGAAATCATCTGGTTTTTTTGGTTTTTATTGCAAAAGTTTTTGACGTAATGTTCTGAAAAATAATAATATGCAGTTATTTAAAATCATTATAAATAAGAAATATTATACCAAATTTAAGATATTTGCATATAGCGGAAATTGATAGTAATCTCACATTAAATGGCAGTTAACATTTTGTAATCCATAATAACTTAGGTCATATCATAGGGTTAAACTTTTTAAATGGACTGAAAGTTTGCGGGTGTTAAATTTTTTTAACATATTTGCGAAAATATAATATTAAATTTTGTTAATATGAATGTAAAACTACAGGTGTTGACCGCAGGTGCGCTATTCTTTTTGGGTAGTCAAACGGTATTAGCACAAAAAGATTCTCTTAGAACACAGAATGTTGAAGAAGTAGTGGTTGTTGCTTTTGGTAGTCAAAAGAAGGAGGCGATCGTCGGTTCCGTTGCGACTGTTGATAAGAAGACCATCGAAAGCCAGCAAGCGACTAGTGTACTAAGTGCCTTGCAAGGGACTGTTGCTGGGGTAAATGTGATTTCTACTGGTGGTATGCCAGGAGATAACCCAACTATTTACATTAGAGGTATTTCGTCTATCAACGCGAGCGCTGAACCTCTTATTATTGTAGATGGATCCCCTTACGGAGGAAACTTAAATTCAATTCCACAAGATCAAGTTGAATCATTAAGTGTACTGAAGGATGCTTCTGCAACTGCACTTTATGGATCAAGAGCTGCAAATGGGGTTGTGATTATTACTACAAAAAAAGGTAGACTAAATTCAAAACCAAGAGTTAGTGTAACGTCGCTTATAGGTGTGTCTACATCTGCAGTTAAGTTTCACGAAACTTTAGGGGCAGAAGATTTCTTGAAGGGTACATGGGAAGCCTTCAAGAACAATGAAATGTATAACAACGGTGCAGATGCTGCAACAGCAGGTCAATTTGCATCAAATCAGTTAATCAATAGACTAGGTTACAATCCATATGATGTTGCAAATCCGGTCGATGCAAATGGAAATATCGTAAACGGAGCTAATCTTCTTTGGGATACAGACTGGAAAAAAGCGATTATTAATGAAGCTGCTATCAAGCAAGAACATCGTTTTAATCTATCTGGAGGTAGTGAAAACACAACTTACTTTTTAGGAGCTGATTACTTAGACATGTATGGTAACGTGAAAACTTCAAGATTCGAAAGACTTGGATTTAGAGCGAATGTAGAATCCAAAGTGAACAACTGGTTGAAAGTTGGATTGAATTCTTCATTTACATCTTCTTCACAAAACTATCCTACTCAGTCAGGTAACTCGTACCAAAGTGCTGTTCAATGGATTTATACAATGCCTAACATTTTCCCTCTTTATATGAGAGACGAAAGTGGTGCATTTATCTATGATACATTTGGTAATAAGCAATATGACTACGGAAATAACGCTTCTTCTGGAAGATTACTTAATGCACAAAGAGGTACATTAAATAATGAAAATGCTGTAGGTGCACTTTATAACTACCAAGTAAGAAATAATCGTTACGACGTTTTTGCAAATGGATTTGCAGAAGTAACATTTACCGATTATTTAAAATTAAGATCTCAAGGGTCTTTCCAATTATATACATACGACAGCTATGAATATAGCCACTATGCATATGGAAACGCTGCGAGTGTTGGTGGTCGTGTTTCTCAGGGAAGAGACCTTGCGAAAACAATTAACTGGACAAACAGTTTAAACTTCAATAAGAAATTTGGTTTACATACGGTAGATGCTCAAGCAATTTTTGAGATCATGGACTATCGCTATGATGCTTTAAGTGCACAAGGAACAGGTTACTTACCAGAAGTATTTGTACTTAATGGTTCTACAGTTCCAGAAGGAGTGGGAGGCTACATCAACCAAGAAAGACTTGTTGGTTATTTAGGAAGAGCTGCTTACAACTATGCTAATAAGTATTTTGTTGAAGGTTCAATACGTACAGATGGTTCAACAAGATTTGCTCCAGAAACTAGATGGGGAACTTTCTATTCTGTTGGTGGTGCATGGGTAGTAAGCAAAGAGAATTTCTTCCAAAATGACGTGATGAATCATTTTAAACTAAAAGCATCTTATGGTGAGCTTGGTAACAATGCGACATCAAGTTACTTCCCTTATTTATCTGTGTACAATACGGGATGGAATCAATTAGATCAAACGGGTATCCTTTTAGGAGGTGCAAGAGATTACTTCTTAACTTGGGAGAAAACAGCGTCATTTAACGCAGGAGCTGAGCTTGGATTCTTTAACAACAGAATTACTGCAGACGTGGATTACTTTAACAAGGAATCTATTGACCTTATCTACGCGAAGCCACTTCCTGGTTCAACAGGTAACACTTCCATCACAACAAACGTAGGAGCATTAAGAAACTACGGATGGGAATTTAGTATCAACTCACTAAACTTTGATACAGATAAATTCACTTGGAGAACGAACCTAAACATGACTTTTGAGAAAAATGAAATTACTGCGTTAACTCAAGATTCATTCATCAACGGAACTAAGAGATGGGAAGTTGGACGTTCACTTTACGATTTCTTCCTTGCAGAATGGGCTGGTGTTGATCCTCAGACGGGAATGGGTACATGGTATCATACTGTAACCGATGCAAATGGTAATGAAACGAGAGAAGTTACTTCAGATTATAATTTAGCAAACCTCGAAGAAAGTCGTATTTATACAGGTACTTCTTTACCTAAATTCCGAGGAGGTTTAACAAATAACTTCCGTGTAAGTAATTTCGAATTAAACACATTATTTAACTTTGCATTCGGAGGTTCAATTTATGACTCTACGTATGCAGGATTAATGAGTGGATTCTCAAGTGATGGTAGACAGCAACATGCAGATACTAAGAATTCTTGGAAAAACCCTGGAGACATTACGAATGTACCAATGAATATTGCTTCCAACAATCAGAATACATCACAATCAACAAGATTCTTGTTTGATAACGATTATATCAGATTAAAAGCTGTAACTTTAGGATACAATGTAAATAAAGATCTAATAGAAGGAATGGGACTTAACAACCTTAAGATTTTCTTACAAGGAGATAATCTGTGGACTTGGCAGTCACATGAAGGTATTGATCCAGAACAAGGTTTATCAGGAACGACAAACAGTAGATCCTACAACCTACGAACTATTTCGCTTGGTGTCAATTTTGGATTTTAATATAAAAAGAAGTTAAAACAATGAAAAATATAAAATTAATTTTATTAGTACTTTTGATTGGTTTTGTTCAATCATGCCGTGAAGAATACTTAAATGAACCTGCGCCGACAGACACGGTTACTCCTGATGTGGCATACGGTTCTTATGAAGGAGCAAAAGCACACATCGCTGGTATTCTTAGAAGAACTCGTGGGCAGTTTACCTCGACCGACTCAGGTAATTTAGGTGCGATGTATTTTGCACGTGAAAATAAAGGGAACACTACGATAAACAATGGTAGCTGGTTCGCTTTCGACTATGAAAACGATAACAGAGAGCCTAACTACAGACGTACTGTATTTACATGGAACTTTCCTTATTACCTAATTAATCAGGTTAATGCTTTTATTCAAGGAGTGGAAGAAAGTACAGCGATTAGTGATACAGAGAAAAATGAGTTATTAGGACAGGCGTATACAATGCGTGCTTACTTCTATTTTGAATTGAGTTTAGAGTTCCAGCATACTTATTCTTTTGATCCTTCACTGCCAGCTCCTCCGATCTATACGGATGCAGGCGCATTAGAAGGTAATCCAATGAGTACAATGCAGGAAATGTACAAATTCATCACTGATGATTTAGAAAAAGCAATTTCAATTGGTACTAACGCAAGAGATAATAAATCTTATTTCAACAAGGCAGTTAGTTACGCTGTTGCAGCAAGAGTTTACCAAGTAATGGGTGATTGGACAAAAGCAGGGAATTATGCGAAATTAGCATACGGTGGTAGCGCTGCAGCTGCACTAAGCCCAAGTTTCTATCAGTCAGGATTTGATAGCATGGATGAAGGTGTGGAATGGTTATTAGCTGACCCACAGACTGCAGACCAATCTACTTACTATTATTTAGCTCCTCACGGATTCTATACAAGAACAGAAAGTGCATATAATAATACGTTTATTAACAAATCGTTTGTTGCGTTATTTTCAGCAACCGATGTGCGTAACCAGTTTTATAAAACGCAAGCAGGAATTACAGATTATAGAGAATGGTACACGAGGAAATTTAAATTCGCATTTGATTCCGATTTAGCCCTTATCAGAACTCCTGAAATGATCTTAATTGAAACAGAAGCGCTTTATCATTCAAGTCCATCTGCAGCGCATGATTTGCTTTATACATTGCAAAAAAACAGAGATCCATTGGCTGTGAAATCTAGTAATACTGGAGCCGCATTGTTAGAAGAGATTTTAACAGAAAGGAAAAAGGAATTGTATGGAGAAATTGGAGTTGAGTGGTATGATGCTAAAAGACTTAGAAGAGGTTTACCAAGAGATGCTTGGCACCGTGTGAATTTAGCAAACAATCCAATGATGCCAGATGATAAGAGATTCTTCTTAAAAATTCCTCAGGCAGAACTTGATGCGAATCCAAACATCGATCCCGCAATTAATGCGAATCGTTAAGATTTGAGATATAATATTTGCAATTTGCAAATGATATGCGCCCTATTATTCAATAGGGCGCTTTTTGTTTATGTAATGTTGTAGATATCCTTCGAATTGAATCTATAGTACACTTAGTAGTAAAGTTGGAGTTTATAATTAGATGAGGAGGGTGGGCTCGTGTCGCTTTAGTCCAAGGAAAATTTGACGAGGTCATTTTATTTGAATTGATTTCTTAAATTTGCAGTAGATTCCCATTTGATGAAATACATAATTTGCTTTCTATTTATAGCGGTTGGTCTTAATGCACAAGTTGTTAACAAGACAGACCGTACAATAAACAATTCCGATACGCTGGTAGTGGATAACGGTGAAAAGGATTCCATGAAGATCTTTAAGCCTACCATTGAAGATTATCGTTTCAAGACGCAATATGGGGAGACCAAAGTCTTCGACACTACCTTTACGGCAGATCGAACCTATAAATTTTCACAGTACAATAACCAGGATAATTTTGGTAAGATTCAATTTGCCAATATTGGTTCCGGGTTTCAGGATTTGGTTTTAACAAGAAAGAAAGAACAAGCTCTAACGTTACTGCCGAGTAATAAGTCTCATTTTTATTTGTCAGAGAACCAAATCAAATACTACGATGTAAAAACGCCAACGACTTCTTTTATATACCATACAGCAATGCGTAACGGAGCAGCCCTCCAATCTACATATACTCAAAATGTAGGCAAAAATTTTAATTTTGCTATCGAGTATATGGGGCTTCGGTCTCAAGGATTCTACACCAATAGTTTAGCAGCAAATAGCAATACGCTATTCTCGGCCCATTATCGATCGGAAAACGGCAAATATGAGGCTTTTGCGCATTACATCCATCAAAATGTAAATAACGAGGAGTATGGTGGGATTGAGGATTTGGATTTGTTTTTGGGAGGTGATTCAAGGTTTAAAAACCGGGAGAACCTAGAAGTGAATTTGAACAATTCGGATTCCCGATTTTCAGCAAGACGGTATTATTTGAGTCAAAGTTTCACACCTTTTAATCCAGAAAAATATCCCTTTAAACTTCGTCATACAATTATGCACCAAGGAAATAAGCAGTATTTCAATTTAGGTGCAAACGATGTCACTTACTTTGAGATGCTTCAATCCGGAAGAGATCTTGGTAGTAAGACCTATTCCAACAATTTAAGCAATACGGTTAGTCTAGTTTTTGATAACGAAAAATTTAAATTAGATGCAGGGGTTAGACATCAGAATTTAACCTTGGGAAGTCTTAATGAAATTTCAGAAACGGGACTCTTCGCGGGAGAAGAATGGAGTGAAAGTCGACTAGGAGCAGTAGGGAACTTGCAGATAGATCTTTGGGATAAATTTAACTTGAGATCAGGCGTAGAGTTCTCCAATGGAAAAGTGTTTGGCAATTTCCTCAGAGTGGATAACAATTTGAGTTTTGAGCCTATTAAAGAGTATTTTGTGGATGCCCACGTAAATTTCCAAAGTGCGGCTCCAAGTTTTAATTATTTGCTAAAGGCTTCCCCGATTGTCAATTACAATTACGCCTTGAAAGGTTTCGACAATGAAAGTGTGCTGGAAGTTGGTGGTGTAGTGGGTCTTAAGTGGTTTGATGCCAAAGCGCTAGTAAACTATTTAAGGATTGATAATTACACTTATTTTAGTTCCGTCGGACAACCTAAGCAAGCCGAAAACTCACTGGATGTCACGCAAATTGGTGGAGAAGCGACTTTTTCTGCAGGTAAGTTTCACCTCAATGCCAAACTTCTATTTCAAAGCGCGCTTGGGAACAAGGATTTGTTTCCAATGCCGGATTTTATAGGGCGAGCGAATGTGTACTACAAAGCTCCCGCGTTCAAAAATGCAGCGCAGGTAATGACAGGGCTTAAAGTCTATTACTTCTCAAAGTTTAATTCTAGAGAGTATTCGCCTGTTGTCTCTGAATTTATTTTACCAGGCGCATCAGGCTATGCCATCGGAGGAGAACCCATAGTGGATGTATATTTTAATATGAAGGTGAAAACGATGCAATTTTTCATTGAAGGTCAGAACTTAACCGCTACTTTTATGCAGAATAAATCTTACACTGCTCCTTTTTATCCTCTATACGATTTTAGATTAAACATCGGAATCGTATGGAATTTATTTCATTAATATTTTGAAAAGCATCACCCACATACCCTTTACGCAGATCGACAGCATTCCAAAGTTAATTAAAGATTATTTGGAGGGCGATTTAGAGGCTTACAATGCACAGCGCTTTAGCCTCGAGCATTTTGCAAACCAAATCGAAAAAAAGAAACATTCCTTTTCGAAATCAAGCAGGGAAATTCTTTCGGAGGTTCTATTGGACCAGCACAGAGTGCTTGAACTTAGCGAGAAGCAAAGGTCGAATCTTGATCTGATCAAAGGAGAGAATACATTTACGGTCGTTACAGGGCACCAATTGAATTTGTTTACAGGCCCCGTCTTCTTTGTTTATAAAATATTGCAAACGATAAAAACGGCGGAATTTTTAAAAATAAATTTCCCCCACTATAATTTTGTTCCCCTTTTTTGGCTTGCGACTGAGGATCATGATTTTGAAGAAATAAATCATTTCAAAACCAGAGATGAGTATTATGAACTAAAAGCGAAATCTGGAGGGGCTGTAGGACGAATTGAAATAGAAGAACCCTTCTTTATTCATGAATTTCAAAAGCAGTTTGAACATTCAATTTACGGGACGGAATTGATTCGTTGGATGAAAGAGGCGTATGAGAAGGGTACAAGTCTCACGGAGGCGACAAAGAAACTTGTAAACCGCTTATTCGCTTCTTATGGCCTACTTATGGTGGATGGTGATGAAAGGCGCCTTAAAAGAGGCATGATTTCCACGTTTAAAGAAGAGTTGGAGAGCGAAGCTCTATTCCAGCATTCAAAGAAAGAGGTAGAAACGATAGTAGATACCTACGGCAAAGCACAAGTTAACCCAAGAGAAATCAACCTTTTTTACCTTTCAAGTACTCGCAATCGGATTCAGAGTAGTCCAGAGGGGTTTGAGATCGTGGACACAGAGCTTAAATTCACAAAAGAGGAGCTTTTTAACGAATTACAAAAGCATCCTGAACGATTTAGCCCAAATGCACTCATGAGACCTGTTTATCAGGAAACGGTCCTTCCGAACCTGGCTTATATTGGTGGAAATGCAGAAATCATGTATTGGATGGAACTTAAATCCTATTTTCAACATTTGAATTTAGACTTTCCCCTTTTGATTCCACGCAATTCGTTTTTAATGATATCGGAAAAGACACTCGGAAAAATAAAGCGCATGGATTTGCATGTGTCTGATTTCTATAAGAATTTCGCACAGGTTGTAAATCGTAAATTCCTCGTTGAATCTCAAGTTCAACCTACTCTAACTGAGCAAAAAGAACTACTTATAAAAGGGTTTGAGGCCCTTAAATCAAGAGCCTTTGAAACCGACAAAACCTTTTTGAATTTGGTTCTTGCAGAAGAGAAGAGGCAGCTTCGTTCTTTTGATAAAATGGAGAAAAGACTTCTGCGCGCCGAGAAAATTAAACACCATGAAAAATTGGATAGACTTGAACAGTTGTTTTTGGAGGTTCATCCGGGTGAAAATTGGCAAGAGAGGGTGTTTAATTTCAGTGTCTTCTACTCTGAATTTGGCAGAGATTGGCTCCAAAATTGTTACCTTCAGATGGAAGTTGAAAAATCGGGTGTTAATATCCTGATGATTTAATTTGAAAGCGTTATTTTTGCAAGCAAGAGACACCGATATGATAAAAAGATTCCTACTATTATCTGCCGTTGTGTTTGGTTTTGGAGCTAGTGCCCAAAGCACGCACACCGTCATAAAAGGGGACACGCCATATAATATTTCAAAAAAATACGGCCTGTCTATTAATGAATTGTACCGATTGAACCCCTCGGTTGTCGAAGGGACTATCAAACTTGGTGATGTACTTACCGTTACGCGCGGTAGTAGCCAAAATTCTGCGCAAAGTACCACGGGAGCTTCTACAGGTGTCATTGTTCTTCAGCCGAAGCAAACCATTTACGGAATCACAAAAACCTATCGTATTTCTGAAGCGGATTTAAGAAAACTAAATCCAGAGCTCGACTCTCATATGAAAATTGGAGATAAGGTCGTACTTCCTCTTGAAAACATTAGAAAATACGGACCTGAATCTGCCGTAGTCGTTAGCGAGGCTAATGTAAACACAGTTAAACCTACTGCACCTGAAGAAGTTAGCGATCTTTTGCAAGGCCAGGAGCGTTACGAAGTGCAGCCTCGTGACAATTATTATCGAATTACTCGAAAGTTTAAGCTGTCACAAGCCGAACTTTTTTCCCTTAATCCTGGGCTTGAATCCAAAGGACTTCAACCTGGAGATTTTCTTGTTGTGAGTACCCGTTCGAAATCCTCGGACGATTCCGTTGCGATGACAGAATTAGAGCCGGCAGTTTCTGAAAGTATACCGGTTTCGACTGTTAATAGAGAAGATGTCCTCGAAGAGTCAGGTGATTATCTAACCTATACAGTACGTAGTGGAGATACGGTTTTTGGGATCTTAAATGAATTCAAAATTACACTGGATCAATTGCTTTCCTTAAATCCCTCTTTGAGCGGTGGACTTAAGGCTGGCATGGTTCTGAAAATTAAATCCATTGATTCACAATACGTTAAAAAATCAGGCGACCAATTAAATGTGGTGTTAATGCTTCCGTTCGGATTTGATGCGGGGGATAGCAAATACCGTAGTTTAGCAAGTGACTTCTTAAGCGGTGCAAAACTCGCCATTGAGCGCAGTGCAGCCGGTGGGCAAAAGTTGAACATTAATATAGTGGACTCTGGAAATGATACCAGTTTTAAAAATAGTTTGAGCCAAATTCAAAAGGAAAATACGGATTTGATCATCGGACCCTTCTTTAAATCTGGAATTGTAGAGGTACTAGACTATGTAGGCTCGTCAAAAATCCCAGTTGTTGCACCCTTTGCGAATACGGAAGATTTGTATGGGCACAGCAATTTAATTATTGTAGAAACGAAAGAAGATATATATGCGGATCGCATTGTGGAAGAAGCAGAAAAAGTATTCAGCAACCAAAAGGTGTATATCGTTGCAGACTCTGACAAAACACAGGCGAACCGAGTAAAAGCTGGCCTCGAGAAATCCCTAAAAAATGCTTCGATTTCAATCGTGACTTCAGTCGCAGATATTGTAAGCGAAACCAACATGATGACGGGGCAGCCTACACCTGTAATTGCCATTCTTGCCTCCAATAATGATTCTCTTGGAAAAGCATTTGGTGAGCGCATGATTCAAATGTCTAACGAGATCAAAGGCAATCGTGCCTTTAGCCTTTATTACCATAGTATCTTCGAATCGCAAATGGACGCTTTAAGCCAAGCCAATCTTGTGTATTTAATGGATAGAAAGGTAAATATGGAGGGGAAATTTGAAAAAGAAATTTTAGCGGCCTACCAAACGAAGTATTGTAAGTCTCCTTCGAGATATGCAATCATTGGGTTTGACGTGGTCAACGATATTCTAAGCAGAGAAAATAAAAACGGGGAAGTTTTTAAACAGATAGACAAAGTGCAGACTCAACTTGCAACCAAGTTCGAATACGTCCGTGCAAAACGAAATGGCGCCTATATCAACACTGGGTACCGTGTAGTTCGATTGGTGCCTTAAGAGCAAAAAAAACATAACCCTTGATTTACTAAATTAATTATGAAGAAAGCATTAGTGTTTCCCGGACAAGGGTCACAATTTGTCGGCATGGGAAAGGAATTGTATGATTCTAGAAAAGACATCAAAGATTTGATGGAGTATGCAAATGAGATTCTAGGATTTAATATTCTATCCACAATGTTTAGTGGAACGCAAGAAGATTTAACCAAAACAAGCATTACACAACCGGCAATTTTTATTCATTCCGTGGCTGCTGTAAAAGCGATAAACGCATTAGGAGCAGAGATGGTGGCCGGGCATTCTCTTGGAGAGTTCTCCGCCTTGGTGGCCAACGGTGTCTTGTCCTTTGAAGACGGACTAAAATTGGTTTCTGAACGAGCTCAAGCCATGCAGGACGCTTGCGATAGCAACCCAGGTTCTATGGCTGCTATTTTAGGTCTTGACGATGCCCTTGTCGAAGAAATTTGTGAACAAATTGACGGAATCGTAGTCCCTGCCAATTACAATTGTCCTGGACAATTAGTGATTTCGGGAGAAACTGCGGCAGTTGAATTAGCTTGTGAGAAGTTAAAGGAAGCGGGTGCCAAAAGAGCTCTTATGTTGAGCGTTAATGGAGCTTTCCATTCTCCGCTTATGCAACCTGCACAAGACCGTTTAGCCTCAGCGATTCAAACGACCAAATTTAGAAAGGCTACCCTTCCTATTTATCAAAACATATCGACTTTGCCGGTGACGGATGAAAACCAAATTAAGGAGAATTTAATTTCACAATTAACGGGTCCCGTAAAATGGACGCAAAGCGTTCAGAATATGGTGAAGGACGGTGCTACCTTATTTATGGAAGTTGGACCGGGTAAAACATTGCAAGGCTTAATTCGCAAAATTGACTCTGACGCGCAAGTGACTTCCGCAATTTAAATCTTTCCCATGGAGTCTTTTTTCTCACCAGGAAAGCTCTTACTTACCAGCGAATATGTAGTACTCGACGGCGCACTTGCCTTAGCTGTCCCTACGAAATGGGGACAAGAACTTTGGGCAGAAGAAGAGTCTGATTCGAAATCACGGGTCTATTGGGAAGCCTACCACCAAGATACCTTGTGGCTTCGCTGTGAAATTGATTATGCCAATTGGAAAGTGGTAAGCACCAACAATCTCGAAGCCTCTCTTTTCGTGGTGAGCGTTTTACAGTGGGTTCAAAAAGCTTCCTTAAAGGTATTGCGAGATACTCGCTCTTACCGCCTGAAAACCAATTTACAGTTTCCTTCTGATTTTGGACTTGGAAGCAGCTCTACTCTCATGACTAACCTTTCTCAATGGGCCGAAATTGAAGCGTTCACCTTAAACGATCGAGCTTTAGGGGGGAGTGGATACGATATTGCAGTAGCTCAAGTGAATCATCCGCTTCTTTTTCAAATTCAAGCATCGAAAAGAGTAGTGCAGCCCATCGATCTTGATTTTAGATTCAAGAATGAACTTCTTTTTATTCATTTGAATCAAAAACAAAATTCAAGAGATGGAATAAAGCATTATCGAAATAAACCGATTAGCACGAACTTGGTATCAAAATTTACAGATATCACAAAAAAAATTATCGTTTCTCAAACAGTTGAGGAGTTTTCGACGCTCCTAAATTTGCATGAAGATTTGCTTTCTTCCCATTTAGAGCTTGATACAGCCCGTAAACTGCACTTTGAGGACTGTCCTGCCTTTGTGAAAAGTCTGGGTGCTTGGGGGGGCGATTTTGTATTAAGTGCCAAGTTTGAGGGTTATCAGAGCTATTTTCAACACAAGGGTTTTCCGACTTTTTTCGAGTGGTCTGATTTAATCAAGTGATAATAAGTGAGTTACAGTAAATTTGTAATTTTGTAATATCTGATTAATATCATTACCTTCCCCATGTGAAAAGTTTTCAATAAGTGTAAATTTGGATTCTTGAAAGAAAATCGAAAAAAAAGTAATTTTATGAAAGACAATCAAATCATTCAGCAGCTGCATGATATGGGAATCAAGGGTTATGAAGAGATCATTTACAATCCGTCCTATGAAACTTTATTTAAAGACGAAGTCTCTAGTGAGAACCAAGGTTTTGAAAAAGGGGTTTTGACGGAATCAGGAGCTATCTCGGTGCAAACTGGAGAGTTTACTGGACGTAGTCCAAAGGATCGCTATATTGTTCTAGATGACGTAACAAAAGACACGATTTTTTGGGATGGAAAAGTAAACATTCCAACCACAAGTGCACTTTTCGGACACTGTAAAGATTTGGTTGTAGAGCAACTTTCTAAAGCAAAAAAGCTATACGTGGTGGATACCTTTTGTGGTACAAATCCAGACACAAGACTAAAAGTAAGATTTATAATGGAAGTGGCTTGGCAAGCTCACTTCGTAACCAATATGTTTATCCGTCCTTCCTCGTTCGAGCTTGAGAAGTATGGAGAGCCTGATTTTGTGGTAATCAATGGATCTAAGACGACGAATCCAAATTGGGAAGAACAAGGATTAAATTCTGAGAATTTTGTCATGTTCGATTTAACGGAGAAAGTACAAATTATTGGAGGTACGTGGTACGGTGGAGAAATGAAGAAAGGAATGTTCTCTATTATGAATTACTATTTGCCTCTAAACGGAATGGCTTCTATGCACTGTTCTGCTAACGTAGGAGAAGATGGAGACGTTGCTCTGTTCTTCGGTCTTTCAGGTACAGGGAAAACCACGCTTTCTGCGGATCCAAAACGTTACTTGATCGGAGACGATGAGCACGGTTGGGATGACAACGGTGTCTTCAATTTTGAAGGAGGATGTTATGCAAAAGTTATTGACCTTTCTGAAGAGAAAGAACCGGATATTTTCAAAGCGATACGCCGCGACTCACTGCTGGAAAATGTGGTAGTGGATGAGAACGGAGTTTGTGATTTCACGGACAAAAGTATCACTGAGAACACAAGAGTATCCTATCCAGTTCATCATATTTCAAAAATTGTTCTTCCCTCAAAAGCAGGACATGCAAAAAAAGTGGTTTACCTTTCTGCGGATGCCTTTGGAGTATTGCCACCGGTATCTATTTTAAATGAAGAGCAGGCTCAATACCACTTCCTTTGTGGATATACCTCTAAATTGGCGGGCACGGAAAGAGGGATTACAGAACCTCAACCTTCCTTCTCACCAGCATTCGGTGAAGCTTTCTTAACGCTTCATCCCACTATGTACTCTAAAACCCTAATTGGGAAAATGCATGAACATGGAGCAAAAGCTTATCTCGTAAATACAGGATGGAACGGAACAGGAAAACGTATTTCCCTTAAGGATACAAGAGCGATTATTGATTCCATTATTGACGGTTCGATTGATTCGGCACCAAAAGATGTAATTCCAGTAATGAATCTTGAAATTCCTACAGCGCTTCCTCATGTATCTGAAGGAATTCTGGATCCTCGTGCTACGTATGCAACTGCTGAGCAGTGGGAAGAGAAAGCAAAAGATTTAGCGGCACGCTACATCAAAAATTTTGAAAAATACACTGATACAGAAGAAGGTAAGAGGCTGGTTGCAGCGGGTCCAACCCTTTAATCGTTGTAATAATAAAAAAATCTCCATCTTACTAAAGATGGAGATTTTTTATTTTGCCTTTTTCTTACAAGCTTAGCACGGCCAATCGGTAGCCTTGCATTCCGAAACCAGATATGAGTCCTCTCACATAGGGAGCCGTAACCGATTTGTGTCGAAACTCTTCCCGCGTGTATAGGTTGCTTATATGCACTTCAATTTTGATCTTTTGACAATTCTTTAAACAATCCGCTAGCGCATAGGAATAATGAGTGAAAGCGCCTGGATTCATAATCAAGGCATCAAAATCTTCTTTTTGAATTCGATCAATTAATTCTCCTTCTGAATTGGACTGAAAATACTGAAATTCATACTGAGAGAATTCAGTTTCTAGTTCACTTAAAGTACTCTCCATGCCTTTGGTACCATAGATGCTGGGCTCCCGAGTGCCTAGTAGATTTAAGTTGGGTCCGTTAACTAATAATATTTTCATATTCAAATTTAGGGAAATAAAGATAAGAATTAGTAAAAGAGGTTGGATTTGATCTATGTGTGAGTTTCTTCCGGTAAAGAAGGGGGCATCTGGTAGGTATATACGTTATAAGGAAAGATCCATTTTGAAAAATAATTTGCACTGACAGAGCCTACTAGGATGGGAAGTGCGAGTGTGAATCCATTCGGAACAAGGTTGCAAATCAAAAACAGGGCTGTCAAGGGTGCGTAAATACTGGCAGAAAGCATGGCCGCGGCGCCCACAAGCATGAAATTTAAAGGTATAAGGGTGGTTCCAAAGAATGTGTTGCAGAACAGAGCGAACGCTAATCCTAAAAAGCCTCCTGCGACAATGCTAGGTGCAAATACTCCACCATCTCCACCAGCGCCTAGTGTTAGAGCTGCGGCAAGTGGCTTGATAAAGGCGAGTATCACTAAAGTAGCAATGGCGTAGGTTTCTGGATTTACAGCCAATTTATTAAGCCCGTGGTAGCTATCTCCATATAAAACTGGAAAAAGAAAGAGCATGGTCCCTACGCTGAGTGCTCCTAGGTTCACTCGAATAAAATTGTTGTTGATTCCAGAGAAAAATTGTTTAAGTCTAGTAACTAGGAATGTGAAATAGATTGACATGAGAGCACCAAGGACCCCCAAGATTGCCATGTAAGGAATAGCTCCCCATTTCCAATCGCTCACACTTACAGGAATGATAGGCGCACTTTCGAGAATGTTTAGTAGACCCCATGAGACTAACGCGGCCGCTGTACAACTTAGAATAATTGTTTTGTTGAGTCGACGTGCTATGACCTCCACGGCAAATAGCCAACCTGCAATAGGACTGTTGAAAAGAATTGCGACCCCTGCACATACTCCGGCACAAACAAGTTCGCGTTTGTACATTTTGGCAGAGAATTGCCATTTATAGATTCCATTTCCAATCGTAGCGGAAGCGACCACGGTAGAAACTTCAACTCCTGTAGATCCACCAAAAATCACAGTTAGAAAACCGTTAATGTAATGAGAAGGAACTTTAAACCAAGGCAAGTGTTCTTTTCGAAGGTCTAAGGTTTTGTAAATTTCTTGTATTCCTTTGTTTCGTCGATTTTTAAATACGTATTTCCTAAGAAAGTAGATCGCGGTAATCCCCACTGAAGGGATTATAATAAAAAGCAAATAGCTTTTTAATTTTATGAAATGAAAAATATGTTCTTGGAAATATTCCGTAATTATCTTCAGAGAATATGCCATAAAAGAAGCTAAGACTGCGATTAATGCGGCTGCAAAAATTAATCGAAAGTAATATTGTCTTTGAATGGTGACTCTGTTCATGATTATCTGAGAATTAAGGTGCAAAGTTACATTATCTATTTCCGAATCGGAAATTATCAGATATTCAATTCTAGGTGAATACAATGGACTTTGTACTACTTAGCGGAATTGGCCGTTTTTTTGAACATAGAAAAGGCAGATTAAGAATAATCCACTTGTTAATTGTGGCCTTAGCGGAATTGGTTTCGTTTTAGGAGGGTAATTTTCAATGTCTTGTTGAGGGTACTCTCGAAGTGCGAACCGGCTTACTAATCTTTAGGATAATTCAAAATATTAAATAAGAAGGAATTACAGTAGATGTAGTATTAAAAGGAAACTGCTAAAATTACTGCGCTGTTGCGCTAGACAGTTCTTCTGGTGTTTCGTTGTTTAATTCTCAAGTAGGATATAACTCCGTGGGATCTTATATCGATAAACTACTTCGGGTTTTCATAACACACCTCTTTACCATTTTCCCAATAACAATATGGTTTGCTTTTTTCCTGGGACGCCACGGGATCCGCACGTTCACATGAATACATACTTAATATAATCACACAAAGGGCCGTTGAAAGTGGTTTGCATTTTTTGATGGCGAAACAACTAAAGATATTTTGATGTTTTCTGATTGATTTTTTCATATGGGTGTGGATTTAAGGTGAATATTTGACGAGAGTTTAATTCATTGCGTATGTCGGTTCGTGTGCGTCACAAAATTTTCGTGGTTAAATACACCGATTAATACGATGCCAATACGATAAATGCCATGTAGGAAAGAGAATAGATACGGTTCAATTTAATTTTCATATCAAAGAACCATAATTATCCCATAAAAAAAAATACCTCGAAAGAGGTATTTTTTAGATAAAGAACTTGCTAAACATTATTCCTTTTTGATTATGTATTCACCAGTTGTGGTACCAAGCACAAACACATCGGTATTTGTTGCCTAAATTAAATTGAAAGTGTGCAGATATAGTAATCGTGCAAGGAAGGTTTTGAGCATAAAAAAAGTGGATTAAAAATAATCCACTTTTTTGATTGTAGCCCGTAGGGGAGTCGAACCCCTCTTGCAAGAATGAAAATCTTGAGTCCTAACCGATAGACGAACGGGCCTCCTATACTAATTAAGCTAGTTTGTTAACGTGCTTAGTTAATTTGCTTTTTAGGTTAGCCGCTTTGTTTTTATGGATGATGTTTTTCTTAGCTAAACGATCCACTAGCGAGATAACTTTTGACAATTGCTCAGTAGCAGCTTGTTTGTCTTCTTCGTTTCTTAGTACTTTCACAGCTGTTCTTGCAGTTTTGTGATAGTATCTGTTACGCAGTCTTTTTGCTGCGTTTTGTCTGATTCTCTTTAGAGCTGATTTATGATTTGCCATAATTGTTTCTCAATTGTGGGTGCAAAGATAATACTATTTTTAATTCCCACAAATTAATTTTTAAAATTAATAAAATTTTTCTTTTATCTAAAGTAAGGCTCCATACTTTGCTTATTTCACCTTCTTATTTTGCTTTTCTACTCTCTGATTTAGAAAGAGCGGCAAAGATACGTGAATCTCTGCTGATTTCAAAGAGTGATTTCAATTTTCCTTTCTAAAAAGTGCATAATTGCAACGGGTAAAGTTAGGATATGGTAGCCTATAGGGGAATCGAACCCCTGTTGCAAGAATGAAAATCTTGAGTCCTTACCACTAGACGAATAGGCCGGATTTGAGGATTGCAAAAATACGGAATTATTTGCAGTTGGCCAACCATTGGGCAATTCGTCTATAAAAGTGCTAATTAATTCAGTTTTTGAATCACTGTGCCTTCAATTCCTTTTTTCTCAAGATCTTTTTGAAGTTCAACTGCCGCTTCCAGCGTTTTCACACTTCCATACGTGTAGTAGAAGACTCCGTTCTCTTTCGTTCTGGTCACTTTATCCTTAAGGGTTTTCAGTAGGTAGGAGTTGCTACTAAGTCTACTTTTTGAAACGGCTAATTCAATGGTGTAGGACCCTTTCGACAACTTTTGGTTTGGTGTAAATCCTATGGAAGTTGCATTTCGGAATCCTGCATCTTTGGCGGTTTTTAAATTTGCATCTCTAACCGATGCAAAATTCGTGGTTGCATAATAGTACTTGTAGAGTTTTCCTTCTTTTATAGTAAGGATATACTTAAGGCCTTTAAGTGCAGGGTCAGCGTCATTGTATTTTGAATTCGAACTCATAAGTAGAATTCTAAAATCATTTTTCAAAGGTTGTTCCACTGGTTTTTCAGGAACTTTTTCAACGATAGGACTGGATTTTCCACCGGACTTGCGATCGTATGCTTTTTTGTAACTGACTATGGAATTGTAGATGCTTTCTGCGACTTCGTTTTTTCCTCTTGTAGAAGCAAGATAGTGCGCTTCGTCGTAATTGGATATAAATCCTGTTTCAATTAAAACGGAAGGCATTGCATTCATCCTAAGTACGTGAAGGTTCATTTGTTTTACTCCGCGTGAGAGTCTTTGGTCTTTTTTAGAGAAATTCTCTTCAATATGCCCCCCTAGAATTAAACTTGCCTCTAAGTATCTGTTTTGTTGAATTTTTAATGCAATTAGGGATTCAGGTGTTTTTGGGTCATAGGATCCAAAGGTTTCCTTGTCCTTTTCATCTAAAAAGATTACGTCATTCTCTGCTTTCGCCACTTCCAGATTTGTGCGATTCTGATCAGGCCCCTGTACGTAGGTTTCAGTTCCGTAAGGAGAGGTTCTTTCATTCGCATTGAGGTGAATTGAAATAAAGAGATCAGCCTTGGATCGGTTGGCTAGATTGGTTCGGTCCGTAAGAGAAGGATAAACATCTGTTTTACGCGTATAGATTACTTTATAGTCTTTGTCTTTTTCAAGCATTCTCCCCACTTTTAGGGTAATGTCTAGAGCAATGTCTTTTTCTGCGACATATCCAATATCCGCATACTTACGATTTGCTCCGTGATCATGACCGCCATGACCCGCATCTAGGACGACAACGAATTTATTCTGGCCCCAAAAAAAGGCACTTAAAAGAATAAAAAATATCCCCAAAAATTTATTGGGATAATTTGTTTTGCTATTCATCAGCATTATTTAATAAAAATATTTAATTTTGACCCCATTAATGATAAACATAAAGCGAATCAAAATCAGCTTCAAAAATATATTACATATTTCAATTATCCTAATTTTTAACAGTTTTTTAGCACAAGTAAGCGCTCAGAATCAGGTTAAAAAAGAGGGGGTTGATACGATTATGGTGAAATCAGACACTCTGAATTTAAGAGAGCCTGAGCCCTTGGCCGCCCCTGTGAACTCCACGGCGGATAACATTCGTACAGACGTGCCTAAGCGCATGACCTACCTGAATCAGAATGCGGAAGTCACCTATCAGGATATGAATATCAAGGCAGACTATATTTCTATTGATTGGAATACAGGGAATGTTTTTGCTCGAGGTAAGCTCAATGATAAAGGTCGGGTGATAGAACCTGTAATTACAGAGCAGGCAGGGAAAATCTATGAAACGGATCAGTTCAATTTTAATTACAAATCCAAGCAGGCAATTGCTTACAACACTCGAACGGAAGAAAGTGAGGGGGTGATTGTGGCAGAAAAGACGAAGAAAGTCAACGACTCTATTTTTTATATGCGTCGAGGTAAGTATACGACGGATGAGTATTTTCTGAGTAAAAAAGATACCATAGCAGATTACTATCTGCTTGCGCCGAATATTAAGCTTATAAAAGGCAAAAACAAATCTCAGGTGATCACGGGTCCTATTCAAATGTACATTGAACAGGTTCCCACGCCTCTCGCATTACCCTTTGGAATTTTGCCTTTCTCAGACAAGAGATCCGCAGGGATCTTGATTCCAAGTTTTGGGGAAAGACAAGATGTCGGGTTCTTTTTGAACGGACTCGGGTATTACCAACCGATTGGTGAGCATTTCGATATGAAAGTAATGTTGGACTTTTTCACCAAAGGAAGTTGGAATATACGACCAGAAGTCAATTATCGAAAGAACTACCGTTACAACGGAAACTTTAATTCCGAAGTGGGAACTACTGTTCGAGGAATTAAAGGGCTGGATGATTATCAGAAATCATCTACCTATCGAATTGGCTGGAGACATCAGCAAGATTCGAAAGCGAATCCTTATTTTAATTTCTCCGCCTCAGTCAACGTAGTAAGTAGCAAGTTTTACAGCAATACGATTAACAACAATCATATTTTTGATCAGAGTGTTCTTAATACACAGCAGAATTCTACGATTTCTGCGACGAAAAGGTTCCTGACGCTTCCAATTACGATCACAGGAACGGCTTCCTATTCCCAGAACTTTGCGGACGGCAGCGTCAACTTAAGGCTTCCCCAGATGAATGTGGCTATTAATCAGTTCTATCTATTCTCTCCCAAGGATGGGGGGATACGAGAAGGCCTTTTGCAAAACATTACTGTGAACACAGGACTTAACTTCTCAAATTCTATTAGTGGCGTAAAAGAAGAGGATATGTTCCAAAAAGCGATGTGGGACAACATGCAAACGGGTCTTCAGAATAATTTATCCATTGCGACCAATACTACACTCGCAAAGTATTTCACATTTTCTCTTAGTGCAAGTGCAAACAATGTGCTGACGACCAAAACTCTGGATCGTTTCTACGATCCCATTGAGGATAAAGTGCAAAATGTATACGAGAAAAAAATCGCAGGGTATTCCACATTCTCCACTTCAGCGAGTTTGCAAACCACACTTTATGGGATGCTAAATTTCAAAAAAGGAAGTCTTGTCGAACGAGTTCGACATATGGTAATTCCAAGTATTGGATTTACTTACCAGCCTGATTTTGGTACTCCCGATTGGGGTTATTTTAAAAATTATTATTCAGCCACGGGTGAGCTTACACCTTATTCCATTTTTGACGGAGGAATGTTTGGGTCTCCCTCGAGCGGTATGGTCGGGGCAATGACCTACAGCATTGGAAACAATATTGAGATGAAGGTCCGAAACAAAGAAGATTCCACTGGCGTGAAAAAAGTAAAACTTTTTGAAAGTTTGAATATTTCAGGAGGATATAATTTTGCTGCAGAAAGCCATAAATGGAGTATGGTCAACATAAACGGACAAACTTCTTTATTCGATGGCAAAGTAAATATGAATACAAGTTTGGTGATTGATCCATACGAAACCATTTACGATGTAAACGGTTTAGGAACTCGAACCGAGAATTTTGGAAAATTCAATTTACAAGGGTTTAGTATTCAGATGTCTGTTCCTTTAAGTGATGCACTTTTTGCGTCGAAAGACAAGAAAAGTCCAGAAGAAATGTACAAAACCAGAGGAGAGATTCGAAATGAGAATTATTATTTTGACGAGTTTAACTATGCTCATTTTTCTCAGGCATGGACTCTGAATTTAAATGCGAATTATGCCTATACCCAAGGGGCAACGCAGTTTGGAAATAAGGTCGCTTCCGTCGGTATTGACGGCTCTATCAAGCTAACTCCGTTTTGGAACATTACGGGAAGTACGCATTACGATTTTATTACAAAGAAACTGGCGTATACCCGAATCGGGTTCTTTAGAGACCAGCGAAGTTTCACAATCAACTTTAACTGGGTGCCTTTTGGACAGTACAAAGTCTATGACTTCTTTATCGGAATCAAAGCGAATATCCTAAGCGATGCGATTAAATACAATGATCGTAGCTTTACAGAACCGAATTCAAAATTCTAGACTTTCGAGTATTTTAATAATAATATTACCTTTGCAAAAATTCAACTATGGAAAAAAAATATATAAACACGACGAAAGCACCCGCTGCAATAGGTCCCTATTCACAAGCTGTTCTTGCAAAAGGAGTTCTTTATATTTCAGGTCAAATCCCATTAGATCCTGCTAGCGGTAAGCTAATTGAAGGAATTGAAAAGGCGACTCATCAAGTGATGCAGAACCTTCAGGCGATTCTCGAGGAGGCAGGAATGGATTTTAGAAATGTGGTCAAATCAAGTATTTTTCTGACCAACATGGATGATTTTGCTCTTATGAACGAAGTGTATGCGTCTTATTTGAATCCTGAAAATTTACCGGCTAGGGAAACGGTTCAAGTATCTTCTTTGCCTAAAAATGTTGAGGTCGAAATATCGATGATTGCCTACGAGAATTAATCAGATGAATTTCCTTCGTAATACAATTGCCGTCCTATTAGGGCTGGGAATCGCAGGTCTTATTATCAGTTTCGGTATTCGAATTAATCCGGATTGGATTACCTATGAGCGGTTTTCAGCATTTCAATCGTGGGAGAACTTTCTTTATTCCATGAAGGACAATGATGCCTTCTTTGTCTTCTTACTTTTCCTTTCGGGGATTGGTGCTACAATAGGTGGCGTTTTGACCGCGATTGTGGTGAAATATGCGAAGGTTGCTTATGCCATCCTAATTGGGTTCATCCTTTTGTTTATCGCAATGATGGATGTAATTGTAAACCCCTATCATCCTACTTTTTATAAGATCCTCATCTTTTTAACTTTTTTCCCTTTTTCGTGGATTGGAGGCAAAATCACCGAGGTGATTTACGATAGAAAGGAAAGACAGGCAAGAAAAAAAGAAAAGAAGGCCTTAGAAAATTAAATAGATTTTTTTACAATAGAAAAGGGGCTTCGAAGTAATTCGAAGCCCTTTTTTAATTCAAATATTTATTAGAAACGAAAGTTTCTTACTGCGGCATTTTAAATCCTTGTGTGTAGATTCCGCCACGTTCATTGACATACTTCACTTGAACGTTTCCGGTAAAGCCGTTAAGTATTTTGTCGACGTCTTTTTGGGAGTTTACGGGTTTTCCGTTGATCTCAATGACGATGTAGTTGTCCACAACTCCGATCTTAGCCATTTCTCCACCTTGGACCACGTTTCTGACAAGAACTCCGCTATTTAGCCCATACCGAGTCTTAAATCCTTCGTTTAGGGGCTGGAATTCAGCTCCAATTTTTTCAGACACTGTAAGATCGGCACGAGTACGGACCGAGGTGTTTCCTTTCTGGTCTTTCAATACCACACGAACCGTGTTTTCTTTGCCATTACGGTTGTAGGTTACATTTACTGCATCCCCAGGTCTTTTACTACCGACTGCTACAGATAGGTCAGCGAAATCAGTAATGTTTTGGTTGTCCACTTTGTATATAATGTCTCCTGCTTTTAATCCCGCATCTTCGGCCCCGGATTTTGCGGAAACTTCTCTTACGTAGATTCCCACACCCGGCTTCAAACTTGTTTTGTATTCTCGGTTGTACAGAGCTACTTGCTGTTCGTCGGAAAGATCAACAGACATTACACCTAAGAATCCTCTTTGAACGAGACCGAATTTTTTAATGTCCTCCACAATCTTACGCGCAAGATTAGAAGGCACTGCAAATCCATACCCTTGGTAGTAACCATTTGTAGAGGCAATGGCAGAATTAATCCCAATTAGATCCCCGTTTGTATTGACTAGGGCACCTCCTGAGTTCCCCATATTAATAGCTGCGTCCGTTTGAAGAAAACTTTCAATCGGGTTGGTTGCGGATCCCTGGGAAAGAATTCCAATTCCTCTTCCTTTCGCTGAAATAATTCCGGCAGTGGCAGTGGAGTTTAACCCTAAAGGATTCCCAACGGCAAGTACCCATTGACCTACTTCAACAAGATCAGAGTTTGCAAAATTCAAGTAGGGCAATCCCTTTTCATCAATCTTTAATAAAGAGATATCTGTGTTTGGGTCTGTACCTACTAAAGTCGCGGTATAGCTTTTCTTGTTACTTAGAACTACTTCCAATTTAGAAGCGCCCGCCACCACGTGGTTATTTGAAATAATATAGCCATCGGGTGAGATGATTACTCCAGATCCCATTCCACTTGGCATGTTGTCTGGACGTTGTTGTTGTCTTGGTTGAGCACGTTCCCCAAAGAACCATTCGAAAATGTCTTGTTCAGAACTACGTCCTGCGGATCTTGTGGAGTAATTTTTAATGGTTACCACGGCCGGTACAGTCATTTTTGCAGCTGTGGTGAAGTCTGTTCCTGTACTGGCTGCTCCGAGGGAAGCGAAGTGAGCACTGTCGTTTTTAGTTGAACCGAAATAAGAGTAATCTTGCAAGCTTGCTTGCTGATTTTCGGCTAGTTTAATACCGCCAAAGACGGTAGCTCCTGAGATAACCCCTACAAGAGCAAAGGGTAGCATTTTTTTGACTTTCTCTGTCATTTTTATCTTTCTCATTATTAAGTTAATTGGTATGTATCGCAAATTTAACACTAAATAGGTATGCAGTCAAAAGCGGTTGTTTCATATTTAACGGAACTTTAACAAGATTTATCACTATTTTAGAGTATTCCTTCGCGTTCTATACCTTTGCCGAAAGATAGGGGGCTTTAATTGAGTGATTTCAGTCGTTCTTGCACAAAATTTAAAACCATATCTTTGCAAAAATTTTTGATATCATAATGACAAATACAGGAAAAATTGAATTGATGGCTCCCGCAGGAGACTTTACGGCCATGCAAGCTGCGCTTGACAATGGTGCGGATTCTATTTATTTTGGTGTGGAGCAGTTAAACATGCGTGCTCGCGCTTCCATGAATTTTACCATCGACGACCTTCCCGAAATATCGAGACGTTGCAAAGAAAAAGGAGTGCGTACCTATTTGACACTCAATACGATCGTGTATGACCACGACCTTTCTATCATAAAAACTTTACTAGATAAAGCCAAGGCTGCCGAGCTTACCGCTGTGATCGCGATGGATCAAGCTGTTATCTCCTACGCGAGACAAATTGGACTTGAAGTACACATCTCCACTCAGATTAACATCACCAATATTGAAACTGTGAAATTCTATGCACTGTTTGCAGATACGATGGTCATGAGTAGAGAGCTCAGCATAACGCAAATAAAAAAGATTTGTGAACAGGTAAAAAGAGACGAGGTTAGAGGTCCTAACGGAGAACTTGTTGAGATCGAAATTTTTGGACATGGAGCCCTTTGTATGGCGGTTTCTGGAAAATGTTACCTTAGTTTGCATTCCAGTAACTCATCAGCAAATAGAGGTGCCTGCAAACAAAACTGTAGAAAAAAATATACGGTAATCGACCAAGAATCTGGATTTGAAATTGAATTAGACAATGAATACATGATGTCTCCTAAAGACCTATGTACCATTGGATTTTTAGATCAAGTAGTGGATGCCGGTGTAAAAGTCCTGAAGATTGAGGGGCGTGGACGTGCGCCAGAATATGTGGCCACAGTCGTAAAATGCTACCGCGAAGCGATTGACGCAGTGGCAGACGGTTCGTTTAGTCAAGAGAAAGTGAAAGGATGGATGGACCGATTGGAAACCGTTTACAATAGAGGTTTTTGGAGTGGGTACTATTTAGGACAGGAGCTTGGCGAATGGTCTGAGAATCCAGGTTCTAGTGCGACACAGAAAAAAGTATACATTGGAAAGGGTCGTCATTTTTATCCGAAATCCAACGTAGCTGAATTTTTAATTGAAGCGTACGACTTAAGTGTAGGGGATAAAATTCTTATACAAGGGCCAACTACCGGTTCACAAGAAATGGTAGTGGAACGGATGCTAATTGACGAGAAAGGAGAAGCAGAAAAGGCAAGCAAAGCGGATGTGATTACTTTCAAAACAGAATTTAGAGTAAGACCTTCCGACAAACTTTACAAAATTGTTGAGGCTTAAGCAAGGAACGGAACTATGGTGATTGTTACGCTACAAAGAGATAAATGCATTGGATGCAACTACTGTGCAGAGTTTGCGCCTGAGTATTTCCGAATGTCTAAAAAAGATGGAAAATCGGTACTTTTGAAATCTACAGATAAGAAAGGGTTTTTCACTTTGAAGACCCCTTTTCCGGAAGCATTGACGCCGTGTGAAAGGGCGGCCAAGGCTTGCCCAGTCAATATAATCTCTGTTAAAGAAGTGTGAAATGACAAAAAGTGAAATTCGTCAACATTATTTAGAACTTAGAAAAACCTTATCTAGCGATGAGGTTTTGTCTTATTCTACACAAATCTTTGATCGGTTTCTTAAAGCCTTTGATCCTTCAGAGATTCAAAAGGTGCATCTTTTCCTAAGCATTGCCAAATTTAAAGAAGTGAATACAGAGCTTTTTATTTCCTATTTTTTGGAAAGGGGTATCCGTGTTTTTGTTCCTAAGATGGTCGGAGACACCCTTATTTCAATCGAGCTAAAAAGAGAGACTCCAATGGCCCTTAACTCTTGGGGGATACTCGAACCTACAAGCACAATGGATAGTGGGGAAAAGGATTTCGACCTAGTCATCACACCACTTCTGTATTGTGATTTGCTTGGCAATCGTGTTGGGTATGGGAAAGGGTTTTACGACCGATTCTTCGCTTCGCTTCCTGCAAAAACGAAAAAAGTGGGGGTGGGTTACTTTGACCCGGTACAACCCGTAGAGGATGTATACGATTCGGACGTTCCACTTGATTACTTAGTGACTCCTAGAGAAGTACTGTCTTTTATCGGCGTTTGATAGAAGTTGAGAAAAAAGAATTTAAATTCCTTCTGAAATTGTTTGGGCGTTGATACGAGAACATACTGCGCCTCACGCTGTTTCCTAGCGATCGATCTATTTTGTGCTGAGAAATATTCCACATCAAATTTCGCAAAATTTAACGTGTCATTTTCGTGAATTTTTTCATAAACGCTGAGGTTATGCACTTTTGCAGCTCTCACTTGGAAGCTATCCAGTTCCTTTAACAACGGTTGCAATGTAGTTGAATCCGCCTTAAAGAAGTAGCCCTGCAGTTGAGAGTACATTGCGGAATCAATCTCTGTATCTTGTTTACCCGAACTATACAGGATCGAAAGATCAATAACCTCCTGTACTTTTTGTTTCGTAATGGAATTAATAGCCTGGGCACTGTCCATATTTGCACTTGGATAAGAGGACTTGTTATTGTTGTACTTTACATTTTCAAGTGATAGTTCGTGTTTGTCTTTTTTGCAGGCTAATACTAAAAAGGCAAGGGCAAAGAGTAATACGTATGGATTAAAGTTCTTCATGGTTTGTAATTCTAAATTTAATTAAGACAATCTTACCTTTTTCCATTTTTGTGTCGATTACCTCCATATTCTTTAAAGAAGTCGTTGGAGTAGTTACCAAATTGATATATCGAGATTTGTCAAGTGTTTCAATCCCATAAGTGTCGTTGTCATAGACTTGATAGATAAGGGCGTCTTGACTGATTAGAAAGTTTAAGCTCTCCCGCTTTCTCTTAATGTCCTGAATGGAATTAGAGTAATAATAGAGCATAATCGCATAATCGTTCGGCTTTAGCTCAATGATTTCACTTTCTGGGGCCGTTTTTAAGTTTCTACGAATTGTGTCGGTTCGGTAGTACGGAGACGAAACAACCATTGTGAGCGTGGAGCCTTCGGGATTTCGATACACGAACGGTTCGTTTGGTTTCGCATTGTATAAAATTGGAGATTCATCTTTTTTCAAAATCTGTACCTGAAGTTCCGCGTTTATTTTGGAATTTCGATCGGAATCAATAAAGTTGTAATAATATTCCTTTGTGAAGAGCTCGTCTTTGTAAAGGAAAATCACCGCTGCGAGTGCGATAAAGGCCAGTCCCGCAATCCCATACCACATTTTTGCTGTTCCCAGTTCTATTTTTGATTCCTGTTTTTTTTCAGGGACCGTTAGGTGGTTCGTGACTTTAGAGAGTGAAGCGTCCAATTCAACCATTTCAGAAGGCTGAGACTCTATTTTTGTAGGAGAGCTAGGAATCTTTGGGTCTCGTTCCTCCGTGAGATTTGATTCGGAAGAAGGACTGTGAGTCATTGGGCTCGCTTCTTCATTTTCTAGTTCCGAGAGAATTTCATCAGCGTAAAGGTGTTTCTTTTTAAATTCATACCAAGAAGAGTATCCAGCGTAATCGGACAGTAAGTTTAGAATGTCGATGCGGGGTAGTTTGGTAACGGGTGAATTCTTGAAATAGGTGTAAAATGATTTCTCACTGATGTTTCCTTTCACCTTTTGACGCAAATCTTCTTGGAAATAAATGATGTCGATTCCTTTCCAATGGGCTATATTTTCTTCAGACGGAGTGTGTGATTCTAAGTATTTTGCCTGAATCTCCGTTTTAAGCTGTTCAAAATGCAATAAATCTAAATCGCTCAAAGTAGATGTTTAGTATTTAAGTCGTTGGTTTTCAGTTATACAAAATTGTAAATTGATTTTACAAATATAATACAATCAATTTTCATAAACAAGTTTGGTATCCGATATACCTTTGTATTGTTCAATTGAAGATGTGCTTTAGAGCGAATCCTAGATTGAATAACAAAAATAGGAAATCAAATCAAACCAAACACCTTATTATGAAAAAATCATTATTCCTAGCTGGATTTGCTGCACTTACCTTAGTAGCATGTAAGAAAACAGAAACTGTAGAAACTGCGAACGCTGCAGATTCAACTGCAAATGCACTAGCTGATTCGGCTGCTGTAATTGCGGATTCGGCTGCATCTGTTATTGATTCTGCTGCAACTGCAACGGTTGACGCTGCTAAAGATGCTGCGGCTGCAACGACTGCGGCGGGTGCTGAAATAGCAAAGGACGCTGCGAAAGGAGCTGCTGATGCTGCGGAAGGAGCTGCGGATGCAACTGTGAAAGCTGCAAACGAAGCTAAGAAAGCAGTTAAGGAAGCTACTAATTAGTAGAAAATCCTTTTTATTCCAGAAATGGATAAAAAAAAGTGCGACGTATTAAAAAATGAATTACATTTGCACGCTTAATTAAAAAAACAATTTTTAAAACAATAATTTATTATGAAAAAGTCATTATTCGTAGCGGGTATCGCTGCTTTAGCTCTTGTAGCTTGTAACAAAACTGAAACTGTTGACACTGCTGCTGAAGTAGTAGATTCTACTGCTGCTGTAGTTGATTCAGCTGAAGCTGTAGTTGACTCTGCAAACGTAGTTGCTGATTCTGCTGCTACTGTTGCTGAAGAAGCTGCTGCAACTGCTGTTGAAGCTGCTGAAGAAGCAACTAACTAGTCACTAGTTTAGAAAAGCTAAAGCCATCTTACCTTAGGTAGGATGGCTTTTTTATGTTTAGGCTTTAGATGCAATTATCTATTTTTCCATTTTTTGCCTTACGATCTCATAACAGCTTATTGCAACGGCATTGCTTAAGTTGAGTGAGTCAATGGTACCTACCATAGGAATAAGAGTGTTTTGGCCCTTGTTTTCCCAAAATGAGGAGAGTCCTGAATGCTCAGTCCCGAAGAGGATGGCTGATTTTTTTGTTAGATCTTTGGAAGGAAGTGACTTGGACGTTTGGTCCATTAAGGTGGTTAGGATCTGAAAGCTATTTTCTTGCAAAAACGAGTGCAACTCTTCATTGTTTGAAGTGTAGACCTGAAGCCCAAACAAACAACCCACACTAGAACGAATTACGTTAGGATTGTATAAATCTACCTTTGGATCGCTGATAATTAACGCATCGATACCAAAAGCCTCGCAGCTGCGAAGAATGGCTCCTAGATTGCCTGGCTTTTCAATTCCTTCCAGAACAATAACTGAGGCGTTGGAAGCGGGTTTGTACTCGGATAGTTCACTTTCTTTTGCTTTGTAGACACCTAGGATCCCTTCGGAACTTCCCCTATAGGCAATCTTTTCGTAGACCGTAGAGGAAACAAGATAAATTTTTGAATTCGGAAGAGGTTCGTGGTAGTAATCTTCGCATATATAAAACTCAAGGGGCTCGTAGTGGAAATCAAGAGCTCTTTTATTCTCCTGTCTACCTTCTACAAAAAAGATTCCTTGTTTTTTGCGCTCTTGATTTTTCGTCAAAAGTCGAGTGAGGGTCTTTATTTTTTCATTTTGCGCACTTTCAATTCTCATTCGTATGGTTTTCTAGGGTGGCATCATTGCCGACTTCGGACTGTTCAATTATGGTTTGCGAGAATTCTTTTTTGCTTTTGATTCCCAGCGCTTTCATTTTTTGGGTTTGATGAATCAAATTGTCTCTTCCGGTGTTAAGTTGCTTGTAGGCTTCGTTGTATGTGTTTTGAGCAGCATCTATGTTTTTCCCAACCTTTTCTAGGTTTTCCACGAACGAGACGAACTTGTCGTAAAGTTTAGTGCCTCTTTCCGCAATTTCAATCGCATTTCGATTTTGGTATTCCCGTTTCCACAAATCTGCAATTAGCTTAAGCGAAGTGATCAAGTTGTTTGGACTGAGAAGCAGAATTCTTTTGTCGTAGGCGTAATTCCAAAGAGTAGAATCGTGCTGCATAGCTGCAATATAGGCGGCTTCGTTAGGAACGAACATCATTACGAAGTCTAGGGATTTCCCATAATCATCGTACGCTTTTTGAGAGAGTTGGAGGATGTGATTCTTCATAGAACCTACATGCAGCTTTAGATGCGATTCGTACGTGTCGGGATCGGTTTCGTCAATTAGGGCTGAGTAGGCCGTTAAAGAAACTTTGGAGTCAATGATGACACTGCGATCGTCTGGGTATTTAACCACCGCATCCGGACGCATTTTCTTTCCAGAGAACTCGGAAAAGAGTGCTTTTTGATCTTGGTCAGTTAATTGATGCTCCATGAAGTACTCCCGTCCTTTTACCAGTCCGGACTTTTCTAGTATGCTCTCCAAAATCATTTCGCCCCAGTTTCCTTGGGTTTTGCTTTCTCCTTTTAAGGCGCGCGTTAGGTTTTTCGCATCTTGGGAAATTTGTTGATTTAGTTGGGCTAGTTCCTTTACTTTTTCTCCAAGGGAGAATCGTTCCTTAGACTCCTTTTCATAAGATTCGCTTACTTTGGTTTTAAGTTCTTGAATCTTGTCTTGAAAGGGCTCGAGGATTAGTTTGAGATTGGATTGGGTCGTCTGGGAAAATTTGGTTGATTTCTCTTCAAAGATTTTATTGGCGAGATTTTCAAACTGCTGTTTGGACTGCTCATGTAGTTTTTCTACTTCCTGGACATGGGATTCGATTTTGCTGCGCAGTTGCTTGTTTTCTTCAAAGAGTTGCGTTTTTTGTCCAAATAAGGTTTGCTCCTCCGTTCGGAAAGTTTCTAATTGAGCTAAAAGATCTTTCGTGCGCTCTTTTTCTTCATCGTAGTGTTGGGTTTGACTTTCAAATTTTGCATGGATACCGGCCTGAGTCTCTCGGGCTATCTCTAACGCAGCTTCTAGCTCCTTTCTTTTAGCTTGATCCTGCTCGAGTTGCCCTTGCAAATGCTCCATTTGTTTGATCGCATTTTGCTGTTCTGTTCTAATTTGAATGAATTTCTCATTCAAATCTTCAAATTGACTTCGCTTTACGCTCGAAGATTTGTTTAAAAAATAGGCGATTAGACCGCCGAGTAAAATACCCAGTACGAGTCCTACAATCAGATATATGGTTTCCATGGTTCAAAAGTACGAAACTATGTGAGTACAATCAAGAGCAAAGCTAGGGGATTCCTTAGGGGTTTTGTTTCGCGATTTTCTTGTGAATTTTTAGGTGGGTACCTATAGCGGCAGAGCCATACCAGGGTAAAATCTCAGCTTCAAAGATCCCTTCACTCAGCGTGGGGTCGCCCTTCAATAGTTCTTTTGCCTCCTCCTCTGTCTTGCAATTTAGAAGAAAAATTCCGCGATACTTTCGTGTGTTTGCAGTCGAAAACGGACCTGCAATCACCAGTTTTCCAGAATCTGCCAATGCATTTATATTTGCAAAATGGCCTTTGAAAAGTTCTGCTCTTTGGACAGGGTCGGTTAGTTCCTTGTCCTTAGGTCCTGTTTTTAGAATGACCAAGATGTAAGATTTCATTCCATAGTCATCTGCGCCCAAGGAGTCTGCTAGTTTTTGGTCAAAATTCGGGTTTAGGATTTCCTTGTCTTGCTCAGCTGCTTTGTTTTGTGCATTTGCAAAGCAAAAGCTAAAGAACAGGCCAACAAAAATGAGATGGAAAGTGCGCATTTTCTAATCTTTTATTTGTAAGAATTCTTTGGCAAGCTTAATCATACTCGGATCACCCGTGTACTTGCCATGCTCGTCAGAAAGTTTGATTGTGGGGATCCAATCTCCATTATGGCCTTGAACTCCAATGAGCTTCATGACAATGTTCATGGGCTTTAGACCCACGTCGTTCGTGAGGTTGGTGCCGATTCCAAACGAAGTGCCGATTTTTCCTTCGCAATAGTTACGAATTTCTTCCACTTTGGTTAGGTTCAGTCCATCGGAAAAGATGATGTATTTATAGAGTGGGTTGATTCCATTGTTTACGTAATGGGCAATGGTCATGTCTGCGAATTCCATAGGATCTCCACTGTCGTGACGGACTCCATCAAATAGTTTTGCAAACTTTTTGTCAAATTGCTGAAAAAACACTTCCGTGGTGTAGGTGTCCGAAAGAGCGACTCCTAGATCCCCGCGGTAGATATCCACCCAATGTTCTAAGGCGAGTTTGTTTGCCATTTTAAATCCAAACTCCGCCCCATGGAACATGAACCATTCGTGCGCATGCGTCCCAATGGGCTTCACTCCATATTTCATTGCGAAGTGAACGTTTGAGCTTCCCGTGAATTTCGTGTTTTGATTTTGAACCAGGGAGTTCACAACCATGTCGTGCACTTTGTAGGAGTGGCGACGACGGGTGCCAAACTCTGCAAAAGTGACCCCAAGTTCAACCAGTTTTTGTGCTTTTCGATCCGTCGTTTCGATGACCGTTTCGTTGGAATCTCTTTCCATATGATTTAGAACATAATGGAGTTCGGAGATAAGAGCTAAAAGGGGGACCTCCCAAAGGATTGTTCGATACCATAGGCCCTCGACCCAAACTTTCAGTTCATTTCCCTCCTGTTCAATATGGACCTCTGAAGGATCGTAATGGTAACCTTCTAAAAAGTCAAGATACGGAAGGTCAATGTAGGGACATGTGGTTTGCAGATAGGACTTTTCTGCTTTGGTTAACTTAAGTTCTGCCATTGCGTTTACGGCCTGACGGAGCTCCTGCGCAAATCCGGGAGGAAAGAAGTGTTGCCCCCGGTTGATGAATTCGTATTTTACACTTTGGGTAGGAAACAGTTTTACAACTGCATTTTGCATTGTGAATTTGTAGAAATCATTGTCTAGGATGGAGTTGAATCGAACGTCTGCCATATATTGTTTACTAAGTAAATACAAATGTAACGAAACAGATCATAAAAAAATCGCCACGAGGGGCGATTTTCGAAAAACTTGGATAAAGCTTTTATTTTCTTAAATACGCATTATACATCCATACTTCTTTTTCTTGTTCGGTCACATAATCACTCATTTGAGAGTTGGTTCCTTCGTCTCCTGCTTTTTCGCTCAAATCGAGAAGTTCTCTCTGCAAATCAATCACGATTTTAAAAGAGTGTAGAATGTTTTCGACCGCTTTTACAGGGTCGCTCACTTCCTTACTTTCCTTGATCGTTGAGATTTCAAGATAATCTGAATAGTTGTGTAGGGGAGTCCCATCGAGGGTTAGAATTCGCTCTGCGATTTCATCAATTTTTAAAACTAAATTATTGTAAAGCTCTTCAAATTTGGGATGCAAGGTGAAAAATTGATCTCCTGTAATGTTCCAATGAGCCCCTCTTGTGTTTTGGTAAAAAATAGAGTAATTGGCAAGTAGAGTATTTAATTTACCTGCGATTTCTTCGCAGTCGGCCTTAGCCAGACCGATAATAGCATGTCTTTTCATATCGCTTGTTTTTAAGTTTCTTGTTTGATTAAGACAAAGGTAGGAAGAATCGATGGCGATACCCAAAGCATCGAATAGAAGGTTTCAATCTGCATGATATTCAATATGATTTGCGAAGTGTGAACTTTGATTATGTTCCTGTTCACCCTCTACTTTTTGATTGAGATAGACCTTTGATCCTCCAAATCACAAGGGGTCCACCATTTATGTTTGGGAAAATCTGGGGTAATTCATTGACTATGAAGCGAGGCAAATGTTGAAATTATGGCAAGAGCTATTGCCAAATAAAAAATATTCACTACTTTTGCACCCTAAAATAAAAAGCAATTAAATGCCTACTATTCAACAATTAGTTAGAAAAGGAAGAGCCACGCTTGCCAAGAAGAGCAAATCGGCTGCCCTTGAATCCAGTCCACAAAGACGAGGAGTATGTACGAGAGTATATACGACTACTCCTAAGAAACCGAACTCTGCACTTAGAAAAGTTGCAAGGGTAAGACTTTCTAATGGGAAGGAAGTCAACGCTTATATCCCGGGCGAAGGACACAATCTTCAAGAGCACTCGATAGTATTGGTACGTGGAGGAAGGGTGAAAGACCTACCGGGAGTACGTTATCACATTGTTAGAGGAGCCTTAGACACCGCTGGTGTTAACGGAAGAACCCAAAGAAGATCCAAGTATGGAGCTAAGAGACCAAAACCAGGTCAAGCGGCTGCAACTGGTAAGAAAAAGTAATCATTAATTATTTAGAAACGAAACAATGAGAAAGACAAAAGCGAAAAAAAGACCGTTGTTACCGGATCCGAAGTTTAATGATCAACTGGTAACACGATTTGTAAATAACTTAATGCTCGATGGTAAGAAATCGATCGCATTTAAGATATTCTACGATGCATTAGATTTAGTAGAAGCGAAAAAAGGAGAAACTGAAAAGACTTCTCTTGACATCTGGAAAGATGCGCTAACCAATGTAATGCCACACGTAGAAGTACGTTCAAGAAGAGTTGGGGGTGCAAACTTCCAAATTCCAATGCCGATTCGTGCAGACAGAAAAATTTCAATGGCCATGAAATGGTTAATCAAATATTCTAAAGCAAGAAACGATAAATCAATGGCTCTTAAGTTAGCGACTGAAATTATCGCGGCTGCAAAAGAAGAAGGTGCTGCTTACAAGAAGAAATCCGATACGCACAAAATGGCAGAAGCCAACAAAGCGTTCTCACACTTTAAATTCTAATCTGAAATGGCAAGAGACCTTAAATACACAAGAAATATTGGTATCGCTGCTCACATTGATGCAGGTAAAACCACCACGACAGAAAGAATTTTATTCTATACGGGTAAAACTCACAAACTGGGAGAAACCCACGAAGGTTCTTCTCAGATGGACTGGATGGAGCAGGAAGCTGAAAGAGGGATTACAATCCAATCTGCAGCAACTACTTGTAGTTGGGTGTTCCCTCGTAAAGACGGACAACCTACACCTGAGTCAAAAGATTACCACTTCAATATTATTGATACCCCGGGACACGTTGACTTTACCGTAGAGGTAAACCGCTCGTTAAGAGTACTTGACGGTCTTGTTTTCTTATTCTCTGCCGTAGACGGTGTGGAGCCTCAATCGGAAACGAACTGGAGACTTGCAGACAACTACAAAGTAGCCCGTATGGGATTCGTTAATAAGATGGACCGTCAAGGTGCAGACTTCTTAATGGTAGTGAAGCAAGTAAAAGAAATGCTTGGATCGAATGCCGTTCCAATCGTACTTCCTATTGGTGCAGAAGAAGACTTTGTTGGGGTTGTAGACCTTATCAAGAACAGAGCGATCGTTTGGCATGACAATACACAAGGGGCAACCTTTGACGTAGTGCCAATTCCAGAGGATATGAAAGAAGAAGTTCACGAATATAGAGAGAAGTTAGTAGAAGCAGTAGCGGATTATGACGACACTCTAATGGAGAAATTCTTCGAAGATCCAGATTCTATTTCAGAAGACGAAATCAACGAAGCCCTAAGAAAAGCGACAATCGATATGTCGATTATCCCAATGACTTGTGGTTCTTCATTCAAGAACAAAGGAGTTCAGTTTATGCTGGATGCGGTATGTAAATACCTTCCTTCTCCAATGGATAAAGAAGCGATTGATGGAACCGATCCAAAAACAGACGAGCCTATTACAAGAAGACCTGACGTAACCGAACCATTCGCTGCGTTAGCGTTTAAAATTGCGACGGATCCATTTGTGGGACGTTTAGCATTCTTCAGAGCTTATTCTGGAAGATTGGATGCAGGATCTTACGTTCTTAACAACAGATCAGGTAACAAAGAGAGAATCTCTAGAATCTACCAAATGCACGCAAACAAGCAAAATCCAGTGGAGTATATCGAGGCTGGAGATATTGGTGCTGCTGTTGGATTTAAAGATATCAAAACAGGAGATACTCTTTCTGATGAGAAAAACCCAATTGTTTTAGAATCTATGTTGTTCCCAGATCCAGTGATCGGGATTGCAGTAGAGCCGAAAACAAAAGCGGACCAGGATAAAATGGGGAACGCTCTTGCTAAATTAGCAGAAGAAGATCCAACATTCCAAGTAAAAACAGACGAAGCTTCAGGTCAAACGATCATCTCCGGAATGGGAGAGCTTCACTTAGATATCATCGTAGACCGTATGAGACGCGAATTCAAAGTGGAAGTAAATCAAGGTCAACCTCAAGTAGAGTACAAAGAAGCACTTACTGCGAAAGCATCTCACCGTGAAGTTTATAAAAAGCAATCGGGTGGACGTGGTAAATTTGCTGACATTGTATTTGAAATTGGTCCTGCAGACGAAGACAAACCAGGTCTTACCTTTGTGAATGAAATTAAAGGAGGTAACATTCCAAAAGAATTCATTCCATCGGTTGAGAAAGGATTTAAGGAATCTATGAAAAACGGTCCTTTGGCTGGATTCGAAGTAGAGTCCATGAAAATTACACTGAAAGACGGATCTTTCCACGCAGTGGACTCGGATCAACTTTCTTTTGAACTTGCAGCGAAAATGGGATTCAGAGAATCCGGTAGAGCAGCGAAAGCCGTGATCATGGAACCGATCATGAAACTTGAAGTAGTGACTCCTGAAGAATACATGGGAGATATCGTAGGGGACCTTAACAGAAGAAGAGGAACCGTAAACGGTATGGACGATAGAAACAATGCGAAAGTAATTAAAGCATTTGTCCCACTTTCTGAAATGTTTGGTTATGTGACTTCGTTAAGAACCTTGTCTTCTGGTAGAGCAACCTCTTCCATGGAGTTCGAGAAATACGAAGCAGCACCTAACAATATTGCTGAAGATGTAATCGCGAAAGCTAAAGGTTAATTTTTAAAATTAGATTAAAATGTCACAAAGAATTAGAATAAAACTTAAGTCTTACGATTACAATTTAGTAGATAAATCTGCTGAGAAAATCGTAAAAACTGTAAAAGCTACAGGGGCTGTTGTAAATGGACCTATTCCATTGCCAACCAACAAGAGAATCTTTACTGTGTTAAGATCTCCTCACGTGAACAAGAAAGCGAGAGAGCAATTCCAATTGTCCGCACACAAGCGTCTAATGGATATCTACTCTTCTTCTTCGAAAACGGTTGATGCTCTAATGAAGCTAGAACTTCCAAGTGGAGTAGACGTTGAGATCAAAGTATGATCCTTGTTTACTCACTATAACTCAAAACCGCTCTTTGGAGCGGTTTTTTTTTGGTACTTCCAATTCTAAATTAGCCAATCTTATTTAGAATAGTTCTAGATTAATTTTAAATAACTGATATTTGTCATTCTAAGTCCTTATTTAGACTAATTAAAAATTGTAATTTTGGGCATCGAAAAAAACGACAGTTACTTATGAGAAAATCAATAATTATTGCCGCTGTCTTAGGATCTATGGGGATCTTTGCCCAACAAAAAAAGGATTCTATCCCGGCCGTAACACAAATAGAAGAGGTAAACTTATTTGGAGCCAGTGCTGCCCAGCCGGAAGGTCTTGAGATGATTACTCGTATGCCTCTCAAAACTAGAGATCAAATTCAAAGCATATCAGTTCTTTCTTCCAAAGTGATTGAAGACTTAGGGGGACTTAGTGTAACCGATGTCGTAAAGAACATTCCAGGCGTTACGCAATTTGCCTCTTATGGCGGAACTAAGGAAAGTATGACAATCCGTGGATACCGCGGAGTACCTGTACTTAAAAATGGAGTTCGCATGGACAGTGATTTTAGAACGAGCTCTATGCTAACGGATATGCAAGGAGTAGAATCCATCCAAGTAATTAAAGGATCGGCCGCCGTTACCCAAGGAGTGGCTAGTGGATTAGGAGATGCTGGGGGAGTGATTAATATTGTGACTAAGAAACCGCATTTCATTAACAAGGGAAGTGTGGGAGTGCGTTACGGAAGTTGGGATTTATACAGAGGTTTTCTCGATGTACAACGTGTTCTGGACCCTGCAAAGAAAGTAGGAGTTAGACTAAATGCTTCGTATCAAAACAACCAGAGCTTTAGAGACAATGTTCAGGGAGAAAGAGTTTACATTAATCCTTCCGTCGCTTACCGAATAAGCGATCGAACGGAAGTAAGTGTGGAAATGGATTATTTCAATTCCAATTTAACTCCAGACCGAGGGACCGTGAACTTAGGCCCTGGAAGTGAAAATCACATTTACGAAATGCCAAAAGGAAACTTTTTAGGTTTCAAAACGGACAATAGCCATACCACGACTATTAATTTAGCGACGAATTTTACTCACCGACTAAGTGATAAATTGAAGTTACGCGCTGCTTATTACAATTCTTCTTATACAAATGACAATATTTCTTCTTCCCTAGGAAAAGGATCGAGTTCGACGGGGTACGCTATTTTGTCTCGTTCTTTAGGACGAAGCGAAAGAGAAGACAACAACCAAACGTTGCAATTCGATTTCATTGGACAAGATGTGTATACGGGCTCTATTAAGCATACGTTTCAAACAGGGTTTGACTGGACGCAATCCAATGTGGATACCTATTCGTATGCGACCAAGTCGAATGTCGATCAAATCAATGTACTCGAGAAAATTAACAATACACTTCCTGCAGGAGTCAATCTTGATTTTGGATCGAGACCGGATGCTGTCAATACAAAAAACAGTACCTACGGACTTATTGCACAAGACGTGATCACAATCAATCCATTCTTAAAAGCAGTTCTTGGACTTCGCTATAGCCATTTGAATGGACTCGATGCAGAAACTGTAAAAGATGCTTGGAACCCGACCTTAGGTTTAATGGTTTCCCCACGAGAGAATATGAATATCTTCGCGTCCTATACTTCAACCACTTCTTTACGAGGTGCAAACAATCCTCTTGAAGGAGGTGGAATTGTAGGGTCAGAAAGAACAGATCAAGTTGAGGCCGGATTGAAATCGGACTGGTTCCAAGAAAAACTTAGATTCAATGTGACTTTGTTTCATATGAATACAGACAATCTTTCCTACACCATCTTAAATGAACAAGGACAGTCGACAGGTCTTTATGGTCTTGCGGGGAAACTGGTTCGTTCGGGTGTGGATTTAGAACTAATTGGTAAGGTAATGACCAATCTGCAGGTGATGGCTGGGTACTCGTACTTAGATGCGAAGTATAAGGAATCTCCTGCCTATATGGACGATTCTGCTCCTATGAACACTCCTTCACACACTGCGAACGGATGGGTAAACTACAAATTTAACGAAGGGACACTTCGAGGTCTTGATTTCGGAGTCGGTGCTTATTTTGTGGGGGCGAGACCGGTGGACAATTACACAAAGAAAACCATCCAATCGACCCACGTAAATTCCGTGGAACCCGGAGTGAAACCGTTTGAACTTGATAGCTATGCTACACTCGAAGCGCAAGTAGGATACCAAATGGGAAATCTCGGACTGAGAGTTTTCCTTAACAACTTAACCGATGTGGTGAATTATAGTTCTTATTTCCGAGGAGGCTATTTGGATCAGATTCAACCGCGCAATGCTTCTGTACAATTGACATATAAATTCTAATCTTATAAAACTGAAAAAATGAAATTAATCAAAACTCTGTTGTCTTTTGCTCTTGTCATGCTCGTAGTGGCTTGTTCAAAAGAAGGAAAGAAAAGAATGGCTGACTATTCTATCATTCAAAAAGAATTGAATTTGGATAGTGAAACCTCAACGACCTTTAAAGCCATCACCGACAAATACGATGAGTCTCGTAAGAGCTTCCGAGCGACCCTTGGTGAACACCCGGACCGTGTCACTCTTTTCTCTAAATACGAAGAGTTCCAAGCGAGTCAAGATGGGGAAGTAGCGAAGATTTTAACCCCTGAGCAAATGGCGAAGTACAGTAAGTTTGTAGATGAGAACACAAGAAAGAGACCAAGGTACAACAATGCGACTTTGGCCCTGATTCAATCTGAAGCGCAATTGGATGAATCCCAAATGCAAGTGGTCAATGCGGCGAATGATGCTTTTGAGAAGTCCTATTCCGATGCGCACGACTTGTATCATGGCAATCCCGAACTTGGCAAAGAATATTGGACGAAGTTTGATGCGCAAAGAAAAGCAGCGATTGAGTCCGTTTTAAGCCCAGAACAAAAAGCGGCCTATACGGAAGTCGTGAAAGATATTTCTAATACTAGCAAAAAGTAAGTGACTTTAAGTAAGTCTATTTTCATCCCTTTAATTTAATTACGGAAAGTTGAACCTTTAGAGGTTCAGCTTTCTGTAAATATAGTCATGAGCAACGTAAAGAAGAGTTTATTTCGAAAACGCCGAAAGAAGGAGAGTCGTCTGAAGTACTTCATGTTTCTTTCTCATTTATGGTTAGGGCTACTTAGCGGAGTCGTCATTATGCTGCTGTGTATTTCAGGCTGCCTTTACTCCTTTAAAACGCAAATTATTGAGTACTATAACTCGGATAAAGTTTTTGTACAAGCGAAGGGACAGAAGCCCATTAGTCCAAAGAAGCTACAGGATCTATTAGAGGCTAAGGACCATAAACTCAATAGCATTCATTTGCCAAAGGAGGCTGATCGCGCATGGAGCTTTTCCTATTTTGATAAGCAAGAAAATTTAAAAAGCACGTATTTTAATCCCTATACGCAAAAAGAGCTGGGAACAAGCGATGCAGCACTGGATTCCTTTTTTCAAGTCGTACTTGATTTTCACCGAACCTTTCTCTTGGGCGATTTTGGGCGCCAAATCTTAGGGGTGGGGGTTCTTATGTTCTTGTTTTTAATGCTGAGCGGTTTTGTTCTATGGCTACCCAAAAAACTTAAGTATCTTAAGCAAAGTTTTACGATAAAATTTAGGGCTAAATTTCAGAGAGTAAATTATGATTTTCATAAAGTGGTTGGGTTTTATTCCATGCTGCTACTCGCTTTTATTTCGGTGACTGGAATTTACGTTACTTATCCGTGGGTAAAGAGTGGACTTATCGTAGCTCTTGGGGGAGAGGCTCTAAGTCAAATTAATTCTGAGAACGAATTAGAAGGTTCAGGGGATTTTGCTGCCCTGATGCAAGACATGCTGAAGAGACAAGATGAAAAGAAGCAAGTGCCTGAGCAAAAAACAGCCACGCTCGCGGAAATTGTAGATAAGGTTCAAAAAGAATTTCCAGCCAAGGCAAGTCTTACCATAGAATTCCCGAACTCTGAAAACCCTCGCTTCATGGTGAAGAGGAGGCATAATGAGAATACACTTCGCTTCATTGTGGAGGATGAACTTAGTTTTGATCGAACTGGGGGGCTACAGACCAAAGAGATTTTTCTAGACAAGCCCCTAAACAAACAGTTTTCTGCTTTAGCAAAACCGCTTCATACGGGCGAAATCATGGGACTCTCTGGTATTATTGTATACTTTATCGTCACTTTGATTGGCGCATTACTTCCATTGAGTGGATTTTTGATCTGGTGGAACCGCGCACGAAAACTAAAATAAAGCTAAAGCTCTGAACGGGAGCTCTTCCGAGTTTAAGCACTAGATTCAAAAGCTAGTTTGCACATTCTTTGTTATTTTTCTGAAATTAATTTAACTCACTGTTTGTCAGTTAAAAAAATATCCTTAAATTTGCACACTCATTTTAGGGGAGAAGTGTGCCTAATTGAATCATAGAAATCACTTACAAACCGAAATGAAATCGTTGAAAACAGTAACTATATATTAAATAATGTCAGGTATTATTGGAAAAAAAATCGGGATGACTTCCCTGTTTGACGAAAGCGGAAAAAACATTCCGTGTACCGTTATTCAGGCGGGGCCTTGCTCGGTTTTACAGGTCAGAACCGTAGAAGCTGATGGCTATAGCGCCGTGCAGCTAGGTTTCGATGACAAGAGTGAAAAGAACGTTGGTAAAGCGTTAGCCGGCCATTTTAAAAAGGCAGGTTCTACTCCAAAAGCTAAATTGGTAGAATTCGTACACGGATCTACGGAATTAAGCGTTGGAGATGAAGTAAATGTAAAACTTTTTGGAGAAGGAGAGTACGTGGATGTAACCGGTACCTCTAAAGGTAAAGGATTCCAAGGGGTAGTAAAAAGACACAACTTTGCGGGTGTTATGCAAGCGACTCACGGTCAGCATAACCGACTAAGAGCACCAGGTTCCATTGGAGCAGGTTCTGACCCATCTAGAGTATTCAAGGGCATGAGAATGGCCGGAAGAATGGGAGGTAAGCAAGTGACGGTTCAAAACCTTCAGGTGTTAAAAGTGGATGAAGAACAAAATCTTTTAGTTGTAAAAGGTGCTGTTCCAGGGGCTAAAAATTCATATGTAATTGTAAGAAGATGGAACTAGTAGTATTAAATAATTCAGGGAAAGAAACCGGAAGAAAAGTTACTCTTGACGAATCTGTTTTCGGAATTGAGCCTAACCAACACGCGGTTTACTTAGAAGTAAAACAATACCTGGCTGCACAAAGACAGGGAACCCATAAGTCGAAAGAAAGAAGCGAAATTACCGGTTCTACTAAGAAACTTAAGAAACAAAAAGGATCTGGATCTGCACGTTACGGGGATATCAAATCACCAATCTTCAAAGGAGGAGGACGTATTTTTGGTCCAAAACCAAGAGACTACAGATTCAAATTGAACAAAGCGCTTAAGAGACTTGCTAAAAAATCTGTTCTTTCACAGAAGCTGAAAGACAACAGCATTAAAGTCCTTGAAGATTTGAGCTTGAACGCTCCTAAAACCAAAGATTTCATCAGCGTATTGAACGCATTGGAATTGAACGGTAAGAAGTCTCTGTTCATTCTTCCTGAAGCGAATAAGAATGTGTATTTATCTTCAAGAAATTTACCTAAAACAAGAGTATTGAGCTATACTGAGATTAGTTCTTACGATCTTGTAAATGCAGGTGAGATTATTTTCTTCGAAGGTGCAATTGAAAAATTCCAGGAAAACTTAAAGAAATAAATCATGTCAGTTATTATTAAACCAGTTATTTCAGAGAAAGCCAACTACCTTACCGAATTAAGAGGGGCTTATTCTTTCTTAGTAGATACTAAGGCGAATAAAATCCAAATTAAAGGGGCTGTAGAAGAAGCTTACGGAGTGAAAGTAGCGGACGTTAGAACCATGATTTATGCGCCTAAAGTTTCTGCGAAACACACAAAAAAGGGTCTTCAAGTAGGAAAGACAAACAAATTGAAAAAAGCAGTAATTACCCTTCAAGAAGGGGAAGTACTAGATATTTTTTCAGTATAAATAAGTATTAATAGTATAAATAATAGTAATGTCTGTTAGAAAATTAAAACCTATCACCCCGGGACAGAGATTCAGAGTTGTAAATAACTTTGAGGAAATTACTACCAACAAACCAGAGAAGTCTCTAACTGTTGGTATTAAAAAGTCAGGCGGACGTAACCAAACTGGTAAAATGACCATGCGTTACACCGGAGGTGGACACAAAAAGAAATACAGAATTATCGACTTCAAAAGAAATAAATTTGACGTTGAAGCAACCGTTAAGTCTGTAGAGTACGATCCAAACAGAACTGCTTTTATCGCACTTCTAGAATACACAGATGGAGAGAAGAGATACATCATCGCTCCTGCAGGTATCCAAGTGGATCAAAAAGTAGTGTCTTCAGAATCAGCGGAACCTAATGTAGGGAACGTAATGAAGTTAAAGAACGTACCTTTAGGTACTGTGATTTCTTGTGTAGAACTTAGACCAGGACAAGGAGCAATCCTTGCGAGATCTGCAGGTTCATCCGCACAATTAACTTCAAGAGACGGAAAATACGCGATCGTTAAACTTCCTTCAGGGGAGTCTAGAATGATCCTTACGGAATGTCTTGCAATGATTGGTTCTGTATCCAATCACGACCATATGCTTACCGTTTCTGGTAAAGCAGGTAGAAGTAGATGGCTTGGTAGAAGACCTAGAACGAGAGCGGTTGTAATGAACCCAGTCGATCACCCAATGGGTGGTGGTGAAGGTCGTTCTTCAGGTGGACACCCAAGATCAAGAAACGGAATGCCGGCCAAAGGGTACAAAACCAGAAAGAAAAACAAAGTTTCTAACCGTTACATCGTATCTAAAAGAAAATAATTATGGCAAGATCACTTAAAAAAGGACCATTCATTCATCATACTTTAGATAAGAAGGTTCAGGCAAATATTGAGTCTGGTAAGAAGACAGTAATCAAAACGTGGTCCAGAGCATCGATGATCTCTCCAGACTTCGTAGGACACACCATCGCAGTGCACAATGGAAAATCTTTTATTCCTGTATACGTGACTGAAAACATGGTAGGTCATAAGTTAGGCGAATTTTCTCCGACAAGATCTTTTAGAGGTCACGGTGGTAACAAAAATAAAGGTAGCAGATAATCATGGGATCAAGAAAACAAGATAGCGCAATCGCTCAAAAAATAGCAAAGAAAGACGTGGTACAAGCCCGTCTTAACGACTGCCCATCTTCTCCTAGAAAAATGAGATTAGTTGCTGATATCATCAGAGGAGAAAGCGTAGACAAAGCTCTATACATTCTTAAATTTTCTAAGAAAGAAGCGTCAAACAAATTGGAGAAGCTTTTGCTTTCTGCAATGGCAAACTGGCAAACGAAAAACGAGGGGGCTGACATTGAGGAAGCAAACCTTATCGTGAAAGAAATCTACGTGGATAGTGCAAGACAATTGAAGAGACTAAGACCGGCTCCACAAGGAAGAGGTCATAGAATCAGAAAGAGATCTAACCACGTGACATTAATTTTAGGGAACAAAGAAATTTAATCAAGGTATGGGACAGAAGACAAATCCAATTGGTAACAGATTAGGTATCATCAGAGGATGGGATTCGAACTGGTATGGTGGAAAAGATTATGGAGACAGAATCGCAGAAGACTATAAAATCAGAAGATACCTTGATGCTAGATTATCTAAAGGTGGGGTTTCAAAAATCTACATCGATAGAACCTTAAAATTAGTAACTGTAACAATTACGACTGCTAGACCGGGACTTATCATCGGGAAAGGAGGACAAGAGGTTGATAAATTGAAAGAAGAATTGAAAAAACTTACCGGTAAGGAAGTTCAAATCAATATTTTCGAAATCAAGAGACCAGAACTTGACGCTGTATTAGTAGCAGATAGCATTGCAAAGCAAATTGAAAACCGTATTTCTTACAGAAGAGCGGTAAAGATGGCCATTGCAAGTAGCATGAGAATGGGAGCGGAAGGAATCAAAGTAATGGTTTCTGGACGTTTGAACGGAGCTGAAATGGCAAGAAGTGAATCTTTCAAAGACGGAAGAATTCCACTTTCTACTTTCAGAGCTGATATCGATTATCATTGGGCTGAAGCGCACACGACTTACGGAAGACTAGGCATCAAAGTCTGGATCATGAAAGGAGAAGTTTATGGAAAAAGAGACTTAACTCCACTTGTAGGTCAACAACAGAAGAAATCGGCTCCAAGAGGAGAGCGTTCGGATAGAGGTGGCGATAGAAGACCAAGAAGAAACAATAATAATTAAAATTTTAGATTAGACGTTTTTAATTTTAAATTACCGTTACTTTTTTAAAATGAGAAAATCTAAAATCTAAAATCTAAAATCTAAAATTTAGAAATTATGTTACAACCAAGAAGAACCAAATTTCGTCGTGTTCATAAGATGAAGATGAAGGGAAGTGCGCAGAGAGGATCTCAATTAGCGTATGGAACTTTTGGAATCAAGGCCACAGACGGAGCTTGGATTACTGCAAGACAAATAGAGGCTGCGCGTATTGCTGCAACTCGATATATGAAAAGAGAAGGGCAACTATGGATTAAAATATTCCCAGACAAGCCAATTACCAAAAAACCTGCGGAAGTACGTATGGGGAAAGGAAAAGGTGCTGTAGAATATTGGGTAGCTGTAGTTAAGCCTGGTAAAATTATGTTTGAAGTGGGTGGAGTTCCTTATGAAGTTGCAAAAGAAGCTCTTCGTTTGGCCGCTCAAAAATTACCAATCGTCACTAAGTTCGTGGTGGCTAACGATTTTGTTAAACCTGAATAAATCTTTGAATTATGAAAAATGCGGAAATCAAAAATTTAAGCGCAGGGGATCTACAAGCTAAGCTAGCTGAAGTAAAAGCAGAATTCATTAAATTGAAACTTGCTCATAAAATCAGCCCAGTAGAAAACCCAATTCAAATCAGAGATTTGAGAAAGACGATCGCTAGATTAAATACTGAGTTAACTAACAAACAATAATTTCATTTACCAATGGAAAGAAATTTAAGAAAAGAAAGAATCGGAGTTGTTTCCAGCAACAAAATGGAAAAAACTATTGTTGTTAGTGAAACATTGAAAATGAAACACCCGATGTATGGAAAATTCGTTACCAAAACGAAGAAGTACACGGCACACGACGAAAACAACGAGTGCAACGAGGGGGACACTGTTCTTATCCAAGAAACAAGACCTCTTAGTAAAAGCAAGAATTGGAGATTAGTAAGAATCATTGAAAAAGCTAAGTAATGTTACAAACAGAATCAAGATTAAAAGTAGCTGACAATACTGGTGCAAAAGAAGTACTAGTGATCAGAGTTCTGGGAGGAACCAGAAGAAGATATGCTTCCGTTGGTGATAAGATCGTAGTGACTATCAAAGATTCTACACCACAAGGAAACGCGAAAAAAGGACAAGTATCCAAAGCGGTTGTTATACGCACAAAGAAAGCAGTGAGAAGAAAAGATGGTTCTTACATCAAATTCGACGACAATGCTTGTGTGTTACTTAACGCAGCTGGAGAAATGAGAGGTACGCGTGTTTTTGGACCGGTAGCTCGTGAGTTGAGAGACAAAGAATACATGAAAGTCATTTCATTGGCTCCCGAAGTACTTTAATTTTTAAAATTTAAGAAGAATGACAAAAGTTAAAATTAAAAGAGGAGACCAGGTACTAATTACAACCGGTAAGAACAAAGGTTCTAAAGGGGAAGTACTTGAAGTGATCAAAAAAGAAGGAAAAGATCCAAGAGTAGTAGTTGCGGGAGCAAACATCGTGAAAAAACACGTAAAGCCCTCTGCTTCTAACCCTCAAGGTGGTATCGTAGAGAAGGAAGCTTCTATTCATATTTCTAACGTCGCTTTGATGGACAAAGACGGAAAAGCAACGAAAGTAGGAACGAAAGTAGAAGGTGACAAAAAAGTGAGAGTTGCTAAATCAACCGGTGAAACTTTATAATGCATAAGACAATGGAATTTATAGCAAGACCTAAAACAATATATAAAGAGAAAATTGTTCCTGCGATGATGGAAGAGTTTGGGTACAAATCTGTAATGCAGGTACCTAAATTAGAAAAAATCGTAATTTCCCAAGGTTTGGGAGCTGCAACTGCGGATAAAAAAATCGTAGATTATGCAGTGGAAGAATTGACAATGATCACTGGCCAAAAAGCAGTAGGAACACTTTCAAAGAAAGACGAAGCTGCATTCAAATTAAGAAAAGGAATGCCAGTAGGTGCAAGAGTGACTTTAAGAGCGATTAGAATGTATGAATTCTTAGATCGTCTTACGTCTTCTGCACTTCCGAGAATTAGAGATTTCAACGGCATCAAAGCAGATGGCTTCGATGGTAGAGGAAACTATAACTTAGGAATTACCGAACAAATCATTTTTCCTGAAATCGTAATTGACAAAGTGAAAAAGATCCAAGGGATGGACATTACGTTTGTAACTTCTGCGAAAACAGACAAAGAAGCAAAAGCGTTGTTAACTCATTTCGGTTTACCTTTCAAAAAGAACTAAGAATGGCTAAAGAATCAATGAAAGCGCGTGAGCGCAAAAGAGAAGCAATGGTTGCTAAATATGCTGAGAAAAGAAAGGCTTTGAAAGAGGCTGGCGATTACGAAGCATTACAAAAACTTCCTAAAAACGCTTCCCCTGTAAGACTTCACAACAGATGTAAACTTACAGGAAGACCTAGAGGATATATGAGAACTTTTGGTTTGTCTAGAGTAACATTTAGAGAAATGGCCAATCAAGGACTTATCCCAGGGGTTAAGAAAGCAAGTTGGTAACAATTTATTTTAAATCAAGATAATTAAGTTTAAGTCCTAGTCGAAAGTTATTTTCAGATAACTTAACTCGAAATTAGCCTTCGACGGATTTAAATACTGATTATTCTCAACCAATAACAACAAAAACGAAAAATGGTAACAGATCCAATTTCAGATTTCCTAACTAGAGTAAGGAACGCACAAAGCGCAGGCCACAAGGTGGTGGAAATTCCTGCATCGAAAATCAAAAAGGAGATTACGAAGATTCTATTTGATCAAGGGTACATTTCAAACTACAAGTTTGAAGAGAGCTCTGTTCAAGGGAACATCAAAATCGCTTTGAAGTACGACAAACTATCCGGTAAACCCGCGATCAAATCTATCCAGAGAGCTTCTAGACCTGGACTTAGATATTATGCAGGTTCTACTGAACTTCCAAGAGTTCTTAACGGATTAGGAATCGCTATTATCTCAACTTCGAAAGGAGTAATGACAGGTAAACAAGCGAAGAGCGACAAAGTAGGCGGTGAAGTAATCTGCTATGTTTATTAATTTTTTAAAATAAGGAAAATGTCAAGAATTGGTAAAGCAATTATAAATATTCCTTCTGGAGTGACGGTAACAGAGTCTAATGGCGTTGTTACTGTGAAAGGCCCGAAAGGGGAACTTTCACAAACTCTTACGGATGGGATCGCTTTAGAGCAAAAAGACGGAGTTCTTACAGTAACTCGCCCTTCTGAATCTAAGCAGCACAAAGCGCTTCACGGTTTATACAGAGCGCTTATTAACAACATGATCATTGGAACCAACGAAGGTTTCACCAACAAGCTTGAGCTTGTAGGGGTAGGATATAGAGCTTCTCATTCAGGTCAAAAACTTGAATTGGCTTTAGGTTTCTCCCACGGGATCGTTCTAGAACTTCCAAGCGAAGTGAAACTAGAAACATTAACTGAAAAGGGTAAAAACCCAATTATTACTTTGTCTTCACACGACAAGCAGCTATTAGGAATGGTATCTGCTAAAATCAGATCTTTCAGAAAGCCTGAGCCGTACAAAGGTAAAGGGGTGAGATTCGTAGGTGAAATCGTGAGAAGAAAAGCTGGTAAATCTGCTTAATAAATTTTAAGAAAATGGCACTGAATAAATTACAGAAAAGAAACAGGATCAAAAGAAGAGTAAGAGGAAAAATCTCTGGCTCTGCTGAACTGCCAAGATTATCCGTATACAAAAGTAATAAGGAAATTTACGCACAGTTGATCGACGACAAAGAGGGAAAAACCCTTGCTTACGCGTCTTCAAGAGCGTTAAAAGCGACAGGAAATAAAGTGGAAGTTTCAATGCAAGTGGGGAAAGCCATTGCAGAGGTTGCAAAAGCAGCTGGAATTGAAACTATAGTGTTCGACAGAAACGGTTTCGTGTACCATGGTAGAGTGAAAGCTTTAGCGGAGGGAGCGAGAGAAGGCGGACTTAAATTCTAATCATATAATTTCGGAAACAATGTTTGGACAAGATAATATCGAAAAAGTAAAACCGGGAGGATTAGAACTTAAAGATCGCCTCGTATCGGTGAACAGAGTAACTAAGGTAACCAAAGGGGGACGTGCATTTGGATTCTCTGCTATTGTAGTAGTAGGAGACGAAGCCGGAATCGTGGGTTACGGTTTAGGGAAATCAAAGGAAGTTGCAACTGCAATTTCAAAAGCAGTCGAAGACGCGAAAAAGAATTTGGTTAAAATTCCGGTAACAAAAGAAGGAACTATCTACCACGAGGCAAAAGCTCGTTTTGGTGGGGCAGACATCTTTATGAAGCCAGCTTCGCATGGTACAGGGGTTATCGCAGGTAACACCGTACGTATCGTAGTGGAATCGGCTGGTATTAAAGACATTCTTACAAAATCTAAAGGATCTTCTAATCCACATAACATGGTAAAAGCAACTTTCAAGGCGCTTTTAGACATTAGAACTCCAGAAGAAATCGCAAGAATGCGTGGTGTATCTCTTGATAAAGTATTTAAACACTAAAAGTTTTAAAAAATGGCAACAATTAAAGTAAAGCAAGTAAGAAGTGCTATTGGTAGAACAAAATCTCAAAAGAGAACTCTTGAGGCTTTGGGTTTAAAGAAATTACACCAAGTAGTAGAACACGAAGCAACCCCTTCTATCTTAGGAATGGTAGCTGCCGTGAGACATTTAGTAGAAGTTCAGGAAAACTAATCAAATTTAATTACAATGAAATTAAATACTATACAACCGGCTAGCGGAGCTACTCACAATTCCAAAAGAATTGGTAGAGGTCAGGGAAGCGGAAAAGGCGGTACTTCAACCAAAGGACATAAGGGTCAGAAGTCAAGATCTGGGTATTCTCAGAAGATTGGTTTCGAAGGAGGGCAGATGCCACTTCAAAGAAGACTTCCTAAGTTCGGTTTCAACAACGTGAATAGAAAAGAGTTTAGAGGAATCAATTTAGATTCAATTCAAACCCTAATTGATACGAAAGGTCTTACTGGTGATATCACTAAAGACGTATTAGTAGCAAACGGTTTAGCCTCTAAGAATGACCTTGTGAAAATCATGGGTCGTGGCGAGTTCAAAGCAGGAGTTTCGATTACTGCCGACAAATTCACCAAATCTGCGGAAGAATTAATTTCAAAAGCAGGAGGTAAAGCAATTACTCTTTAATCTCTTATTTACGTAATGAAAGAATTTATACAGACACTGACAAACATTTGGAACCTCAAGGAACTTAGGGAAAAAATTATTTTTACCTTAGGGTTAATTCTTGTGTATAGATTCGCATCTTATATTTCTCTCCCGGCCATTAACATGGCCGAGGTAGGGAATTTATTGGAATTATATAAAGATCAAGGTGGTAGTCAATCAGGAGCAGGTCTTCTAGGGCTACTTTCTTCGTTTACTGGAGGGGCGTTCAGTCGGGCCTCTATTATGGCTCTTGGGATCATGCCTTATATTTCTGCTTCGATTATCGTGCAGTTAATGGGGATGGCCATTCCTTACCTTCAGAAACTTCAGAAAGACGGACAGAGTGGTAGAAATACCCTTAATCAAATTACGCGTTGGTTAACCATCGCTGTTTGTTTGGTTCAAGCCCCGTCTTACCTTACCTCAATTACGCAGATGTTCCTTCCGTACTCTCAATTCCAAAGCGCATACTACGTAGAGCCCAATTCAATTATGTTTTGGCTTCCTAGTATTGTAATTTTGGTTGCTGGATCCGTTTTCGCGATGTGGCTTGGAGAAAAAATTACGGACAAGGGAATCGGTAACGGTATCTCAATTCTAATTATGGTAGGTATCCTAGCGGATCTTCCTTCCTCTTTCTTGCAAGAAATTGCAACGCAAACTGGAAAAGGAGGATTTGGAACTATTATGATTCTGATTGAAGTATTGTTCTGGATGCTGGTCGTATTGCTAGGAGTTATTCTTTCGGTTGCCGTAAGAAAGATTCCAATTCAATATGTATCACGTGCGCAAGCTCGAGGAGGAGTGAACCGTAATTTAATGCAAGGTGCAAGACAGTGGATCCCTTTGAAAGTGAACGCTTCCGGAGTGATGCCAATTATCTTTGCCCAAGCACTAATGTTCGTTCCTGGTTTATTAACCAATATGGATGAGACTAATACATTTTTGGCTGGTTTCAAAAATGTTTTTAGCTGGCAGTACAATGTGCTGTTTGCAATCTTAATTATTGTATTCACATTCTTCTATACCGCAATTACAATTCCTGTGAATCAGATGGCTGAGGATCTAAAAAGGAATGGGGGACTTATCCCTAAAGTAAGACCGGGGAAGGAATCGGCTGATTATCTGGATGATATATTGTCCAAAATTACTTTGCCGGGTTCAATATTTTTAGCTATCTTTGCAATCCTTCCGGCACTTGTGTACGGAACTCTGGTTCAGACAGATAGATTCGCCTTATTCTTTGGGGGAACTTCTCTGTTGATTATGGTGGGCGTTATATTGGATACCATTCAACAAATCAATACGTACTTGTTGAATCATCATTATGACGGATTAATGCAATCGAAACTCTCCAGAACCACAAATTTTGAATAGATAGATGGCTAAGCAAAAACATATTGAACAGGATGGCGTGATCGTGGAAGCACTTTCTAACGCCATGTTTCGCGTGGAGCTTGAAAATGGGCATATTTTAATTGCACATATTTCTGGCAAAATGAGAATGCACTATATTAAACTCTTACCTGGTGACCGGGTAAGACTCGAAATGTCCCCTTATGATTTAACGAAGGGGCGCATCACTTTTAGATATTAAAAATAATTACAATGAAAGTAAGAGCATCGATTAAAAAAAGAAGTGCTGATTGCAAAATTGTGCGTCGTAAAGGAGTACTTTTTGTAATCAACAAAAAAAACCCAAAATTTAAACAAAGACAAGGCTAACATTAAATTATGGCGAGAATTTCCGGTATTGATTTACCAAAAAACAAAAGAGGCGTTATCGGTTTAACTTATATTTATGGAGTAGGTAGAAGCACAGCTTCTGCTATCCTTAAAAATGCCGGTATCAGCGAAGACAAAAAAGTCAACGAATGGAATGACGATGAATTGGCGGCTATCAGAAACTACATCACAGACAACGTAAAAGTTGAAGGTGAGTTACGTTCAGAGGTTCAATTGAACATCAAACGTCTGATGGACATAGGATGCCAACGAGGAATACGTCACAGACTCGGATTACCTTTAAGAGGCCAAAGAACGAAAAACAATTCTAGAACCCGTAAAGGAAGAAGAAAAACAGTTGCTAACAAGAAAAAAGCAAGTAAATAATCGTTAGAATTATGGCAAAACAAAGTAAAGTAGTTAAGAAAAGGAAAGTAAAAGTTGAGGCTATTGGAGAAGCACATATTCAAGCGTCTTTCAACAATATTATCATTTCTTTAACCAATAAAAGTGGGGAAGTAATCTCTTGGGCATCTGCCGGTAAAATGGGATTCAGAGGATCTAAAAAGAACACTCCTTTTGCAGCTCAAATGGCTGCTGAAAACTGCGCTACTGTAGCTCACGATGCGGGACTACGTAGAGTAAAGGTGTTTGTGAAAGGACCCGGACAAGGGAGAGAATCCGCTATCCGTACCATTCACAATTCAGGTATTGAAGTTAGTGAAATCGTAGATGTGACTCCAATGCCACACAACGGATGTAGACCACCTAAAAGAAGAAGAGTTTAATTTTTAGATTTAACCTATGGCTAGATATATTGGACCAAAAACAAAGATTGCGAGAAAGTTTGGTGCTGCAATCTTCGGAGACGACAAGAACTTCGAGAGAAGAAAAAACCAACCCCCAGGACAACACGGACCGAACAAAAGAAGAGGTGCGAAGAAGTCTGAATATGCAAATCAGCTTGCAGAAAAGCAAAAAGCTAAATATACTTATGGTATTTTAGAAAAACAATTTGCAAACTTATTTGAAAAAGCCTCCAGAGCCAGTGGCGTAACTGGGGAGATCCTACTTCAACTATGTGAATCAAGACTTGATAACGTAGTATACAGAGCAGGATATGCAAAATCAAGAGCAGGTGCAAGACAATTGGTTTCTCACAGACATATTACTGTGAATGGTGAGTTAGTGAACATCCCGTCTTATTCCCTTAAGCCTGGTGATGTAATTGCAGTAAGAGAGAAATCAAAATCTCTAGAAGTAATTGCAGATTCACTTGCTTCCAAGTCCACATACGAGTGGTTACAATTCAACGATGAAAAGAAGGAATGTAACTTCGTAGCTGTTCCCGAAAGAATTCAGATTCCTGAAGACATTAGAGAACAGTTTATCGTGGAACTATACAACAAATAATAATTAAATCAATTTTTGCTCAACCAACAATATGGCAATTTTACAATTCATAAAACCCGATAAGGTAATTCTATTAAACTCTGATGATTTTAGAGGTCAGTTTGAATTCAGACCTTTGGAACCTGGTTTCGGTCTTACCATCGGTAATGCTTTGAGAAGAGTATTACTTTCTTCTCTAGAAGGATATGCTATTTCATCTATCAAAATTGAAGGTGTAGAGCACGAGTTTTCAACTATTCCTGGAGTAATCGAGGATGTAACAGAGATTGTTCTTAATTTGAAACAATTGCGTTTGAAAGCGAAATCTGAAAATGAGGCCTCTGAGCAGGTTGTAGCTAAAATTACTGGTCAAACTCAAGTGACGGCTGGCGATTTAGGTAAATCAATGAACGGTTTTGAAGTGTTGAATAAAGATCTTGTGATCTGTAATTTAACCAAAGACGTAAGTTTTGAAATTACTTTCAATGTAGAGAAAGGAAGAGGATATGTTCCATCGGAGCAAAACAAGTCCAACAATGCTCCCCTAGGGACCATTGCGATTGATTCTATCTTTACGCCGATCAAGAAAGTACAGTATTCTATTGAAAACTACCGTGTAGAGCAAAAAACAGACTACGAAAAATTAGTTATTGACATCGAAACTGACGGTTCGATCACTCCACAGAATGCTTTAACAGAAGCTTCTAAGATTTTGATCTACCACTTCATGCTATTCTCTGACGAAAGGATTACCCTGGAAACAGAAGCAGTGAAAGCTTCGATTCAGTACGACGAAGAAACTCTTCATACAAGACAACTTCTAAAAACGAAATTATCTGATTTAGATCTATCGGTAAGAGCGCTTAACTGTCTTAAGGCAGCGGAAGTTGAAAGTTTAGGAGAACTAGTTTCTTACAGTAAGTCTGATTTAATGAAATTTAGAAATTTCGGTAAGAAATCTTTAACTGAATTAGAAGAATTAGTACATTCAAAAGGTCTTAACTTCGGTTTTGACGTCGCAAAGTATAAACTAGATGCTGATAAATAATTAACAATGAGACACGGTAAAAAATTTAATCACTTAGGAAGAACAGCGCCACACAGAAAGGCAATGCTTTCTAATATGGCTTGTTCTCTTATTGAGCATAAAAGAATCAACACGACTGTGGCTAAAGCGAAAGCTTTAAGAGTTTATGTTGAACCCCTTTTAACAAAAGCAAAAGAAGATACAACTCACAACAGAAGAACAGTGTTCTCTTACTTACAAAGCAAAGAAGCGATTACGGAACTTTTTAGAACCATCGCTCCTAAAATTGCAGGTAGAGAAGGAGGGTATACCCGAATCATCAAAACAGGTTTTAGACTTGGGGATGCTGCGGATATGGCTATGATCGAACTGGTTGACTTCAACGAGCTTTATAATCCAAACGAAGAGGAGAAGAAAACAACTAGAAGAAGCCGCAAGACTTCCACGAAAAAAGCAGAAGCAGTAGCTACTCTTCCAACGAAAGAGGAAGAGAAAGCTCCAGAAGCTGTGGAAGAGCCAAAAGCTGATTCCAACGAAGAAAAATCAGAAAACTAATCGTTTTTTGATTTCAAATAAATTAGTCCGCTTAAGCAATTAAGCGGACTGTTTGTTTTTACTAGTCCTGACCTCTTGCTTTTTTGAGTTCAATCACGTTATCGCCTTGGTCAAGTACGATACTATCCCCAAAGGCACGGATTTCAATGTCGTGATCCTTGTAGATCGCCTCATTGTCTTTTGAGTCTACTTGAGGAACCGTCAGGGTCAATTGATTGCTTTTAAGCGTAATGGTGTTGCCTCCATTCTCAGTTGCAAAGGTTACGTTTGTGTTCGATCCGTCAAATGCTACATAACGAAAGGTGCCAGGTTCCATAGTGTAGCTTAAATTAACACTATCTACTGCCGTCGTACTTATCGTATCTTGCGAGTCTGCCACGACTATGCCTTTGTTTCCTTCCGTTTTTGAACAACTAAATAGTAAGACTGCTGGAAGGGCTAGGAGTAAAAGTTTTGATTTCATCTTCTTATGATTTTTATAGTTACCGAAAGTTACAATATTTTCAGTAAACCAAAGGGTGCAGAAAAGACCTGCTAAAATTTACATAAATGCTTTATTTTGATTATTTTTGTAGGATAAGTTTTTAGCTTACTAACATTTAATTATTTACACAATGAGTTACATTTCGTACATCGAAGCAAGACAAATTTTAGATTCTAGAGGAAATCCAACTGTAGAAGTGGATGTCTTTACAGAGAATGGTTCTATGGGACGCGCTGCCGTTCCTTCAGGAGCTTCTACTGGAGAACACGAAGCCGTAGAACTGAGAGACGGAGGTAGTGATTATTTGGGGAAAGGAGTGCTCAAGGCGGTAGAGAATGTTCGCGATGAAATTGCACCTGAACTCATTGGAATTCCTGTACACGAACAAAATTTGATTGATCAGATTATGATTGATCTTGACGGAACACCTAACAAAGGTAGACTTGGTGCGAATGCCATCCTAGGGGTTTCCCTTGCGGCTGCTAGAGCGGCTGCAAAAGATTTAAGAATGCCACTTTACAAATACGTAGGCGGTGTGAATGCAAATACGCTTCCGGTTCCGATGATGAATGTCATTAACGGAGGATCTCATTCGGATGCACCGATTGCTTTTCAAGAATTTATGATCATGCCTGTGAAGGCTGATTCTTTCTCCCATGCACTTCGCAAAGGGACAGAGATTTTTCATCAATTAAAATCCATATTAAAATCTCGTGGTCTTTCGACAGCCGTAGGAGACGAAGGTGGTTTTGCTCCAACATTTAAAGGGACTGAAGATGCATTAGATACTCTTACGCAAGCGATTGAGAAAGCGGGATATAAGCCAGGTGACGATATTATGTTCGCCCTAGACTGCGCAGCGTCTGAATTTTACAAAGAGGGTACTTACGATTACCGCAAGTTTGAAGGGGACAAAGGAGCTCACCGTTCCCGTGAAGAACAGGTAGATTACTTAGCTGAGCTCGCTGCGAAATACCCTATTATTTCTATCGAAGACGGAATGCAAGAAGACGACTGGGAAGGTTGGAAGATGCTAACTGATAAAATTGGAGGCAAAGTACAGCTCGTCGGAGATGATTTATTCGTAACCAATGTAGAGCGCCTTTCAAGAGGAATTAAGGACGGTATCGCAAATTCTATTTTAGTAAAAGTGAATCAGATCGGAACTCTTTCCGAAACGATGGCAGCGGTACAAATGGCACAACATAACCGTTATACCTCCGTAATGTCTCACCGTTCGGGAGAAACAGAAGATTCAACCATTGCGGATCTTGCGGTGGCGATGAACTGCGGTCAAATTAAAACAGGGTCTGCTTCTAGATCCGATCGTATGGCGAAATACAACCAACTTCTTCGTATCGAAGAAGCGCTTGGAGATACGGCCGTATTCCCTGGATTGGAAGCCTTTAAAATCAATCGTTAAACGAAATTAAACTATGCAAAACATCGGATATTCCGGTGTTTTTTTATGAATCAAATTGACAAGTAATCAGGCAGATAAAGGGAGCAGAGCTTTTCAAATTTTTCAATGTACTTTTTTGAATTAAAATCATAGAAAAATATTATAGAGATCCCAAGGCTAACGCTTGATTTGTAAGTCTTTTTTCCGTAATTTTAACAAAAAATATAGAACAATATGTCAGACAACAAAGTAATATTAAGTTACGATGGAAATTCTTACGAGTACCCAATTGTAGACAGTACAATTGGAGACCGAGGAATTGATATATCAAAATTGAGAGCCCAAACGGGACTGATTACCTTGGATTTAGGGTACAAAAATACTGGTGCGACCGTAAGTGAAATCACCTATTTAGACGGAGATAAAGGAGAACTTTATTACCGTGGATATCCAATCGAACAAATTGCGGAGAAATCCAACTTTACAGAAGTAATGTATTTACTTTTGAATGGAGAACTTCCTACGCAAGGACAATTTGCAAATTTCGAACAAGGAATTAAAAAATACAACTACGTGGCAGAAGAGATGAAAAAAATCATCGATGCGTTTCCACGTTCTGCGCACCCAATGGGAGTGCTATCTTCTTTAACTTCGGCTTTAACTGCATTCAATCCTAAATCAGTCGATGTGCGTAGCAAAGAAGGTTTAGACCATGCTGCGGAAATGCTAATTGCAAAATTTGCTCATCTATGCGCATGGACCTTTAGAAAAACACAAGGGTTCCCTCTAAATCACGCGGACAACAATTTAAATTATGTGGAGAACTTCTACCGCATGACCTTCCGCATGCCAAACCGAGATTTCGAAGTAGATCCCGTAATTGTAAATGCACTAGATAAACTTCTAATTCTTCATGCAGACCACGAACAAAACTGTTCTACGTCAACCGTAAGAATGGTAGGCTCTGCACATACAGGTCTTTTTGCCTCTATTTCTGCTGGGGTTTCTGCACTTTGGGGACCACTACACGGGGGAGCAAATCAGGCAGTAATTGAAATGCTAGAGAGAATTGAAAAAGACGGAGGTGACGTTGCGAAATACGTAGCCAAGGCGAAAGACAAGGACGATGACTTCCGATTGATGGGCTTTGGACACCGTGTGTACAAGAATTTCGATCCAAGAGCGAAAATCATCAAGAAAGCAGCAGACGATATTTTGAACTCTCTAGGAATAGACGATAAGGCACTAGACATTGCAATGCAATTAGAAAGAGTAGCTTTAGAGGATGAATATTTCATCGAAAGAAAACTATATCCAAACGTCGACTTCTATTCCGGTATTATTTACCGTGCCCTAGGAATTCCAACGGAAATGTTTACAGTTATGTTTGCATTGGGTAGACTACCAGGATGGATTTCTCAGTGGAAAGAAATGAGACTAATGGAAGATCCTATTGGACGTCCAAGACAAGTATACAAGGGAGCGCCGGCAAGAAATTATGTCGACATGGCAAATCGCTAAGCTTTCAAGAACTTATATTCAATTCCGTTTCTCTTCCCTTGAGAAGCGGAATTTTCATTAAGACTAGATTGGTTCTTTTGTATCCATTTCTTTGATTATATTTGTAACAATCTCAACTTATGAAATTAAATATCACAAACGAAACGGCTCGATTAAAATCTGTAGTACTCGGTCAACCCGCTTCTCTAGGTGGAATCCCAATTTTAGAGGAAAGCTACGATGCGAAATCCTACCATTCGATTCAGAATGGAATTTATCCGACTGAGTCTGATGTCATTCATGAAATGACAGAATTTGAAAAAGTTCTGCTTAAGTATGAAATTGAGGTTCTGCGCCCTGAAATCATAGAGGATTACAATCAAGTCTTCGCGAGAGACGTAGCTTTCGTGATTGATGACAAGATGATCATTTCCAATGTGATTCAAGACCGTGCAGATGAACAAGATGCCTACCGTAAGATTTTTGAAAAAGTAAAATGGAGAGATATTATCAATCTACCAGAAAGTGCGCACATTGAGGGTGGGGACGTCATCGTCTGGAATGATTTTCTGTTTGTGGGAACTTGCTTTTCGGAGGATTATAGAAATTTCAAGACGGCTCGTACAAATGAATATGCAATCAATATTTTGAAGGAGTACTTTCCTAAGAAACGAATTATAGATCTTGAATTAAAGAAAAACGATACGGTTCCGTTTGAAGGAATTCTTCATTTAGACTGTACTTTTAATCCGATTGGAAAGGATAAATGCATTATTTACCAGAATGGATTTGTAGATCAGAGTGACTATAGGCTTCTAATTGATATTTTTGGCGAGGAAAATTGTTTCCATGTAAGCGATCAAGAAATGTTTGAAATGTGCCCGAACGTTTTTTCTATTTCTCCAGAGATCGTTGTGTCCGATTCTAGTTTTACAAGAATGAACACCTTTCTAAGAGAGCAGTGGGGTATAACGGTAGAGGAAGTTCCTTATCGTGAAATTTCAAAAATGGGAGGGCTTCTAAGATGCTCTACCATGCCGCTTGTTAGATCCAACTAAAGATATTTTTTTAGTTTTTTAATCTCGTCGTCATTCACATAGGTTTCGTAGGTGGGAATTGCTGAGGAGTGAAAGGATTTGGCACCTGTATGGAGTTTTAATAGCTCTACGTTATCCGACCTTACTTCACCCCCCACGAGTATTTCAATGTTCTCCTCATACGATTCCACAAGCTGTTTAAGGCGATCTCTTCCTTCCATAGCACTTGAGGTTCCGCCAGACGTTAGTACTGTGGAAAAGCCAAGCTCTATGAGCTGCGTAAAGGCCTGGTCAAGATCAGGAGTTCGGTCTACGGCGCGATGGAAAGTACAGGGCAGGTGCCCCGCCAGTTCAATCAGTTCTTTGTTCTTTTCCCTATCGATGTGGTTCCCTTCGTTTAATATTCCAAAAACAAACCCATCGGCTCCAGAAGCTTTGAATTGCAAAAGATCCTTTTTCATTTGCTCAAATTCAATTAGGTTGTAAAGAAACGAACCTTCTTTGGGTCTCAACATGACGCGAATAGGTTTCGTTGAGATGCTCTTTAAGTATCGAAACTCGTCAATATTGGGGGTAAGTCCTCCTACATTCCTTTCTGCACAAAACTCAATTCGATCTGCAAGCGAGTTTAAGGCAATCTGTGCAGAGGTAATCTCAAAGCACGCTATTTCTAAAGTATAATTCATAGGGTCTTAAATTAAGTGGAGAGCCGATTTCAATTGGTTCTCTTGTGGGGTGTGACAGGCATAAGTAAATCCTTTTTGGAGGCTGTATGCACCGGTTTCTCCCTGTTTATTTAGAGCGATAAAGCCGATTTGAGTATCCTTTAGAGATCTCTTTTGATTGATAAAATTTTGGTAGATACGTTCGACTGCTTTTTTGCATGCCGTTTGCGGATTATGACCTTGGCGCATGAGCTCCACGACTAAAAAAGAACCCACAGTGCGAATCACTTCTTCTCCATGGCCTGTAGCGCTAGCCGCTCCAATACTGTTGTCAACAAACAGTCCAGCTCCAATGATAGGAGAGTCTCCCACTCGACCGTGCATTTTGTAGGCCATCCCAGAGGTCGTACACCCTCCAGATAGGTTTCCTTCTTTGTCAAGTGCGAGCATTCCTATGGTGTCGTGGTTTTCAATGTTGACTTTTGGTTCATAGGTTGAAGATTTTAGCCACTGCTCCCATTCCTTTTTGCTTGTCTTGGTAAGTAGGTCTGTTTTTTGAAATCCTTGCTCCAGGGCAAATTGCAAGGCCCCTTCCCCCACAAGCATGACATGGGGTGTTTTTTCCATCACGGCTCTTGCGACTGAAATTGGATTTTTGATGTGCTCGAGGGCAGCCACGCTGCCTATCCCCGCGTTTTCATCCATGATACAGGCATCGAGTGTAACTCTTCCATCGCGATCGGGTCTACCCCCATATCCTACACTTCGCTCATTCGGATCATCTTCGACTAGCCGCACTCCTTTTTCGATGGCATCGAGCGCGCGCCCTCCCGATTGAAGCACTTTCCATGCCTGTTCATTTGCTTTTATTCCGAAATCCCAGGTGGAAATAACCACGGGACCTATGGGCGCTACGGGTTTAGAAACCTTTGGTTGGGCTCCTAATTTAGGGGTAAGGAGTCCGCCTAAAGCGCCAAGAGTAGTCAATTTTAAAAAAGTTCGACGGTCGTGCATGTGTGGGAAGTTTACCTTACTAAAGTAGTCAAATTAATCGGACTGGAAAAGATTTGGCATTCGGCTAATTATGGTTATTTTTGTTATCTAAATTCAAAGAATGCAAACAACTAGTACACTTCTAATGATAGAACCCGTTTCGTTCGGGTACAATGCCCAAACGGCGGAGAATAATTATTTTCAAGTGAACTCCGAAGGAGATTCAACCCAAGCGCAAGCTTTGCAAGAATTTAACCAATTTGTTGAAAAATTAAGAGCTGCAGGCGTCGAAGTTATTGTCGTAAAAGATACTTTGGAGCCCCATACGCCGGATTCTATTTTCCCGAACAATTGGGTGAGTTTCCATAAAGACGGTACTGTATATCTCTATCCTATGTTTGCTCCAAATCGTAGAGACGAGAGACGAATCGATGTTTTAGAAAAAGTAAGAGCGGAGGGATTCGAGGTTTCGGAAATTATCGATCTTTCCTCTTCCGAGTTGGAAGGAAGATATCTAGAAGGAACGGGAAGTATGATCTTTGACCATGTGAATAAGATTGCATATGGTTCGGTGTCACTTCGTTTGGAAGAAGAACTATTCAATGAGTTTTGCTTAAGAATCGGATACCGTCCGATTGCTTTCCATAGTTTTCAGAGCGCCGGAAACGAGCGCTTACCTATCTACCATACGAACGTCATGATGTGTGTTGCCGATAAGTTTGTAGTGATTTGCCTGGATAGCATCGACGATGAAATGGAAAGAGAAAAAGTGCAAGAAACCATAAAAGCTTCGGGCAAAGAAGTGGTGGAAATCTCTGAGGAGCAAATGCACCAGTTTGCGGGTAATATGCTGCAGGTTGAAAATAAAGAAGGAAAAAAATACCTAGTAATGAGTGAATCGGCCTATAAATCCCTTTCAAATGAGCAGGTTGAACTTCTTGAGTCTTACAACGAGATATTGTATTCAAATCTGTCTACCATCGAGGAAAATGGAGGTGGAAGTGCACGTTGCATGCTAGCGGAGGTTTTTCTTCCAAAAGCGTAAAAGAAAAAATCTTAAGTAGAAATCAATAAGAAATCCAAATCAAAACGAGTTGCGTTTTCCGGAATGGGAGACGCAATTTTTATTTTCTTCGCTGGGGGTACAACGTCTTATTCTCTTTCTTACATTTTGTTCCGCACTATAGAATCGAAAAGCCAGAGTAGGGTTAAACTCTGGCTTTTCTCCAAAAATATTGAAATGAAATGAATTCTAATTGGATTTATTGCGTTCTCGATTTAGCATCTGTGTTTGCATCTTTGATTTCTCTAACCTTTTTCACTTTTTTATTTCCAAAATTGTAAGTGATTGAGAGCTCGATCGATTGATTGAAGTTGTTGTTGGTTACATTGTTGTAGTTTCCATTGCTTTGAAGATCTTTCACTTTGACCACATTGGTCTTTAATAGGTCAAAGACCTGCAGGTTAAAAGTCCAATCATTCCAGATCTTTTTAACATTCATATCGAGGGAAGATATGGGCTCTAAAGTTCCTATGTTTAAGATCTGAGAACCGATATGGAAAAAGTTAACTCCTAAGAACCAATCTTTTTTGCTGGAAAGTCTAAGGGTATTGTTCGTTTGAAAATAAATTGAATTGGTTGCTGTGTCAATGGTAAAAGGATCAAATTTATCTCCTGTAATAGGGTCTGTATCTAGGAAGGCATCCACTTTTGCATGTTGTAAACCTATGGAAGTATTGGTGGTCCAGATCCCTTTAAAGTAACTTTTTTGCATTCCCAAGGATACGGTGCTTTGCGTTTTATCTCCGTAGTTGGTTCTAATGTATCTCAATTCTTCGCCGCTTTGCAAAGGGACTTGAGAATAATCATCTTTGGTTAGGTTGTGGCCAATAATTAAGAAGTAGGAGTTTTTGTACATGTAGGTCAGTTCATGGTTGTAAACTTCCGCAGCTTTCACAAAAGGATTGTTTTGTATGTAGTTTGTTGGCGTAAGGTAGAGGCGGACCGGATTCAGTTCCCAGAAACTTGGCCTTTTTATGCGGCTAGAAAAGGAATAGGAAAGATTGTGGTTTGCATTAATACCATAGCTAGCACTTGCATACGGTAGTATATTCGTATACTTGCGATCGATTGTCAGATCGGTCCCTAGAACTTCTCCTTTTGCATTTGTGTCTTCTAAACGAGTACCTATTTTTGCGGATAGGCGATCCGAAAATTGTTTTTCTAGAGTAAGGTAAAGTCCGCTTATGGTTTCATCGTAAACGAAATGATTTGATTGATTAGGATCCATAACATAATCCCCTGTGCTTAAATCTAGATTCTCTAAGTAAGTATCATTGTCTGTTTTGGTTCGGCCATAATTTGCACCTATGGAAGCTGTGAAATCATTTTTGAACTTTTGAATGTAATCCGCTGTGGCTGCGTAATTATCAATTTTTTGAGGGGTCCTTTGTTTGAACTCCTGTTGTAAATCTAAAGTTTCTTCAAGGGAATTTGAACGGTAGGTTGTGTTGTGTGTAAACTGTTTTTTTTCGAAATGAAGATAGGCGGCGTTCAGATTTAACTTGCTTCCCAAATCGTCCGTACGAAGTTCATAGTTTAAATTCGCGGAGTTGTTTGATGATTTTTCATTTGCATCTATATGGGTTAGGCTGTATTTCGATTCTCCATTTCTTGTTATTTTATTGAAAAGATCCGATTGTGCACCCTTGCCATCATTATGATAAGAATTTAGACTAAGGGCTATGTTTTGTCGGTCCGCTAGTTCATAATCTAAATTCACATAGCCCCCAAAAGATTGATTTGGAAACTTGACATATCCTTTCGTTGAATTGTCAAGCTCGGGCGTTCCATTCTCTAAATGTAGATCTTCGATATGAGTCCTGTTTCGAGTGCTTAACGAGGTGGATATACCCAGCCTATTTTTTCTTATATTGAGGGATACAGCGCCACTTTGCTGGTTTGTTTTTGATTGGGTATTGCTTAATCTCAAATTCCCGCTAATCCCATCGTCTAGTTTTTTCTTAAGAATTATATTGATAATTCCATCGGAGGATTCTACATTGTATTCGCTACCAGGGACCGTAATGACCTCAATTTTACTAATGTTTTCGGCCGGTGTGTTTTTTAATAACTCAGTAATTGCCTCAGCGCTCATGTTCGTCTTGCGACCATTCATGTAGATAAGGGCATTGCTCTTACCTAGAATCTTTAGCGTTGTATCGTCTGTGCTAGAAACAAGGGGAGTCTCTTTTAAAAGTCCAAAAGCAGTATTCCCTTTTGCAACTGGAGAGGCGGATACATCGTAGACAAAACGATCCGATTTTTTTTCGAAAACTTTTTTCGTTAACGTGATTTCCTGAATGTCGGACACTTTCGAGGAGTCGGTCGTTTGCCCGTAAGAATATGCGGCGCAGACAAGTAGGATGGGTAGGACTAATTTTCTCATGATGTTTTTTTTTGAATGGCATTCATTGGAAATTTGATTTCAAAGAATCACCCAGGTAGTTTTATTTTTTCAGAAGTTTCTTATGCAAAGATATATTAATATTCTAGTATTATGCAATACAAAGTAGTAAATAATTATTTTACACATTAATATGCTGATAGTCAGAATAGTAAATTTACATAGAAATGCCTTCCTGTTCTAATAAGACAGGTAAAGAGAGAAAACGTTACATCAAAATTGAAAAATACTACTCTTCGCGATCAAATTTTGCCAGTTTCTTGTCGATCCATATCGTTGCGAACGGAAAGAAAGCAGCTAAGATGGCAAAAATGAAATCCTCATCGTCCCAAGAATAGATTGTCCTGGCAGGTATTGTAAGCAGCAAATAGAGGGTAAAGAAGAGTCCGTGGATATTTCCCACGACGATAATGAAAATGAGTGCAAAATCTGCTTCCGGAAAATAGCGCTTAAGGGGCATCGCCACTAAGTATAAAAAGAAGCATGTCCAAGCCTCAATAATACAAGCTTTTTTGAACCAGCGAATTACTTTTTCTTCGCCGTATTTTGCTATAAATTTGTCGACAGTGGGTTGCATGAATAGAAAATTTAAGATTTGTAAAATGAGCTTCCTTCTAAATAGTCGTAGACTTCTGCAGGGAGCATCGGACGGACGTTTTTTCCTTCTTTGATCATTCTTCTAATCTCAGTGGCAGAGATTTCAATGATTGGGGCCTCAATTAAGGAGATCATAGGGCTTAACTCGGAAGGGGACTGGGTCTGTTGGTCGCTATTAAGGCGTGGATACACAATGATTTGATGGTTATCAATTATCTGCGATGCATTTTTCCACTTAGAAAGCCCTTTCAGATTGTCCTCGCCCATGATAAGACTAAAACTGTAAGTAGGATGCTTCTCGTGAAGGTATGCAAGAGTGTCTACTGTATAACTAGGTTTTGGAAGTGAAAATTCAACATTAGAAGCTCGCATTTTAGGATACGACGCGATGGCTTGTTGTACCATATCCAAACGGTGGTGATCGGCTAAAAGTGATTTTTTGTCTTTGAATGGACTGTGGGGGCTTACGACAAACCAAAGTTCGTCCAAATCTGAAAACTCTAATATATAGTTTGCAAGAATCAAATGACCAATGTGAATGGGGTTAAAAGACCCAAAGAAAAGTCCTACTTTTTTAGCTTTCATTGAACTTAACGTCTTTAATGTTTAAGTAATAGGTGACATTGCCTTTCCAATGATTTTCTTCTGCGGTAAACGCAATATCAAAGGACTTAGTGTTGAATTCAGTAAAATACTTTCCCAATTTAAATCCGACACATTCAATGTTTCGGTTGTTCTGTGGATTGTGAAGATAAAACTTAATGTGATTGCCTTCTTTTCCCATTTGCTTTGCCACTCCTCTGATTTTGCGGTTTGTGAGCGTAAGTACAGGTTTTTGATTGTGAGGACCAAAGGGACCTAGCTTTCTATGAAAATTAAAGAAGTCCTTGCCCAAATCTTCGACTTCTACCTTTCCATCAATTACGATAGAGGGCTCTTTTTGATAATCTTCAATGGTCTCTGTTACCGTTTTTTCAAACTTTATTTTGAATTCTTCTAATTTGTCTTTTTCCATGGAAAGTCCTGCTGCAGCAGGGTGGCCTCCAAATTTGGTGAAAAGTTCAGAGCAATTCTCGAGCGCCCTATGGACATCGAAATCAGACACGGAACGTGCAGACGCTACAAGCTCTCCATTGTTTCCGTCGGTAAAGACCACCGTTGGTTTGTAGTGGCTTTCGGTGAGCCGCGAGGCCACAATCCCGATGACTCCTTTGTTCCAGTCAGGACCATAAACGACAGTTGTGGTTAAGGAATCCTGATGTGTATCTAAAACTTGCTGCAACGCATCGGTCGTCGAACTTAAATCAAGTTCTCGACGAGAGTCATTTAAATCCACAATGTTCTTAGCGATTTTGTTGGCATGCTTTAAATTGTCAGACACCATCAGTTCAACCGCTGCTTTTCCATGGGAGATTCTTCCCGCTGCATTTATCTTAGGGGCAATCTCAAAAACTATGTTTGAGATTTCATAAGTAGCTAGCTTTTCCTCGGGGATCAATAAACGTAGGCCAATGTTTCTTGTTTTTCTTAGGGTCTTCAGTCCCATCTTTGCAAGAACTCTGTTTTCTCCTGTCATTGAAACGATATCCGCCGCAATGGAAATGGCGAGGAGGTCTGTCAGTTCGTGAAGTTCTGTTTCAGGAATTTTATAAATGGTATTGAGTCCTTGACAGAGCTTAAATCCAACCCCGCAACCGGAAAGTTCTTTGAAAGGGTAACGGCAGTCTTTTCGTTTTGGATCTAAAACTGCGGCTGCCTTCGGAATTTCAGGTCCAGGCAAATGATGGTCACAAATGATAAAGTCAATCCCATAGGACTTGGCGTATTCGACTTGATTAATTGCTTTGATCCCGCAGTCTAAGGCGATAATAAGCGAGTAGCCCTGGTCTCTTGCGAACTCGATACCTTCGTCCGAGATTCCGTATCCTTCTGAATTACGGTCGGGGATGTAATAGTCTAAATATTTTTTTTCAACCAGTTTGCTTAAGTAGAGATACATTAAAGCTACCGCGGTAGTGCCGTCCACATCGTAATCTCCGTAAACCATAATTTTTTCTCCCATTTCGATGGCCGTGGCGATGCGCTCAACGGCTTTCTGCATGTCTGCCATCAAAAAAGGATTATGGATATCGGTAAGATTGGGTTTGAAAAACTCTCGGGCTTTTTGATAATTGTCTATTCCTCGTAGTACGAGGATTTTAGATTCCAGAGTCCCGAAACCTAGCGAGGTACTTAGTGCGTCGACTACATCCTCATTGGGCTCTGTTCTGTAAATCCATTTTTGTTTCATAGGTCTACAAAAATACACAAATATTTTTGTTTTACCGTGGTGAATCAAGGGGATAAATCCCTGCTTGTTTGACTTGCAAGAATGAAAAAACCGCACTTTTGTGAGTGCGGTTTAAGGGTATGAGTTAGATCGAATCTAAGAATACATTTGTTCTCTAAGTTCTTTCATTTTTTTGTCTGACAAGTACTCATCGTAAGTCATGTCGCGATCAATGACTCCTTTTGGAGTGAGCTCAATGATTCGGTTACAGACCGTTTCCAACATTTCGTGGTCATGAGAAGAAAGTAAGATTGTGCCTTTAAAGTTAACAAGAGAGTTGTTTAAAGTGGTAATACTTTCTAGGTCCAAGTGGTTGGTAGGCTCGTCCATTAAAAGAACGTTTGCTCTTTGAAGCATCATGCGGCTAAACATACAACGCATTTTTTCACCTCCAGAAAGTACCGTGCTGGATTTAAGGGCTTCGTCTCCTGAGAAAAGCATTTTCCCAAGGAACCCACGCATGTATTCTTCGTGTCTTTCCTCATCGTTCTTGGTGAATTGTCTTAGCCAATCTACTAGGGATGAGTCTTTGTCCTGGAAAAATTCGTTGTTATCAAGAGGAATGTAGGATTGGTTTGTGGTAACTCCCCACTGATAATCTCCTTTGTCCGCTGTTTGATTTCCAGCAATGATTTCAAAAAATTCAGTGATTGCCAAGGAGTTTCTTGATAAGATCGCCACTTTGTCGCCTTTTTTTAACTTGAAATCAATGTTTGAGAACAAAAGTTCAGAATCTTTAGTCTTAGAAAGTCCTTGAACTTCTAGAATTTGGTCTCCTGCTTCACGTTCCGTTTCAAAAATAATAGCAGGGTAGCGTCTAGAAGAAGGTTTGATGTCGTCAATATTTAATTTGTCGATCATCTTCTTTCTTGCGGTCGCTTGCTTTGCTTTCGCTACGTTTGAGCTGAATCGCGCAATAAAGTCTTGAAGCTCCTTCTTTTTTTCCTCTGCCTTTTTGTTCGCTTGCTGTCTTTGTCTTGTGGCAAGTTGAGAGGCTTGGTACCAGAAGGAATAGTTTCCTGTATAGAGATTAAGTTTTGCATAATCTAAGTCACCGATGTGTGTACAAACGGCGTCTAAGAAGTGACGGTCGTGAGATACAACAATTACTGTGTTTTCATAATCAGCCAAGAAATCTTCTAACCAAGCAATGGTATCAATGTCAAGGTCGTTGGTTGGTTCGTCTAAGATTAGAACGTCAGGATTTCCAAAAAGAGCTTGTGCCAAGAGAACCTTTACTTTATCCTTGTTTTCAAGTTCGCTCATCATTTGGTAATGCATGTCGTCTTTCACCCCTACGTTGGAGAGCATGGTTTGTGCATCTGATTCTGCGTTCCAACCGCCCATTTCTTCGTAAGTGACACCGAGTTCACCCGCTTTAATTCCGTCTTCATCTGAAAAATCAGGCTTTGCATAAAGCGCATCCATCGCTTCTTTAATTGCAAATAGCTTTTCATTTCCACGAAGGACGGTTTCCAAAACTGTGAAATTATCGTAAGCAAAGTGATCCTGCTCCAATACAGACATTCTTTTGCCGGGTTCAAGTGAAACGGTTCCGGTGGTGGGTACTTGTTTTCCAGTGAGGATTTTAAGGAAAGTGGACTTTCCTGCCCCGTTGGCTCCAATAATCCCGTAGCAATTGCCTTTGGTAAACATAATGTTTACTTCGTCAAAAAGCACTCTCTTACCGAACTGAAGAGATAAATTAGATACTGTTAACATAGAGTTTTGTAGATTTGCCGCAAAATTACGAAAACTAATTGGCTTTACCACGTATGTCATTTTATTAAAGAACATTAGAAAAAATATATACGGTATATTTAAAAAGGGTTAAATTTGCCTTTAGTTCTAAAAAACAAAGCTAAAATTATATAAATTCGAGAAACTTACCAGTTCGTACCTTTACGCCATCCAAATGAAGATAGAAAAAACGGTTACCATTTTAAACAAACGGGCTCGATTCGAATTCGAATTAATTGAGCAAATCGAAGCAGGGATCGTGCTTACGGGGACAGAAATCAAATCATTACGTTCTTCAAAAGCTTCGATCACGGAGAGTTTTTGTCAGATGATTGAAGGGGAGTTATATGTAATCAATATGTCTATAGATGAGTATAAACTCGGTACTTTTTACAATCACAAAACGAAAAGGGAACGGAAATTGCTCTTGCACAAAAGGGAATTGCAGAAATTTGAGAAAAAACTCAAAGACGTAGGAACTACGATCGTGCCTTTGAAATTGTATATAAATGAAAAAGGAATTGCCAAATTACTGATTTCCTTAGCGAAGGGAAAAAAACTGTTTGACAAAAGAGAAGCTATAAAAGATAGAGAAAATAAAAGAAATATGGAGAGAATCCTAAAGGATAGGTGAAAAAATCTCTGTAAATCTTTGTTTATAAAGAAAAATTATATTTATTTTGCATTATCAATTATTTAATCATTTAATTCTATGAAAAATCTAAAATTAGGAATTTCAGCATTGGCACTAACCGTTGCCTCTACTGTATTTGCGCAGACAGCGAACAACCCGTGGTTAATCGGGGTGGGAGCTCACGCGGAGAATCACGTAGCAGCTGGTGGAAATGTTGGTGACGTTTTTAAACAAGCGTTCTCGGGTGAAGAGTTATATAGTATTAACAACTTTACTATCACACCACCACTTTCTAAATTAACTGTTGCAAGACACCTTACAGGTCCGTTAGTGTTAGACTGGCAAACTACTGTAGGTAACGTAGACAACAAAAAAATCGGTATGGATAAAGAATTCATGCTAATGACTGGTCTAGGTCTACAATTAAAAGCAAACTCTCTTTGGAACGAAGAATCTTGGTTCGACCCGTACTTAAGAGTTGGTGCTAACTACCTAAGACATGACTATTCAGGTACAGGTGTAGTGAACGGAGACGGTAAAGCAGTAGGTGCTAACCATTTCGCTCTTGCAACTGGTATCGGATCTAACTTCTGGTTAACTGACAACTTCGGTTTAGGTATCCAAGGAGATTACGTTTCTACTCCAGGAGACAAATCTTCTGTTGCGAACTTTTTCCAAGCAGGTGCGTCTCTATTATTTAGATTCGGACAATCAGACAGAGATAAAGACGGAATCCTAGACAAAGACGATCTATGTCCAGACGAAGCAGGTTTACCTGAATTCCAAGGATGTCCAGATACTGACGGTGATGGAGTTCCAGACAAAGATGACCAATGTCCAGATGTTGCAGGTCCAGCAGATAACAACGGATGTCCTTGGCCAGATACTGACGGAGACGGAGTATTAGACAAAGACGATGCTTGTAAAACTGTTCCAGGTCTTGCTGAGTACAACGGATGTCCTAAACCACAAGAAGATCTTGCACAAGATGCAACGGTTGCACTTACCGATATCTTATTCGATTTCGATAAATCAACTGTAAGAGCTGAATCTCAACCTAAATTAGATGCAGCTGCTGAAATCATCAAATCTTCTAACGGTGGAACATTCCTAGTTGCTGGTCATACAGACAAAAAAGGTTCTGCTGCTTACAACTTGAAGTTATCTCAAAGAAGAGCTGCTGCAGTTGTAAAAGGATTAGAAGCGAGAGGAGTTGTAGATTCTCAACTTAAATCAAAAGGTTTAGGTGAATCAGAAGCTACAGTTGACGAAAACGCATCTAACGAAGAAAGACTTAAAGACAGAAAAGTTGTCGTAAGCGCGGTTGATGCTGCTGCTTGGGATGCTATCAAAAAGAGAGATTACTAGTCGTAATTGAATCTTAATAAAAAGAAACACTCGCTCTAAGCGGGTGTTTTTTTTATGCTCATTTTTCAGTATTTTTGTATCGTAAAAATTAAGTTATGGGACGCGCATTCGAATATAGAAAAGCATCAAAGATGGCCCGTTGGGATAAGATGGCCAAAACTTTTTCAAGAATTGGAAAAGACATTGCACTTGCAGTGAAATCAGGAGGACCGGATCCGGATACGAACCCCACGTTAAGGCGTTGCATTCAAAATGCGAAGGGTGCAAATATGCCGAAAGACAATGTAGAACGTGCCATTAAAAAAGCGAGCGGAGCTGAAGCAGAACACTATGAAGAGGTCACTTACGAAGGGTACGGACAAGGAGGTGTTGCTTTTTTTGTGGAATGTACCACAAACAACCCTACTCGTACAGTAGCTAATGTCAGAGCCATTTTTAATAAATTTGATGGGAACCTTGGGAAAAACGGAGAGCTTGCCTTCATTTTTGACCGTCATGGAATCTTCACTCTAGATAAATCTCTAGTCACTATGGATTGGGATGATTTTGAAATGGAAATGATTGATGGAGGTGCAGACGAGATAGATAGTGATGCGGAAGAAGTAATGGTGACCACAGCGTTTGAAGATTTTGGGACTCTTTCACATAAGCTTGAATCCATGAGCATAGAAGCAAAGAGTGCGGAGCTTCAAAGAATCCCGAATTCGACCAAAGCGGTTACCGAAGAGCAATTCAAAGCCAACATGAAAATGCTTGAAAGGTTTGAGGACGATGACGATGTGCAAAACGTCTACCACAATATGGAAATCACGGAGGAGCTTCTTAATTCCTTGTAAAAACTAATGCGCTACCTTTTAAAAAGTAGCGCATTTTTCTTAATCGTTCGTTTTTAATAAAATATCTTGCACTTCCGGCATTCTCATCATAACCGAACGTGCATAGGAACAGTGTGGATATATATTCCATTGGTTTTCTCGCGCAAATTCAATTGCATTGCTCACAAGGTATTTCCCCATTCCTTTTCCTTCATGTTGAGGGTGAACCAAAACGAAAGAGATAATCATTTTTTTGTCGTCTGGGAATAGCGTATAGGTGAGTCGGCCAATTTCTTCCTGCTCTTTTTTCAGAAGGATCACACCTCCGTTTCCGCTTCTTTGATTTTCGTAAGTCATATTTGAAGTTTTTTAATTTACTCATAGGATCTGTTCAAATAAAACAGATTGTCCTACGTATGCAGCGAAAGAAGTGCCAATCTTTTCTTTCTTATCGAGAGGGGTCTTTTAAGAATTTGGTATCTTTACATTTGGAAAAATAAATACCCTATTTTATGCAAATTCATTTAGAACGAATCGACGAAAACTTTCTTTTTCAATGCACAAATGCATCTGGCAATTCAATTTTGCTTGACAATACCTCAAGAGAGGGTGCCAAAGGGGTTTCTCCTATGGAGACCGTACTTATGGCCGTGGCAAGTTGCAGTGGGATTGATATTGTTGCCATCTTACAAAAACAAAAGCAGGAGGTAACGTCTTTTAAAGCAGAGGTTACTGGGGATCGCGAACAAGTAGGAAGTGCAAAGCCCTTTAAAGCGATTTTGGTCAAGTTCTTTCTTGAAGGCGGTGTAGATCCTCAAAAAGCGTACAAAGCGGCTCAATTGTCCTTTGACAAATACTGTTCTGTCTCCAAGACGTTAGAGCCCAATGTAACCGTAAACTATGAAGTTCATGTGAATGGAGCCAAGGTGGAAGAAAGTGCGGTCAATTAACCTAACCGAGGTTGAATTAGTTTGGCAAGGGTAGCAGTCCAACCGCATTGATGGGAGGCACCTACCCCTCGACCATTGTCTCCGTGGAAATATTCATAGAACATGATGTAATCCTTGAAATGGGGATCGTGGTTGAATAAATCATTGTTTGCATTAAACGCTCTTTTGCCCATTTCATCTCGCGTAAAAATTGATTTTAATCTTTCGATTAGATCTGACGAAATAAAATCGAGGTTTCGCATTTCTCCGCTCCCTGTTGGGTATTCTACTTGGAGACTTTCGTCGTAGTAATAGTGGAATCTTTGAAGACTTTCCACAATGAGGAAGTTGATGGGGAACCAGATGGGTCCTCGCCAATTGCTATTGCCCCCAAACATGCTGCTATCGCTTTCTGCCGGTAAGTATTGGACTTTGAAGTGTTGTTTTTCAAAGGTGAATTCAAAAGGGTTTTCTTCATATACTTTGGAAAGAGAACGAACGCCGTAGGGACTTAAGAATTCTTTTTCATCGAGCATTCGGTTGAGGATTCGAGAAAGTCTTGTTTTCCTCAAGATGCTCATTAAATGTTTTCTGCCTTTTCCTTCGACTTCCCAATGCGATACCAAATTGGCTAACTCGGGCTTGTTTTTAAGCACCCATTCCATCCGTGTTTTGAAGTTCGGTAAACGCTCAAGCGTTTCATGTTCGATCACTTCCACGGCAAACATCGGAATGAGCCCTACGATACTTCTGAGCTTAAGGTTGACAGAATCTCCATACTGGTCTTGAAGGACATCGTAAAAGAACCCATCCTTTTCATCCCACAATCCGTCTTTATCGCCAATGGTCTCCATCGCTTCCGCGATGTAGAGGTAGTGCTCAAAAAATTTAATGGCCATGTCTTCGTAGACGGGGTTGTGAAGAGCTAGTTCCATTGAAATGCGCATCATGTTTAGAGCAAACATGGCCATCCAACTTGTCCCGTCTGCTTGTTCCAGGTATTGACCGTTTTGAAATTGCATGTTTCGGTCGAAGGCACCAATGTTGTCTAGACCTAAGAAACCTCCACCAAAAATATTGTTGTCGTTCGGGTCCTTCCGGTTTACCCACCATGTAAAGTTTAATAGAAGCTTTTGGAAGACCGCTTCTAAAAATGGTAGGTCGGGAGTTCCGTTTATCTTTTCATCAATTTTGAAGATTCGAAACGTGGACCAGGCATGCACGGGGGGATTGACATCACTAAAGTCCCATTCGTAAGCAGGAAGTTGCCCATTGGGGTGCATATACCACTCTTTGGTTAGGAGTCGCATTTGGTTTTTCGCAAATTCACTGTCAATAAGGGCAAAAGGTACACAGTGAAAAGCTAAATCCCAAGTTGCAAACCAAGGGTATTCCCATTTGTCTGGCATTGAGATGATGTCTTTGTTGTGCATATGTGACCACTCCTGGTTCCGTTGGTAGGTGCTTGGATCTCGAGGTTGTCCATTTTTCGGGTCTCCTTTAAGCCATTTGTTCACGTTGTAATGGTAGAACTGTTTGTTCCAAAGTAGTCCAGCGAAGGCTTGACGTTGAATGTTTCGTTCGTCAGCGTCTGGAATGACCTCTTGTAATTCCCCGTAAAATTCATCCGCCTCCTTTTTTCTAGCCTCAAAGACCGTGTCAAAGTCAAAAAAGGCATCTTGCATATCGTGGGGCGAGAGTCTAAACTCAAAGGTTTTGCTTTCTCCAGGACTTAGGATTGTATTCACTAAAAATGCAGCTTTCGTTCCCGTTTTGTTTGGATTGACGGTGTCTAACCCGTGCACCACATGATCGTTAATCCCGTCTTTGTAAAACCCGTCCTGCTGAGAAGAGCCGGATAATTTGGGTTTGTTCGTCTGGTTTTCACAAAATAGAGTGGTGGCTGTTTTGTCCTTGCTGTATAGATATTTATAGGGGAGAGATTCATGCTCAATTTCAATAACGCCTTCCTTACGATGCTTTAAATTGGGTTTGTAAGTGCCGTATCCCCAGTCCCAATTGTTTCGATACCATAAAGTCGGAAGCAGGGTCAGGGGGGCGGGCTCGTTACTGCGGTTTACGGCTGTAAGTCGTATAAGGATGTCATCGTGGTAGATTTTCGCATACTCAATAAAAAGATCTACGTATTTGTTGTCCTTGAATATTCCTGTATCGACGAGTTCAAATTCAGGATCCTTTTTGCTTCGTATGGCATTCTCATGAACGAGTTGTTCGTAGGGAAATGCATCAATTGGATACTTGTACACCATTTTCATGTATGAATGAGTGGGCGTGCCGTCCAGGTAATAAAAGATTTCTTTAATGTCCTCCCCATGATTCCCTTGATGGTTGTTTAAACCATAGAATCTTTCTTTTAGGATTTCATCTTTTTGATTCCAAAAGCTAAAAGCGAAACAAAGTAGCTGCTTTTCATCGCTAAGTCCTGCGATTCCGTCTTCACTCCAACGGTAAGTTCGGCTTATGGCTTCGTGGTATGAAGTATATCCCCATGCATTTCCATGATTGCTATAATCCTCTCTTACCGTACCCCATTGCCTGTTGCTTACATAAGGTCCAAATCTTCTCCATAATGGGTCTTTTAACCGCTTCTTTTCAATTGCCATAGTTCAGTATCAAAGTGCAAAATTAAGGGTTTTAGATTAATTTACGGAGTCCTCGCACGAAATGCTGTAACCTTCATATACTCAAAGTGAAACCGCTAAAATCGGTGCGCTACGGCTTGAATCGGAAGCTTAATGTAGTCCTGAGGAATGGAAAATTTGAAATGCATAAGAGCTAAAATGTTTTTAGTGGATACTTTTTGCTCGATCCAAACTTATTCAGTCCATTTGATGCCAGGTAGAAGGGTTTAGATAGTGGCGAGAATAGCTTCCAAAATGTCGATTTGAAAGAAGGTTTATCTTTTGTTTTTTTTAAAATCTCAAAAATTACTAGGTGGGTTCCTCAATTTTGTTCTATATTTGCGTCCAATTAGTTCATTCACATATTGAAAATGTTATCAAGAAAGGTGGAGGGAATAGACCCTATGAAACCTTGGCAACCTACCGCGATGCGGAAAGGTGCTAAATTCTACTCTTTAGCGAGAGGGAGATAACAGTAAATTCTTTTTACCTTTTTAGGTCGCATTTTCAATTTTTAAATCTTTTAAAAATTGAAGCCGACACTTTCTTTTATTACCATAACCGATTTTAGAACTTCCCTAGGGGAGAGTATATCTCTTACCTTGAGTTACGAAGTTTTTGGAAAACCTTTGGCCGAGGCGCCTGTGGTTCTAATTAATCATGCCCTCACGGGAAATTCAACGGTGGCGGGAGTAAAAGGGTGGTGGAATAAAGTAGTGTACGAGGGGGGACCCATCGATTTGAATCGCTACAGTGTTTTGTGTTTTAACATACCCGGAAACGGATATGATGGAATCGATCAAAGCCTTCCCTTCGAACTTGCACTTTCTGATATCGCTGCACTTTTTCTTGAAGCACTGTCTCAACTTAAAGTTACTCATCTTTATGCACTCATCGGTGGTTCGATTGGGGGCTCCTTAGGATGGGAGATGCTTGCGCAGTCTCCGAAATTTACCGATTTGTTTCTTCCCATCGCCTGTGATTATAAAACCACGGATTGGCTTTTTTCACAATGCCTTATTCAGAAATACCTTTTGTCTCATCCTGAAAATCCTTTGCATAAGGCGCGTGCCCACGCCATGCTTTGTTATCGCACACCTGAATCTCTTAACTCTCGCTTTCGAAGCGAAGTTTCCTCCGAAAGTGGCAAGCGCCGGTCCCAAGAATGGTTAGAATTCCATGGAGATAGATTAAACGAAAGATTTAGTTTAAAAGCTTATCGTTTGATGAATCGCCTTTTAACCACGATAATGGTTCAAACGGAGTCACTTCTTCAGATCGAAGCAAGAATCCATCTCATAGGGATTGACAGTGATCTGTTTTTTCCCGCGAAGGAGAGTAAGGACTGCTACGAGCTGCTTCTTGCCAATCAAAAGCAAGCAGACTATAGTGAAGTTCAGTCTGTTCATGGTCACGATGCCTTTCTTATCGAGTACACGCAATTAAATACAATTATAAATAAAGTCCTAGTATGAAAACCCAAAAAGAAGTGAAGCTATATAAAAACCGAGCGATTATTCGATTTGAAGGTGATGATTTTTTAGATCAAGTTGGTATTGACGGTAGAATTTTCAAAGCCTTAACCCTTGCTAGAATAAGTGTCGGGGTTATTTCTCAACAAGCCATTGAAAATGGACTCTCCATTTTAGTTCAATCCACAGATTCTCAAAAAGCCATCGAATGCCTTGAAAGAGAATTTCAAAAAGAGAGAGAAGAGCAGAAAGTACAGTCCATTTATAGCATTAATGCGGTCTCGGTTCTCGCCTTCGATTGTGAGGACTATAGCAGGCTCTCTCAGGAGCTGGGCCGTAACGGTGTGTTCCCACTCATTTTAAGTCAAGTGGCCTCTGAGAATCGAGTCAATATCGTGGTGAGCTCCTCGCAAGACGAAAAGTCAAAAAGCATTATTGAAAGTGAACTTTTTGGAAAACCGAAAGTGGTGCATCTCGCCATCATTGGACATGGCAATGTAGGAGGAACCCTCATCGAGCAGGTTTTAGGTTCTCAAAAAGAGATTCGCCGTAGAAAAAACTTAGATCTTCGGATTGTCGGGATTGCCAATTCTAAGAAACAGATCTTTAATCCTAGAGGAATTAACTCGGAGTGGCGAAGTGAACTTGAGTACAGTGATTCTGTGTCGGATCTTCAAACTTTGGTGTCCCAGCTACATCGCTACCAACTTGAAAACCTGATAGCGATTGACAATACAGGGTCCAGAGAATTTGTAGAACACTACCCGTATCTTGTTGAGAATGGATTTGACATTGTCTCTTCCAATAAAATATTCAACACCCTTCCCATTGAGAACTATCGCAGTCTTCGACGCTTGCTTGCGAAAAACACCAAGCGCTATTTATACGAAACCAATGTGGGAGCAGGCCTTCCGCTTATCGACACCATAAAATTACTGCACCTGTCGGGCGAAAACATAACTAGAATTAAAGGAGTTTTTTCAGGGTCATTAAGTTATTTGTTCAATCAATTTTCTCAAGGAGATCAGGCTCTTTCCGAGGTTTTGCAAGAGGCTATTGACAAAGGATTTACAGAGCCTGATCCCCGAGAAGATCTTTGTGGGTTAGACGTAGCAAGAAAACTTCTGATTTTGGCTCGTGAGCTTGACTTGGAAAATGAACTTGACGATATCAAAATTGAAAATTTGATTCCACCTTCTCTTCGAGTGGGTTCGAAAGAGAACTTCTTGAAGCGAATTCATGAGATTGATTCTCCGTATGAAAAACGTCGACAATCCCTGAAACCTGGACACGTCCTGCGATATGTTGGGGACCTTTCTGGTGATCTACAAAAAGAAAAGGGAGACTTAGAAGTGAAACTGGTAGAGCTTCCCGTCCATTCGCCTTTAGGACAACTTAAAGGATCGGATTCTGTCTTTGAAATCTATACCGAAAGCTACGGGGAGCAGCCTATTGTGATTATGGGTGCAGGTGCTGGCGCAAAAGTGACCGCGCGCGGTGTTTTTGGCGATTTGTTACGTATCAGTGAAACCAAGTAAATAGAAACTAAAAAAAAAATTGGAATGAGTACTCATTTTGAAACGGATGCCATCCGTTCACAGACTCCTAGAAGTCAATACGGCGAACATTCGTCCGCACTTTATTTAACCTCAAGTTTTGTCTTCGACGATGCCGAAGACATGCGAGCTAGTTTCGCCGAAGAGAAGGAAAAGAATCTTTACAGTCGCTATAGCAATCCAAACGTCAACGAATTCGTTGACAAAATGGTATTGTTAGAAGGAGCAGAAAAAGGCTACGCATTTGCCTCGGGCATGTCTGCAATCTTTTCGACCTTTGGAGCACTACTAGAATCCGGAGACCAGATTTTGAGCTGTCAAAGTGTTTTTGGAGCCACCCATGCCCTCTTCACGAAATACCTTCCCAAATGGCAGATTGGAACTACCTATTTTAAAGCCGAGCGTCAATACGAGATTGAGAGTCTCATTACGCCTTCTACTAAAATTCTCTATGTGGAAACCCCAACGAATCCTGGAATTGAAATTTTGGATTTAGAGTTTTTAGGTGAGGTTGCAAAAAAAAGAGGGCTTATATTCATTGTGGACAACTGTTTTGCAACCCCTTATCTGCAGCGCCCTATAGAATTTGGAGCGGATGTCGTCGTGCACTCGGCTACCAAGCTTTTAGATGGGCAGGGACGTGTGCTAGGAGGGGTCGCAGTGGGATCTAAAAAATACATTGATCTGATTTATGCATTTTCTAGGCTTACGGGTCCCTCTCTTTCTCCCTTCAATGCATGGGTATTAAGCAAAAGCTTAGAAACCCTTGCTGTGCGTGTAGAGAAGCACTGCGAAAATGCGCTGAAAGTCGCAGAGTTTTTAGAATCTCATCCCAAGGTGGAAAAGGTGAATTATCCCTTTCTAGCCTCTCATCCAACTGTGGAAATTGCCAAACGTCAAATGAAATTGGGCGGAAATATTGTGGCATTCGAAGTAAAAGGAGGCATTGAAGGAGGAAGGCGTTTTTTAAATAACGTAAGACTCTGTTCCTTGTCTGCTAATTTAGGAGACACCAGGACCATCGTCACGCATCCTGCGTCGACCACACATTCAAAGCTCCTCGAATCGGAACGTATGGAAGTGGGCATTTCCCCTGGACTTGTTCGCTGCTCTGTGGGATTAGAGAATATAGAAGATATTATTAAGGACTTAAAATTAGGTTTGGATGGGAACTAAAAAACGGACTCTTTTGAAAAATAGTGAAGCTTTATACAAAGCTTTAAATGAGAGGATTCTCCTTTTGGATGGAGCTATGGGAACCATGCTTCAACAATATAAGTTTTCCGAGGCTGATTTCCGCGGTGTTCGGTTTGCGAATTGGGAATCGGACCTAAAAGGAAACAATGACCTTCTGTCCCTTACGCAGCCTGCGGCAATTCGGGCAGTTCACAAAGCGTATTTAGAAGTGGGTGCCGATATCGTGGAAACCAATACATTTTCTTCTACAACAATTGCGATGGGAGATTACCGGATGGAAGAACTTGTGTATGAACTTAATTTCGAATCGGCGCAGATTGCACGAAAAGTGTGCAATGAATTTACGGCTAAGGATCCGAGTAAACCTCGGTTTGTTGCTGGTGCTATGGGACCTACAAACAAAACCGCTTCCTTATCCCCTGATGTAAGCGATCCGGGATATCGAGCGATCACTTTTGAAGAGTTGAAAACGGCCTATTACCAGCAAGCCAAAGCCTTGGTTGAGGGAGGTGTTGATTTGCTGTTGGTTGAAACCGTCTTTGACACCCTCAATGCAAAGGCCGCCTTGTTTGCGATTGATTTGTATCGAGAAGAATCAGGAAAGGAGGTTCCTATTATGGTTTCTGGCACCATCACAGACCAATCGGGTAGAACCTTAAGTGGCCAAACCGCGGAGGCCTTTCTAATTTCCATTTCCCATTTGGATCTTTTAAGTGTAGGATTTAATTGTGCACTGGGCGCGCAGCAACTCCTGCCTCACTTGGAAACGCTTTCTCAAAATTCAGAGTTCTGTATTTCAGCTTACCCGAACGCGGGATTACCCAATGCTTTTGGAGAGTACGATCAAAGTGCGGAGCAAATGGCTAAGGAAGTAAAACAATATGCTGAGAAGCAGCTTGTAAATATTGTGGGAGGATGTTGTGGGACCACTCCTGCCCACATTGAGGCTATTGGGAACGCACTAAAAGGATATAAGCCTCGAAGAGCAATGAAAGAGGCTCTTTAAAAATGAATTTAAACAATTTGAAAATTAACTTTCTACGAAAATGAAGTATTTAAAATTATCCGGTTTAGAACCCCTTATTGTGACTCCTGAAAGCAATTTTATCAATGTAGGGGAAAGAACCAATGTGGCAGGAAGTAAGAAGTTTCTTCGTCTTGTGAAAGAAGGAGATTTTAACGAAGCCCTAAGCGTGGCTAGAGATCAAGTCCAAGGAGGTGCCCAAATTTTGGATGTCAATTTTGACGATGGACTGCTTGATGGAAAGGCGTGCATGGTGAAATTTCTAAACCTTATCGCCTCAGAGCCTGATATTGCGCGTATTCCGGTGATGATTGACAGTTCAAAATGGGAGATCCTAGAAGCGGGTCTTCAAGTGATTCAAGGGAAGGGAGTGGTGAATTCCATCAGTTTAAAAGAAGGAAAAGACTTGTTTTTAACTCAGGCTAGAACCATCAAACGCTATGGGGCTGCCGTTGTGGTGATGGCTTTTGATGAGCAGGGACAAGCGGATTCATTTGAAAGACGAATTGAAATTGCCAAACGTTCGTATGAACTTTTAGTGAACGAGGTTGAGTTCCCACCTGAGGATATTATTTTTGATCTAAATATTTTCCCTGTTGCTACAGGAATGCAAGAGCATAGACGAAATGCAATTGATTTCTTTAAGGCGGTGGCTTGGGTCAAAGAGAATTTGCCTTACGTTTCTTTAAGTGGAGGCGTTTCAAACGTTTCCTTTTCTTTCCGTGGAAACGACCGGGTTCGGGAGGCCATGCATTCCGCTTTCCTTTACCATGCCATCAAGGCAGGTATGAACTTAGGCATCGTGAATCCGAATCTGCTTGGGATCTACGATGAGATTAAGCCAGATCTTTTAACCTTAGTGGAAGATGTCTTATTAGACCGAAATGAAGAGGCTACGGAGAAACTTGTGGAATATTCCATGACGCACGATTCTAGTGTTAAGAAGCTAGAAGAAGATCTAGCTTGGCGCGAAGTTTCCTTACAGGATAGAATTAATCACGCGCTGGTAAAAGGGATCGATCGTTTTATTCTTGAGGACATCGAACAAGCAAGGAGTGAGGCGGAAAACCCTCTTCATGTAATCGAAGGCCATCTTATGACCGGAATGGGAATTGTGGGCGATTTGTTTGGTAGCGGGAAGATGTTTTTGCCTCAAGTGGTCAAGTCCGCGCGTGTCATGAAAAAGGCTGTAGCCTATTTACAACCTTTTATAGAGGAGCGAAAGGACGGTTCTAAACCAAGCAACGGTAGAATTCTGTTAGCAACCGTAAAAGGAGATGTACACGATATTGGGAAGAATATTGTGGGCGTGGTTCTAGGGTGCAATAATTATGAAATCATTGATTTAGGAGTGATGGTGCCCCCTCAAACCATTATTCAAACGGCCATTGAGCAAAAGGTGGATGCGATTGGTCTAAGTGGACTTATAACACCCAGTTTAGACGAGATGGTGCATTTGGCACAGGAACTAGAGCATCAAAAACTTGATTTTCCGCTTTTAATTGGTGGAGCCACCACTTCCAAAGCGCATACAGCCGTGAAAATTGATCCGGGATATAGCCGGGCTGTGATTCATGTAAACGATGCTTCGCGAGCCGTTGGAGTTGTAAGTCGACTAATCGGGGAAAAGAAAGAGTCCTATAAAGACGAATTAAAACTAGAATACAAAGATTTCCGGGAGAAATTTCTAAGTCGCCAAGTAGAAAAGAACTACGTAGAGTTGGCCGTGGCCAGAGCACAAAATTTCAAAGTGGACTGGGAAAAGAATCCGCCCGTTTTGCCTCGTAAACTAGGAGTACATGTACTTGAAGATCAGGATTTAAGTGAACTAATCCCTTATATCGATTGGAGTCCCTTTTTCCGGACGTGGGAACTGCACGGAAGGTATCCAGACATTTTACAGGACGAGGTGGTGGGTGAACAAGCAAGAGAACTCTTTAAGGAAGCTCAGGAGAAACTTTCTGAAATCATAGACCAAAAGCTCTTGAAAGCAAAAGCTATTTTTGGGCTGTTTAAAGCCAATTCAAATCAGCAAGATGACATTGAAGTAAGTGACAGCGCCGGAAACTATTTAGCAAAATTTCATACGCTTCGACAACAACTCGAGCGATCCAAAGGGAAGGAGTACCACGCACTTTCCGATTTTATCGCTCCCAAAACTTCGGGTATTCAAGATTACGTAGGTTGTTTTGCCGTTTGCACAGGTTTTGGTTCAAGTGAATTAGAAGCCAAATACCATGAGGATCACGACGATTACAATGCGATTCTCGTAAAATCTTTAGCCGATCGTTTGGCAGAAGCCTTCGCGGAATTTTTGCATGAAAAAGTTCGAAAAGACTATTGGGGGTATGCAACCGAAGAGGAGCTAGACAACGAATCGTTGATCAAAGAAGCTTATGAGGGCATTCGGCCTGCACCCGGATACCCCGCCTGCCCAGATCACCTCGAAAAAGAAACCATTTGGAAACTCCTTGACGTGGAAGAAAAAATTGGACTCACCCTGACTCCAGGTCTTGCGATGTTCCCAACAGCCGCTGTTTCTGGTTATTACTTTGCTAATGCGCAAAGCAAATACTTTGGGGTCGGGAAAATTACCCCGGAGCAACTAGAAGAGTATGCAAGCCGTAAGGAGGTGGATGTAAGCTATGCTGAAAAATGGCTTAAACCCAATTTATCTACCCATGCACTATAGAATAAGATCAAGCAATTGCAAAAAGAATTCCCTTAAACCATGAAAATTACAGAGCATATAAAAGCCGCAAAAGATAAGACCCTTTTTTCCATCGAAGTCATACCCCCCACTCGAGGAACAGGAATTGAGGATTTGTATAGTCATATTGATCCTTTAATGGAATTCAATCCTCCTTTTATTGATGTGACCACTTCAAGAGAGGAATACGTGTATTTGGAAAAAGCAGGGGGGTTAATGGAACGCCGAATTACGCGCATGAGACCTGGGACCCTTGGGATATGTGCTGCGATACAACATAAATATAAAGTCGATACCGTACCTCATGTGCTTTGCGGTGGATTTAGCAAAGAAGAAACCGAGTATTTGCTTGTTGATTGTCTTTATCTTGGAATTGAAAACATCATGGCCCTTCGTGGAGATGCAAGAAAAGGAGATGTTCATTTTGTTCCAAGCAGTGGAGGTCATTCTCTCGCAAAACACCTCGTGGAACAGATTAATGACATTGGTAGGGGCAAGTATTTAACTGACAATGAGCGATGCGACTCAGAGAATAAATTTTGTGTGGGTGTGGCCGGTTATCCCGAGAAGCATATTGAGGCTCCTTCACTTGCAACCGATCTCCAAAGGCTTAAAGAGAAAGTAGAAGCTGGGGCAGACTATGTCGTCACACAGATGTTTTTTGACAATCAAAAATACTTTCAGTTCGTCGAGAAAGCTCGTGAGATTGGGATTACAGTGCCAATCATTCCAGGGATTAAACCCATTGCGATTCAAAGTCATCTTTCCATGCTACCGAAGACATTTAAAATCGATCTTCCGCAAGACCTTGTTAAAGAAGTGGAAATGGCTACGAGCAATGCCATGGTAAAAGAAATTGGAATTCAGTGGGCTATCCAGCAGTGCAGAGAACTTAAAGAGGCAGGTGTACCCCTACTTCATTTTTATTCTATGGGAAAAAGTGACAACATACGTAAAATTGCCTGCTCTTTATTCTAAGAGCAGGGATTTACACATCCGTAAGGCGCTTGAAGGGCTTTTCGCGATCGAAAAGGTAACGATTGGTGGCTAGTTTTTTAGTCACCGTCGTATCTAGTGCTTCTGCAATTTTGATCATCTTGGGATTGAAATCGCCAATCCATTGCAGTTCGGTTTTTTCAAAATCGGTATGCTTTCGTAAATGTTGAGTGCCTTCCCAAATCATATAGCCATCTAGCCCCGTTTTTTGCCATTCCGGTACGATACCAAAAACGATACCCACCATTGTGGTGTTCTTTTTGAATCGTTTAAGCCAGAGGAATTGGAGTTTTTGGAGCAGTCCGAATCGCCCTTTTAAGTATTTGAACCACTGGTTGACATCGGGAAGATTAAGCCACATCGCAATGGGTTCATCGTTATGATAGACAAACCAAGAAATATGTTCGTTTATGAGAGGCTTCATCGATTTGAACATGCGAAGCGCTTTTTTGGGATCCATTTGTTTCCCTTCTCCATGCGAGGCCCAAGCCGCGTTGTAGACAAGAGTGAAATCCTTCGCGAATTTCTCAAGTTGGTTTCTTTTAAGAGAGACGGCCTTTAATTCAGGATTTCGCGAATGCTTTTTATGCATAAGGGTGAAAAGTCTAGAAACCTCACCGTGTACGGGTCTCGAAAAACAAAGTTGATTGAAATAGACCTGAAATCCATAATTTTCAAAAAGGGACTGGTAATAAGGTGCATTGTAATTCATTCCATAGAGAGGCTCCTCAAATCCTTCAATTAAAACGCCCCAAAATTTATCTCGCTCCCCAAAGTTAATGGAACCGTCCATTGCCTCCATCCCCCGATCTTGCAAATATTTTTTTGCGAAATCAAAGATGAAATTGGCTGTATTCTGATCGTTTATGCAATCAAAAAATCCGATTCCTCCTGTGGGTTGGTCTTGAGAGTATTTTGCGTTGACAAAGACCGCGACTTTTCCTAGGGTCTTATTTTCCTTATCTACAAAAAGAAATCGCTCACAAGTACCCGACTGAAAAAGCTTGTTTTTTTTAGGATTGAAGACGGCTTCAATATCCCTATCTAGGGGACGAATATAATGAGGATCATCCGCATAGAGTCGTGCAGCGAATTCAAGAAATTCTCGCTTTTGATTGTCATTTTGCACTTTTACTGCCTTCATCTAAATCCGAATTTAGTATACAGGACAGTGCTGTACACCCACTGTACTTATTTTTTGTGTTTTGTCTTTGAGGATGAATTCTACGTTTGGAACCATCCCGTAGAGACAATCCGAAGTCATTTCGTTAAAGCTTCCATTTTCTGCGATCACTTTAATCTGTGGCCCACTTAAGATATAATTGTTCTCCGAGAATTGCATTTTTGTGAGGCCATAGGATTTGCCCTCTACGACTGCTTCTCCATTCTGCGCCTGCAAATCGTAGGATAGAATCACGTTTTGGTCTTTTTTAAACTGGAGTTTGCCCTGTGCCGACTGCTCATTTAGCGCTGTGGCAAGAGAATCCGCTTTTAATTGATCCGTAAAGGCAAGAGAATCGCTTGTCGTACTAGGGATTTGTAAGGTGTCCACTATAGGGGTGTCCGCCACAGGAGCTTCCTTTTTACATCCTGCTAAAAATAGAAAAGCGGTGAGAAATAATAAAATTCGTTTCATTCGCTAAAAATAGGAAATTTCTAGCAGCTGGACATTCCTTTAAAAGTGTTAAATTTGTGCATCTAATAGTAAACTATGATTTTATCGATGACCGGCTTTGGTAGAGCCGAAGGTATATTTGAAGGCAAAAAAGTCACTGTGGAGATTAAGTCTCTCAATTCCAAGGGTATGGATTTAAGTATGCGTGTGCCCATGCGATATAAAGAAAAAGAATTTGAAATTCGTAAAGTGCTAAACGATCAAATCGTTCGAGGCAAAGTGGATTGCTACATTAACAGCGAAACTTTGGAAGACCATCAAGAGGTTCGCCTTAGTAAATCTTTGCTTGAGGCCTATATGCAAGAGCTGAAAAATGTCGCGTCTGACGGTCCCGATTTTGAGTATTTAAAAATGGCCATTCGAATGCCTGAGGTTATCTCGTCGAAATCAGACGTGCTCACCGAGGAAGAGTGGGAATTTTTAAAGAAAGTCCTTCAAGAAGCGATGAGTACCTTCCAAGCCTTTAGAGCAGAAGAAGGTCGGATTTTAGGGGAAGAACTGAAAAGCAATTTGCTATTTATCAAGCAGTATCTTGGCGAAGTAGAACCTTTTGAAAGCGTACGAATGGATGCTGTTAAGCAGCGTTATGAAACGACCTTAAAGGAGTTCGAAGCGGTCGATCAAACGAGGTTCTATCAAGAATTAGCCTATTACACAGAAAAGTTAGATATTGCGGAAGAGAAAGTTCGCTTAACTCAGCATTTAATCTATTATCAAGAGGTCTTAGAGACCGAGAATCAGAACGGAAAAAAACTCGGGTTTATCGCCCAGGAAATGGGTCGTGAGATTAATACACTTGGTTCGAAAGCGAATCATGCAGAGATTCAAAAACTTGTGGTGAAGATGAAGGACCATTTGGAGAAAATCAAGGAGCAAACCTTAAACGTACTATAATGGAGAAAGGGAATAGCAAGGAAAAAGTGATCGTCTTTTCCGCTCCTTCCGGAAGCGGTAAAACCACACTTGTGAAACATGCCTTAGGGGTTTTTGACCAGCTTGAATTTTCAATTTCCTGCACGACCAGAGCACCAAGAGGTGAGGAAATCGACGGTCAGGATTATTATTTTTTATCAATTGAAGAGTTTCAAAATGCAATTGCGAAGGACGCTTTTGTAGAATACGAAGAGGTTTATGAAGGAACCTTTTACGGTACCCTTAAAAGCGAAGTACAGCGGATTTGGGCTCAAGGGAAAACAGTGATTTTTGATGTGGATGTAAAAGGTGGGATAGCCCTAAAGCAGTTTTTTGGAGAAAAAGCCCTGAGTCTGTTTATTACCGTCCCTAGTATAGAGGAATTGGAACAAAGATTGATTAATAGAAAGACAGAGGATAGGAAGACCATAGCGATGCGTGTAGAAAAAGCAGCTTATGAAATGAGCTTTCAGCCTCAATTTGACCAAATTTTAGTGAACAAGGAATTAGACAAGGCCCAAACGGAGCTCGAGAGTCGAATTAGGGCGTTCTTAGCCTAAGTTTTCCTTTCAACGAATAGAAACAAAAAGCATGAGTACAGAGAATTTTCAAAAGGCCATAGCGAATTTACCCGTAAAAGGTTTTTTAGACATTAGCGATATTGCAATTCCGCAAGGAGAGGCATTAGTAGAGGCTATTTTAGAGCTAAAGAAGGAGAAAAATGCGGTGATTCTCGCCCATTACTACCAGCCACCTGCCATTCAGGACATCGCTGACTTTTTAGGGGACTCCCTGCAGTTAGCGCGTCAGGCCAAAGATACCGATGCGGATATGATCGCTTTTTGTGGTGTTCATTTTATGGCGGAAGCGGCTAAAATCCTTAATCCCACTAAAAAAGTAGTGCTCCCTGATTTACAAGCGGGATGTTCTCTTGCGGACGGTTGTAGCGGGGAAGGACTAAGAGCCATGCGGGAAAAGCACCCAAGTGCTTTAATTGCCACCTATATTAATTGCAATGCTGAAACGAAAGCAGAAAGTGATATTATCGTGACAAGTTCCAATGCGGAAACCATCATTAATTCTTTACCGAAGGATAAGCCGCTTATTTTTGCTCCTGATAAAAACCTAGGTCGATACCTGATGAAAAAGACAGGACGTGATATGATTTTATGGGATGGGAGTTGCATTGTTCACGAGGCATTCTCCATGGAGAGAATCGCGGCTCAGATGGCTGAGCATCCCAATGCGAAGCTAATTGCGCACCCGGAAAGCGAAACGCCTGTCCTTGATCTTGCTCATTTTATTGGGTCTACTTCCGCTCTGCTCAATTTCGTGGAAAAAGACGAAGCTACTGAGTTTATCGTAGCGACGGAGGAAGGAATCCTTCATGAGATGCGCAAACGAGCACCTGAGAAAACGTTGATTCCGGCCCTTGTTTTTGACGAAAGCTGTAATTGTTCTGAATGTTTCTTTATGAAAAGAAATACACTTGAAAAATTATATTTGTGCATGAAGTATGAGCTTCCTGAAATCACAATGGACGAAGATCTTAGACTCAGAGCACTTGTACCCGTAGAAAAAATGTTAGAACTTTCCCAATCGGTTAAATAGTGGCGGGCTCTATGGCAAGAATCATTCTAGAAGATGTAAAAATCTATGCGTACCATGGTGTACTAGAAGAGGAGACTCTAACGGGTACTTATTATCTTCTGACTTTGGAGCTGCATGCCGATATCGAAAAGGCGGTTGCGTCTGACTCCCTTGAGGACACAATAAATTACGCGATTGTAAATGACATTGTGCATGAAGAAATGAAAATTCCTTCCAAGCTTTTAGAGCATGTTTGCGGACGTATCTTAAATAAGATTCATCTAGAATTTCCCCAGGTGGAGTTTATGAAAATCAAACTGACTAAAACCTCGCCGCCCATGCGTGGTGAGATGCGTGGTGTTAGTGTGGAAATTGAGAGGAGTTACTAGTAGCTTCCGGTACTGAATTTACTGCAATTAAAATGAACAAGCCCTAGACAACGTCTGGGGCTTGTTCTGTTTTTTTTAGTTGCTAAGTTCACCCACCACTTCTTTAAGGATTCGATACGATTCTTTTCGAGCATTCTCATCGAAGATAGCAGAATTGATCATGATTTCGTCTACGTTAAATCGTTCTTGGAACTCTGTAATTTGCGTTTTCACTCCTTCTTTGCTACCAATGAAACTGTATTTTAATTTTTGCATTAAATGGGCTTTTTCTTGAGGGCTCCAGATCGCATCCATATCGTCTACGGGTTTTGCATAGGGTTTTCTTTCGTTTCGAATTAGACCTAAAAACGTAAGGTATAAAGTTGAGGATATCTTTTGAGCTTCTTCTTCTGTGCTCGCTGCCATCCCATTTACACAAGCAATTGTATAAGGTTTTTCAAACTGAGCACTCGGCTCAAAGCGTTCGTGATAGATTTTAAAAGCTCTTTCCATCATCTCTGGTGCGAAATGACCTGCAAAGGCATAAGGAAGACCTAATTCTGCTGCGAGATAAGCACTATCCGTTGAGGAGCCTAACATATAGATGGGGATGTTGCTCCCTTCTCCAGGGATGGCCCGCACAAGAGCGTTACTGTTTTCAGAGGAGAAATAGGTTTGAACCTCATTAATCTGCTTTGGAAATTGCGTGTTGATTGTCATGGGGTTTCTGCCAAGTGCTTTGGCGGTATAGCCATCGGTACCCGGCGCACGACCTACTCCTAAATCAATGCGGTTAGGATAAAGTGCTTCTAGGGTTCCAAATTGCTCCGCAATCACTAAGGAAGAGTGATTGGGAAGCATCACTCCGCCTGAACCTATACGCATGGTTTTCGTTCCGGAAGCAATGTATCCGATTAAAACGGAAGTAGCGGAACTGGCAATGCCTTCAAAATTATGGTGCTCTGCGAGCCAGTAACGGTGATAACCTAAAGACTCAACATATTTTGCTAAATCCATGCTTTCATTCAAGGCTTCTTTGACAGAACAGCCTTCCTTTATGGGAGCGAGATCCAGAACGGATAATTTAAATGCTTTCATATAATTCAATTAATCTGTTAAGATACGAAGGCTTTTTCTGCATACAAAACGGATTCAATTCAAAAAAGCTATAAGCTTAGGTTGAACTATATATCAGTCTTCTTTTGGAGAGAAAAAGGAGCTTAACAATCTAATTTCTCCGTATTCGAATTCAGGGGGAAGAATCGCTTTCCACTCATTTAAAGTCTGCTTAGGCTCTTTTGAAAATTGAGATTCAAATGTCTTTATCTTCTCTTTGGGCAAGAGTCGCAAAAGATCCTGCATATCTAAAGATCCGTTCTGAGCAAATTTATCAAAATGCCCAATGAGTGTGGCCCGAATAAGTCCTCTGTGTTTTTCAATCTCCGTAAGTGTTTTGCCTTCTTTAAAGAGCTGCCAAGTCATTTGGTGGCTAGGTATCTTAACTACTTTTGTACTTAGATCCAGATCGGTGTCCGAGTCTAAAAGTGGAGTGTCAAGAAGTTTAAGGTCTCTAAGGTCCTGCAAGTAATTTTGAAAGTCTTCAAGTAGATCTTTCGTTTTTTCGTTAAATCCTTTTAAACCACTGACTCCCTTCGTATGCGAATAGAACAGTTTGAAGGGTTGGAAAAGATTTTCGTGAACGCTTTTGAAGAAGAATTCGGTGGCTCCTTTTGTTTTAAGATCTAGCGCTTCCCATAGAATTTCTCCCGCAAAGAATTTCTCCTTCATTTGGGGTAGAATGCGAAAGAACTTTTGATAGATTGCCCCTAGATGCTCAAGTTCTTTCTGGCTTCTAAATTCTAAAGATTTGACATCGCTTTGGTCGATATTTTTACTTTCTCTTGCCACTTTATGCCATACGCTCAATTCTTTTTTCGCCCAAGTTATGTCAAGCTTTTGCAAGATTTTTGAGATTGTGAAATCGTATTTTTCCCGTTCTAAAATCTCTTCAATCCTATCGTTTGCGTGCGTAGAGTCCTGAAAGCTTGCGATTCGACGGTCCGAAAATATGACCTCTGGAGTGATTTTAGACTTAAGCACAATACCTTCTAAAGTACGACAACGAGAGAGCGCTACATATACCTGACCTGAAACAAAAGAATTTCCCGCATCAATGATTACGTTTTCAAAGGTAAGCCCCTGGCTTTTGTGAATGGTAACTGCCCAAGCTAGGCGAATCGGGTACTGCTCAAAGCTTCCAAGTACGTCCTCTTTAATGTTTTTATTTTGATCAAGTGAATAGGATTTCTGTTCCCATACTTCTTTTTTAAGCGTATAAAGAGATTCACTCCCTTCAATCTGTACTTTAATTGAGTCCTCCGAAAGGGATTGTACCACGGCAAGTTTTCCATTGAAATAGCGTTTTTCAGCCGAGGCATCGTTTCGGATAAACATGATTTGAGCTCCCACCTTTAGTTCAAGATTGGTTTCACAAGGGTATTGGTTTTCTTTAAAATCGCCCACTATGCTTGCAGGGTAGAACTCGGAAGATCCTGGGAGCTCCTCTATTTTTTTTCGGTTAATGGCATCTGCCATTTTATTATGAGACGTGAGGTATACATAAGACTTTTCACTTGGCTCAAAATCGGGATCGTAACGCTCATTTAGGCGATCGAAATCAATGGCATCCACATCCGCGTCACGAATCGCATTCAAAAGATCAATGAAGTCCTGATCACTTTGGCGATAGACTTTCGTTAACTCCACCGTAATTAATGGCAAACCTTGCAGGACTTTCGCACTAAAGAAAAAAGGAGTAGGATAGTAGCGACCTAAGGCCTCTTGTTCACGAACCACGGGGGGAAGTTGATAAAGATCCCCAATGAATAACATTTGAACCCCTCCAAAAGGAAGAGGGGAGCGCCGTACAAAACGAAGCGAATAATCCATCATGTCAAGGACGTCTGCACGAAGCATGGATACTTCATCAATAATGAGAAGCTCTAATTCCCGAAGTAGTTTTAGTTTTTCTTTGCGGTATTTAAAATGTTGAAGTAAATCGTTTACATTGTTGCCTAGATGCCCGTCAATACGATCGATGGTTGGGAGAAAAGGTCGTAGGGGAAGGCCAAACATCGAGTGAATGGTGACCCCGGAGGCATTGATGGCCGCGATTCCTGTGGGTGCGACAACAATGTGTTTTTTGCGTGTTTTCTTGACCAGCTCGTTTAAGAAGGTGGTTTTTCCGGTGCCCGCTTTTCCGGTTAAAAAAAGACTTCGGTTGGTGTATTCCGCAAGCTCAAAAAGAGGTGGGTTCATGGCTCAAATTTAAAGAAAAAAAAGAGATTTTGTTCGGCCTGAATCTTGCTTCCTTTTCCTTAGATTTACGCCTTAATACTTTTTTTATGAACCGAATTGCCTCTTTTCTACTCCTATCTTTATTTTTGTTGGGATGCAAAACCAAGGACGTCGCACAAGACCAGGAGCGATTGCCAAAAGATGTGGCCTTAATGCCTGAAAGGGATTATACGGATAAAGAAGATATGGATATTGAACGAGACCGAGGATACCTTACCGAATTGAGAGCTTCGATTGCAGAACAAATCTCAAGTGTAAAATGCTCAGATCCCCTGCAATGGAGAGTGTCGCCTTTAGGGTCCAAAGCTTGTGGAGGGCCCGCTAGTTTCATTGCATACCCTATTGAACTAGAGGAAGAGCTTCTTCCTCAAATTTCGACATACAATCAGGCTAGCTCAAGTTTTAATTTAAAGTATGGAATTATTTCTGACTGTTCCGTTACTCAGGCTCCTGCTGGAATCCGTTGTGAAGAGGGAGTGGCTACTTTGTATTATGGGCAAAGTGCACTAGAGGTTACTCAATAAATAGAAATTGAAAAAGCCACAGATCTTGTGGCTTTTTGACTGCTTGCAGTTAATTTCACTCCTTATACCAATTTGAGTACATCACATAATTGTCTGCAATCCGATTTACTTCGCCTTCTAAAAGATCCACAGAAATGTCTTTTAGTTTTCTTGCCGGTGTTCCTGCCCAAACTTCACCTGATTTAATTCGGGTTCCTTGGGTAACTACAGAGCCTGCTCCTACAATTGAATTGCTTTCTATCTTGCAGTTGTCCATGACGATGGCCCCCATCCCGATTAGGACATTGTCCTCTAATGTGCAGCCGTGTACTATGGCATTGTGGCCAATAGAGACGTTATTTCCAATTACAAGTGGATACTTCTCATACGTACAGTGCAACATTACGTTGTCCTGGACATTCACTTGGTTTCCCAATTTAATGAAATTGACATCCCCGCGTATCACCGCATTGTACCAGATACTACAGTCTTTCCCCATCTGCACGTCTCCGATCACAGTAGCTGTTTCTGCTAAAAATGTACCCTCACCAATTTGAGGGGTTTTTCCTAAAAGTTCTTTTACAAGTGCCATGACTTAAATTATTTTATGATAAATGTTAATTGACAATCTCTACTGCACTTCAGCTTTTATGTGGGCTTAATTGCGTATTTTTGCTATTCAAATTTACGAAAAATGAGACAACTAACGATAGAGACTACTGCGAATCCAAAAGTAATAAAATTCGCAACCGATTATACCCTGATACCAGGCTCTTTAGAGCTAGATCGGGACACCGATAATTCAGAAATTCCCCTAGCAGGAGAACTTTTGAAGTTCCCTTTTGTTGAGAAAATTTTTGTCACGGCCAATTTTATTGCAGTCGCGAAAGCAGACGGTGTAGAATGGGACGCAGTTCAAGATCAATTAAAAGAGATTATTGAAGACCAACTGTTAGAAAACCCGAGACTTTACGCTAAAACGAAGAAAAGAGAGCTTTTCCCTGTCTATGCAGAAATGACTCCAAATCCTGCCGTAATGAAGTTCGTTTCCCAACGATTTATTTTGGAAGGATTTCTTGAAGTGAAATCCCGAGAGGCAGCTACTGAAGTTCCCTTAGCAAGCGCATTGTACGAAGAATTTGAATTTGTGACCGAATTGTTTATTTCAGACAATTTCGTGGCGGTTACAAAAGACGATTCCGTAGAGTGGCATCAGGTAATGGTGGCTGTGAGAGGATTTATCGCAGAATTTTTGCAAAGTGGAAATACAGTATCGCTTATCAAGGCGCAAAGTCACGAAGCACCTGCTATGGAGCGTATTCAAAGAGAATACACGGATGCAGAGCAAGAGATTTCCAATATTTTAGATGAATACGTTTCTCCTGCTGTAGAAAATGATGGCGGTAAAATTACTCTTATCGAATACGATGCTGACAGTAAGACTGCAAAAATGCTATTACAAGGTGCCTGTTCAGGATGTCCTAGCTCAACTGCAACCCTTAAAGGAGGGATTGAAAACATCCTAAAGCAATTTGTACCTGAGTTAGTGGAAACCGTAGAGGCGGTGAACGGATAGTCGAGAATCAAGATCCCTAGAAAGCAGAGACTTTTAGGACAAGAGATAATTATGAAGGGAATTTTATTAGTCAATCTTGGATCGCCAAAGTCGACCGAGGTAGAAGATGTCAAAACATATTTAGACGAGTTTTTGATGGACGAACGTGTCATTGATTACCGTTGGTTTTTTAGGAATTTGCTGGTAAGAGGCATCATCTTAAAAACACGTCCCAAGAAATCCGCTGAGGCCTATCGTTCCGTTTGGACGGACAAAGGTTCACCTCTTATTGTGATCACAGAGCAAATTAAAGAAAAATTGCAGCTCCTGGTCGATGTACCTGTGGCTGTGGGAATGCGGTATGCAGAGCCAAGCATTGAGACTGGGATTCGAGAGCTTGTGGAAAAGGGAGTCGATGAAATTGTCCTTTTCCCACTGTATCCGCAATACGCAATGAGTACCACAGAAACGGTTATCGAGAAGGCAAAAGAAGTACAGGCGCTAAAGTTCCCGAATGTGAAAATTAATTACGTTCCTGCGTTTTACGATAGGGATATTTACATTGATGCTCTTGCGAAAAGTATTGAGAAGGATTTGCCTCAAACGTTTGATAAATTGCATTTTTCCTACCATGGAGTTCCCGAAAGACATTTGCGTAAAACCGATCCCACCAAGACCTGTCGTATAGACAATTGCTGTCAAGAGGATTCTTTGCCTGCTCACAAATACTGCTACCGACATCAATGTTTCCGGACTACGGAACTTGTTCGTGAGCGTTTAGGGTTAAGCAAAGATCAGGTGGCAATTTCCTTCCAATCCCGTTTAGGAAGTGACAAATGGATTGAGCCCTACACCGACAAAACCCTAGAAACTTTCCCCAAAAACGGAGTGAAGAAAATCGCCATTTGCTGTCCTGCATTTGTGTCCGATTGCCTCGAAACTTTAGAGGAGATCGCCATCGAAGGAAAAGAACAGTTTACCCATGCAGGTGGCCAGGAATTTCAATACATTCCTTGTATGAATGATCAGGATCCTTGGATCCATGTAGTTAAAACCCTTTGCGAGGAGCAAATGAATTTTAACTAGTCCCAATCTAATCATCTAAAAGCTCATCAAACTCGCAAGTCTAGATGAGCTTTTTTAATAGACCCAATCCAATTACTATTCCCTTATGTTTGACTTTGAACCCTTTGCATTTAATCCTTTTTCTGAAAACACATATGTTCTCAATTCTGAGACTCAGGCCTGGATTTTAGATCCTGGCAATAGCAACGAAATAGAAACCAGAAGTCTGTTTGATTTTATTGAATCCAAGAATCTTACAGTAGAAGGGGTTTTACTAACGCATGCGCATATCGATCATGTTCTCGGGCTACAGGCGTGTGTAGACCGGTACAAGGTGCCGGTTTCTTTGCATGCCCTTGAAAAAGAGATTTTGGCCAGAAACCCTCTTGATGCTAGAAGATTTGGATTTGAGTTTGAAGCATTTCGTGGAGAAATTAAAGAGCTTACCGAAGGGGAGGTTTTGCATTTAAACGACCAGCATTTTGAAGTACTGCATGTTCCTGGACACTCTCCTGGACATGTGGCGTTTTACTCGAAGCAAAACAAGGCCATTTTCAGTGGAGATGTATTGTTTCAAGGAAGCATTGGACGTACGGATCTCTATAAGGGAGATCATCCGACACTTCTAAAAAGCATTGAAGAGAAACTTTTTACCTTAGATTCAGACACAAATGTATATTGTGGACACGGCCCCTCCACAAACATTGGGTTTGAAAAGCAGTATAATCCCTATTTCTAGGAGCGCGTTTTAGATAGATGAATTTTAAATAGAAAGAGAAATTCCTACTTCCATTTGATGCCGCATCCTAAGCTTGGTTTTTGAAAATCTTCCTGAGGGGCACCCGCAAGTAGGTTTTCAAAAGCTATAATTAAATCCTCGCCCGTGATTTCTTTTGTGTTGCCAGGTCTGGAGTCGTCCATTTGTCCGCGGTAAATAAGGTCCAATTTCTCATCAAAAAAGAAGAAGTCTGGCGTACAAGCCGCATCGTATGCTTTGGCAACCGATTGACTTTCATCAAATAAATAAGGAAAATCAAAACGGCGCTCAATCTGAAACTCAATCATTTTCTCTGGTGAATCTGCAGGGTACTTTTCAGCGTTGTTCGCGTTAATTGCAATGAACTCGATTCCTTGACCTTGATAGTCTTCATACAGTTCCGTAAGCTTGTCAATCACATGCTGTACAAAAGGACAATGGTTGCACATGAAAATAACAAGGGTTCCTTTTTCTCCTTTCAATTGCTCAAGGCTTTGAGTTTCTCCTTGTGTGGAAGGATTAGGAAGTTCGAAGTAAGGGGCTCTGGTTCCTAAAGGGAGCATATTTGAAGGTGTATCTGCCATGGGGGAAATGTGTTTTACTCGTGATTTCGAAAGTCAAAAATACTGAATTTTTTCCAATATAACCCTGCTCTTGGAAAGTGCTGGGATCTTTTAATTGTTAGTGCTAGATAGCGGCTCCATAGGTGCGAACGGATGGGTTTTCAAATACTGCATGCTTTGCTCAAAGGCATCGCTGTGGTCGACCCAAAAAATATCATTTTCCTTCCGGTACCAGGTGAGTTGACGCTTTGCAAACCGCCGAGAATTTTTCTTGATTTCTTCGACCGCATTTTCTAAGCTGCACAGGTTTTCAAAATATTGAAAAAGTTCACTGTAGCCTACGGTCTGTAAAGCAGGGTAGTCTTTGAAGGGAAGTAAAGATTTTACTTCTTCTAAAAGCCCCTTTCGCATCATCGTTTCCACCCGTTGGTTTATCCGCTCGTATATGAGCTCTCGAGGGGCTTTGATTCCAATTCGAATGGATTGAAAAAAACGACTTGATTTTGATTCTTGTAAGAGAGTAGAATAGGGAGACTTAGTTTGCCAGATGATATCAAGAGCGCGCAGCAGTCTACGGGGGTTTTGAAGGTCCACTTGATTATGGTATAGCGGATCTAACTCTAAAAGTAGATTTTGAAGGGCTTGCAGCCCTTTGGTTTGCCACAATTCCAGTAATTTCGCTTGGTTTTCATCGTTGGCAGTAGGTAGAGGGTGAAGTCCTTCTAGAACGGCTTTCTCGTACATCATGCTACCTCCTACCAGAATGAGAAGTGAGGACTTCTTAAACGAAATTTCGAGTTCTTCTACTACGTCATGTTCGTATTGGCCAATGGAGTAGGGCTCAGAAACAGACCTCTGTCCAATAAAATGGTGAGTAGCCTCTTGGAGTTCCTCCTTAGAGGGTGCCGCCGTGCCGATCGGCATTTCTTTGTAAAATTGACGAGAGTCACAAGAGAAAATCTCAGTTTTCAGCTCCTTAGCTAAATCAATAGAGAGTTTTGTTTTTCCGATTCCTGTCGTACCTACAATTGAGAGTAAAGTCTTCACGGCGTAAATTTGAGGAAAAATTTGGTAAAATAAAACCGACGAAGGAAATTCGCCGGTTTTGTTTTTGATTTGTTCTTATTTCTATCCTTGTGCTTCAATATCTAGTGTTGTGATTCCTTCTTTTTGCATGGCTTCCCAAAGCAAGAATTTGTCTATTTCTTTGAGTAGTCTAGGAATGATAAAGGCAAGTACCGCAAGATCGTCTAACGATCCGATGACCGGTACCGCTATTTCTGGGATAAGGTCAATGGGGGAGATCACATAGAGAAGCCCTAAAATAGGGATGATTAAATCGATCGCTTTTGTCTGATAAACTCCCTTTCTCCATAGTTTGACCATGCGCCAAATGACAGGAACTTTTTGTAGGAAACCTTTGTGCTTAATGGCTTCCTTGATAAGTGCAATTTTTGAATATTTCATTTTGTGTTGTTAGGCTAATTTAATTGCAAAATGCATTCCATAATGAATTTGATAAATTAAATTGCCGACAAATTATTTCAGCATATTGTCAATGAACTCATTGGACTCCACACTGTTCCAATCTTTCGTCGCAGTTTCCTTTTGCAAGATTCTTCCCGTTTTATCGAGGATAAATGTGGTGGGATAAACCTTGGGAAGAATTTTGCCACTCACGGGGCTTTTGGCTAAGTAGACCGGCGCCGTATACTCATTTTCTTTCATGAATTTTAAAACCGCTTCTTTTTCGTCTAGCATCGCGATAAGAACAAAGTCCATCTCTTCTTTACGGTCTTTGTAGAGCGCTTCAATGGTAGGCCACTCTTCTCGACACGGTGCGCACCAAGTGCCCCAGAAGTTGAGAAAAAGAAGCTTTTTGCCTCGAAAATCTTTCAGGTTTGCATCAGGAGTATTAAGTCCTTCAAGGGCAATGTCATAGTCCTCTTCATTCACTTTCACCGCCTCTTCTATTTCGGCGACCGGCATAAACATTTCTTTTACTCCCGGTACAAATGCGATGATACCTAATGCGGCTAAAAGTACGATGTAAATTAAATTCTTTTTCACTGCTATTTTTTTTGTGGATTTATATCAAATCTAAAAGTTCTTCAAGGGCGTCTTTTCCTTTGTTCTTTGCATAATATACTTGCAAATCATTGTAGAATTCTTCCCTCGGATAGGCTTCTGGATTCTCTTTGAATTTTTTTAGAAGTTCGAAACCGTGTTTAGGTCGAGGCCCCCAATGAGCCAGCACATCATCGTCTTGATTTAAGACCAAAGCAATCGGAATCGATTGCGTTCCGTTTGTAAGATATTGGTCAATTAAGGAGGTGTCGTCGTCGCGTAGGAAGATTTTCACCTCATGGGTATCCTTGAAAAACTGATAGATGACAGGAACCGTTGCGCTAGCATCGCCACACCAGGGTTCAGAAATCATAAGAATTTTGCCGTTGAATTTTTTTGATTTTAATTTTTCAACTAAAGCTTCATCCTTTTTAAAGGATTTTAGAGTTCGTGCCATTCGCTGCGCTCCGAGATCATAGTATTCCTTGTAGGATGCTTCCTGCTCGTTCTTCGGCTGTTCGAGTCGTTGGTTGTTTACTTCTAGGTACTGGTCAAGACTAATAGCTTTGTCCCAAAATGATTTTACGTTGTTCATGGTATTATAATTTTCTAGTTTTTTGAATTAAAAATAAATCTGCCAGCACAAAGGCCGCTAGATTCTCCACAATAGGAACGGCCCTAGGAAGTACGCATGCGTCGTGCCTGCCTTTTCCTTCCACTATGGTCGCGTCTCCATTTTGATCGATGCTAGGTTGAGGTTTTAAAAGAGTAGCCACCGGTTTAAAAGCCACCCGGAAATAGATCGGCATTCCATTGGAAATCCCCCCTTGAATTCCTCCTGAAAGGTTGGTCTTCGTAGTGAAATCTTCGTTGAATAGATCATTATGCTCGCTTCCTTTCATCTTCGCACCACAAAAGCCGCTACCGTATTCAAAGCCTTTGGCCGCGTTAATATTGAGCATCGCTTTTGCAAGCTCTGCTTGAAGCTTTCCGAAGACAGGTTCGCCTAGGCCGGCGGGAACATTTTCAATCACGCAGGTAATGGTTCCACCAATGGTATCTCCTTGTTTTTTTATCTCTTTTATTTTGGCCGTCATCTTTTCCGCAGAGTCTGGGTCCGGACATCGAACATCAAAGTCCTCCGTTTTTGAGAAGTCTAATTCTTGATACGGTTTTTCACAAAATATTTCCCCTACAGAAGAGACGTACGCATTGATGGTAACGCCTTCCAAAAGGTGTCTTGCAATCGCTCCTGCGATGACCCAGTTAAGGGTTTCTCTTGCAGAAGATTTACCTCCTCCTCGATAATCACGAAACCCAAATTTCTTATCATAGGTGTAATCTGCGTGGCTCGGACGATAACTCTCTTTTAAATGGTCGTAATCTTTGCTTTTTTGATTTTCATTTTCCACTAAGAAACCGATAGGAGTTCCCGTGGTTTTTCCTTCAAAGATTCCACCAAGAAATTGAACGGTGTCACTTTCTTTTCTTTGCGTGACTAGTTTGCTCTGCCCTGGTTTTCTTCGGTCTAGTTGATACTGGATGGAAGGGAGGTCTAACTCTACCCCTGCAGGAAAATTACTTAAAATACCTCCATAGGCAGGGCCATGGCTTTCGCCGAAGGTGGATAGTGTGAGGAAATTACCAAGTGTGAACATAGTACAAATATAAGCAATGTTCGGGGTGCTTGCCTAAGGATTATGGTGAATTTAATCATACGGAAGCAAAGATAAGTTCCGGCTTTGTTTTTTTTTAGATCCTCCATTTAGATGGGGAGGAAGTGGCAAAAAGCAACCGTCCGAAATCACAAGACTCCGGACGGTTTATAATATTAAATTTTGTTCTTTTGGAAGGACTTAACGAACTACACGTCCGTCTTTCCTGTCTTGAGATCTACCAATGGTATATCCGGTTGCACCCCCAATAATACCTCCGACTACAGCTCCAGCACCTCGGTTCTTTTTGCTAATAATTGCACCTGCAGCAGCTCCTCCCACAGTACCAATTATGGTTCCTTTAGCGGCCTTACTAATTCCCGTTCTGACAGGAGCTTCTTCGTAAGTCCCGTAGTCATCTCCACCCGCATAAGTTCCGGAATTAGAAGAAGGACTCTCTCTATACACAGTCTTTTCTACCACTCTTTCTCTAACTGGCGTTGCGGATCTTGAAACAGCAGCCTGTTTTTCAGACTCGACTTTCGCGATACTATCTTTGGCTCTTTCGAACACCATTTTTTCTTTTTCAATGGCAAGTTTTTGCCTTTCAATTTCTAATTGACGAGCTTGGTACTCAATTTTTTCTTGCTCAAGTGATTTCTGAGCAACGGTTTCGTCCTTCTTACATCCACTCAGCATTAAAACTGAAGCGGCTCCTAGTATTACTATTGCTTTCATTATTTCTATTTTTCAGTTAGAATAATTAATTCTACTTAACCTATAGACAAGTAAGAAGCCAAACCTATGTTAAGGAAATGTTAAAATTCTTAAATTGAGTTTGACAAATAGAAGCTTTAGTGTTGCTATGTATTTAGTATCGAATGATTTATGCGCTATAAATTGAATTTTAATATTCTTTTTAATTGCTTCATTCTGATTTTTAAAAGGAAAGAAAGTGGAGTGCTTTCTAGTTTTGAACTTATTTGCCGTTCGTTTTGTGCAAAGTGAACCGCATGCTTTTTAGGCCTTCATTTAGACGTGAAACCAACAAAAAACCCTATGTCGCTTGGATTCAGCATCATAGGGTTTTGTAGAGGTACCTAGCGGATTCGAACCGCTGTAGATGGTGTTGCAGACCACTGCCTAGCCACTCGGCCAAAGTACCCTTTATTGGAATGCAAAAGTAGGCAAATTTTTATTAATCCATAATATCCGCTGTAAATTTTTTTTCAACCCTTATTGCTTCGTATATTTGTAATCTATTTTATACCACAAAATGTCAGATATTCAACTTAATACCATTCCCGATGCAATCGAGGATTTACGTCAAGGGAAAATCATCATTGTAGTTGATGATGAAAACCGCGAAAACGAAGGCGATTTTCTTTCCGCAGCCGAACTTACCACGCCCGAAATGATCAACTTTATGACTCTTTACGGTCGAGGACTAATTTGTACGCCCCTACCTGAGAAGCGCTGTGACGAGCTGGGACTCGATATCATGGTAACTCGTAGTAGCGATCCAAAGGAAACTGCATTTACCGTTTCAGTAGATTTGTTAGGAGAGGGGGTATCCACAGGTATTTCTGCAAGTGACCGTTCGAAAACCATCTTAGCTCTTATGGACCCAAAGACAAAACCTGCGGATTTCATGAGACCAGGCCATATCTTTCCGCTTCGCGCTAAGAAAGGAGGCGTTTTAAAACGTGCAGGGCACACAGAAGCTGCGATCGATTTAACTCGATTAGCAGGTCTAAAAGAAGGAGGTGTAATCTGTGAGATTATGAACGAAGACGGATCCATGTCTAGACTTCCTCAACTCGTTGAGCTTGCTAAAAAACACGATCTTAAAATCGTGTCCATTGAAGATCTAATTCATTATCTACTTCAAAAGGGAGATTTAATAGAAAGACTAGAGGAAAGAGAAGTCACCACGCATTACGGCGATTTTCATTTTTATGCTTTCCGTGAAACCAGTACAGATCAAATTCACTTTGCTTTGACCAAAGGAAGTTGGAAAGCGGACGAACCGGTACTCGTACGTGTACAAGCCTCTAATTCTTATTTCGATGTATTAAGTAGATTAATCAACGGAGAAAAGCCTTTGCTAGAGAAGGTAACCCAGATGATTAATGAGGAAGGCAAAGGAGCGCTTATTTTCATTAATAACGTTTCCAACAACGAAAATACGATGCGCAAGCTTCAGCAATTTCTTAATTACCAAGAAGGCTCTGCTGCGCGTCCAACACTCGCTTCTAATTTCCGAGACTACGGAATTGGAACTCAAATTCTGAAGAATTTGGGAATAAGTAAGTTTCGGGTGATTACACAGAATCCGGATCTAAAACCGATAGTGGGAGGATACGACGTAGAAGTCAGCGAGCTTGTTGAACTTTAAAAAAATTAAAGAGCCTGAAAAATCAGGCTCTTTTTATTTCGGATAAGGATTTGAACCCGTTTAATAGGTCCTTAATTTCCATTCTTTTTTTACCTTCAAGTTGAACGCTGGTGGGGAAGTAGATTCCGTCTTTTGTATAAATTCGGAGTTCATTTTTATCAACAGAAAGAGTTCCTGGGTCTTTCCCTGTTTCAAGGATTTCAAAGCGTCCTTCATAAATTTTAAGATTCTTTTGCTCTCCTCCAATTTCAAGGGTCGTAAATGCGGAAGGGTAAGGAGAGAGTCCTCGAATGAAATTATACAGGGTTTCACTGTCTTTTTGCCAATCAATTTTGGTGTCTTGCTTAAAGATTTTGAACGCGTTTTTAGGTTCTTTTGTTTGAATTTGAACCTTAGGTTCCAACTCGTTTGCAGCCAAACCGTCAAGGGTTTTTAAAACCAAATCTGCTCCAAGATGCATTAGTTTGTCATGCAGCGTGCCGGCCGAGTCCGTGGTCTCGATTGCTATTTCTTCCTGCATAAGGACTTCTCCTTCGTCTATTTTTTCGTTTATGAAAAAAGTGGTGACACCTGTTTTTTTCTCGCCACCCATAATCGCATAGTTGATGGGTGCAGCACCTCGGTAGTCTGGGAGTAGGGAGGCATGGAGGTTGAATGTGCCCAATGGCGGCATTTCAAAAAGGATTTTAGGCATCATACGGAAAGCTACAACCACGAAAAGGTCTGCCTTAAGCGCCTCAATCGAAGAAAGAAAATCGGGATCCTTGAGTTTTTCAGGTTGAAATAAGACAAGTTCATTTTCATGTGCAAAGCTTTTTACAGCCGATTCCGATACTTTCTGTCCCCTTCCTGAAGCTTTGTCTGTGGTCGTAACGACTCCGACGACTTCGTGCGAGGACTCATGTATTGCCTGTAAGATTGTTTTTGCAAACTCTGGGGTGCCGAAAAAGACGACTTTAAGTGGTTTCATAATGCAAAGATATTGCTTGTTTTAAAGCTGTGCAAAGCTTTATGCCTTCGTATAGGTTCGAAAATCTTTCATCTTCACTTCCTCCTTATCTAGGAGTAGTATTAAAGATTCGAGAATATCATTTTTCGGGTAGAGACTTAAGTGTACGGAGAGCTGTTCCAAGGTCTTAGGCCCTCTTTCCAGAGCAAAGAGAAGTTCACTCTCTAGGGAGCTTCCAAAATTTGCTTCTTGGTTCTTTTTACAGACATAGCATCGCTGGCACGGCTCATTTGATGATTCCCCAAAGTAACGGAGGATGAGAACCATTTTGCAGGTTTTTTCCTCTTTTACAAAGTATTTCATTTCCTCCCATTTTTGAACTTTGTTTTTCTGTATCTGTGCAAATAAAGGGTAGTAGCCAAAGGAGAGAGCTCTGGAATCGCGTGGTTTTAAGAATTTCACACTAGAAAGCGAGCCGTCCATATAAAGAGCATAGTCTGTTTTGTTTAAAGTGACAAAAGTCTGTTTTAAATTCTCAAGTGAGACGCCTATCTTCGAGGCGAGGCCAATGTCCGAAAAATGGACTCTTTGCTTGGAGAGACCGGGAAGCTGACGGTATAGATTTTCCAGAACCGCTGCCTCCGAAGCAGGGAGTTGATCAATTTCATCCGGAGATAGAAAAAGCTCTAAAGTGGAGGGGCTTTTGTAGTCGTTATGGTAAATCAATTCCTGGTGATGGAGGAATTGAATGATGTTGCGCACCTTTGCTCCAGAGCAGCGTGTAAGTCGCTTTATCTTTTCAATGTCTAATACGAAAGATTTTTCCGGAAGTTCTCCTTCTGCGACTTGGTAAATCGAGTATAGGATGCTCAGTATTTTTTCATACTGTTCTTTGGTCGGCATTTGATTCTTTAGAATTCGGTCAAATTCCGCGATTTCTTCCTCGGACCATAGCAGTAAAGCAAGGCTTAAATGAGCGTCTCGTCCTGCACGTCCAATTTCTTGGTAGTAATTTTCGAGTGAGCTTGGGATCGTAAAGTGCACGACGAATCGAACGTTCGTTTTGTCGATACCCATTCCAAAAGCATTGGTGGAGATAAGCACTTGGTTCGAGCTTTGGAGCCAATGGGTTTGACGACTTATTTTTTCTTTTGCTGAGAGTCCCGCATGGTAATATTGAACTCGATCGTTCCCTCGTGAGCGAAGGAATTGACTCAGGTTTTCTGCTTCTTTTCTGGTTCTTACGTAGATGAGGCCCGACTCTTTATGATTTCGCAAAAGCTCAGCAACTCTTTCGTACTTATGGCTTTCTTTCTCCATCGCAATTTGGAGGTTGTCTCGCTTAAAGCTTTTTTGAAAAAGTTGAACCGGAGTAAGGGCTAGCTTGGTCTTAATTTCGGCCAGAACTTGGGGCGTTGCGGTGGCCGTCAGAGCAAGGCAAGGAACTTGAAGAAATTCTTCTCGAAATTGTTTGATGTGTTGATAGCTTGGTCGAAAGTCTTGGCCCCACTCAGAGATGCAATGGGCTTCGTCGACGGCCAAAAACGAAACTTCAATTTCTTCCATGTGGCGAAGGAATACCGAGTTCTGGAGTCGCTCTGGAGAGACAAACAGGAGTTTAGTGACGCCTTCTTTGCATCGGGAGAGAATGAGTTCCATTTCTAAATCCTCAAGTTCGAACGAAAGGTATTCAGCTTCAATGCCTAGGGCTTTTAGTTGAATGACCTGGTCTCGCATAAGGGCAAGAAGCGGAGAGATGATAAGGCAGGTGCCCTCCAAGAATAGAGCTGGAAGCTGATAACAGAGTGATTTTCCTGCTCCTGTGGGGAGTAGCGCAAGGGTGTCTTTTCCTGAGACTATGGAATCAATGATTTCTTCTTGTTGATCTCGGAATTCACTATACCCCCAAAACATTTTCAAGTACTCATACTTCAGCTGTTGGTAGCGAGCGTCGTTCATGGCGTAAAAATACTTAAATTAAACAAAAAAAACCACGCAAAGTTGCGTGGTTTTCACTGTTTTTGGGTTTAATGCCCTATTAGTTAGCCTCGAAGTATACTCTTCTGTTTGCTCTGTTTTTCCATTCAGGGCATTTTGTAGAAGGATTACATTCTGGGTATTTAAGGTCTTTCTCACCTCTACCGATTGCGTTAAGTCTAGTGCTTTCTACACCGCTTTCGATTAGATAGTTTTTCACGCTACCTGCTCTTCTTTCGGAAAGTTTTTGGTTGTAAGCATCAGATCCTGCAGTATCCGTTCCACCTACAACATTGTAGTTGCCTGTAGAAGAATTGATGTAGTTTGCAGCAGAGTTAAGGATTGGACGATTTGATGGAAGTACTTGAGAAGAATCGAAGTCAAACTCGATACCTTCTAAAGCTCTTGTGTCATCGCTTACAATTCCTTGTCCTGTTGGACAACCGTTGTTTTCAATCGGTCCTGGAACCGTAACACATTTGTCATATAGGTCAATTACTCCGTCTAAATCTGTGTCTAGTGCAACACCGGCTCCGTCAACTCTTGCACCTGCTGGTGTGTCAAGTTCTCTATCCCAGTCGTCACATACACCGTCATTGTCCGCATCTCCTTTTTTACAAACTTCTACGTCTTGGTTTTTGTTTTCAAGTACGTCTACTTTGTAATAAAGTTCTTGAAGTGGGTCATGCCACATTAGGTGAGATTGGTGTTGACCTAGTTTTAAGGAAAGACCTAAAGTCGCATTCCAGAAACTAGCACCTGCTCCTGATGCAGAAGCTGCACCGTCAAATAGATCGTCTCCAGTGAACACGTACATTGCTCTACCTTCAAGGTCGATTCTACGGTTCACTTTGTATTTTAAACCTGCACCTGCTTGTCCAAATGGAGAACCAAGTTTAAAAGGTTTTACTTCTGCTACTAAACTTTGTCCGTTTGCATTTTCTTGGTAAGCTCTATAAGCTAAAGTACCAATACCTGCATACCCGTGAAGAGCCCAACGCATTGGCGATTGGTTGTCTACACGTCTAAGTAAGTTAGAGAAGTTAATGTCTCCTAAGATGGAGATAGCATCGTACTGAGTTCTACCTGCTACTTGGTTACCCGTTGCGTTGTCAGATTTGGTGTTGAAATCACCTTGTCTTGTTTCTCCTCTGTCGTATTGTAATTTCAATCCGAACGCATGAGAAATCGCTTTATCCACACTTAAGTATGCGGAATAACCGAATACATTCTTACCGTTTCCGTCTTCTTTCAAAGAGACTAGGTTGGCAGAATGTTGCAAAAGTGGAACCCCTGCACCAGCAGAAATACTCCAGTCATTGAATCTCTTTGATTCTTGTGTAAAAGGGCTCACGTTTGCAGAACCGGAAGTATATGTGTTTGGATACACTTCGCTTGCTACTACAACTGAATCCTGCGCGTAAGAGGCTACTGGAATTGCCAGTGCTAGCGCCAAACTTGCTAAATTTAGTTTCATAAAATATATTTTTAGTTAATAAATGATTCTTTTTTATTTTGCATCCCTAAAGATGCCTTTTTCTTGCGGTCCTAAGCTGGAGAAATCTCCATTTGAGTTAATTGGGGCCTCTTTTACCCTATTTAACAAGAAACATGCCATGAATGGGATTGGTTCTTATATAATAGTTTATAATATTCACATTTTTTAACATAAACCTACTTGTTTCCGCCTCATTCGCTTGCGTTTCCTCTATTTCTATTGGACCAAAGTTATGCCATAGCCTTTAGTTCTTCAAGGATTTGCATTGAAAATTCACGCTCTTTTAAGTGACGCAAATGGGGAAGTTCTAAGGTAGAACTTTTAAATTCTAGGTTGTCATAGGAAACGATGTCTAGGTCAATCAGACGATCCGTAACCTTTCCAGACGCTTTCGAGTCCAGGGGTCTACCCATTTCGCTCTCAATTTTCTTTAACGTTTTCAAAAGTGAAACAGGAGAAAGTGAGGTTTGAATTTCCAACGCAAAATTAAGAAATTTATAGGGACTCACAAACTCTACGGGGCTTGTTTCTATGATTTTTGTCTCTTTAATGATAGTCACTGCATAGTGCTCTAGGCGTAATTTTGCCTCTTCAAGATTCTTTTCTCGGTTATTTAAGTTGGATCCCAGTAACAAAATGGCGGTATGTAGCGACATATAGAGTCATATTTATTGCAGATAAAGTTATGAAAAGTTTTTTTAAGAATGTACTGGCTAATGTTGTAGCCATTTTTATAGTAGGAGCCATGCTATTTTGCTTCTTCCTTATCATGATGATTGTAGGGAGTCTTACCGGTGGAGACAAGGTAAAAATTCAAAACGATTCGATCCTTACTCTAAATGAGAAGATGCAGATTATTGACAGCCCAGGGGAAGATCAGCCTTCTTTGTTTTTTTTAGCGGCCCCACAGCATTCAAAGGTCCTTTTAAAGGATGTTCTATTCGCTATTAAAAATGCGAAAACAGACGATAAAATCAAAGGGATTAGCATTGAAACGGATTATATTATGGCAGGTCTTACTCAATTAGACGACATTCGAGCCGCTTTGGAAGATTTTAAATCCAGTGGTAAATTCGTGTATGCGTACGGGAATGGGGTTACTCAAAGTGGATATTACCTAGGCTCGGTTGCTTCTTCCTATTATCTCAACCCGATGGGAATGATTGATTTGAAAGGGATGTCTTCGGAAGTCGTATACATGAAAGGATTCATTGAGAAGTATGGAATAGGGATGGATGTCATCCGCCATGGAAAATTCAAGGCAGCAGTAGAACCTTTTTTACGCGAATCGATTTCAGAGGAAAATAAAGAGCAGCTTTCTACCTTGCTGGGGGATCTTTGGGGCGACAGCGCTCAAAAAATCGCAAACTCAAGATCGATGTCCGCCGACGAATTTAAATTGGTGACCGACAGTTTGTATGGAATGATTCCAGAAAATGCACTCAAATACAAATTAGCAGATAAGTTAATTCAAAAGAGCCAGTATGAGGATCTTATCCGTTCTAAAATTGCGGCGAAGAAAGACTCGAAATTAAATCGAGTGTCTTTTGCAAAATACATCGAGTCCACAAAAGATTCTCAAAAAACAGGAGCAGATCAGATTGCAATTCTCTACGCGAGTGGGGCTATCTATAATGGGGAAGGTCACGACGGGATCTATTCTCAAAATTATATTGAATATATACAAAAGCTTAAAGACGATGACAAAGTAAAAGCGGTCGTGCTAAGAATTAACTCTCCGGGAGGGAGTGCAAATGCGTCCGAAGAAATACTCTATGAGCTGCAGCAACTTAAAGCCAAAAAACCACTTGTGGTTTCTTTTGGGGATTATGCCGCTTCAGGAGGATATTATATTGCCATGGCAGGAGATAAGATTTACTCAGAGCCTAACACGTTAACGGGTTCCATCGGTGTATTTGGCATGATTCCGAATTATAAGGAGCTTGCAAACCGCAACGGCATTCGTTCGGATGTAGTTCAAACCAATGAGAATACAGTGTACCATTCATGGCTTCAAGGATTAACGCCTGCGGGAGAAAGAATGTTTACGAATAGTGTGGAGCACACCTACAAGAAATTCGTGCATTGGGTGACTGCAAACCGTAAGCAAACTTTTGAGCAAATCGATGCCATTGGTGGAGGTCGTATCTGGTCTGGAAAACGTGCAAAAGAATTAGGCTTAGTGGATGAGTTGGGTTCTTTGGATCAGGCGATTGCTGAGGCAGCGAAACGTGCAAAAATGACAGATTATACGCTCGAATCTTTTCCTAAGAAAGTGTCTCTATACGAGCAACTGATCAAGGATTTAAACTCCGATCAATTGTACAACAAAGTGCTTAAGAATAAATTAGGAGAAGATAAATTCAAACTTTTTGAAACGATCAGCTCTCCAGAATCAAAACCTCAAATCATGATGGAATCTTTCTATAGAGTGAAAATAGATTAAGACCTTAAACCCTATAAAAAAAGCAGCCGTTCTAGGAACGGCTGCTTTTTTCTTTTTTACTTTGGTTCTATCTTTTTGTGGCCATGCCATAAATCCATAAAACAATCAAGGCTCCAACTACAGCGAGTGCCATGCTTCCAAAAGAGAAGCTGTTGACATCACCAAGTCCTACAAGACTTCCGACGAATCCACCGACGAATGCGCCAACGATTCCTAAGATGATGGTCATTAACCACCCCATGTTTTGGTTTCCTGGCATAATTAATTTTGCAAGTGCGCCTGCAATAAGGCCAAAAATGATCCAAGTTAAGATACCCATAGTTTAAATTTTTTAATTGTTAGTATTTGAAATGATTTGGTTTGCTTAAGGCTAAAATTACACCAAAAAACAATACGCTGTTTCAAATATTGAAAAATTATAACAATTTCGGTAAATTATTAAAAATGGGATTATCGTCTTGTGAAAAATGATTCAACGAATTCTTCGCCGTTAAAGAGTTGCAAGTCTTGCATTTTCTCTCCTACACCAATGTATTTTACGGGGATTTGAAATTGGTCCGAGATCCCGATAACAACTCCCCCTTTTGCGGTGCCGTCTAATTTGGTTACCGCTAAAGAATTAACCTCAGTGGCCGCAATGAATTGTTTGGCTTGTTCAAATGCATTTTGGCCGGTCGATCCATCGAGTACGAGCATGATTTCGTGAGGAGCGTCCGGAATCACTTTTTGCATGACTCGTTTGATTTTGGTAAGCTCATTCATTAGGTTCACTTTGTTGTGTAATCGTCCTGCTGTATCGATAAGGGCAATGTCTGCTCCTTGTGCTACTGCGCTTTGTACTGTATCAAACGCGACAGAAGCAGGGTCGGAACCCATTCCTTGTTTTACAATGGGCACGCCTACACGCTCACTCCAAATGACAAGTTGGTCCACTGCGGCAGCACGAAACGTGTCTGCGGCCCCTAGGATTACGTTTTTACCCTGGCTTTTGAATTGGTGAGCGAGCTTTCCAATTGTGGTCGTTTTGCCCACGCCATTCACACCTACCACCATGATCACATAGGGTTTTTTAGTGGGCCCGTTTTCGTTAAGTCCTTGAGATGGGTTTTCAAGAAGGAGTCCTTTAATTTCTTCTTTAAGTATTTTGTCAAGCTCTTCCGTGCCTACATATTTGTCTCGACTTACGCGCTCTTCTATTCGCTCGATAATTTTAATGGTGGTACTGGCTCCCACATCGGATGCGATTAGGATTTCTTCCAGTTCATCGAGAACCTCGTCGTCCACTTTGCTTTTTCCGACAACGGCTTTTGAGATTTTATCGAAAAATCCAGTGGATGATTTTTCTAGTCCCTTGTCAAGGGTCTGCTTTTCTTCTTGATTAAATATTTTTTTAAACCAGCTCATGCATTAGGGGTTAACCGGGGTTTGTTTTTATAGGACGTTAAGTCGCTGTACAAAGATAAAACAAAAAAACCACCCAAAATTGGGTAGTTTTGATATTGTATTAAGTGTGGGAGTCTTATTTCTTAAGAAACGCGTCTACTTCGTCCGCACTCATCACTCTTTCTTCGAAAACGTAAGCTCCAGATTTAGGAGACTTTACCATTTTCACCACTTTGGTTAGTTTTTTAGAGGTCCCGTCTTTTAGGGTTGCTACTACTTTTTTTGCCATTGTAAATATTCTTTAAAAATGGTTACTTAATTTCCTTGTGAACCGTGTACTTCTTAAGAACCGGGTTGAATTTTTTCAGCTCCAGTCTTTCTGTCGTGTTCTTTTTATTTTTGGTTGTGATGTATCTGCTCATCCCAGCCATGCCAGTTTCTTTGTGCTCAGTGCACTCAAGAATTACTTGAACTCTGTTACCTTTTTTTGCCATTGCTGTTATTTTTTAATAAGTCCGTTTCTTTTTCCAATTTCAACTGCCTCTTCAATTCCGATTTTGTTGATAATTCTAAGTCCGTGTGCAGAAACTTTTAACGTGATGTTCTCGTTGGTTTCTGGAAGATGAAATTTCTTCTCCAATAAATTGATTTCAAAACGTCTTTTCGTTTTGTTATGGGCGTGGGAAACGTTGTTACCAACCATTGCACGCTTTCCTGTTATTTGGCAAATTCTTGACATATCTCGATGTTCTTTTTACGACTTTATTATTTGAGTGTGCAAAATTAGGATTAATTTCTGGTACCTCCAAATGTTTTTGAAATTTATTTTCAAATAGTTGCGCTTGAAAGCAAGGGAGAATTCCTCTTGTTGGAGCGTTAAGATACGGGGGGTCACTCGTAAGGCTGCAAAGATACTCTTTTTTGTGCATACGGCCGTTTTAGATTCCTGATTTATTGGGAATCGCGAATTGTAGTGGAGTCTAAAACGGTCTGAAAAGACGTATTCTAGTGCATTAGGCTTTCTTTCGGTTTTGAAACTTTTTGATTAGTGTGTAAAATAGCAAGAAACCTAAAGTAAAGATTGAAATCCGGGTTAAAAGGTCACCGCTTTGCGTATAAAAGGTTTGGTTTTCGTACAGCTTCACTTTGGCATAGAGCGCAGTTTGGTCTCCATAAAAAGTGTCGTTTATAATTTCCCCTCTTGCATCGATATGAGCAGAGATTCCACTGTTTGCTGAGCGCGCAATTTCGCGCCTGTTCTCAATGGCTCGTAAACGGGCATAGGAGAGTAGTTGTTTGTGACCGTTAGAGACTCCCCACCAACTGTCGTTGGTCATGATGGCTAAAAAGTTGGCTCCGTTCTTTACATACTCGGTGGTAAACTCTCCGTAGATGCTTTCGTAGCAAATAACAGGAGCTAATTTTCCTGGGTTGTAAGGGTTTGAAAAGACAGCCCTTTTGTCGTCCTTTCCCAGAGAAGCCACTGCGCCGCCAAAATTAAGCATCGCATCTCCTAAAAGGGGCTTTAAAAGGTTCATGTAAGGGAAGATCTCGACGCCGGGTACTAATTTGCCTTTGTGGTAAGTTTGTATTTCGCTTTTAGGATCTAATTGAACGGCCGTATTGTAACTTTCTACAAAAAGACCCCCTGAAGTTTGGTAGGCGTTTTTGGGTGCGGTTTCTAGTGGAGAGAAAAAGCGGTGCGAGGAGATTCCTGCTGCAAACACGGCGCCGGGTTTGGTGCTTAAAAATTCTTTAACCTGTCCTAGGACGAGGCTATGGTCAAATCCAGTTTCAGAAATGGAACCGCTTCCCGGGAGTGAAGTTTCGGGAGCGATGTAATAGTCGATTTTTCCAGTGGAATGGCTCTGTGCCAATTGCAAAAGCTCCGAAAGGATGGTAAGGGAATCTTTGCTGTATTTCTCGGTATAGGGGTTTAAATCGGGTTGCAAAAGTAATACACTTACTTCCCCTGTAGGCTTCTGCTTAAAAGATTGGTACTTAAGCAGAGAGATTGCCATGGGCAATAGGATTCCAGCTAGGAGAATTGAGGAATTGATAAGCAATGCTTTTTGTTTTCTTGCGGCCTGCCAAACTCGTAAGGTGTAGAATCCGAAGACGTTGATAAGCAAGATCCAGAAACTTCCGCCGGTGGCCCCTAGTGTGTCGTACCACTGAATTAGTTTCGGATACTCTGAAAATGCATTCCCAAGGTTTAACCAAGGCCAAGTGAATTCCCAATTGAGATGAAGCTTCTCAAAGCCCATCCAAATGGCCACAAAGAAAACAAGTCCCCAATAGGTGCCTTGAATTCTCTTATAATGATGATATAGAATGAATACACAGGAGTAGAGTAGGGAATTGGCAAGAACAGGAATGACCACCGCTAAAAGGGAATGAGTTCCGTCTGGGTTTAAAGAGCCGTAGAGCCAACCCGTGGTGACGATGTTCCATATAAGGAAGGTGAGATACGAAAAGCCAAAAATAGACCAGGCCTTGTTTTTTATTTTTGAAAACTTACTTAAGTCGTGCTCCATCACGAGTAAGGGAATGAGCGCGAAAAATAGGAAGAAAGGAATGCCGTATGTAGGCCATGAAAGAGCAAGAAGTACGGCGCTGAGAAGGCTGAGAAACAGGTATTTCATATAAACAATTGCTTCTAGCAAAAATAGGGCTTTAAATTTAGATTCTCTCCCCTAGGTTTGCATTAATTGTGTAAAGCCGATAAATGTCAGGGACCTAAAGAATATTTACTTCTCTCTCTAAGGTAATTCCAAAGGTTTGAAAAACGCTTTGTATGATTTTTTCAGAAAAGTCGAATACTTCCTTTCCTGTTGCCTTTCCTGTTTTGTTCACAAGTACGAGCGCTTGGTGCTCGTGGGCGGCTACATTTCCAATTTGCTTGCCTTTCCAACCGCACTGCTCAATTAAGTAGCCCGCAGGGACTTTTTGTCCACTGGTCGCGGAGTAATGAGGCATGCCGGGAAATTTCGCTTCCAATGTTTGGAAAAATGAATCGGAAACAATTGGGTTTTTGAAAAAACTACCGGCGTTTCCTAAAATTTTGGGATTGGGAAGCTTGCTTTGTCGAATGGAGATCACCGCATTAGAAATGTCTTGAATGCTTGGGTTTTGAATTCCTTTGGATTCAAGTTCCGCGCTAATTGCACCGTAGTTTGTTTTTAAAAGATGAAAAGGGTCTTTTGTGAGTTCGAATTCTACTTCGGTTATTACGTATTTTCCTTTTCCCTGTTTTTTGAAAAAAGAATCGCGGTACCCAAACTGCGCTTGCTCTAAAGAAAATTCTTCTAACTCTAAGGTTTGCAAATTAAGAGCTTTGCAGTTTTTGAAGACATCTTTGATTTCCACTCCGTACGCTCCTATATTCTGTATAGGAGAGGTGCCGACGTTTCCTGGAATAAGGGAGAGGTTTTCCAGGCCGCCGAGGTTTAATTCCTCTAAGGTATAAAGCACGAACTTATGCCAGTTTTCTCCAGCCATGGCTGAAATGGAAGCGGATTTTGGCCCCTTGGATTCCCACTTAATTCCTTTTAAATTGAGTTTGATAACCAGCCCGTCGTAGTCTTGTGTAAAAAGTAGATTGCTTCCTTGTCCTAAAAATAGAGGAGGTTTTAAACTAGGCTCTTCCTTCAATAGAAAGTTGTAGTTTAAAAGAGTCTCTTTGAGCTCATCCAAAGTGGAAACGGCGGCGAAATAGCGTGCCTTTGCCTCCACGCCAAATGTGTTGTACTCTTTAAGAGAATAGGATTCGTTCAAGGTCATAATGCTTTTTTTACACTAAAAAAATAAGGATGAAATAAGAGAAACCGTAAGTCCTATAAAGGGCTTACGGTCCTGTTGGGTTTTAAATGCCTTTGGCTTCTCTGTAAGCAGCAATTGCTTTTTGCAGTAGCTCTACGCTTCTTCTTAAATCGTCTTCGTTTAGTACATAGGCGATACGAACTTGTTTTTTTCCAAGCTCTGGATCGCTGTAGAATCCTCCTGCTGGAGCCACCATGACGGTCTCTTTGTCGTCTTGGAAGTTTTCTAGCATCCACTGCGCGAATACTTCTGTATCATCAACCGGTAGTTCCGCTACACAATAGAATGCGCCCTTCGGTTTTGGACAAATTACTCCCGGAATCGTATTGAGTAGTTCGACAAGTAAGTTTCTTCTTTTGGTGTATTCTTCGCGAACACTTAAAATGTACTCCTGATCGTTTTTATGAGCTGCTGCAGCTGCAATTTGTCCTAAGAGAACAGGGCTTAATCGAGCTTGAGCGAACAGCATTGCCGCATTATGGATAAGTGTAGATCTTGTAATCATACAACCAATACGAGCGCCGCACATGGAATAGCGTTTTGATTCGGAGTCAATCACGATGGCGTGATCTTTTAGCTCTGGAAACTCTAAAATAGAGACTGCTTTTTCTCCATCGTACACATATTCTCTGTAAACTTCATCAGAAATTATAACGATATCATGTTTTAATGCAATTTCAGCAAGCTTTTGAAGCTCTTCTTTTGTGTATAGGTAGCCGGTCGGGTTTCCTGGGTTGCACAGGATGATAGCTTTGGTTTTCGAAGTAATCTTCTTTTCAAAATCTTCCATCGGTGGAAGAGAAAACCCGGATTCAATGCTTGATGGAATGGCCACAACTTTTACTTTGAAAGTAGAGGTGAACCCATTGTAATTTGCGTAGTAAGGTTCTGGGATGATCACTTCGTCTTCATCATCACAAAGTGTAGAGATCGCAAAGTTAAGGGCTTCTGAGCCTCCGTTCGTCACGATGAAATTGTTTGTAGTTAGGTCTGTGAATCCTAAAGAATGGTAATAGTCTCGTAACGCTTCACGGTATTCGATATTGCCTTCAGAAAGTGCATATTCGTAGATCTTAAGATCATTCTGTTTCACGGCATCAAGTGCGGTTTGCGGGGTTGGGATGTCCGGCTGCCCGATGTTTAGATGGAATACTTTGATTCCTTTGGCTTTGGCCTGTGTGGCAAATGGGACTAGTTTTCTAACCGGGGATGCCGGCATTAATTGAGCTCTTTTAGAGATGGTAGGCATATCGAAAATCTTTTACGCAAAATTACTGAAAATACTTCAATTTTCTAGGGATTCCAATTTTGAATTCTAGAGCAGAATTCTATCACTTTATTTTCCTAATTTTGAATGTGCATCAAAATGCGTTAAATCAAATACGAATAAAATGAAGTTTAAATCCCAAGACATTCAGACCTATTACGAGGCACTACCCCAAGATAGAAAGGTGCCTTTTGAGAAACTGTTTCGAATTTTCGAAACCCATTTACCCTCAGGATTTGAATCTCGTCTATCTTATGGTTTTCCAACCTTTAGTGTTCCGCTCAGTACGTATGGGGCAGGGTATCATTGCAAAACGGATGAGCCACTTCCTTTCCTTTCCATTGGTTCACAAAAGAATTTCATGGCGGTTTACCATATGGGTCTTTATGCGAGCCCAGAATTATTAGCGTGGTTTACTACTGAGTACCCCAAACATAGCAAGTACAAATTGGACATGGGAAAATCTTGTATTCGCTTTAAGAAAATGGATGCGATTCCGTACGAGCTCCTAGAAGAATTGGCGGAGAAGATGACCGCACAGCAATGGATTGAGCTTTATGAAAGAAGCTTCCTAAAGCAATAAGTTAAATTACTCGGGGCATCTAAACCAAGTAGTTGTTCTGCGTCGTACAGATGGAAAGCAAGACGAAAAGTACGTGCCTTAAAAAAACTCTCTCGATTTCACTACCTAAAAGTATTAATCTTTAAGTGGTAGCGAATCGAGAGAGTTCTATTTTTTAAAAGGATACCCTTTTAGGAGGTGCGGACAATGTCTGCTCCTAAAGCCTTTAATCGTCCGTCTATGTTTTCATACCCACGGTCGATTTGCTCGATGTTGTGGATCGTTGATTTTCCCTCGGCACTTAAAGCTGCAATTAAAAGCGCATTTCCCGCTCTAATGTCTGGTGATATAAGCGTGGTGCCTCTTAAGGGTGCTTCATGATTTAACCCTACCACTGTGGCGCGGTGTGGATCACAAAGAATTATTTGTGCTCCCATGTCAATTAGTTTGTCCACGAAGAATAGTCTGGACTCAAACATTTTCTGGTGCACCAGTACCGTTCCTTTTGCCTGAGTTGCGACCACTAAAATAATGGAAAGTAAATCCGGTGTAAAGCCTGGCCATGGGGAATCCGAGATGGTTAAAATCGATCCGTCAATAAATTTTGAAATTTTATAGTGTTCTTGAGCGGGAACGAGAATGTCTTCCCCACTACGTTCTAGTTGAATTCCAAGTTTTCTAAAGGTAGAGGGAATAAGCCCGAGCTCTGGCCATTGTACATTTTTAATCGTGATTTCAGATTTGGTCATGGCCGCAAGTCCAATCCATGAACCAATCTCTACCATATCTGGCAGCATGGTGTGCTCGGTTCCGTGTAAGGTTTTAACTCCTTCAATCGTGAGTAGATTGGAGCCAATTCCAGAGATTTTAGCTCCCATACGGTTCAGCATTTTACAAAGCTGTTGCAAGTAGGGTTCGCATGCTGCATTGTATATGCGAGTAGTTCCCGTGGCCAATACAGCGGCAAGTATAATGTTAGCTGTTCCTGTTACCGAAGCTTCTTCTAAAAGCATATAGGTTCCTTTCAGTTCCTTCGCGGATAGACTATAGAATCCTTCCGTTTCATCGTAATGGAATTCAGCGCCTAACTCGACAAGTCCTTGAAAATGCGTGTCAAGTCGACGGCGTCCAATCTTGTCTCCTCCAGGAGTGGGCATATACGCCTCACCAAAACGAGCCAGCATAGGGCCGAGAAGCATAATAGAGCCTCTTAACTTTGCACTGTCTTTTTTGAACTCTTCGGATTTGATATAATCAAAATTGATTTCATCCGCCTTAAAGGAATAGTCTCCATGACCATTTTTTGTGATTTTAACCCCAAAATCGCCAAGGATTTCAATAAGACGGTTCACATCGTGAATGTCGGGGATGTTTTTCACACGAATTTCGCTGTCGCTTAAAAGCACAGCGCATAAAATTTGAAGTGCCTCGTTTTTGGCACCTTGTGGAATGATTTCACCGGAGAGTCTTTTTCCTCCTCTTATTTCAAACGTCCCGCTCATTATTTTCTTCGGTTTTTATTCTGTTGGTATTTTTGACGGTTTTTGTTGCTGTGGTCGCTAGGGCCTGAGTGCTTTTGGTTTTTGTTACGCGTATTCGAATAATAAATTTTGCTTTTTTCTAGCGAATCGATACCGGTTAAATCCAGTCGGTCCTCAGAGAGCTCTTTTAAATGCCTGAAAATAACATCGTCCGTCACGTGCTCCTTGTTATAGATGTTATAGGACTTTTTCATGTTGTTTGCAATGACCTCGATCAACGCTTCTTTTTCATCCCCTTCCTCTTGCTCAATCGCGAGTTCGATGAGTTGAAGAATGCTTTTCCCATAGAATTTGAATTCTCCTTGTAGTATAGGGTAATCTAATTTTTTAGGCTCCGTTTTTCTTTGGTCTTTCGTCGGTATAGGGTAGGGAGAATCCACATCCAAGTCAAAATCTGCTAGGATGAATAAATGGTCCCAAAGTTTATGTCTATAGTTTTCTTCGTCTCGTAAACTCGGATTTCTTTGACCCATGAAGTCCACAATGGCGTGGCTCATTTCATTTCGCTCTTCCTTCGTAGGTAGCTCTTTGCATTGTTCGACCAATTGCTGAATGAGTCGTCCGTACTCAGGCATATTAAGCTGGGTTCTATCGGTATTGTATTCCATGGGTGCAAATATAAGGATTGAAGACGTAAAAAATCTTAGTCAATGAATTTCTTTCGCTGCACTTCGGTGGGCACCGCGCAGTAGGAGCTCGCAAGGTTTTTGCGGTTTTTGGCCACCTTATCGTAGAGGGTGTCGGTTAGCGATCGAGGTAGGAAATTGATTCTGGCCAGTAGTCCATAGGTCCCGCCTAAAACCTTTGCGATTTCAATTGCTGCGCTTGATTTCGTATGGTAGTATAAGCCCGGTTTCCACAAATAGATTGTGTTCATTTCGCCTGCTTCCAATCCTCGTTCTTTTAAAAAGGAGGTAGAAAATTCACTCTGCAGCGCAGAAAATCGAAACAGGTCCTTTGAATCTCGTTTTAAAATCCACTGAATCCAGAAATTGCAGAAGCCGCAATCCCCGTCGTAAAGTACATAGTACTTAGAGGAGTCTACTTTAGGTTCCAATTATTGGGGTTGAAGGTTGAATTTTATTCTTGTGTCGAGTTCTACTTTCTTGAAGTAGTCCACTACCATTTTCATGTCTTCCGGCGAAAACTTAGCCTCTGGGTGTCCAAGTAGGTACGATTCCATCGGCATGTTGCCATTTTGAATTTCTTCCGCGGATTCCTCAAGCTTGTGAGCTTGGCGTTTAGGTTCGTACGTAGCAAATGTGGAAAAATTCAGTTTGGTTCTCGCATCTTCAATATGTTTTTTCAAAAGCCAAGCGGTCGGTTGTACGTTAGAGTACCACGGGTAGCGTGACTCGTTGCTGTGGCAATCGTAGCACGAATTGCGTATTTTTTGAGCGATCGGTTCTGGAGTTTGCTTTGAAATTAGGAAATCCATTCCTTTTGTAACCGGTGGATTGGTCTTGTCAATGGGGAAGAATTGAATGATCACAAAGGCGACCAGTAAGACAAGGAGAAGTTTTTTCATAGCAGGATTTGGTTTGGAGATGTGAAATTACTACTTTTTTTAAGAACTGTAAGAATGGAATTGCATATCTTTGCAAAAATTTTTGGGCTCGGAAAGACTGGGTAACCCATTAATAATCATCATCCTTGAGAGATCTCGGATTATTAAACAAAATTTTGATGAGCAATATTGTCGCTATCGTAGGACGTCCTAACGTCGGAAAATCAACCCTATTTAACCGTTTGCTTGAACGTAGAGAGGCTATTGTCGACTCCGTATCCGGTGTGACCAGAGACCGCCACTACGGGAAGTCCGATTGGAACGGTGTTGAATTCACTGTGATTGACACAGGAGGATACGAAGTAAATTCTGAGGATGTTTTCCAAGGAGAAATCACCAAACAAGTGCAACTAGCCATCGAAGAGGCTACTTCTATTTTGTTTATGCTGAGTGCAGAGGATGGACTGACCGACACAGACCAAGAAATTTTTGAAATGCTTCGCCGCTCTCAAAAGAAGGTCTATTATGTCGTGAACAAAGTGGACTCTGCTACAGAGGAAGTGGCTGCGACTGAATTTTATTCCTTAGGAATTGAAAAGTACTATACCATGTCATCGGCTACAGGATCTGGTTCTGGTGAGCTTCTAGACGACGTGGTAAAAGATTTTCCTACAGTGGATTACAAAGACCCTTTTGAAGGCCTTCCTAAGATAACCATTGCCGGGAGACCTAACGTGGGAAAATCCACAATGACCAATGCCCTTTTGGACAATGAACGTAATATCGTAACGGATGTTGCAGGAACAACCAGAGACAGTATTGAGACGCTTTATAATAAATTTGGACATGAGTTCGTTTTGGTCGATACCGCAGGTATGCGACGAAAAGCGAAAGTAAGTGAGGATTTAGAATTCTATTCCGTGATGCGTTCGGTTCGTGCCATTGAGAACTCGGATGTCGTTATCATTATGATCGATGCCACGCAAGGTTGGGAAAGCCAAGACATGAATATTTTTGGGATTGCCCAGAAAAACCGTAAAGGAATTGTGATTTTAGTGAACAAGTGGGACTTGATTGAGGATAAGCAGACCAATACCATGCGTGATTTTGAACAAAAAATCAAAGACAAAATTGGTCAGTTTACCGACATTCCCGTTTTGTTTGTGTCGGCGTTGACGAAACAAAGAATTTTAAAAGCGGTGGAGGTTGCCATGGAAGTTTTTGAGAACCGTAAGAAAAAAATCAAAACTTCGAAACTTAACGAGGTGATGCTTCCGATCTTTGAAAATTATCCACCTCCTGCATTAAAAGGGAAATACATTAAAATCAAATACTGTGTGCAGTTAGGAACCCCTTCGCCTCAGTTTGTATTCTTCTGCAACTTACCTCAATACGTAAAGGAACCTTACAAGCGTTTTACGGAGAACCAACTTCGGAAACATTTTGGATTTAACGGTGTTCCCATTGAAGTGTATTTCAGACAGAAATAAGAAAAATAAGAATTTGCCTTTTGAGTTTTGACTCAAAAGGTTTTTTAATACCTTTATCGCAACGATATTTTAAACGCTAATTTGATTATGGTGACGCTGCTTTCTGCTCAAAACTCCCTTGTGAGTTGCTGGATGAATGAACTAAGAAATGTGGAGGTTCAATCGGACCGCTTACGATTTCGACGCAATATGGAACGTATCGGAGAGATCGCGGCCTATGAATTAAGTAAGGAACTGGAATTCAAAACAAGTGAAATCTCAACGCCACTCGATGTAATTTCTGTGAATGAGTTTTCAGTTCAGCCTGTGATCACCACCATACTTCGAGCAGGAGTTCCTTTGTTTCAAGGACTACTCAACTATTTTGATAAGGCGGACTGTGGCTTTGTAGCTGCTTACCGCAAACACGAAGAGAATGACTACTTTTCCATCAAGCAGGATTATTTGACTTGCCCTAGCATTGAAGGACGACCCCTTATTGTGGCCGATCCTATGCTAGCCACGGGTGCCAGTTTAATCGAAGCGTTAAAAGACTTACTATCCAATGGAACTCCTTCCAGTATTCATATTGTGGCTGCTATTGCAAGTAGACAAGGGATTGCCACGTTAAAAGAGGCGTATCCTGAGGCAAGAATGTGGGTGGGAGCCATCGATGAGAACCTAACTCCCAAAGGGTATATTACCCCAGGACTTGGAGATGCAGGAGACCTTTCTTATGGCGAAAAACTACAGAGTTAAAGTGGACTTTGAAATTCAATTTAGCGATTGGAATCCATTTCGTACTTGAGCGCTACGGTCCTTTTAAAAAGAGTAATCCTTTAGACATAAAATAAAGAATGCCTATCTGAAACGGAGATAGGCATTCTTTGTTTTAGAAATACAAGTTACTTCTCAAGTAAGTAGGTATTGAAATGCTCTAAGATTCGGCGGTACTCGTCCGTCCAGGAGGAAGTCTCGCGAAAACCATGAGCCTCCACGGGATAAGAAGCTAGATTCCAATTTGTTTTTCCAAGTTCAATGAAGCGTTGTTGCAGCCTGACAATGTCTTTGTATTCCACATTGTTATCCACTACGCCATGAAGCATTAATAGGTGATCCTGTAGATTGTCCGCATAATAAATGGGTGAGGATTTTTTGTAAGCCTCAGGGTCTGTCTCAGGGAAATTTAAAATATTGCCCGTATACCCATGGTTGTAATGGGCCCAATCGGTCACAGAGCGCAGCGCAGCGCCCGCTTTAAATTCACCCGGCTCAGTGAGTAATGCCATAAGAGTAATGAAGCCTCCATAGCTCCCTCCGTAGATTCCAACTTTGCTCGGCTCGATTCCATACTTTTCAACAAGAAGCTTTTTTGCATCCAAATGATCGGAAAGATCTTTGCCACCCATAAAGCGGTAAATGCCGGTTCTTACGTCTCTTCCGTATCCATCGCTTGCCCGGTAATCTATATCAAGAACGGTGTATCCTAAATCGGTTAATAGGTTATGAAACATATATTCTCGAAAGTAAGAACTCCACCAATTGTGCGCATTTTGCAAATAGCCCGCCCCGTGCACAAAAATCACGGCGGCTGAGTTTTTCACCTCTGCTTTTGGCTTGTAGATTCTTGCGTAAATTTCTTGACCGTCCTGCGCATTGAAAGAGAGAACTTCCGGTTCTTTCCAGGAATAGCGATTAAATTCCTTAGTGGTGGAATGGGTAATGGGTTGGAGTTTTGGGTTTGACGAGTTGTCAGCCACATAAAGTTCCCAAGGTTTGTTTTTGTACGAATAGCGAACGGCTACTTTTTTCTCATCTGGAGAAAGCACGACTTCGTGAGCGCCGTTTTGGGTAAGGAGTGGGGTGAGTTTTCCACCGCTAGTGCTTAGTTTGTAAAATTCTCGGTTCCCAGGATGCGTGGTATTGGTTGAAAGGTAAAACGTTTTTTTGTCTTTAGAGAGCTGGGCTTCTCTCACTTCCCAGTTTCCGCTGGTAAGGGTTTTTCTTTCTTTCGATTTCAGGTTGTACGTGTAAAGATGCGAATATCCCGTTTTCTCAGATTGGTAGTAGAGTGTGGATAGGTCCTCTAAAAACCCAATGTTTCCCGTGCCGAAGGAATAGGAAGGAATGCCCGGTCCGCCTATCCAAGCTTCGTCATGTTGATGGTCAATTTCCTCAAAACTTCCATCCTTTAAATTTAAAGAAACGAGCCATCGATCTTTGTTGTCTTGGGATCGAATGTCCACAACCGCGTAGCTTCCATCGTCACTGTACAGGGTCCGTCCAAAGGACAATTCTCTTGGTTCTTTTTTGCTTTTGCTCTCTGCTTTTGCAGAACTAGTGGTTTGGCGAAGATACTCGGGCTCTATAGAAAGACCGGTTAAGGTTTTAAATTCAACAAAATAAGCGCTGTCTCTTTCGATACTATAAATTCCAAGTCTAGAAGGGAAGAGGTTCTTGTGGGACACTTTCTGTTTGGTTGGCCTCGATTCGTTGTATCCATCCTCTGTGATGAATACGGCCATGACTTCGTTTTGATTTTTAGCGCGCGTACCTTCCACAAACGTGACATACTTCTCGTTTGGATTTACGGAGAGATTAAAGAAATCTTTTCCTGTACCGAAAGATTTCGGTAAGGTTTTTTTTAGGAGTTTGCTTCGCTGTTCTCTCCACTTTTTTCTCGCGTTTTGGTCTTGAATGTATTCAAAGAGTTCCTTTTGTTGAGAGGCTAAGAAACTGTCCTTTGCTTTTGGTTTCTCTTCTGTTTTTGCTTTTGAAAAGTTTGTGATCTGAACGAGGCTTCCTTCGCTAGAACTCAGTTTGAAACTATTTCCATTTTGCTCAAAGAAAAGTACGCCTGGCGTTTTGCCCAATTGTAAATTAGAAAGGGGAGCCGCGTTTTGAAAAAGTCTTTTTTTCTTTTTGCTTTTCGAGTCATAGGACCAAAGGGCGCCTCCTGACACATAATAATAGGTTTGAAAATCCTTAGTTTGAAATCGGCTGCTATAAAACTGCTCGTCCTCAAGGCTTGCGGGAAGAGGCTCTCTCATTCCTTTTTTCCAGTAATGCATCGTTTTCCCAAGCTCGTTTTTTGGGTTCCAATCAAAATAAAGAGTTTCATTGTCGAAGCCCCAAACTGGGTTTTCAGGGGAATAGCCTACGAACTCTTCACCTTTCATGATTTCGGCTAGATTTAGAGGTGAGGATTGAGCAGACAAAAGGAGGGCAAAAAGAAATGCCGAGAGCCTAAGGAGTTTTTTCATAGTTACTTTTTTTCAGGAGAGTTCAAATATAATTATTTTTAACACAAAACGAGTAGTGATAAAGGGGCTAGCAGGAAATTAGTATTCAAAGGAGGACCTATTTTCGAAGTGCAAGATTTTTGATTTGCAAAAGAGCACGATTTGCTAAATTCATCCTCGTCCTTATTGCTATGGGTCCCGAGGGAGTAAGGCGACTAGGCAAGAGAGTTCTCGTTTTAAAGTTTTATCTTTGCGCTATGATACGCATCACCAAACAGTTCAGTTTTGAAACCGCCCACGTCCTTTACAATTACGATGGGAAATGCAAAAACATGCATGGGCATTCTTATAAGTTGTTTGTTACCGTGAAGGGGGAGCCCATTCAGGATTTAGACCATGCTAAAAATGGAATGGTAGTTGATTTTGGTGACATTAAGGCCATTGTCAAAAGACAAATCATTGAACCTTGGGATCACGGAGTTTTGGTCAATGCACTTTCCCCGCACAAGCAATTGGGGGAGGATTTGCAGGCTCAAGGACATAAGGTGATTTTTTGCCCTTACCAACCGACCTGCGAGAACATGCTCTATGAAATTGCCAAAAAAATAAGCGCAGAACTTCCTAAGGGAGTAGAACTTGCGTATTTGAAACTCCACGAAACAGAGAATTCTTACGGCGAGTGGTTTCTTGAAGAGAACCGCTAATCTTAGCACTTGAGATAGTACCATGACAGAAATTGAACTTTTACCCGGAAAAAAAGTCTATTTTGCTTCCGATCAGCATTTTGGCGCGCCAAGCTTCAAAGAAAGCAAGGTTCGTGAGCAAAAATTCATTCGTTGGTTAGAGCAGATCTCTTCGGATGCGCAGGTGCTTTTCTTAATGGGGGATTTGTTTGATTTTTGGCACGAATGGAAACACGTCGTGCCCAAAGGCTTTGTTCGCGTATTAGGAAAATTAGCCGATTTACACGACCAAGGAGTTGAAATCCATTTTTTTATTGGCAACCACGATTTGTGGATGAAAGATTATTTTGAAACCGAAATTGGGGCCAAAGTATATTTCGAGAAACAGATTTTCAAAATAGGGGATAGGACCTTTCTTCTCGCTCACGGAGATGGATTAGGACCTGGAGACAAAGGGTATAAGCGAATGAAAAAGCTTTTCACCAATCCGCTTGCACAATGGGCCTTCAAATGGATTCATCCAGACTTAGCCATGCGCATAGCGCTGTACCTTTCACAGAAAAACAAAATGATTTCCGGAGAAGAAGACAAAGCTTTTTTAGGAGAGGACAAAGAATTTTTAATCCTTTATTCCAAGGAGAAATTAAAGGCGCAGCATTATGATTATTTTGTCTATGGACATAGGCATTTGCCTATGGTTTTAGACCTAGACCAGAGCGGCTCACTTTATATTAATCTGGGAGATTGGATTTCGTATTTTACCTATGGAGAATTTCAAACGGAATTTGAATTGAAAACGTTCGAAGGGTAGATGGATTCAATCTTTGACATAAAATCTAAGCCGGATTTCCTTAAGGCGGCACTCGAAACATTTCAGTACCAGTATGAGAACGTGGAGGTTTATCAGCGGTTTGTTGATTTTCTAAACGTGAAAGTATCTGCGGTCCAGAAGTTGGATCAAATTCCATTTTTACCCATCGAAATGTTTAAGAACCATACGATTTTAGATAAAAATTTTGAGAGCGAACTCTATTTTCAAAGTTCAGGAACCACACAAATGGTTCGATCAAGTCATCATATAGCAAAAAGCGCGCTTTACGATAAAAGTCTCTTTAAGTCCTTTGAACTCTTCATAGGCCCCCCTGACGAATTTATCATTTTAGGTCTCTTGCCCTCGTATCTTGAAAAGTCGAATTCGTCTCTCATCTACATGGTGGATGCGCTGATGAAGCGGTCCAATAGGCCAGAAAATGATTATTTCCTGTACAACCACGAGGCTTTACTTGAACTCCTTCAAAAAACACAGAATGAAAAAGTGGTGCTTTTTGGAGTTTCTTTTGCGCTGCTTGATTTTTTAGAATCGGACCCGAGCATAAAGGAATTAGATCTCAAAAACCTCGTTGTGATTGAAACCGGAGGAATGAAAGGCCGAAAGGTGGAAATCACCAAAGACGAACTGCTTTTGCAACTAAAAGAGGGGTTTGGAATTCAATCGATCTACTCTGAGTATTCCATGTGTGAACTTTTATCGCAAGCGTACTCCTTAGGAGAAAATCGCTACCAGTGCCCCCCTTGGATGAAAGTTCTAATTCGCAGTTTGGATGATCCTATGTCGTATTTGCCTGAAAATAGAAACGGCGCACTTAATATTATCGACTTGGCGAACCGGCATTCTTGCTCTTTTATTGCGACTCAGGATTTAGGAAAACAAAGGGACCTCTTTTTTGAAGTCTTAGGTCGTATTGACCATTCGGATGTTCGGGGCTGCAGTCTACTGGTTTCCTAAAGTAAGATATTTGCATGAAATTTGTAGCTTTTGGCTAAGCGCATGCGCCTTTAAATAAACTATAGGATTTATGATTCCAAAAAAATACAAAATGCTACTGCTCTCTCTAGGAGTGCTAGGCGTTCTTTTGCTAGGTTATATCTTGTATCAGCTAGCTACGAATAGTGCGGCTCAAGGGGGAGTGATGATTTTAGTGATGCTCGTGCTAGGTCTTCTCTTGGGCGGTCTCATTACGTATTTGGCAGTGGGGAAATTAAAATCCTCTCCTCCTGTAGTGAAGGAAAGTTCGCATACGGTGGCGCAAAGTTTAAAAAAAGTTTTTAAAGTCGTTTCCGCGGAAGGGCATTTTAGTGAGATTTACAATTACGAAGAAACCAAAAAGCTTTTAAATTTCATTCCTACGAAGAAAAGAGCGCTGGTCATCGTGGAAGCAAAAGTCCTTGTAGGGTACGATTTTGAGAAATTAAAATGGGAATTAGACTCCGAAACCCGGACGGTGAAACTAATCGATTTTCCAGAGCCCGAGATTCTTTCTACAGAGACTGAATACAAATATTACAATATTGAGGAGCAGCTATTCAATCTCTTTAGCCGAGAAGATCTCGCCAACATTCAAAGAAATAGCAAGGCTCAAGTGATTGAAGCGGCAAAAGCTTCCCATTTGCCCGAGGCAGCCAAAGAACAAATGCAGATGCTCCTTACAGAGCTTTTAAGTTCCAAGAATTTCAGATTGGAAAATGCGAGCCTGATTACCCAAAAGGAATCCGGTCTCAGTTTGCCTAACGCAGCGCAAAACTAGACGTTAAAAAGGGAAAGAAACGATTTTTTTGTTGACTGAAAAGGGGTTTTTTAGACTCAAATTGGGAGTTCAAATTCCTCATACAATTTTCGTACTTTTGCACCCGTAAACTTTTTACCTAACTACTATGCTTTCAGTTCAGGGCCTTGGCCTTCATCATTCGGGAAATTATCTCTTCCGTGACGTTAACTTTACCATCAAGCGCGACGATAAGGTCGGTCTTGTAGGGAAGAACGGTGCGGGAAAATCGACGCTTCTAAAAATCTTATCTTCTGAGATACAATTTTACGAAGGAGTTGTGGTACCTGAAGGGTCCATCACCATTGGGTTTCTAAAGCAGGATTTGGAGTTTGTGAAAGGCCGCACGGTTTGGGAGGAGACTCTTCAAGCCTTTGAGCAGATAAATCTCTGGAAAGCAGAGCTTGAGGAGGTGAATCATCAAATGACGGTTCGAACCGATTACGAAAGTGACGCCTACACGGATTTGATTACTCGTATGACGGAGCTTAACGATCTTTTGCACCATCACGACGCATACAATTTAGAAGGCGATATGGAAAAAGTACTCCTTGGACTTGGGTTCAAGGCGGATGATTTTTCTCGAATTACGGACACTTTTTCCGGGGGATGGCGTATGAGAATTGAACTAGCTAAGCTTCTACTTCAAAATAACGATTTACTTCTATTGGATGAGCCGACGAACCACTTGGATATGGAAAGTATCATTTGGCTTGAGAACTTCCTAAAGGATTACAATGGGGCGATTGTTTTGGTAAGTCACGACAAACAGTTTATGACTTCCGTTTGCAACCGTACTTTTGATGTGAACAACCGTAAAGTAGACGATTACAAAGCCAATTATTCCAAGTATTTAGAGCTAAGAAAAGAAAGACGCGAAAAACTGCAACAGGCGAAAAAGAATCAAGATACAGAGATAAAGCAGATGGAAGACAATATCAATCGATTCCGTGCTTCTGCCACGAAGGCTTCTTTTGCGCAGTCCCTTATTAAGAAATTAGACAAAATCGAACGAATTGAAATCGACAACGAGGACATTTCTAAATTTAACATTCGATTTGTTCAGAGTGTCGTGCCAGGGAAAGTTATTTTTGAGGCGGAAAACCTTGGAAAAGCCTATGACGGTAAACAAGTTTTTGATGGAGTGGATTTCTTTATCGAACGAGGAGATCGCATTGCCCTCCTCGGACAGAACGGACAAGGAAAATCCACCCTTGCAAAAATCCTAACCGGAGATATAAAAGATTATTCAGGCGATTGGACTTTAGGCCACAACGTAAATATTGGGTATTTTGCTCAGAACCAGGAAGAGGTTCTTACGGCGGGGAAAACGGTGCTTCAAGAAGCGGAAGATGCCGCCACTGAGGAGACTCGTCCTCGAGTAAGAGATCTACTTGGAAGCTTCCTTTTTTCAGGGGAAGATGTGAATAAGAAAACCCAGGTGCTGTCCGGAGGGGAAAGAAATAGACTCGCACTGTGTAAACTTCTACTACGTCCGTTCAATACCCTAATCATGGACGAACCGACCAACCACCTTGATATTCAGTCGAAAGAGATCATCAAGTTAGCCTTGAATAAATTTGAGGGAACCCTGATTGTAATTTCTCACGACCGTGAATTCTTACAAGGACTCGCTGATAAAATCTTTGAATTCCGTGACGGCCATATGAAGGAGTTCTTAGGAAACGTAGATGAATATTTAGAATTCCGTCAAAAAGAAAGTATTCGTGAAATCTCAATGGAAAAGGCAAAGCTCAGTCAAAAGCAAGAGAGCAAAGTAGAGGTGAAAGCCGCTCCTGCTCCAGAGAAACCGAAAGAAGAACCGAGAGGTTTTGTGACCAAAGAGCAAAAGCAGTTGGAAGGCAAACTCAAAAAAGCAGAACAGGCTATTAGTGAACTGGAAGCTGCCATTGCCAAGAAAGAGTCGGAATTTGCAAGCCATAATCCTTCGGAGTCGGATCTTGAATCTTACGAAAAGCTTAAACTTGACCTTGAGACGCAAATGGCACTTTGGGAAGAGCTTGCTTTAGAAATGGACTAAGACCAAGGATTAAGCCCCTTTTTGCGGTATAGGTTTTATTTTTTCAGTACATTTGATCGATTTAATTTGTACGCATGAAACTATCAAAACTCTCACTCTTTTTCGTCTTTTCAGCCACTCTTCTAACGGCTCAAAAGCAAAAATACACCATGGAAGAGGCCGTAAGTGGTCTACGCAGTAATTTAGCGGTGGAGAACATCTCCCAGTTTTCTTTTTCTTCGGATTCGAAAAGCTATTTAAGTGCTGTAAAAAGCGGCTATATGATTACTGATTTCGGGACTTTAAAATCCGATACTCTAATTTCACTTTCAAGAGTGAATCAAAACCTTCAAGGAAAAGACCGGTTAGATCGATTGCCTCCTTTGAGTTTTCTTTCGAGTACGAGCGCCTATTACAAAGACGCGGGTCAATATTCCCTTTTAACCAAAACTTCCAAAGGTTGGACAAGAAGCACCTATTTCAAGGTGCCTGAAAAGGCGGAAAACATTACGGTTCTAGAAGGTAAAAACGCAGCTGTTTATACAGTGGATCAAAATCTATATTATGTAAAAGGACAAGAGGTTAGGGCTATTTCTCAGAGCACAGATCCTAATGTCGTTTACGGGCAAGCTGTTCACCGAAATGAGTTTGGTATTGACAGAGGGATTTTTGTTTCCCCAGATCAGCAGAAAATTGCCTTTTACCGAATGGACCAAACGATGGTCGCCGATTATCCCATTGTAGATTGGTCAGGAAGTCCTGCCAAGAATGAAAACATGAAGTACCCAATGGCGGGTCAAAAATCACACGAAGTCACACTGGGGGTTTACGATATTAATACGTCTAAAATTACCTATTTGAACATTCCGGGAGACAAGGAACAGTATCTTACGGCCGTGACTTGGAGTCCCGATTCCAAAAGCATTTTCGTGGGCGTTTTAAATCGAGACCAGAATCATTTAAAAATGAATCAGTATAGTCTGGCAGGAGCTTTTGTAAAGGAAGTGTTTGAGGAAAAAAGTGCTCAGTATGTAGAGCCCCAGCATCCACTTGCCTTTTTCCCAGGTTCCAATACCGATTTTATATGGCAAAGCGAACGAAGTGGCTACAACCACATGTATCATTACAATGTGGACAAAGGCCTAGTAGGAGCTTTAACGCAGGGCGATTTTATCATCACAGAACTCCTCGGCTTCAATGAAAAGAAAAATGAAATTTACTATAGTTCAACGGAAAAGTCACCGCTGGAAAGACAGTTGTATCGCCTCAACTACAAAACAAGGAAAGTGGAGCAGCTAACTCGTCAGCCTGGAATGCACAGTGGAAAGTTAAGTGCAGACGGCGCGCTCTTATACGATTCTTATTCGAATAGCGAGACCCCTCGCGTCGTGTCCGTTCTTCGCACAGCGGATCTGAAAACCCATGTTTTGGTAAAGAGTAAGAATCCCCTTGAGAACTATGAAAGACCCGAAATCCGAAACATCACCCTAAATGCAGAGGACGGGACCCCTTTGTATGGAAAATTAATTCTTCCTACCCAATTTGACCCGTCTAAGAAGTATCCGGTGATCGTCTATCTATACAATGGACCCCATTTGCAATTGGTGACCAATAGTTTCCCTGCAAGTGGCAATTTATGGTATGAATACATGGCTCAAAATGGGTACATCGTCTTTACCATGGACGGGCGAGGCTCAAGCAACCGCGGTGCAAAATTTGAAAGAGCCGTCTTTAGAAACTTAGGGGAAGTAGAAATGAAAGACCAACTCAAAGGGGTTGAGTTTTTGAAAACCATTCCGCAGGTCGATCAGCAGAGAATGGGTGTGCACGGATGGAGCTTTGGAGGGTTTATGACGACGAATTTAATGCTTAGCTATCCGGATGTGTTTAAAGTAGGTGTGGCAGGTGGACCGGTGATCGATTGGAACTGGTACGAGATCATGTATACCGAACGATACATGGACTCCCCAAGTCAAAATCCAGAAGGGTACAAAAAGGCGAACCTAACAAGCAAAGTGCAGAATCTCAAAGGTGACCTACTTATGATCCATGGAGCGCAGGACGATGTGGTGCTTTGGCAGCACTCAATTAAGTTCCTTAAAGCCGCAGTGGACAAGGGAATTCAACTGGATTACTTTGTGTATCCTGGACATAAACACAATGTCCTCGGAAAAGACCGGGTTCATTTGATGCAAAAAGTAACGGATTATTTTGATCTCCATTTAAAAGGAGAAAAAAAGTAGAAATAAAAAGGGCGGTTCATTATAAGAATCGCCCCTTTTTTTTGGACCTGTAGTGAAGCGTTAGTTTTTGACTTTAAAACTCCAAAGGAATTCGAACTGAGAAACGGTCTCTCCCTTTTCATTGATTCCTTTTGAACGGAGCCAAAGGGTTTGGCCCTCACCAGACTTAATCGCTAGTTGAATTGCACTTTCAATTTCTTCGCCCTGCTCGCAAGAGAAATGGATTCTTCCTACGGCTTTTTTCGTGAATTCTGCTTTGTTTTGTACCACCAGCATCGAGATTTTTTGGCTTGTCTTTCTGATTTTGTCGGCGCAAAGTATTCCGGTAGAAAACTCGGCAGCCATTCCCTGAACGGCCCAAAACATAGAGCGAAAAGGGTTTTGGTTTAAGAGTCCTAGCTTTACGCTCGAACGGCAAGATTTTGAGTCTAATGCTTTAATTCGGACTCCAGCCAAATAGGAAATTGGAATCGTCTTCAATAAGTAGAGGTTGTAGAGCGTGGTAGGTTTCATGGGTTAAAAATACATAAAAGCCTTTGGGAATAGAAATTAACTTCTATTGCATGAATAAGGGTTTTGCTTTTTCAAAAAAGAAAGCGGTTATAAAACTTTCTGTTTACAACCGCTTTTTTTTAATTCTCTTTCGTTCGCTTCGAACTTATTTGATAAACCCTTTGCTTTTTAGTAGGGGAGTAAGATCGGGATCTTTCCCTGTAAATTCTTTAAAGGCCGTGTTGAGATCGGTAGAATTCCCAACCGAGAGAATGTACTTTCTAAAGCGTTCCCCGTTTTCACGAGTCATTCCTCCATGGGTACTAATGTAGTCCCAAGCCGAAGCATTTAGCATATCCGCCCACATATATGCGTAATATCCTGCGGAGTAACCGCCCCCGAAAATATGGGAGAAATAGGGAGAATGGTATCTTGGAGGAACTTCACTTAAATTGAACCCAAATTTAGCGAGGGTTTCTTTTTCAAATTCAAGGGTAGGTTTAAATTCATTTTCATTTTTCACAGAGTGCCAACCCATATCAATACTTGCAGCAGAAACTAGCTCTGTAGTAGAGTATCCTTGGTTGAAGCTACTCGCCTTTTTTATTTTGTCCACAAGGGATTGAGGCATTGGCGCTTTCGTTTCATAATGAAGTGCGTAGTTCTTTAATACGACCGGTTCTAAGGCAAAGAATTCATTGATTTGCGAAGGGAACTCCACAAAATCTCTTGGGGTCGCTGTACCCGAAAGAGAAACGTATTGTTGGTTGGCAAATAGACCGTGAAGTGTATGTCCAAATTCATGGAACATGGTGGTCACATCGTCATAAGAAATTAAAGAAGGTTTTCCTTCTGCCGGTTTCTGGTAATTGAATACATTGACAATGACCGGTTTTTGCCCTAGTAGGTGAGATTGATCCACAAAGTTGCTCATCCAAGCACCTCCTCCCTTGTTGCTACGAGTATAGAAATCCAAATAGTAAATGGCCATGGACGTTCCGTCTTGGTCAAAGACTTCGTATACAACCACGTCGGGATGGTAAACGGGAAGATCGGTGCGCTTTTTAAAAGTAATTCCGTAGAACTGCTCTGCGGCATAGAATACTCCTTTCTCTAGGACCGTCTGTACTTCAAAATACGGTTTGATTTCGTTTTCATCAAGATCATATTTTTCCTTTCTAACTTGTTCTGCATAGTAATTCCAATCCCACGGTTCGAGTTTGAAGCCTCCGTTCTGCTTGTCAATAAGAGATTGTATTTCATCTCTCTCGCGTTTTGCAGTCGCTACAGCCGGAGTTGCGAGCTGAGCAAGTAAATTAATGGCTTTGTCTGGAGAACCTGCCATTTGGTCTTGAAGTTTCCACTCTGCAAAAGAACTTTTTCCCATTAGTTTTGCTTTCTTTAGGCGCAGAAGGGCTTCTTTTTCTAAAACAGAACGAGTGTCTGCATTGTCGTTTTTCTCTGCACGATGCCAAGAAGCTTTGAAAAGTTTTTCTCTTGTGGCTCTTACATTTAAATTTTGCAGGATGGGTTGTTGCGTTGTGTTTTGAAGAGCAAGAAGGTAGCCAGTAGCGTGACCTGCTGCCTTCGCATCGCTTGCCGCCGCAGCCAATTGGTCTGGGGATAAACCGTCAAGCTCTTTTACGTCGGTTATGTATAGTCCTCCCTGTTTTCTTGCTGCTAAGAGTTTGTTAGAATATTGAGTGGAAAGCGTTGCAAGCTCTGCATTGACCGCCTTAAGTTCTTTTTTGTTTTCAGGAGATAAATCCGCTCCGGCAATTTCGAAGTTCTGTTTGTAATACTCTAGTAAGCGCTGACTTTCTTTATCGAGACCTTCACTGCTTACTTTTTTAAGCCTTTGCCATATTTTGTCATTCAAATAAAGCAAGTCGGAATGACCTGCTAGAATAGGCGCATACTCCTCTTCTAGTTTTTGAATAGTTGGGTTTGTGTTGGCACTGCTTAGGTTGTAGAAAACCGTAAGCGCTCTTTTTAAGACCTCACCGCTGTTCTCAATCGCAAGCACAGTATTCTCAAACGTAGGCGCTTCCGAATTGTTTGCAATGGCCTCGTATTCTGCTTTTTGAATTTTTAGTCCGTAATCGAAGGCAGGTTTGAAGTGTTCGTCCTTTATTTTATCAAACTGGGGAGCCTGGTATTGCAATGTGCTTTTGTTTAAAAAAGGATTGTTCTGCATGCTGGGATCTTGCGCATTTGTAGAAGATTCTGCGCTGGAAGTAGATTGTTTCATTGTGCTACAAGCCGTGGCCGAAAGAGCCAGCGACGAAATTAAAACTAATGAAGTAATGTTTTTCATTGGTAAGGTGTTATAATAGTAAGAGATAAAGATACAAAATCTTAAATTTGAATACCCTTAAAATTAATAGTATGAAAAAAATTCTAATCGTTTGCCTGTTTTCTCAAGCTTTATATGCATGTAATTCTTCAGATCCTCAGGGAGTTATTTCAAATTGGGTCACCCAAGATCAAGTCTCGGCCACAGGGCCTATGAGTGAAAAATCGTTTAAGGTTTCCTTTGAGACCGTTCGCGTTTCCACATCCATCGATGCGGAAATCATTCAATCGAATCGCCAAAGAGTGGTTATTTCTGCACCGGAATCGATTTTAGACAAAGTTTTGGTAGATTCAAGCGGAGATCATCTTCATATAACCTTTAAACCTGGAACCTCAATTCGAGGCGCGCACAAAGTGAGAGCAAAAATTTACACAAATAGACTTTCAGGGGTCACGGCGGATTCGTCTGCAGACATTGTGATTCAAAGTAAATTTACGCAAGAAAGAATGAATCTGAAAGCTTCAAGCAGTGGAAGTATTGCGGGAGATGTAGAAGCAAATGACCTCTTTTTAGATGTTTCTAGCAGTGGAGACTATTCTGGAAAAATATGGGCCATTAACCTAACTGCCGAAGCCTCCTCTTCGGGAGATCTTAAACTAAGTGGAAAAGCAAGGAATGCAGAGTTGAAGGCAAGTTCTTCAGGCGATATTAAAGCCGAGTCCCTTTTCGTAGAAGATGCGGCAATCAAAGCCAGTAGCAGTGGCGATGTGAAAGTGTCGGTTTCCCAAAGGGCCAATGCAAGTGCAAGTAGCAGCGGGGATGTGACCATTTTAAAAAGAGGGAATGTAATCTTAACAAGGCATGTAAGTTCTGGAGGATCCGTTCGTATGGATTAAGGAAGATTCTCATTTTCCGCTTCGTCGTAATCGTTCCAATCGTGCGTATCAAAATTGAGGTTGTCTAAGGAGAGAAGCGCTTCTTCTCTTTGAATGGATTCCCGTGTAGAAAAGCTCAGTCCTTCGCCGCTTTCGTATTCTTTCGCAATTTTTCGAACCGAAAGTTTATCAATGTTCATAAATCGTTTTCCGAGTCGACGGGCTGCGTATTTTCGCATGCCCGTTTCACTCAATACATCCACCGCCATATCCACGGCAGTTCCTAGGGTTTCACGGTAAATCTGATCAATCCCGTGGTTGAGGTAATGATAGGCATCCAATCTGTTTTTAGCGCGGACAAATATTTTCACTTTCGGATAATGTTCTCGAACGGTTTCCGCAATGAATCTATTGGAATCGGGATCGTCTAGGGCCAATATGAGAATTTCCGCTTCTTCGATTCCGGCCGCTCTTAGAATCGGAATTCTCGTAGCGTCCCCATAGAAAACTTTGAAACCAAAACTTCGAAGCACTTTGATTCGCTCCGGATCATAATCCAAAACCGTCGCAGAAATTTTGCTTGCTCTTAGGAGTCTTCCGACGGTGCTTCCAAAATGTCCGAACCCTACAATAATGATTTTTTTATCCTGTATTTTGGTGTCCAAAATGTTAAAGGGCTTTTCATCCGACTCTCCAGGTGTGAACTTGGGCGCTAGTTTTTTCTCATAAAAGATGAGCAGTAGAGGGGTAATGGTCATCGTAATGGCTGTAACGGCCATCATTTGAGAATTAAGAGTAGAGGAGATAAGATATAAGTTTTGAGAATAATTCAGAAGCACAAAGGCAAATTCTCCTACTTGAGAGAGAGCAAACGCGTAAAAAAAGTTTTGTTTGTTCTCTATCTTAAAGAACTTGCCCACGGCATAAAGCACAAATAATTTGATGGCAAGTACCACGACTACCGTGGAGAAGATAAAAAGGGGGTCTCTTGCAATGGTAGCAAAATTGATCATCGCTCCCACGCTCACAAAAAAGACGGCTAACAAAAGTCCCTTAAAGGGATTGATTTGAGCTTCGAGTTCATGACGGAATTCGCTGTTAGCAAGCATGACCCCAGCAAGAAAGGCACCCAATGCAGGGGAGAGTCCAACGGCCACCATGAGTTCAGATACTCCAATCACTAAAAATAGAGACGAAGCGGTTAGTAGTTCACTCATTCCGGCTTTTGACACATACCTTAGGAAAGGAACAAAAACGTATTTACCTAAGAGGACGAGAAGTACGACCCCTAAGATCACGGTGGCTCCTTGCATCCATTCGGGTAGATTTTGAATTAAAATTTGAACTTCGTTTTCTTCTTTAATTTCAAATTTCGCAATCAAAGGAAGTATGGCAAGAATGGGAATAACGGCGATGTCTTGAAAGAGAAGGGTAGCAAAAGAGGCTTCCCCCACAGTGGTCTTAATTAAGTTTTTCTCTTGCAATAATTGCAATACTATCGCGGTGGAAGAAAGGGCAAAACACATGGCCACGGCAATGGCCTGATTCACTCGCCAACCGGCCAAAATAAAAGCAAGAAACAAAAGTCCAATGGTGAGGGTGACTTGTGAGAGCCCCAGTCCCACGATGCGTTTACGCATCGACCAGAATTTCCTAGGTTCGAGTTCAAGTCCTACAATGAAAAGAAGCATCACGACGCCAAACTCTGTGGCATGCATGATGCCGTCCGTTTGTTTTCCTGTTAACTGCAATACAAAAGGACCTATAATGACTCCGCCAAGGATATAACCAATGACGGAACTCAGTCCAAGTTTTCGTACGAGCGGCACCATAATGATGGCAGCTCCTAAGAAAATCAGTAGGTTCATTGCAATGTTGGTTTCCATTAACTTGTAAGGAGTTTTATAAAGTTTTGTTTGTGTTGAATGATTTCTTTTTTGGTTAAGTTTTCGGCTTCGTAAACAATGAAGGTGGGTTTTAGATCCGCCTCAAAGGCTCTTAATGTGACAATAAGCCCACTGATTAAATGTTCAATCGTATAGCCGTGTTTACCAGAAGGTCCAAAGGACCGCTCCTTGCTTCTCGTAGTGGTCAAGATGAAAACCTCTTTGTTTTCAAAGGGATTTTCGATCTCAGCGTTTATCCAGGTAGGGTCTAAGACTTCGTCTAACCAAAGGCGTAGCAGAGGAGGAATACCAAACCAAATAATTGGAAAGTGAAAAACAAAACGCTCGTAGTGTGCAAGGCGCTTTCGTTCTTTAAATGCAGAAATGTGAAAATCGGAATACAATTCATAGAGATCTAAAAAATCGTAATGCTGATGTCTTTCGTAAAAATTAATTAGTACCCGATTGGAATAAGAATATTCCAAGTAAGGGTGAGCGAAAATAACCAGTGTGTTTTTCACATAAAATAGATTGGAGCTCTAATCTAGTGAAAAAAAGAGTACCAATCGTAAAGGTTTTGGGAAAATTCTCAAACAACCTTCGTTATTTTGACAGAAAGAGGATTGCGTCTGGATTACCAACCGCCAGAGGCTCCTCCACCACCAAAACTTCCTCCTCCGCCGAAACCTCCGAAGCCGCCTCCGCCGCCAAAGCTTCCTCCTCCGAAACCCCCACCGCCTATCGGTGGGAAAGGAAAGAATCCTCCGGGATACGATCTTCTCCCTCTTTTGCTTAAGATGACATCTCTATCTTCATCTCGGTAGCCTCCGCCACCTCCGCCACCCGTTTTCGAGAGAATGATCAGAACGAGCATCACAATAATGAAAATTACAATGATCCGACCCATGCCAGGCATTTCATTGTTTGAAGGGTCTTTTACAATAGGTTTGAACTGTCCTTGAACCGCTTCCATTAATGCAGTGGTGCCTCGGTCTAGTCCTGTGTAGTAATCTCCTTTTTTGAAACTTGGGGTAATAAGGTAGTCAATGATTTGTCCTGCGACTGCGGCCGTAAGGTATTTTTCCACCGCTCTTCCTTGTTGAATGGCAAGAGTTCGGTCGTCTACAGCGACTAGCAGAACAATCCCATTGTCTACTTCTTTCTTACCGATTTTCCAAGTTTCTCCAAATTGCCAGGCTACGAAATTTACATCTTCGCCTTTCGTGGAGGGGATAATAATTAGCTCTATCTCTGTGGAGGTAGAGTCTTCAAATTTGATGAGTTTCTCGTTTAATTGATCCTGCTGCTGCTTTGAAAGAATCCCCACCTCGTCATAGACCGGGTAAAGCACTTTCGGCTTTTCGGGTACGGTGTATTGAGCCCATAACAAAGCGCTAAAAGCAAAGGAAAATAGAATCGTAAAAAAGTTACGAGAATGTAATCTCATTGGATAGTTCGTTTGGATTTCCCTCCTGAATTGGGAAATAGTTTTTTAGTTCTTGGCCTGTTTTTAAGATGGCCTCTTTTAGAGCCTCATAAAAACGGCCCTGGGCAAATTCTGCAGTGATGTTGTCGTGGAGATTGTCCCAGAATTGTTGCCTTACCTTTTCATGAATTCCTTCATCCCCAATAATGGTTAGATATTTCTGTTCAAAATTGACATGAAATAGCACGCCGTTACGCTCCTTCGTATTTTGCATTCCCAGTTTCGTGAAAGCAGCAAAAGCCACGGCGGCATTGTCCTTTGGGGTTGTCGCGTCAATATGGACTCGTATCTCACCACTGGTGTGGTTTTCAGCCTCACAAATGGCCTCCACGAGGGAGGACATTTGCGATTCTGAAAGAAAAGACTTTTTCATTGTTTTTTAGTTAGAAAAGACCTCAGGCGCTACTTCAGATCCAGCAGCGGATTTGAAATAAGGTTTTTCACCTTTGTTAAACAAGCCAGCCAAAACATTGTTCGGGAAGGTTTTCACTAAATTGTTATATTCTTCCACGGCACCGTTGTACGTGACGGTTTCCGCTCGAATGGAGTTTTCAATTGCCGTATATTCTCGTTGGAAGTTGAGATACTGCTGGTCCGCTTTTAAATTAGGATACTGCTCCACGACAGCCATTAATCGACTAAGCGCTCCGGAGAGTTCGCCTTGTGCGGCTTGGAATTTGGCCATGTCCGCCTCCGTCATATTGGTTGGGTCAATGGTAACAGAGGTCGCTTTCGAACGAGCTTCTACCACACCTGTAAGGGTTTCCTGTTCAAATTGTGCGTAAGACTTTACGGTTCTTTCTAAGTTTGGAATTAAATTCGCACGTTTTTGGTACACGGTTTCCACGTTTGACCAACGAGCATTTACTTTTTGTTCTCCTTGAACAAAACTGTTGTAGGCATTTTTCCCCCAAAAGAATAACACAGCAGCAATAACGACTAGTGCGATTCCAATGGTGCCTGCGCTAAGACAACCCTTATTTCTCATAGTTTAAATATTATATGGTTTAATGCCTCGTAAATATACAAATTATGTGCTATTTTTGTCAAAATTCAAAAAAAATGACGACGCTAATTGTGGCCATGGGGCAGAATCGAGAAATTGGACACGACAATAAGCTCTTGTGGCACTTGCCAAAGGACCTAAAGCACTTTAAGGCACTGACGAGTGATCATCCCATTGTCATGGGACGAAAAACCTTCGAAAGCATTGGTAAGCCGCTTCCCAATCGGACCAACATTGTCGTAAGCCGAAAGAAAGATTGGTTTATGGAAGGGGTTCTGATTGTAGGAAGCCTTAAAGAAGCGCTAAAGTTTGCCAAGAAAATCAATCCAGATATCTACGTGATCGGAGGAGGAAGTCTATATGAGCAGACGATTGAAAATGCGGATCGATTGGAAGTGACCCTCGTAAAAACGAGCCTTGAGGCCGATACGTTCTTTCCCAAGATTGATTCGAAACTCTGGATCAAAACAAGTGAAAGATGTGAAGAGGCAGATGAAAAAAATGAGTATGATCTTTGTTTTCAGACTTACGAGCGGAAGGATGCTCAAAAGGAGACAGAAGCTTAGTTTTCAAAACCACTATAAGATTGATAGCTGATTTCTTAAGAAGAAGTAAAATGACCTGAGCGTAATTCGTGCTTGGCGACTTCTCCAAAAGAAGAAAAGGAATTCCAATTTTAGAACTTCCTTTTTAAAGGCATTTTTTTATCTTTGTACCACATAAAAATAGAAATGAATAAAATTATAAAATTAGTATTTGCAGCCCTTTTGATGGGTCTAGGCGTCTACATGATGTTTTTCACTCGGGAAACAGGGTGGGGAATCGTCGTGTTTCTTCTTAGTGCAATTCCGATCGCGCTGTTTTTCAAAAATGAATACATTCTACTTGCTTTCTGGCAGATGCGTAAGCAAAATACAGAGAAAGCAGGGCAGTGGCTTGAGAACATTAAAAATTACAGAACCCAATTGCACAAATCGCAGTATGGATACTTCCATTATATGCAAGGTCTAACGCTAGCGCAAGATCAACCTGTGAAAGTAGAACCCTTGATGAAAAAGGCCCTCGAGTATGGATTAAATATGAAGCACGATCGTGCCATGGCTAACCTAAACCTAGCTGCTGTGGCTATCTCCAAAGGTCGGAAGCAAGAAGGACAAAGACTTTTAGAGGAAGCTAGAAAATTAGACAGTGCTGGAATGATGACCGATCAAATCAAAATGATGAAAGATCAGTTAAAGATGCCTTCTATGCAGAAGCATATGCACAATCCACACATGAGACAAAGAGGCAAGTTCTCTTAAGAAGAAAAATAACTCAAATAAAAAGGAATTAGCCTGCAAGGATATTGCAGGCTAATTCTTTTCTATGGATTGAAGATTAATCTTCAAAATTGGTTCTCTGGTCGTAGAATTTGGGCATCTGCCAATGGTATTTAACGGCGAAGGTTCGAATCAGTACAATAAGAAGAATCGTTGCAATTTGAATGATGACATAGGCTAGGTTGGTGTACCGAATCAGAGAAAGGAAAATCCCACCCCCTACAATACAAGCGGTTGCATAAATTTCTTTTCGAAAAATCAATGGGATTCGGTTCAGGAATGTATCTCTTAAAATCCCACCGAAACAACCGGTGATCGTTCCAAGTGTTAAGCAAATCAAAGGGTGAAGTTCTTGGCTTAAGCCTTTTTGGATTCCGATAATGGTGAAAAGGCCAAGACCAAAACTGTCAAAAATAAAGAGGGTGACTTTAAAATTTCGTTCAAAGGATTTGACGATAAAGGCCAAAACGGTCCCGATGAAAATCGTGATAGGATACAGCATATCGCGCATCCAAAAGACAGGTACGCCTAGGAGTAGGTCTCTCACCGTTCCGCCTCCTACCGAAGTAACAAATGCAATAATAAGGACACCAAAGGGATCTAGGCGTTTCTGCATAGCTGCAAAAGCACCTGACATCGCAAAGGCTAGGGTTCCTACGACCTCTATGAAGAGGTTGAAATTGTGATGGATTTCCAATACAAACAGGTTAAATTAGACGCGTACCGCGGTGGGTACTAGGAGTTCGTAATCTCCTTTAAAGGTAATGATTTCTCGAACAATACTACTTGAGATAAAGGATTTTCCAGAAGAGGTGAGAAGGAAAATGGTTTCAATTTTATTGTCTTGTGTGAGAGTTCGGTTGGTTTGCGCTATGGCTTTTTCGAATTCGAAGTCGGCAGGATTTCGTAGGCCTCTAAGGATAAAATTTACATTTTTGCTGCGGCAGTAATCGATGGTGAGGCCCTCGAAGTTGTCAACTTCCACATTTGGAAAATCTTTAAAAGTGTTGCGAATGAATTCTTTTCGCTGTTCCAAAGAAAACATGTATTTCTTTTGAGAGTTCTGTCCAATGGCAATAATGATTTTGTCAAATAGAGGCGCTGCTCGCTCCACAATATCAAAGTGTCCTAAAGTAATCGGGTCAAATGATCCCGGAAATACCGCAATTCTCATAAGCGTTGTTAAAGGGGTTTGTTATAGGCTTTCTCCACTTCATTTCCGCAGAGTTCTTGTATGCTGAGACCAAAATGGGTCGCTTGTTGTGGCAATATGCTCGTGGGAGAGAACCCGGGATTGGTATTCATCTCTAGCATGTAGGGAATGCCCTCTACAATGATAAATTCACTTCTTGAGAATCCACTCATCCCTAAAGAGTCGTACGCACGAATCGCTACTTTCTCCACTTTCTCTTTGATTGAATCCGAGATTCTGGCTGGGGTGATTTCCTGGGAAGCTCCCTGGTATTTTGCAGCGTAATCAAAGAATTCGGTTTCGGGAACAATTTCTGTAATTCCCAGAACGGTGGTTTCTCCTTTGAAATCGACCACGCCGACCGAAACTTCCATTCCGTCTAGGAACTCCTCAATTAAAATTTCGTCGTCCTCGGCAAAAGCGGTTCGGATCGCTTCCGGGAATTCTTCTAAGGATTTCACTTTGGTAATTCCGAGCGAAGAGCCGCTTTGGTTGGGCTTCACAAAAAGGGGAAGTCCCAGGTGCTCAATAATTTGCTCTGCCTCAATCCGATCGTTTTTCCGTAAATAGACGCTTTTGGCAGAAGGTACCTGGTATTTTGCTAGAACGGCTAAGGTATCCTTTTTGTTGAACGTTAAGGCACTCTGGTAAAAGTTGCATCCCGTGTATTTTTGTCCAATGGTATTCCAATAGGCCTGCAGTTCTCCATTTTCACCCGGTCGACCGTGAACGGTATTGAAACAAACATCGAATTTGAGAACATACCCGCTTTGCATTTCTACGGAAAAGTCGGCTTTATTAATCGGAACTTTTTGTTCGTTATCGTCCATGAAATACCACTCATCTTCTAAGATGACTACGCGATAAACATGGTAAGCCTCCCGATCTAGGGAGTCGTAAATGAGTTGTCCACTCTTAAGCGAAACTTTGTATTCTTCGCTGTATCCGCCCATGACCACGGCAACGTTCTTTTTATTCATATTTACTGCACCTTAAGGGTAAGGCAAATTTAGCAATTTTGTTTAAGCTAGCAGATTTTTGAAAAAAAATAATGTTCTCACGCTTCAAGGGCATGAAAATCCAATCCCGTTTTTAAAATTATTAGTTATATTTGTCTTCTGTAACAAGGATACTGTATGTTTAAATCGCTTTTTCACTGGAAGGTACTAGGGAATATACTTCTCGCAGCCATTGTATTTTTAGGTCTCGTCTGGCTTACCTTTCGTTGGCTTGAAGTCCACACCAATCATGGGGAAGAAATTCCAGTTCCCAATGTCGTCAATTTATCCGTACACCAAGCGATTGAAGTACTGGACGACAATGGACTTCATTACGAAGTGGATAGTTTTAAATACGATCCTAAGTTTAAGCCTTTCCAGGTTTTGCAAATCTATCCAGCCGTAGGTTCAAGAGTGAAAGGAGGACGAGCTATTCTTCTAAAAGTAAACCCTCGAACCTATGCACCGGTTCAGGTACCTGATATCTTAGATCAATACAAAGGACTTGCCTTTAGGCAGTTGGAATCGATTGGGCTTAAGGTAGGCGATACGATTTATGAGCCTAACATTCAGCGTGATGCGGTTATTCGTATGCAGAGAGGAGGTACCATCGTCAAGCCAGGAATGAAACTTCCTCGTTTTGCAAGCATAGATTTAGTCATTGGTACGGGACCCAAACGAAATGTAACGGTTCCCAACTTAGTAGGTCTCACAGTCCAAGAAGCAAAAGCGGTCATCTCAAACAATTTGTTTGAAATTGGTCTGATTGATTTTGAAGACCCAAACCGAGATCAATCGGATATTGTGTACTACCAAGATCCTGAAGGCGGAGCTATTCGGGACCAAGGAATGCAAATTGATCTTTGGGCTAGCAAAAAGATTCCAGCCCAAATGATGGGAAAAATCCAGCAGCTCAATTCTATTTATCGGACCCAGATTGAGCGAGCGCCAGCACCTATTGAATGGGAAGATACTTCCAATCCTATAGAGACGGCTCCGAGAAACCCGGTCATCCCAGCACCCCCACAAACAGATCCCGAGCAAAAAGCAAAACCGGTGGAACCGGCAAAAACACCGAAAACAACAAGTGAAAAATCGAGTACTTCTAAAACGCCAGAATCGAAGGATGAAACTAAGCCTAAGGCTCGAAAAGTAATTGTGGAGTAACTTTTAGTCAATAAAATAATAGAAATATAATAGCTTCAACGTTTGCGTGAAGCTATTTTCAATAGCGGATGAGCCAAGATTATAACGAAATAGAAGATCAAGATCCCGAGTTAGACTTTGATGGAAACGAAGATTCTCAGGACGAGAATCAGGAAAGCGGCGCCCTGTATGAGCATTTGCGTCTCAAGGTGGATCCGGGTCAGGTGCCACTTCGTATTGACAAATACTTACTAATATTCCGTCAAAATTCTTCAAGAAACAAACTCTCTCAGACCTGTAGAGCCGGCAATGTCGTTGTGAACGGAACGCCTGTCAAACAAAACTACAAGGTAAAACCGGGCGATGAGATTTCCGTTCTCTTAAGTCGTCCTCCTAGAGAAAATGTGATTGTTCCTCAGGATATTCCTTTGAATATTGTGTACGAAGATTCAGAAGTCTTGGTTGTGGACAAAGCTCCAGGTATGGTGGTGCACCCGGGCCACGGCAATTGGGACGGAACTCTTGTGAATGCGCTTGCATTTCACTTTGAGAAGAACAAAGAGAAAAGCGATTTAGACCGCGTAGGACTGGTGCATCGAATCGACAAGGATACGTCCGGACTACTCGTGATCGCAAAATCAGAATTTGCTTTAAGTTTCTTAGCGAAACAATTTTTTGAAAGAAAGACAAAGCGACTTTACTGGGCTTTTGTTTGGGGAAACCTAGCAGAGGACGAGGGTACTATTGAAGGAAATATCGGTCGCCACGAGAAGAATCGCATGCAGATGGCGGTTTTCCCTGACGGGAGCAGTGGAAAACATGCGGTGACCCATTACAAAGTAAAAGAGAGATTCCGCCATATGACTTGGGTAGAGTGTCGCCTGGAAACAGGACGTACTCATCAGATTAGAGCTCATTTTAAATACCTCGGCCATACGCTTTTCAACGACGAACGATACGAAGGAAATGTAGCCCTACGAGGCGTCAATTTACCGAAATACAAGCACTTTATTAAGAATGTATTTGAGGTGCTCCCTCGCCATGCGCTGCATGCGCATACCCTAGGATTTATCCATCCCACCACCAAGGAGCCTATGTTCTTTGAAAGTCCAATGCCTCAGGATATGCAAGAAGCACTAGACAAATGGAGGATGTATTTAGAGCATAATTAATAAAGGCGCATGATTTACTTTCACATTCCTTTTTGTAAACAAAAATGCAGTTATTGTAATTTTCATTTTTCCACTTCTTTAAATCAGAAAGAGGAGCTTCTACTTGCTCTCCATAAAGAATTATCTCTTCGGGAGCGGGAACTCGAGAAAAAGCCACTTCGTTCGATTTATTTTGGAGGCGGTACGCCGTCCCTTTTGGAAGTAGATGAACTTTGGGCACTTCTCGAAAAGACGCAGCGTTATTATGATTGGGACGAGGATATTGAAATTACGCTGGAGGCGAATCCAGATGATTTGTCTGCAGTGAAGTTAGGGGCGCTTTCAAAAACACCGATTAATCGACTTTCTATTGGAACTCAAAGTTTTTTCAAGGACGATTTAATCCTCATGAATCGCGCACATACTGCCTCCGAGGCTCTCGATTCTATTAAAAGAAGTCAGGACTTTGGGTTTGAAAATCTTTCAATAGACCTGATTTACGGAGCGATGACCTCTTCTATGGAGATTTGGCAAGAGAATCTTCAAATTGCGATGTCCCTTGAAATCCCTCATATTTCAGCGTATGCCCTTACGGTGGAGCCTAAGACGACCTTGAGCCATTGGGTGCAAGAGAAGATCGTTCCCCCGCCAAGTCAAGCCCTTCAAAACGATCAGTTTCATTGGATGGCGCAGTATCTTAAAAAGCAAGGACTAAGTCACTATGAAATTTCAAATTTTGCAGTGCCTGGAAAAGAGTCAAGACACAATTCCGCCTATTGGAATTATTCACCTTACCTTGGAATTGGACCCTCAGCACATTCCTATGATGGGAAGTCCAAAAGAAGCTGGAGCGTGGCAAACAACACAAAATACATTCAATCCCTTCGCGAGGGAGCGGTTGCGTTGGAAGTTGAGATTCTTGAAGAAAAGGACCGCTACAATGAAATGCTAATGATAGGTCTTCGAACTCGCAAAGGGGTAGACTTACAAAGGCTTCAATCGGAATTTTCATCGGAGATTCTTACCCATTTTGGCAATGAACTGACTCCAAAAATGGACAACGGGTATTTAAAAATGGAGGGGAATCGCCTTGTGATTCCTTCCGAACATTGGTTTATGGCCGACGGTATCGCTTCCGATTTGTTCAAAATCTAGCCACCAAGAAGAGGCTAGAAATCCATACGAGAAATAATATTTGTATTTTTGCAACAAATTGGAATCGCTTTGAAAATAAAAAAACCAGATTACTCTTCTCTTCACGCAGATATGCCTATCGGAATATTTGATTCAGGAGTAGGAGGACTGACCGTCGCAAGAGAAATTCGCAAGATCCTTCCCAAGGAAAATTTCATCTATTACGGCGATACAAAGCATTTGCCTTACGGAGATAAATCTCCCGAAGCGATTCAAGGCTATTGCCGTCGAATCACTCAATTTCTACTAGATCAGGGCTGTAAAGCGATTGTGGTGGCTTGTAATACGGCCACTGCGAATGCTCTGAAAGAAATCAAAGAATTGGTCGATGGAAGAGTCCCGGTGATTGATGTAATTAGTCCCGTGGCAGAAAAAGTAGCTTTTGAAATTCATACCAATGTGGGCGTGATTGCAACCAAAGCGACCGTGAGCTCGGGAATCTATCGAAAAAGCATTCGAAAACATAACAAGTTTATTCATGTGGATGAACTTCCGACCCCTCTCTTAGTGCCTGCGATTGAGGAAGGCTTTCGGAACCATCCCATTACAAGCGCGATCATCTACAATTATTTAAGTCAAAATAAGCTTAAGAATATTGAAACGTTGATCTTGGGATGTACGCATTACCCTCTTCTAATGGACGAAATTAAGCAGTTTTACGGCAACCGAGTTCGTATTATCGACTCGCCAAGCATTGTGGTGGGTCACTTAAAATTCATCCTTGATTCGAGCCATTTGCTCCAGAGTGAAAATCAGAACGTGGAATATCATTTCTACGTCTCGGACGTGACGAAAAACTTTGAAAAGATTTCAAAAAAGATTTTTGGAAACGCGATTCCTTTAGAGCTTAGGCCTCTGTAATCGGAGTTTGCTCCGATTCAACTTCTGATGCTGCTTCTGGTTTTTGAAGGAAGGAAAACGTGATGTTTCCGTACTTTCTACTTTCAAGAATAGAAGGATGCTGCAGCTTTAATCGTGTGGTGTGTTCCAAGATGAAACTTCCCCCCGGCTTAAGAAAATCCCCATTTAAAACAAGATCGATTAGTTTTTGGTATTGTGCCTCGTCGGTGGATTCAAAGGGCGCATCACAAAAGATCAAATCAAACTGCTTTTTACTACGGTTCTTTTTTAAGTATTCGTAAACGTCCGCACGTTGCACATTGATTTGCAGTGCCATGTCTAGCTCTGCTGCGGTCGCGTTAATAAAGGCGCAATGCTTCGGATTGAGCTCTACGGCGGTAATGTCTTTGCAGTCCCGAGAAGCAAATTCTAGGGAAATCGATCCAATGCCTGCGAAGAGGTCTAGGACCGTAAGGAATTCTAAGTCATGACGGTGCTCTAGGATGCTGAACAGGGCTTCCTTTGCGAAATCCGTGGTAGGACGGACCTCGAAATGTTTGGGAGCAGCAATTCGTTTGCCTTTCCAGCGTCCGGAGATAATTCTAAACATCGTCTGAGTTCTTGGGGGTTAATTTAAGATGAAATTCTTTTTCGGCAAATTGTCGAAAGGAATTTTTAAATGGGTCGCAAATTTATTGAGTTCCGAGATAAAGGTTTCGTTTTGAGAGGTTTCTCCGTATATGTGAAACCGGGTTTCTCTAAGGGAGAAATCAATTTTGCTTAAAGTGAAAAGTATGAAATACAGGAAGTCAACCTCGGATTGCAAATCTAGATGGTTGTAGAGCACTACTTTTTTGTTCGCAAATGCGAAAAATTCACATTGGTTCTGATACAAATTTATGTGAACCTCTCTTGGTTTTTTAACTGAGATCTGGTTTAAAAATTTTTCTCCAGAGAAGTTGAATTTTGCATTCTTATTTTTCTGTTTTATAACCTGGTAAAGATCCTTTGGGAAGGTGTAATAAAACTGAACTGCATGTTTTTTATTCACCGCAAGCATCAGTTCTTCTTCGTCTTTCTCTAGAGAGGCATTCAGGGAAAGCAGATCCAGTCCCATTTCGTGCTGAGAAAAACCTTCGGGCATCAGGGTGAAATGGTTAAAAGCAGAATAAACTTCAATCTTATCGAACGAGCTTTTAAGAAGGTTTTCAATGGGCTGCAAAAACGATTGTTCTTTGGATTCCAAATCTAAGAGCAGTTCCTTTTCTTCCAATACGCTTTTCGCATTGGTAATTTGGTAAAGTAAATAGTCTTTGGAGACAAGTAATCGGAGCTGTTTCATCGTTATTTAGGCGCAAATTTAGAGAATTTAATTGGGATTTGAAAAAGCAGGGAGCGTTTGTGAGGCGTAGAGCTGCATTACTTCCAGTACACGAGAATGCTTGCAGATTGCTGGGTCAAGATCTGAGTGTGCTGGAATTCAAGATCCATCGCATTTTCTAGGTAGTCCACGACCAGCTTTTGAAGGACCCCATCGCCTAACCCGTGGATGATTTCTAATTTTTTTAGGCGGTGCGTTCGGCAGAATTCGATGGTTTCGATCAGTTTTTCTTTTTGAAGAAAGAGTCTTTCAAAACTCTCATAGGCAAGCGGATTCGAGACCAATTTATCAAAATGAAGATCAAGAACAAGATGGGTAGTTCGGTGTTTCTTCGAGGTTGTTTTTAAGGGTTCCTTTTTTGGGTTTACTTCCATGTTTTCATAAAGCGAAGTATCCATCGGAACCAGTTCCGATTTGTGATGCTTATGGGTGAACCCATGAGAGTCTTTAAAGACAACCCATTCTCCATGAACCGAAGTGACGGTTCCATAGAGATCTTGGTCTATGAGTGATACAGCGTCGTTAATCTTCATTGTTTTTTTCCGTTTTGTTTCCCAGTTCAATCACGATTAGATTTTGGATTTCTCCTTTCTCTATTTCAAAACTAAGCAGGGTTCTTTTTTGATGCCAGCCTTGGCGACCACAGGCGCCAGGATTCAAATGCAACAGTCCTAAATTTTTATCGTACATCACTTTTAAAATATGCGAATGTCCTGAAATGAAGAGTTTTGGTTTTAGCTGCTTAATACTTTCTCTGGCAGAAGGTGAGTACTTACCGGGATAACCTCCAATGTGAATCATGAAGACCTCGAGACCTTCACAAGTAAAGGAAAGAGACTCAGGGCAGCGGCTGCGAAGAGAGGCCCCGTCTATATTCCCATAGACTGCGCGAAGAGTCCCTTTGGACTCCAGAGCCTCAAAGACCTCAAGATTTCCGAAATCTCCGGCGTGCCAAATTTCATCCGCTTGCTCGGCGTAATGCAAAATGCGCTCGTCCATATAAGAATGCGTGTCAGAAAGTAAGAGTATCTTCTTCAAATGTTTTATTTTTGCATTGCAAACATACGAAATTGAGATATTTTATTGAGTTTTCCTACTTCGGAAAGAATTATTTTGGCTATCAAATCCAGCCCCGAGAAATCTCGGTGCAAGAAGTTCTAGAAACATCACTCTCGACACTTTTGCGCGAGAAGATCTCCCTTACAGGAGCGGGTCGAACGGACACCGGAGTACATGCCAAAAAAATGTTTGCTCACTTGGATTTTGAGGGAGAAATCCCTTGTGACCTAGTAAGACGCTTAAATCGGTTTTTGCCTAGAGACATTCAAGTGGAAAAGCTGTTTGAGGTTCAGCCCTCAGCGCATGCTCGCTTTGATGCAACCTATCGAACCTATGAGTACCATGTATCACAGGTCAAGGATCCCTTTTCAATCGATACAGCCTACTCGTTTTATACGCGAGCGCTTGATCTTGAGAAAATGAATCAGGCCGCTGAAATTATTTGTCAGTACAAAGAATTTGAAAGTTTTGCAAAAGTAGGTGGAGATAACAAAACGTTTGTTTGTCAAATCTATAAAGCAAAATGGGAAAGGATTGAAAACCGTCTAATTTTCACCATATCGGCCAATCGATTTTTACGCAACATGGTTCGAGCTATTGTGGGAACTTTATTGGAAGTGGGAGTTGGGAAGATTAGGCCTGAGGAAGTAAGAGAAATAATTGAAAGTAAAAATCGAAATCGAGCAGGAACCTCTGCGCCTGCGCACGGTCTTTATCTTCTCGACGTAGGCTATGAGTGGGAAACGATCTTAAAGAAGGACTCGATTTTCAAAACCCCTAGCTAGAGACGGCATGCTATCTATGAAACATTCCGTAAATTTGCATCAGAAAATTTAACCATACTAAATTTTTATACCCCTATGAATAAACCCTCGACCGGATCTATCATTAAACGCCTATTTCTAATAGGTATGAAATTTCGTTCGTGGTTTATCTTCGCCTTGGTCGTATCCATTTTGCTATCGGTAACCTCCACATTCCGACCTTATTTAACCATGCAAATCGTCGACAATGACATTATCAAATTAGGCGACAAGGGTCTAATGATGAAGCATATTTATTGGTTGGTGGGTCTTGTCTTTTTAGAGACCTTTCTTAATTTTTTCCTCGTTTATTTCTCCAATTTTATTTCTCAGAATGTCATTCGGGATATTCGAGAAACTCTATACAAGAAACTGCTCTATTTCAAAACTTCTTTTTTTGATAAAACGCCTATCGGTCAGTTGGTGACCCGAGCGGTTGGAGATGTGGAAACCATTGCCACGGTGTACACCGATGGGTTTTTGATGGTGTTCGGGGATATCTTACGAATCGTCTTCGTATTAATCATGATGTTCAACACAAACGAGCATTTGAGTTATATTTCTATTGCGATCTTACCTCTGATGGTGGTCATTACAAGGTTCTTTCAAAAGAGGCTTAAAAAAGCGTTTGGAGATGAAAGAACTTGGACTGCAAACCAAAACTCGTTCGTACAAGAAAGACTTGCAGGGATGCAACTGATTCAAGTTTTCAATCGACAAGGACAGGAATATTCGAAGTTTGTTTCCATTAACGAGACTCTAAAGAGTGCGCTTCTTCGAACCGTCTTTATCTTTTCGCTCTTTTTCCCAGTAGTGGAATTAATTTCTTCCTTATTTATCGGCTTTGTTCTATTTTACGGAGGGTATATTACCATTACAGCAGGGGTGGTTATTGCATTCATTCAGTACATCTCGATGCTTATTCGACCACTTCGACAAATCGCAGACCGCTTTAACAATATTCAGCGAGGCATTGTGGGAGCTGAGCGTGTATTAGGACTGATGGATCAAGATTTATCCATGTCCAATACGGGCACCGTGAAGAAAGATCATTTCGAAGGCCGAATTGAATTTAAGGATGTGCATTTTTCGTATGACGAAAAACAAGAAGTGCTTAAGGGCATAAGTTTCCAGGTGAATCCTGGAGAAAGCGTCGCCATAGTAGGCGCTACAGGAGCCGGTAAATCCACGATTATTAGCTTGCTCACTCGTCTTTACGACCGCAATTCTGGTGAGATTTTAATTGACGGTGTGCCGCTTGAAAAATACGAGCTTTACAATTTAAGAGCCCACGTGGGAGTTGTATTGCAAGACGTATTCTTATTCCATGACAGCATCTATGAGAATTTAGCCTTTGGTGACCCTGAGGTTACACCTGAAAAAGTGAAAAAAGCGGCCAAAGAAATAGAGGTCGATCAGTTTATTTCCCAGCTTCCAGGAGGATATGAGTATGTCGTTAGCGAGAGAGGAAGCTCTATTTCTCTAGGGCAAAGACAGCTTTTGTCCTTCCTTCGGGCTTATCTATCCGATCCTAAAATCTTAATTCTCGACGAGGCAACCTCTTCCATTGATCCCCAAAGCGAAAAACTCATCCAACGCGCAACAGAGAAGATTACTCAAAATCGCACCTCGATTATTATTGCGCACAGACTCTCCACTATTCAAAAAGCTGACAAAATTTTGGTGATGGACTCAGGTCTGATTGTAGAGCAAGGGACTCATGAGGAGCTTCTAAAAGTAGGTGGGTTTTATTCGAACTTGTACAAAGGTCAGCTTCAAAAACCGTCTGTGGAAGTCGAGAATACGTCCGAAGAAATCTAGGTTTTTACCGTTTGTTTTCCAAATAGAGAATCGTATCATGATATGGGGTAGAGGCCCTCTGCCTTGGAATGCCAAATGTCTTTAAGGAGCCATGGTTTTATTTCGCTCGACTCTTTTTTGGGCACGGCCCTATGGAATTTTATGCGAGCGGATTGAGCTCGAATTTCGGTGTCGTTTTTATCATGAAGAGATGCGACTCTTACGTATACCCCCGAATCTTTACCCGTCTCTGGTTTTCCTTTTGGGGTCTCTCGGGATCATGAATAAAAAAAGCAGCGAGCTCTTTTAAAAGAACTCGCTGCCTATAGGATTCGAAAAACGAATGCCTGGACCTTTATTACATCATCCCTGGCATTCCTCCGCCCATTGGCATTTGAGGTTCGTCTTTCTTAACTTCTGTAATTACACATTCTGTTGTAAGTAGCATTCCAGAAACTGAAGCTGCATTTTCAAGTGCAACACGTACTACTTTCGTTGGGTCAATAATACCTGCTTCAAACATGTTTACATACTCATCGTTTTTCGCGTTGAATCCGAAGTCTCCTGTTCCTTCCGATACTTTCGCAACGATTACAGAACCTTCTCCACCTGCGTTCGCGACAATCTGTCTTAAAGGCTCTTCAATGGCTCTTTTTACAATTTTGATTCCCGTAAGTTGATCCGCATTTTCAGCCGTTAAATTGCTAAGTGCTTCAATGCTTCTTACTAGTGCAACCCCACCTCCAGGAACGATTCCTTCTTCTACGGCAGCTCTTGTTGCGTGAAGCGCATCGTCTACACGGTCTTTCTTTTCTTTCATTTCCACTTCCGAAGCAGCTCCTACGTAAAGGACAGCCACCCCACCTGCTAATTTAGCAAGACGTTCTTGAAGTTTTTCTCTATCGTAATCTGAAGTTGTGTTTTCCATTTGAGCTTTGATTTGACCCACACGCCCCTTGATTTGAGCTTGGTCACCTCCTCCGTTTACGATGGTAGTGTTGTCCTTGTCAATCGAAACTTTCTCAGCGGTTCCTAGCATCTCAAGAGTTGCGTTCTCCATTGTGAACCCTCTTTCTTCTGAGATTACTTGTCCTCCTGTTAAAATCGCGATGTCTTCAAGCATAGCTTTTCTGCGGTCTCCAAATCCTGGAGCTTTTACGGCTGCAATTTTTAGAGATCCTCTTAGTTTGTTTACAACCAAAGTAGCAAGTGCTTCTCCTTCTACTTCTTCAGAAATGATAAGAAGGGATTTTCCGGCTTGTGCTACAGGTTCAAGTACAGGAAGAAGTTCTTTCATGGAAGAAATTTTCTTCTCAACAAGTAAAATGTATGGGTTTTCAAGTTCCGTTACCATTTTCTCTGAATTGGTCACGAAATAAGGAGATTGGAATCCTCTGTCGAATTGCATTCCTTCTACTACATCTACAGTCGTATCTGTTCCTTTTGCTTCTTCTACGGTGATTACTCCTTCTTTACCCACTTTACCGAACGCTTCTGCGATCAGAGCACCAATGGTGTCGTCGTTGTTTGCAGAAATAGAAGCGACTTGCTTGATTTTTTCTGCAGCTTCTCCTACTTCTTGTGATTGGGATTTAAGGTTTTCTACGACGCTAGCAACGGCTTTGTCGATTCCTCTTTTTAGGTCCATTGGATTGGCTCCAGCCGCTACGTTTTTAAGTCCTTCGCGAACGATCGCTTGAGCAAGTACAGTCGCGGTAGTGGTTCCGTCTCCGGCAATATCATTGGTTTTAGAAGCTACTTCTTTTACCATCTGTGCTCCTAAGTTTTCAACTTTGTCTTCTAGTTCAATTTCTTTTGCTACAGAAACTCCGTCTTTGGTTACGTGGGGTGCTCCGAATGCTTTCTCGATTACTACATTTCTTCCCTTAGGTCCTAGAGTTACTTTCACAGCGTTTGCCAAGGCATCTACACCTCTTTTTAACGCGTCTCTCGATTCAATGTCGAATTTTATTTCTTTTGCCATTTTAATTTAATTTTTTAGATAAGTCGGTTTGTATGACTTTATTTAAAGTTTGTTAATAGGGATTTAATTACGATCCTAAAATTCCAAGTAGATCGGATTCTCTTACGATAAGGAAATCTTTTCCTTCCAATTTAAGTTCAGAACCTGAATACTTTCCGTAAAGTACTTTGTCTCCTACTTTAACGGTGGTAGGTTCGTCTTTCTTTCCAGGGCCTACTGCCACTACAGTTCCTTCTTGTGGTTTTTCTTGTGCCGTGTCTGGAATGATAATTCCGGAAGCCGTTTTGGTTTCTGCCGCGGTAGGTTCAACGAGAACGCGGTCTGCAAGCGGTTTGAAATTTACTGACATAATTGTATATTTTAATTAGTTGTTGTTATTTTCTCTTCAATTCCCCAAAACTTTGCCAATGTCTAGCTGGGTAGGAAAAAGCTACTTTAGGGGGATAAATTGGCAGACTCTTGGACAAGAGGTGTAAATATGGCAGATTTTTTTGGGTCCGCTTTTTTGCATTAAAAAAACCACCTGCGCTGCGCAAGTGGTTTTTAGGAATTTTTATTGGGTCTATTTCTTAGCGGCCTGCATTGGGTTTAGTCTTCCACTGGAAGCGCCGCGAGCGGACTGTCCTTGTTTGCGTTTGAAGACGTCAAACGAAGTAGCGGGCTCTTTGTTTGTACTAGCGCTCCAGAAATTGTTCTTTTCGTCAATGTCAGAGGTTTCTTTCATTGGGTCTAGTTGAATGGATTTTAGTTTTTTATCGAACACATAGGAAAGCTTCACGTTTTTCTCATTGTGTCTCCAAATTTGAGCCGGACGCTTGTCCTCAAGTTTAGTTCCATCTTCAAAAGTGAATTCGAGTAGAATCGGCATCACAAGTCCTCCTTTGTTGGAGAACTCTAGCTGGTAGGCCGTTAAGTTTTTAAGATTAGCTTTTTCACTTGCAGGAACTTTTTCTTGGAAATCAAAACTCATCGTGTGACTAGTAGTAGTGTCCACTTTCTCAAGTCCGCGGTTGTATCGATAGTAAAAGTCTTGCAATTCCTTGTCCTGTTCCGTGTAAAATACAATAGAAGGATCTGCTTGATTTCGTTTTTTAGACAAATCCACGAAGTCGTTTTCAAGCGGTTTGTCAACTGTGTAATTTCTTGTCATCGGTTTTGGAGAATACTCTAAGTTCGGAGTAGCCACAGAAACTTTATCGAGAGAAATGTCCACAGGATCGGTGCCATAGAACCAGCCTCTCCAGAACCAGTCTAAATCCTCTCCACTCGCATCTTCCATGGATCTGAAAAAATCCGCAGGTTCAGGATGGCGGAAGGCCCAACGTTTTGAATAGGTTTTGAAGGCTTGGTCAAAAAGTTCACGTCCCATAATGGTTTCTCTTAAGATATTGAGTCCCGTTGCCGGTTTTGCGTAGGCATTAGGTCCAAAATGCGTGATATTTTCGGAGTTGGTCATAATAGGTTCCAACTGGTCTTTTGGTAATTTCATATAGTCCACAATCGTGTGGGCCGGACCTCTTCTCGATGGGAATTTCGGATCCCAACGTTCCTCCGTTAGGTACTCCACAAAGGTATTGAGTCCTTCGTCCATCCAAGTCCACTGTCTTTCGTCAGAATTGATGATCATAGGGAAGAAGTTGTGACCTACCTCGTGAATGATTACACCAATCATTCCGTTTTTGGTTCCTTCGGAGTAGGTTCCGTCTTTCTCCGTGCGTCCATAGTTGAAACAAATCATTGGGTATTCCATCCCGTTCGAAGCTTCAATCGACTGGGCTACAGGGTAAGGATACGGAATCGTAAATTCAGAATAAGTCTTAATCGTATGTGCTACCGCTTTGGTGGAGAATTTTCTATAGAGTCCGTAGGCCTCTTTTGGATAAAGACTCATGGCCATCACGTCGTTTCCGTTTTCTGGGATTTTTACGTGCATCGCATCCCAAATGAATTTTCTAGAGCTTGTCCATGCAAAATCACGTACATCGTTAGCTTCGAAAACCCAAGTTTTTCTCTTTTTGCTTTTGTTTTTTTCTGCTTTTGTGGCCTCTGCTAGAGTCACAATTTCAATAGGTTCATTTGAGGTTTTGCTTTTTTGGTAGCGGCTATATTGATCCGCGGAAAGCACTTCTTTATAATTTTTACCTTCGCCTGTTGCGGCCACGATATGATCTGCCGGCACGTTCATCGTCACTTTGTAGTTTCCAAAGACAAGTGCAAATTCCCCACGTCCTGTAAATTGATGGTTTTGCCATCCCTGAAAATCAGAGTAAACACACATTCTAGGGAACCATTGCGTAATGGTGTATAGATCGTTTCCATCTTCTGGGAAGTATTCATAACCTCCTCGTCCTCCCGTAGAAAGGCGGTTCGAAATGTTGTAGTTCCAGTCAATGTGGAAGGTGATTTTATCACCAGGTTTCAAGGGGGAAGGAAGGTCGATTCGCATCATGGTTTTGTTAACCGTATACGAAAGCGCTTTTCCATTGGAGTCGACTACTTTTTCAAGGTCAACCCCAAGACCGTTGTTCTTTTTAGGAAGTTCACTAGGTCCCAAATCGTCTGAAGAGACTTGCTTGGGAAGGGAAGAAGAGAAATCATACCCTGCATTGTTCACAGAGGAATGCTCATTCTCATCGAGTTGAAGCCAAAGGTAGTCTAGTGCGTCCGGTGAGTTGTTATAATAGGTTACTTTCTCGGATGCTTTTAGATTTCTTTTTTCTTCGTCTAAGTAGGCTGTAATGTCGTAATCCGCTCGGTTCTGCCAATACTGAGTTCCCGGAGCTCCCGCTGCGTTGCGGTAAACATTGGGTGTCGGTAGGATTGTGCCAAGCTGTTCGAACTTATTGCCGTGCTTAGCCTCTGGATTGTTTTGGTGATTTTGAGCTTTGGAAAATCCGAAGCTTAGGAGCAGGATTAAGAGTAGTTTTAGTTTCATAATGAAGGGTGCGAGAGGAATTGAAATGGGTTTCGCGTATCAAAACTACTTATTATTTGCCAAAAAACGAAAAAAATGAAGTTTTTTTTCAAAACTATTTTTTGAAATTCTGCTGAGAAGTAATTCCTCATCAACGTCTACCAACTCGTCAGTTGGTGTTTTGTGCTTCTAGTTGAATTATGGAATTCGCTCTAGAGTCATTTGCATCGCTAGAAAAAAGACCCCCGAAGAAATAAACAGTGCCCAGTCTCTTTTGGGAATCTTCACCAGTTGAACCATCACAAAACTCACTAGCAAAAAGACCACCACAAGAAGGATCTGGCCAAGCTCCAGTCCAATGTTAAAGCCTAAAAGAGGGAGGAACAAAGACTGCTCCTTCGCTAGGGTCATACGGATCGTATTGGCAAATCCCATTCCGTGAATGAGTCCAAAGAAAAGTGCGAGGTAATAATTAAGACGCATTAAGGTTTTGGCCTTATTGCGTAAAATAAGGTTGTCAAGTGCCGTTAATACAATGGTAAGCGGAATTAAGAACTCAACCCAATTTCCAGGAACTCGAAGGATTTCCATTGCACTTAAGGCGAGGGTTAGGGAATGCCCGATGGTAAAAGCAGTCACAAGAATTAAAATTTTCTTGAAATCTTGGATCGAGTAAGCCATGATTAAAACCAAAACGAAAAGTTGATGGTCTAAGGCATCCAAGGAAATAATATGCTCCCAACCGAGATTTAAATACAAAGTAAAGTCCTTCACAGAAATGTTTTTTAGTAAATGAAAGTACGACGAATCGCAAAAGTAAGAAAAATTGACCTATGAAATCAATAGAAAAAGACTCTAGGCAATTTCAGTTTGAAGGGCATTAATTTGGTACTTTTGCCGATTGAAAAAACAGGTAGTATGAACGGAGAAGAAAGGAATAAGGAAAGTTTTGCTGAACAGCCCAATTGGAGCGCCGTTTGGTCTGTAGCCCTGTGTGTGGCCGGACTCATTATTGCAGAATTTTTGCCCGCGAGTCTTTTAACTCCGATGGCTTCTGAGCTAACCGTAAGCGAAGGAACGGTGGGAATGGCCATCTCGGTCACGGCCGCCGTGGCTATGATTTCTAGTTTGTTTATCGGAGTCACCACCGCGAAATTAGACCGTCGGTGGGTTTTGATGGGCTTTAGCTTACTTCTTGTTTTCTCAAATTTAATTGTAGGTTTTGCTCCTAATTTTGGCATCCTTATTATAGGGCGTATCCTTCTTGGAATTGGAATTGGTGGGTGTTGGAGTATGATGGCTGCCACCGCCATGCGTCTGGTTCCTAAGGAGCATGTCCCCAAAGCTCTTTCGATTATCTTTAGTTCAGTTTCGGTAGCGACTGTACTTGCTGCCCCTCTGGGCAGTTTCTTAGGGATGCACATCGGATGGAGAAACGTATTCTTGCTTGCTTCTCTTGTGGGAGTGATTTCCTTTGTATGGCAGTTTTCTTCCTTGCCTGTAATGGCCTCACAAGGAGCGGTTAAACTTCGCGAAGTATTTAGGATTTTAAAGCGCAACGAAATCAGACAAGGAATGCTTTCTACTTTCTTTATTTTTATGAGCTACGCGATTTTCTTTTCCTATTTAAGACCTTTTCTCGAAAATGTTACGAATGTGAAAGACGCCACCTTAACCTGGGTTCTACTTAGTTTTGGTGTGGCGAACTTTTTGGGCGCAAGTCTATCTCGTTATGCTCTTGATTGGAATCTCCATAAAACGCTACTACTGGCGGCACTTTTCATGGGGATTTGTGTAGTGGGTCTCATGTATTGGGGGACACTCCTTCCTCCCACCGTGGTTTTAGTCTCTTTTTGGGGAATGTTTTTCGGAATTGTGCAAGTGGGATGGACCCATTGGCTCACCCGAACAATTCCTGAACAGGCTGAGAGCGCAGGTGGACTTCAAACGGGACTTATCCAGCTTGCCATTACCCTTGGCGCTTTGGGTGGGGGACTGGTTATTGACGCACTAGGAGCAAGAAGCGTCTTTTTGTTTAGTACCGTTTGCGCAGCGATTGCCACTGTGATTGGAGTATACGCCTTTCGAAATCATTTGAAATTTAAATAATTGTTTTCATAGAAATTCCTACTTTCGTAGGATGAAATTTGCGACTCAAAGATTTTGGTTTTTTCCATTCCTACTGCTTTTTTGTTTTGCTTCGTTTGCGAAGGCAGGCTCTAACCCGGAAGCAAAAGTACTGCTTATACATCCCTACCATGTGGGTAGCGTGGAGTTTAATTACTCATCTCAATCTCAGACCTTTCAAATCACGGGAAGGTTCTTCTTAGATGATTTAGAAAATGCACTTCGAAAAAAGACGGGGAAGATTCTCTATTTTCAAAATGAGTCGATGAAAAAGTCTCTAAACGAGGCTCTTCGAGCCTACCTGTCAGAAAATCTACGTCTAAGAGTAGAAGGAGAATTCCTAAACATTGATTATTTAGGATTTGAGGAGGACAGTGAATCTGTGGTGGTTTATTTAGAGTCTTCAAAAGTAGAAACGCCAAGGAAAGTGGAAGTCGCGGTGAGTGCGCTTTACAATCTTTTCGACGATCAAATCAACATCATTCACTTAACGGTTGAGGGCAAAAGACAAAGCCAGAGGCTAAACTATCCCGATCGTTACTTATTCAAAGAATTCTAGCTTTGGCCTGCGTTAAACTCTTCACAATACGCTTTTAACTCAGGGAAAAACGCATCGTACAATTTCTTAATTCGATCGAGGTTCTGTACCAAAACTTCGAATACATTCACCGAGTCCTCTAAGAATTCTGCTCGTCTTACGACATGATGCAATGATTTTCTCATCCCTTCTAAGGACTGATATTGCATAAGCCAGTTGTCGCGAATCATACTAGGGAGGGCGGATTTTAACCGTGGGGGCAACCACTCTTCATACTGCGTAAGGCTTTGATACGCCCACTGACAATGAGTGTGCCACTGAGCAGTAGAGTGAAGCCGCCTGTCATTCAAAATAAAGTAATCCAAAACAATGTCGGCAAACACGCCTGCATAATGTCCAGTCAGAGGTCGAAATAGCGCTTTGATTGCTTTGAACTTAGGATGGCTGTCGGTAAAGCGATCAATCGCATGATGAAGATCAATTCCTTTTTGAATTTCTCTGGGATAGGAAAGACGATCTTTTCGCTTTGCAAAGTCCACAAGAAGGTTTCCCACCAATTGCTCAGGAGAATAGGAAAGATAACTGTGGGCTAGGTAATTCAATAAAATGAGTTTAAAATAAGAGTTCGTGCAATTGATCGAGTTTGCTGATTTCCACTATTTGGATGCCGTATTTTTTCTTGGGAATCTTATTTAGTTTGGAGACCACAATGGTTTCGTAGCCTAATTTTTCCGCTTCAGATATGCGCTGCTCAATCTGCCTTACAGGGCGCACCTCGCCGCTAAGGCCAATCTCTCCTGCAAAACAAAATTTTTCTGAAATTGGAATGTCTTCATTGGAAGAAAGAATACTTGCCACAACGGCTAAATCTAAAGCAGGATCATCCGTTTTAATGCCTCCTGTCAAGTTTAAGAAGACATCTTTTGCTCCCAATTGAAATCCTGCTCTTTTTTCAAGCACGGCAAGCAGCATGTTAAGTCGTTTGCTATCAAAGCCCGTGGTGCTTCTTTGCGGAGTACCGTAGACCGCAGAAGAAACAAGTGCTTGAATTTCAAGGAGCATGGGTCGGTTCCCCTCGAGGGTCACCGCTACCGAATTTCCTGAAAGAGGTTCAAGTTTCTTCGTGATTAAAACCTCGGAAGGATTCTTCACTTCTTTTAGGCCCTGAGAGACCATTTCATAAATGCCGATTTCCGCTGTGGAACCGAAACGGTTTTTACTCGCACGAAGCAGTCTAAAAAGATGGTTCCGATCTCCATCAAAGTTTAGGACCACGTCGACCATGTGCTCTAAGACTTTAGGACCTGCAATTTGCCCATCTTTTGTAATGTGACCTACAATAATAATAGGTGTGGAGGTGCTTTTCGCGAACTTAATTAGCTCGTTCGAACAGTCCCGAATTTGGGAAACCGTCCCGGGAGAACTTTCTAAATTTTGAGAATGAAGAGTTTGAATCGAATCGATGATGAGCAGATCGGGCTGTAGCTTTTTTGCCTCGTGAATGATTTTCTCTACGGAGACTTCCGTGAATAAGTAGCAGTGCGGATTCTGAAGCTCGGTGAGTCGATCCGCACGCATTTTGATTTGCGAGGTGCTTTCTTCTCCCGAAACATAAAGAATCTTCTTTTTCATCTTAAGGGCTAACTGCAAGAGCAAAGTTGATTTTCCGATTCCCGGTTCTCCACCGATTAAAATAACAGAGCCCAAAACAATGCCTCCGCCCAGAACACGGTTCAGTTCCTCGGAATTGCTTTTAATTCTAGGCTCTTCCGTAGTTTCTACTTCCACAATGTTGATAATGTGGTTTTTCGATTTTTCTGCGCTCTGTTTGCTAGAGGATTTCTCTACTATTTCTTCCGCGAGTGTATTCCAGGATCCACACGTTTTGCACTGTCCGTGCCACTGCGAATACTGAGTGCCGCAATTTTGACAGAAATACACCGATTTTAGTTTGGCCACTAGGTCTATTTTTTAAATTCAAATGGCAATTTACACTTTTTAGCGGCTTATTTCGAAAAAAAAAGGAAGTAAAAAAGGGTGAGTAGCAAGAAAAAAAGAGGCTTTTTTCAACTTGAAGGTGCGCTTTTTAAATCTTCGTTTTAAACGAACTAAAATCTTTTTACCGATCTTGGTTCCAATAGCTAATTACCTAATATGCAGTGCGTTTTTGGCTCCATAGTTAACTAAGTTTACTAAGTAAAGAAAGAATAAAAAGAAATCAAATTGCGCTGCATTGTTTTTTCCTTTAACTTTGCACAAACCTAAATCAATGAGTAAAAAACCGACAAAATATATTTTTGTTACCGGAGGCGTGACATCTTCGTTAGGAAAAGGAATCATCTCAGCCTCACTAGGGCTTCTTCTTAAAGAGCGAGGATTTAATGTCACCATTCAAAAACTCGACCCGTATATCAATATCGATCCAGGTACTTTAAATCCCTACGAGCACGGAGAATGTTACGTGACGCAGGATGGAGCAGAAACCGATTTGGATTTAGGTCATTACGAACGATTTTTAGATTCCACGACTTCTCAAAACAACAACGTAACCACGGGACGAATTTATCAAACCGTGATTGAAAAAGAGAGAAGAGGGGATTTTCTTGGGAAGACCGTTCAGGTTATTCCTCACATTACAAACGAAATTAAGCGTCGTATTAAAATTCTTTCTAAACAGAATTACGATATTATTATTACAGAGATTGGGGGGACGGTCGGAGATATTGAGTCACTTCCTTACATAGAATCTGTACGACAACTTCGTTGGGAGCTTGGAGAACAAAACTCAATGGTAATCCATTTAACCTTGGTTCCTTATTTAGCAGCCAGTGGAGAATTGAAAACAAAACCTTCTCAGCATTCTGTTCGCCAACTCATGGAATACGGAATTCAAGCCGATATTTTGGTTTGCCGCACCGAGCACAGCATAACGAAAGAAATTAGGGCAAAACTAGCTCAGTTCTGTAACGTGGACATTGCAAGTGTAATTGAATCGAAAGATATGGAAACCATCTATGAGGTTCCTTTAAATCTGCAGAAGCAAAATTTCGACGAAGTCGTTTTAAATGCCTTGAATTTAAAATCAGACAAAAAAGCAGAACTTAAGGATTGGAAACAGTTCTTAAAGCGCTATAAAAATCCGAAAAGAAAAGTAGAGATTGCTCTTGTGGGTAAATATGTCTCTCTGCAAGATTCTTATAAATCCATTGTAGAATCCTTTATCCATGCGGGCGCAGAACTCGAAACTGAAGTCAATATTCGCTGGGTATATAGTGGCGAGATTACGCGGGAAACCGTGGCTCAGACCTTTGAAGGAATTGACGGGATCTTAATTGCGCCAGGCTTTGGAGATCGAGGCATTGAGGGAAAAGTGGTAGCTGCACAGTACGCAAGAGAGGCCAAAATCCCAACCCTTGGAATTTGTCTAGGGATGCAAATTATGACCATTGAATTCGCTAGAACTGTGCTAGGTCTAGAAAAAGCCAATTCGGTTGAATTTGATTCCTCAACCCTGGATCCAGTCATTTCCTTAATGGAAGACCAGAAGAATGTGGTGGAGAAAGGGGGAACCATGAGACTGGGAGCTTGGAAATGCAGCTTGAAAACCGGCTCGAAACTCCACGAAATCTACGGAGCCAAAAACATTTCAGAGCGTCATAGACACAGGTATGAATTTAATTCTGAGTATACGAAGGAATTTGAATCCAAAGGACTCGTTCCCACAGGATTTAATCCTGAAACTCAGCTTGTGGAAACTTTGGAATTAAAGGACCATCCTTTTTATGTAGGAGTGCAGTACCATCCAGAGTATAAAAGTACCGTAGAATCGCCGCATCCGCTCTTTGTAGCCTTTGTGAAAGCGAGTCAAACAAAAAAATAAAGCCCTAGTAGCCGTCTCAATATTGGGGCGGCTATTTTTATGATTATTTTCTTAAAATTATTGTGTGCACTGTTGCTTTCTTTTCTATAGCAGTGGTCTTCCCGATGGCTTGTTTAGTTAACTTTTTTTGAACATCCTTTTTAACGGTTGCATTTACTTTTTTTGCAGTTCCGTTTGACTTTGTTTTCATAATTAGAAAATTTTAGATTAAACAATAGGGGATACCGATTTTTTAGGCGGATAAATTTGAACGCAAATATTTTGCGACGTTTATTTTTCGGGAATATTGTAAGAATACTATCTATTACCATGTTTTTTATGAGTGTCCATCTTTTTGATTTAAAAAGTTTAAAAAAACATGAATAAGCAAACTTATAGTTTGTATATTTATATTTAAATAAACTAAAGACTATTTTTATAGTTTAAAAAAAGTCGAAAACAGAAACTATTGGTTTGGAAAAAGAGCAAAAAATAAACCATCTTCTTAATTCACAGCCTCCGGGGGTCGTGTATTTAAGTTCGTGGTTAACGGAAAATGAGTTCTCCACGCAATTGCTGAACCGATATAAGACCAGCAATTGGATTTATTCTATAGGAACGGGAGCTTGGATGCGGGTGGGTGATAAGCCTACCTATCAGGGTGCTTTGTCCGCATTGCAACAGCAAGCTGGTCTGAATATCCATCCTGGAGGTAAAACGGCCTTGTCCTTATTGGGAAAAACCCATTATCTGGAGCTATCTGCAAAACAGATAACATTGTTCGGGGGAAGCGATGAAAATTTGCCCGCTTGGTTTTCAAAATACGATTGGGAGGTAAAAGTGAACTACTTCAGCTCCACCTTCCTTCCGCCCAAAATAGGGTTGCAAGTTTTGGAACAGGGGGCTTTCAGTTTGTTGGTGTCCAACCCTACAAGGGCCTTAATGGAATGTCTGTACCTAACGCCCAAAAAACAAGAACTGGTCGAGTGCTACGAAATCATGGAAGGGTTGAACAACCTCCGGCCAAAACAGGTACAGGAGCTCTTGGAGGCATGTACGTCCATAAAAGTAAAGCGGCTTTTCCTGTATATGGCAGAAAAGGCACGGCATGATTGGTTTAAATATATCGATTTAGACGGAATAGACCTTGGAAACGGGAAGCGTTCCTTGGTAAAAGAGGGTGTTTATATATCCAAATACCAAATAACCGTCCCTAAAGCATTTAGAACGCCATAAGTCCAAAGTGCGGGAAAACATGCTGAGCGAACTTGGAGAAATAAATCGCAAGCAGCGTAGTGTGGATGTGAAACCTGTATTTGCTCATATCAAATCCAACAGAAACTTCAAACGATTCACACATATAGGAATGCAAAAAGCAGAATTATAGTTCGGATTGCATGCATTAGCGCACAATTTAAGAAAGAAAGGAGCTTAAACAAGAGCCTCTTTTTGCTCAATCACTACAAATCGTGCAAACCCACAAAATATTTACTTAAAATTAAGTATATAAAAAAACCGCCTCAAAATTGTATTGAGACGGCTCCTTTTGCGTGAAAACTTGGCGTTTTGTACTTCGTTCGTTTTTCGCCCAAACTAAAAGGAGGCTTTCAAAAAAAAAATAGTAATTTTGTGACCTTGAAATTTGCACTAGGCTATAGAATAGTTTTAGAGGAAGTTAATTTAGATACAGACCAAATACGATATAAGGAATGCGACAAAATAACGGATTAGACAAGAATCAGTTAATTAGTTTTATGCTCTTCTCAGCACTTATGCTAGGGGCGATGTTCTATTTTCAGAACAAACAAAACAAAGAAGCCGAAGTAAAAACCCAAGAAGCGGCCGCAGTCGCTCAGAAGGTAGAGGCAGTAAAGCCCGCTGAAGCTGCGATTTTGGCCTCTACTGATAGTGCCGAGGCTTCTGTTCAGACCATCCCTTTGGAGTCCGAGGAGCTACGGCTTGAATTTTCCACTTTAGGGGGAGGGGTTTCCAAAGTAGAGCTTAAAAATTACAAAGCGTACGATTCCAAAACAGACAAAGCGGATTTGCCCCTGGTCATTGTTGAAAAGAACAGTGCTTCTTACGGATTTGAATTTAAGGACAAAACGGGCAAAACCATCAATACAAAAGATTTACTCTTTTCTCCTAGTCAGAATGGTAATCAACTGACCCTTACGGCGCAAAGTGCAGGAGCCAATATTTCATTTGTTTACACTTTAAATCCAAATTATACGCTTGATTTCAAGGTGAGAACAAAAGGTCTTTCCCAAATCTCAAACGATTCCAAAGCTGCCTTTAAATGGGACTACAATGTAATCAATGTGGAGAAAGGACGTAGCCAAGAACAAACGCATTCCGAATTTTCTTACGCATTTAATAATTATAAATCCTACGATTACGATGGGAGAACAGGCTTAGACGAAAAAGGAGAAACCCTAAACTGGATTGGAGTGAAGCAGCAGTTTTTCGCCTCTATTATTGAGTCTTCGAATGGATTTAATGGATCTGTTGGAAATCAGGATATGATTGAAGAAGGACCCTATTTAAAGAAATTAAACTTTTCAGGGGATGTTCAAATGACGGCAGGAGAGTTAAACCAAGATTTCAATTGGTATTTCCTTCCCCTAGACTTGCCCCTTTTGAAATCATACGATAAGAATTTTGATGAAATCCTTCCTTTGGGATGGTCTTTCATTGGAACGATTAACCGTTGGTTTTTCATGCCTTTGTATAACTTCATTTCGTCCTTCGGAATTGCCGCAGGTTGGGTCATTTTCCTAATGACCATTATTGTGAAATTAATCCTCTCTCCCGTGATGTTCAAGCAGCATAAGCTTAGTGCGATGATGCGAGTCATTCGTCCAGAAATCGACGAGGTAAATAAACAATACAAAGATGCTGATGCGATGAAGCGTCAGCAGGCCACGATGGCAGTCTATCGAAAGGCCGGGGTGAATCAAATGGCCGGTTGTTTACCCGCGCTACTTCAGGTGCCTATTTTCTATGCACTCTTTCGATTCTTCCCTAACTTTATTGACTTGAGAGGAGAAAGCTTCTGGTTTGCAAAAGACCTAACCGCATACGACGATTTGATTCAACTTCCGTTTGCACTTCCTATCCTTGGAGACCATTTAAGCGTATTTGCGATTGCATGTACGGCTGTGATTTTAGTGTACACGATGCTTACCGCTGGGAACATGCAGCAGCCTACTGCGCCAGGAATGCCTAATATGAAGGTCTTAATGTATATCTTCCCTATCACCTTCTTGTTCTTCTTAAACACGATGGCTTCAGGACTTTCATGGTATTATTTTGTTTCCAATGCGATTAACATTGTCATTATCCTTGTGATCAAATATTGGATCTTGGATGAGAAAAAAATCCATGCACAGATTCAGGCGAACAAAGCCCAACCTAAGAAAGAAGGGAAGTTCCAAAAGCGTATGCGAGAAATGATGGAGCAGGCTCAAGAGCAGCAAAAAACCCAACAAAATCAAAAAAAACCTAGCTCGAATCGTTCGAATAAGAAGTAAGGTTTAGCCCAATAAAAATGAAAACAGGAAGCAAAAGCTTCCTGTTTTCGTTTTTTATATTAGTCGTATTTGAGTCGAAAACTTTGTCGATGATAGGGAGTGGGTCCAAATCGATTGAGGGCTTCGCGATGTACTTTGGTTGCGTATCCCATGTTTTTATCCCACCCGTACTGTGGAAACTCGGAATGAAGTTTACCCATGAGTTCATCTCGATAGGTTTTTGCTAATATAGAGGCGCAAGCCACTGAGAGAACTTTAGCGTCCCCTTTGACCACGCAGGTGTGAGGTATCGATCCGTAGGTATGAAATCGATTTCCATCGACAACAATATGCTCCGGTCTTACTTTTAAGTCATCTATCGCGAAATGCATCGCCTTAATACTTGCATTTAAGATGTTATGCTCATCGATCACAGCCGGGGGTAACTCCGCAATTGCATAGTCCCATGCATGCTGTTTAATATACAAAGCCATCTGCTGACGGGACTTTGCGGATAGTTTTTTTGAGTCGTTTATTAATTCATGAAAAAAATCTTCTTTTAATATGACGGCTGCGGCGACTACTGGACCCGACAAACAGCCGCGACCTACTTCGTCGCAACCTGCTTCTACTAGGCTATTTGTCAATTTTTTTATTAACATAATTCGTATTCGTTTTAATTCACATAAAGCGAAAATCCTTTCCCAAATATAAAAAATTTTTAAGAATTTATTAACTAAACGTTTGGTCAATTTAACAAAGTTTTGCACATTTGTCTATTGAAAAAATTTAATTTGATATGAAGAAACTAACAACAAGCGTTTTAGCCGTTGTGTTGACTTCGTCATTTGCACTTGTAAATGCGCAGGTTGACACCACTAGAACTGCAGATATCGAGGGCGTTGTCGTAACGGCACTCGGTATTAAAAGGGAGAAAAAATCTCTAACTTATTCTTCACAAGAAGTGAAGGCAGATGAAATTACCGGCGGGACGACCAACACTGGTAACGTAGCTTCTCAACTTTCTGGGAAAGTGGCAGGTTTACAGGTGAACACTAACAACAACTTTGGGGGATCTACCAACCTTGTTATTAGAGGGTACAAATCGCTGAATGGTGGGAATCCATTAGTCGTAATTGACGGATCGCCCGTAAGTAACAATTCCTTATCTGGTTTCTATGATTTCGGTAACTTCTTATCGGATATCAACCAAGAGGACATTGAATCGATGAACGTATTGAAAGGAGCTGCGGCTTCGGCTCTTTACGGAGAGAGAGGACTTAACGGGGTAATTGTGATTACTACCAAGAATGGACGTGGATCAAACGATAGCCGTTGGGGGGTAACGCTGAATACAGCAGCCAACTTTGGGGTAATTGATAAATCTACATTCCCAGAATACCAAAACAAATTTGGTGGTGGATACGCAGGGAACGATTTCACGTTTGGTTCTGATTACACGAACTACAACGATGACGGTTCCTTCGGACCTGCTTACGATGGACACCCAATTTACCATTGGGACTCTTTTGACCCAACGTCGCCAAACTACGGGAAAATGAGACCTTATGTAGCAGGAGCTCATACACCAGTAGACTTCTTCGAAACGTCTTCGAATTATGTGAACTCGATCACATTAGAGAAAAGTGCTGAGAAATCTAACATCATGCTAGGATACACAAACCAGATGATGACAGGGATTATGCCGAATTCTAATTTAAGAAAGAATACGCTATCCACTAAGTTCAACTTTGATTTTACAGATAAACTATCAGCAAGTATCTACTCAACTTTGACACTTCAAGATACGAAAGGTCGTAACGAAACTGGGTATTCTGATAACCAAATGTCTGCTTTCAGACAATGGTGGAACGTAGATGCGGATATGTATGCACTTAAGAATGCTTACAACAGAACAAAACAAAACATCACGTGGAACAGAAAATCTCCAACCAATCCAACACCGGCATATTGGGATAACCCTTACTTCGCAAGATATCAAAGTTATCAGACCGATGATAGAATTAGAAACTTTAGCTATGCAGCCGTTGACTATAAATTTAGTCCAAATGTTTCTGCAACCGCTAAATTATCTTATGACTATTTAGGAATGACGCTTGAGGAAAGATTAGCTGCAGGTTCTGCTCCAAGAGGATTTGGTGCTTCAGGTGACAACGTTACCTCTGGGTATTCAAAACAAACGATTAGACAAACCGAAGCTAACTTCGATTTATTAGCGAATTACAACTTTGACTTAAGTGATGATATGGACATCTCTGGGGTTGTGGGAGGAAACGTAAGAAGAAACCAATATGAATCTGACTATGCTTCTACAGAAGGTGGATTAGCACTACCAGGTTTGTATGCTCTTTCTAATTCTGCGGGACAACCTTTACCTGTTAGTGAGACTTTAAATAAAATCGCGACTGCAGGTGCGTACGCGACTGCGTCATTAGGGATTTTAGATACTTATTTCATCGACGGTACTTACCGTGTGGATAAATCATCAACTCTTCCAAAAGATAACAATGCTTATGGATACGGATCTATTGCAGGATCTATTGTTCTTTCCAACCTGGTAAAACCTAACTTCTTAAGTTTCTGGAAAATCCGTGGTAACTACGCTGTAGTTGGGGGAGCAACAAGTCCTTACCAGCTTAAGAATACCTATGGAAACATTGGTAACTTCGCAGGTGTAGTATTGTATGATACTGCTAATACTCTTGCAAACGCTGAACTTAAGCCAGAAAGATCGAAAGAGGTTGAGTTAGGTATGGAGGCGCAATTCTTCAGAAACAGATTAGGATTTGATGTAACTGTATACGATACAAGAACTGAAGACCAGATTATTAGCTTACCAATTTCAGTAGGTACAGGATATTCTGCAACTGTATTTAATGCAGGTCGTATTGACAACAAAGGGATTGAAGTTTCAGTTAATGCAACTCCAATTAAAACTTCCAATTTCTCATGGGATATGGACATTAACTTTGCGAAAAACAAAAACAAAGTTGTGGACTTAAACGGTGTTGATAATTACCAATTAGGAGGTTACCAAGGTGGTGTTACATTAAATGCAACCGTTGGTGAAGCGATGGGTACTTTAAGAGGTACAGATTATGTATATCACGAAAACGGTCAAAGAATTGTTAGATCAAATGGTCTTTGGCAGAAATCGGGTAACAGAGAAGTAATTGGAAATATTACTCCGGACTGGACTGGAGGGGTTAGAAACTCCTTCAAATACAAAGGTCTTAGTGCAAGTTTCTTAATTGACGTTCAACAAGGAGGAGATACCTTCTCTACTGACTTATGGTACGGGTACTCTACTGCGCTTTATGCGGATACAGTGGACCCAATGTACAGAGATCCTAGCGGAGTTGTACTACCAGGTGTTGATGCAAACGGAAATCCAAATACGGCAGAAATTGGTAACGGTGCATTAGATGCAAATTCATACTTTGGTTACAACCCTAAAGGGTATGGAAACGTTCCTAACAGTGAGCACGTATACGATGCTTCTTACGTGAAATTAAGAGAAGCTAGTATCTCTTATGCACTTCCTAAATCAATCCTTTCTGGAACATTTGTGGAAGCAGTTACAGTATCCTTAGTGGGAAGAAACCTTTGGATTATTCACAAGAATCTTCCGTATGCAGATCCTGAAGCAGGAGTTGGTGGTGGACTAAGATCAAGAGGTAACTCAATCGGTGTCTTACCAACTACTAGAGATTTTGGATTTAATGTCAATATTAAATTTTAATACTATTTGAACAATGAAAAAGTTAATTTATATAGCGTGTAGTATATTCCTTGCTACTTCAATCACAATGTCTTGTGAAAGGGATATCTCGAGCCTCAACGTAAATCCGAAGAAACCGGAAGTGGTTCCGTCCGCAAATTTAGTGGCGGCCTCTCAACAGTATCTTGCGGAACAGTGGGTGACTCCAAGTGTGAACTTAAATATTGCGAGATTCTTTACTCAACAGTGGACAGAAACTCAATATGTAGATGAAACCAACTACAATTTTGTAACTAGAAACCAACCTCAGAATCATTATAATACATTGATGAGGGATATTTTAGGACCACTTAAGACCGCTTCGGTTTATTTAGAAACAGAAGCAGAAAGTACAAATTATAGTACTGCAGATCAGGCTAAAATCAAAACCAATAAGCATGCAACGATCGAGCTTCTTTCTGTGTTTGCTTGGGCTAATTTAGTGGATACTTTTGGAGATGTTCCTTATTCAGAAGCACTTCAGAATGGAGAAACTAAAATTTTGCAACCAAAATACGATGATGCAGCTACCATTTACGCAGACTTAGAAACAAGACTGAATGCTGCTTTGGCTTCCATTACTCCTGGTCTTCCAGGATATGATGTAGATCTTGTCTACAAAGGAAACATGTCCAAGTGGAAAAAATTTGGAAATACCTTGAAGTTACAGATGGGATTAAACTTGGCTGATGTAAACCAAGCGAAAGCCAAAACGATGATCGAAAGCGCATACCAAGATGGCGTGATTTTAACGGAGGCAGATGCTTATTCTCATCCTTTTATGAACGGTCAGTTTGCAAATCCAGTTTATCAAAATTTAGTAGCGAGTGGTCGTGATGACTTTATTCCTGCGGATGTGTACATGAATTACTTAAAGAGTGTAAACGACCCAAGAGTACCAAAATACTTTACAGTAGATAAAGATGGAAATTACGAAGGTGGTCCTTATGGAGTACTTGCTGCTTACGCAAACTACTCACACATTTCACCAGACATTACAAAAGCGGACGTTCCGGGTAGAATTTTAGATGTTGATTACACGAAATTCATGCTATTAGAAGCTGCTGCTAGAGGATTTAGTGTTGGGAAAACTGCTGCTCTTTGGTATGTGGATGCTGTAACACAGTCTATGAATACATGGGGAGTTGATGCTGCCGATACGGCTGCTTTCCTTCTTGCAAATCCATACGATGCGGTTAACTGGAAGAAATCAGTTGGTTTAGCTGCTTGGAGTGCAATGCACAACAGAGGAATTGAAGCTTGGTACTTCTTTAGAAGACTTGATTCACCTACTCTAGTGGTTCCAGGAATTGCAGACGGGTTGGTATACAGAATGCCATATTCTAGTAACGAATATTCAACTAACGAAGTGAATGTGAAAGCAGCAGCTAGTGCTATTGGAGGAGACTCTTATACGACTAAGTTGTTCTGGGACATTCATTAATATTTAGAATTATATTTTTAAACCGCCTTCGGGCGGTTTTTTTTACCTTTATACAATTCTACCATACACAACACCAAAATCGAAATCCTATGAAAAAAATTCTATTTAATACCTGCATGATTGCCCTTCTGGCGACACTTATTAGTTGCTCGTCCAAGAAGGTAAGCTTTGAGAATATACAACAGATGGTGTATTCTAACAATTTTAACTTCATTGCGAAAGATTATACGAGTCGAACGACTTATAGTGCGCCCGCTGGCACCGGACGGATTGTGAGTACCACAATTCAAGACGGGACAAGTGATAAAATAGGTGTGCAAGTGAATCACGACGAGTTAAGAATCAATTTGCCAATTAACGACAAGGAGTCCAAATTAGACAAGACCTCTTTGGTGGCACTTTCTCAAGACTTCACCGTCGCTAGAAAAACATTGGACAATGGAAACATTCTTCTTAATTTCTTTTTGAATGACCAAACCGATATTAACCTTGTGAAAATGGAGGTGGATAAATCTGGAAAGATTGATTGCTCCATTGAAGGACCCAATCAGAAACCTCTCCTTTTTGTAGGGACAATTGAAAAGAACTAAAATTTCTAATTTGATTTAATGAGCCGCCTTTTGGCGGCTTTTTTATGCTCATATTTCAGCTTTTTTGAAGCGCTTTCGCAAACCCTCGAAGTTTCTTTCTTTTTTAACGATTGATGCTGGATCAAAGGATTGTTACTCACAATCGTTTTCAGTATGTAGTATGGTTACGGGAGATCTGACCTTACTATCCAATGCGATTTATTCAATAGTTTGCTTTTTTTTCATGTGTTTTCTAATTCTGAGTAAAGGAATGTTGGTTTTAGTAGAATGAATATTTCCTTTCATTTAAGAAGGTGAAATATCATAAATGTTTTCTGTCAAGTCGCTTAGGACGGGCGTTCACAAAGTTTTATATGAATGCGATTCATATTGTGGTTAATGTATTCAATCTGACATTTTCGTTCATTATCTAAAATTTATTAAGAAATTTTTAACAAAACCCTTTGTGGTTTTAACAAATATTTGCACATTTGAATATCCAAAAAATTTAATTTGATATGAAGAAATTAACAACTAGCGTTCTGGCCGTTGTATTGACCTCTTCGTTTGCGCTCGTGAATGCGCAACAAGGGGACTCGGTAAGAACTCAAAACATTGGTGAGGTAGTCATTACCGGAGCCTTGGGTATCAAAAAAATTGTTGATGCTCAAACTTCTGCTCAGCAAGTTGTAACGGCTGAGGCCTTAAACCAAGCCTCGAACTCGAATCCAATTCAAGCTTTAACAGGGAAGGTATCGGGGTTACAGATTACTCAAACCAATAGCAGTGTCAACAGTTCAAGCTCCATTCAGCTGAGAGGAGCTCGTTCCATTACAGGGAACAACGAAGCACTGATCGTAATAGACGGGGCAATCTCCACGGCCTCGATCTTTCAACAGTTGCCTACCGATGTTATTGAATCGGTAAACGTAATTAAAGGGGCGCAAGGATCAGCCCTGTATGGATCAGACGGGGTAAACGGGGTGATTGTGATTACCACGAAGCAAGGATCAAGACGAGGTCTTACTGTAAATTACAGTGGGACTGTAGATTTTGAACAAGTTGCGAAGCTTCCAATTCGACAAACAAACTACGGCCAAGGTTGGGACGGTGCGAGAGACCAATATGAAAATGGGGCGTGGGGTCCCGCTTTTGATGGATCTATGACCACTTATGGATATCCACTTTACGATTATGACGGAGATGGCTTCTTTAATTTGGATAGCTGGAATTACGGTTCCGACGATATGACTTCTGGAGACATTCCAGCTCAGATTGCCGGCAGGTATGAGGCGAGAGATGAGGTGAAGAAGTTCTTTAAAATGGGTTCTGTCTTTAGTAATGATTTAACGATTAATGCGGGAAGTGAAGGGAAGTATGCCCTTTTGAATATTTCTCATATGAATCGGAACTTTGTAATCCAGGATGATACGAACCGAAGAACCTCTTTACTCTTTAAAGGGGGAGCTAAGGTGAACAAGTGGACGATCGACGGAAGTGTGAATTATATTCGAAGAACGACTTCTGAAACCAATGGAGGTCTTTATTGGGATTTACTTCAATCGGCACCAGACATTCCAGTTACGGCGTACAAAGACTATCCGGACAATGCCTATGCATGGAATATCTATTATTTAAACCCGTACTGGTACATTAAGCATAACCGAAGCAATTATTCTGGAAATTTCTTAAATGCAACCGCGTCCTTGGGGTATCAAGTGAACGATCATATTTCCGTAAAGTACACGGGGAACATACAGAACAACAATACAACAAGTACTCAGTACCAAGACGATTGGTCTAACTCGTTGATTCACCCGGATTACAGACCTTACATTAGTTCCATTGTTTCCAACCTAAATATTCGTCAAACGAATGATTTGAGATACTACGGCGATTTACTCGTTAATTTCAATTACGACTTGACCGAAGATTTGAACATGAACTTAACGGTGGGAAATAACTACCAAGAAAGACAATACAAAGTGTCTGAAGCGGGAGGGACGAACCTTGACATTGCAGGACTATATTCCATTTCAAACGTAACCAAACCCTACGCGGCAACAGCCCTTGAAAATGGAACTTACAGAAGAAACTCTTACGCATTCTTTGGTAACTTAGACTTAGCGTATAAAAACTTCCTATTCTTAAATGCAACGGGAAGAAACGAATGGACTTCTGTGCTTCCAAAAGACAACAATTCATACTTCTATCCTTCTGTAGGACTTTCCTTTGTTCCAACAAAAGCATGGGATTTTGGTGGAAATGTACTTAACTACATGAAAGTGTCTGCTAACTGGGCGCGTGTAGGGAACTCAAGTTCTATCGGTTGGTATGGTATCAACCAGATCTCAGAGATTGGAAGCGGATTTCCGTACACCAACGGTAGTCTTTCGTATGTAAATTCACTGAATGCAACGGATCCTGAGATTCGTCCAGAGTTCGTAACCAGTAAGGAGATTAACTTAGCATTAGGATTCTTAAGAGACCGGATCACACTTTCCGGATCTGTGTTCCAACAAGATACTGATGATTTGATTACCACTCAAACGACATCGAATGCCTCTGGGATTAACACCAAATTAATTAACATTGGTCTGATGCAGTCCAAAGGTTTAGAAATTGATTTAGGCGTTTCTCCTATTCGCACGAAAGATTTTACGTGGGATATGAACTTCTCATATTATACGGCGCAATCGAAGGTACTTAAGGTGACCGACGAAACCGACGAAGTAAGTTTACTTACATTAGGATCAAGAGCAGGTATTTACGCAAAAGAAGGATACTTGTTCCCGCTCATTAAAGTAAACATGATGCAGCGTGACGAAAATGGGAACATTATCGTGAATTCCGCAACAGGAAATCCACTTGTGACTTCCAATTTAGTGGAAGCTGCCACTGCGGTGCCGAAACATACCTATGGATTTACAACCAACGTACGATACAAAGGACTGAAATTAGGGGTGGTAATGGATTACAGAACCGGACATAAATTTGTTGGGGATGTGGCCAATGGGCTTTCTTTTAACGGAACTATTTATGAGTCTGGACAAATGGATAGAACCCAAGGGTATATCATTCCAGGATCGGTTTACGATAACGGTAGTGGAACCTACGTTCCCAATACGGATGTCTATGTAGGAGGTAATCACGCAGACTACGGTGGTGTACTTTCTTACTATTCAAGTATCTACAACCGTATTGGTGAGAACTTCCTATTTGATGCGACCGCATTCAAGGTTAGAGAATTATCGCTTAGTTATTCTTTATCTCAAAACATTCTTGCCGGTACAGGTATGAACGAACTGACCTTCGGAGTGCATGCGAGAAATCCATTTGTGAAGTACGCGGATGACAACTTAAACTATGCGGATCCGGAAACGAGTTTCACCTCAGGGAATGCGAAAGGAATTGCGACCAGTACGCAATACCCTAACCAAAGAACCTACGGTTTCTCATTAAATGTTAAATTTTAATCTCGAATAATATGAAAAAGTATATAATCGCGTCGTTAGCTGGACTTCTAGCTTTAACGTCGTGCAGGTTGGATGATAATTTAAATCCAAACAAACCCGTATCTTCTGCCATTAGTTTAAAGCAAAGGTTAGCCGCGGCACAAACCTCAACCTACGCGATTCAGGCAGGTCGAATGAATGCCCTTGGAAATCTGTGGATGAACGCATGGACAGGGAACAATTACCAGTACGGAAATCCCGCTACAGATGAAACCAACTTAACGCTCCATTCAGGCTTTTATGCTGGTATATGGAACGATATGTACCGTGCAGTGACGCGCCTTCAGGTGATGATCGATTCAGATCAGGCCGCGCAAGCACCTAATCACGTGGCCATTGCTAAGATTATGAAAGCGTACTACATGCAATACATTGTGGATCTTTACGGGGACATCCCGTATACCGAAGCATTTCAAGAAGCGGATCTTGTAACACCCACATACGATAACGATGCAGATGTTTATAAGGCCTTGGCAACTGAGTTAATGGAAGCGATCACTCTTATCAATAACAGCGGAAGTGCTGATTTTGCGGTGAGCGCAACGGAAGATGTCATGCTTGGCGGAAAAATGGCTGAGTGGAAGAAATTCGCAAATACCATTCTCTTAAAGTATGCAGTAAGATTATCCAATACCACGGACGGTACTGGAGTAGCGACCAGAAATGAAATTCTTGGAAAACTTGCAGGAGCACAGTTTTTAACGGCGGATGTAAAAATTCAACCGGGATACAATGCCTCCACGGCTGCAAGTCAGAACCCTTTATACAACTGGTTTGGTAGACAAACAGCGACCGGATCTTCCAATACAGGAGGGTACCTGCTATATCGCGCTTCAGACCATATTGTGAAAACCTTAACAGGGGACGTAAATAAAATTACAGCCGGGGTAGTAGACCCTAGAGCGGGCTTCCTCTTTGCAACGGCGACGGAGTATTGTACAAAAATAGTATCTTACCAAGGGCTTGTTCAAGGAGCTGTCAAAGCTGTTGACGACTGCCCAGATGGCACCAAACGTGCAAACGGAAACTTCTCCGGTTTCGGTGGAATCTTTGCCCAAGCGGCCGGTACGGGATCTAGTGCACCCGGTGTGGTCATGTTCCTTGCGGAAAGTGAACTACTTCAAGCCGAAGCTGCTGTCTATTATCCAGGTACATTCTCAGGAGGTCAATCGCATTTTGAGAAAGCGGTACAAGCTTCGTTTGTGGCTGACGGACTCACAGCGGTAGATGCAACCGCATACTTAGCTGCGATTACGGCCAAACCACAAGTAGGTTGGGGATTAACGAAAGAAGATCAATTGGCAGCAATTCAATACCAAAGATGGATTGCACTTACCAATTACAACGCACTTGAAACCTTTATTAATTACAAGAAAACGGGGTACCCTGTAACGCCACTTTCTTTATCAACTTCAAAAACAACCAAACCGTTTAGACTTGTATATCCTGCATCAGAATATTCTGCGAATGCGGCGAATGTACCTCAAATGACGGGAGACGATGTGTTTGATAGAGCAAGCGACCTTACCCCTTTCTGGTATAAATAAGAACAAAGCTTGCTAAAAATTAAAATTAATGAGCAACTCAAAAGTTGCTCATTTTAAATCTTATCCATGAAGAAAATCATACTTATCTTTTGTCTTGTTTCCGGTATCGTATCCTTTGCTCAAAATTGGGCTTCAGGTGGAGACTCCTTTGAAAGCGATAGACTTCGCTCCGTCCTTTCTAAAAAATCTGTCCAGTACAATGAAGTAGAAGGGTCGGTCTATTTGAATGATAAATTCATAGAGGCGCAAATTAAAGGCGTGGAAGGGCAGTGGCCTGTACGTTACGATGCATACAAAGACGAGATCGAAGTAAGCAAAGATGGGGAAGTATTTGTTCTCAAAAAAGAACCAGAATTTGAGGAGATCAATTGGATAGGAAAGGGAGATAAGGCCCGTTTGGTGTCCTATGAGGATGGAAATAAGAAGGTGTTAGGGTATTTGTTCTTAGTGGAGCAGACGCCAACTTACACTTTGTATAGAAAAGACAAAGTCAATTTCAAAGAAGCCAAACAAGCGAGCACTCCCCTTGAAATTCAATTGCCAAGCCGTTTTGTACCTAGTTCTACGACGTATTACATCCAAAGTGGAGATACGTTCTATGAAATTGCGAAGAAAGGCAAAGGGTTAGAAAGTCTTTTCCCAGAAGGGAAAAAGGGTCTTTCCAATTGCGTAAAAGAGTCGAAGTTAAAAGAAAACGAACTCTCAAGTGTGAAGGCCTTTTTGAAATGCCTTCCCAATTAAAACAAAACCAAGTCACAGGATATTCCTGCTTCATAACTTGTAATTTTTTCAATCAAGTTAGAGAGGCTAATATGAATTAGCCGAAATCGACTCATGTTTCATGAGTCGATTTTTTATTTTGCAGTATATTTGCATAACAAACCCTTAGAAATGACAATTAAAGCCACACTACAGAAAAAACTCTCTGAGTTAATTCAGAATTTATATCAAATTAATGACATCACACTCGAGGTCCAAGACAACAAAACGGATTTTGAGGGAGATTTCACAGTGGTGATATTTCCTCTTGTAAAACTATTGAAAAAGAGTCCTGATTTAATTGGTTTGGAATTGGGAGGAGCCCTTACGGGCAATACAGATTTTGTTCATGACTTTAATGTGGTGAAAGGGTTTTTGAATTTGAAGTTGAAAGATGAGTTCTTTCTGAAAGAACTTTTAGCCACCCAAAGTGGACTCGATCAAATTGAACAGAAAGAGAAGACTGTGATGGTAGAGTATTCCTCGCCGAACACAAACAAACCTCTGCATTTAGGGCACATCCGAAACAACCTTTTAGGGTTTTCGGTCGCTGCTATTTTGAAAGAAGCAGGCTATCATGTGGTCAAAACTCAAATTATAAATGATCGTGGAATCCATATCTGTAAGTCGATGCTTGCGTGGCAGGAATCTGGACTAGAACAAACCCCTGAGTCCACGGGACTTAAAGGTGACAAATTGGTGGGAAACTACTATGTTGCTTTTGATAGGAAGTATAAGCAGGAAATAAAGGAATTAATGCAGTCCGGACTCTCGGAAGCAGAGGCAAAAAAAGAAGCCCCTTCTATTAAGAAAGCGCAGCGGATGCTACTCGACTGGGAGAAAGGAAATCAAGAGGTTCGTGATTTATGGAATACCATGAATTCTTGGGTTTACGAGGGTTTTGGAGAAACCTACAAGAACCTTGGAGTTGATTTTGATCAGGTCCAATACGAAAGCAATACGTACCTATTAGGAAAGGATATCATTCAAAAAGGACTCAATGAGGGAGTCTTTACACGTCGTGAGGACGGATCCATCTGGGTGGATCTGTCTGCTGAGGGATTGGATGAAAAGCTCCTTCTTCGCTCTGACGGAACCTCCGTGTATATGACGCAAGATTTAGGAACTGCAGTGCAGCGATTTAAAGACAATCCCATCCATAAGTTAATTTATACCGTTGGAAATGAACAGGATTACCACTTTCAAGTCCTTTTCAAAATATTAGGGAAATTAGGATATTCTTGGGCAGATCAACTTTATCACCTGTCCTATGGAATGGTGGAGCTTCCCGAGGGTAAAATGAAATCTAGAGAAGGGACGGTTGTAGATGCAGACGATTTAATGGAGGAAATGTACCTTACAGCCAAAGAGAAAGCGCAAGAATTAGGAAAGCTTGAATCCTTAAACGAGGAGCAGAAAGAGGCCTCTTACAAGGCTGTGGGTCTAGGAGCCTTAAAATACTTCATGCTAAAAGTGGACCCTAAAAAGAAGATGCTTTTTAACCCAAAAGAGAGCATAGATTTTAACGGAAATACAGGTCCCTTTATTCAGTACACTTATGCACGAATTCAGTCCTTACTTAGTAAGGCAGGCTTCGAGGACTCGACTGAGATCTCTTTCTCTGGTGAACTAAATGAGTATGAGAAAGAACTGATTCAAGTACTTTCCAATTATAAAGAAGTGGTAGGGAAAGCAGCGGATGCTCTTTCACCAGCACATGTCGCTAATTATGTATACGAGCTCGTAAAATCCTACAACGCATTCTACCAAAATACTCCCATTTTAAATGGGGAGCAGGAGCAAAAGAACTTACGCTTAACTCTTTCGTTTGTAACAGGGAGGGTTATTCAGCGAGCCTTAGGCCTTCTGGGGATTTCAACCGTACAAAGAATGTAAAAGACTACCTTTCAAAATTCGTTCTTGAAATACCTAGTTCAGAGCTGAAATTACATTGCAACTTATATAAGACCACTGTTTTGAGTGGTCTTTTGATTTTTTAAGGTTTGGGGCAAATGAAAAAGAGCTGAATTCTTTTTTTAGAAAACAGCTCTTACAAATTGACTAGAGAAAGGGGTCGTTTAGTTTACGACCTTGATGCCTGAAGCAAGCACGCGAATCTCTGTTTGTGGTTTCGTGATTTTTGCAATCTCTGAAGCAGATTTTCCTGCATCCTGAGCGTAGTGCTTAAGTTCTTTAACCGAAGTCACCATCTTTTCCGCATCAGCATCTAAGAGAATGGTTTTTCCCATAATGTCTTGAGGAAGGAAAAATGCGTAGTCTTTCATTTTTACAAACACGCGTGTGTCCATGTCATTAACAAGGGTTAACCAGCATCCTTTCTTTTCACAGACTCCGCTTACCTCTGCTCGGATCACAAGGTTTTCTAATTTGTCTTTACTTGACATCTCGCGAACAAGTTTGTCTGCACTGTATACATCGAAGGTTTGAGCTTCACTAACACCAGAACCGTACTCTTGACCCTTGGTTGCAGGGGCAATATCCGCTACTTGAGCATTTAGAGTAAGGGAGGCTAAGAACAGGCCGGTTAGAAGGATTAATTTTTTCATAACTTTATTTGTTGATTATTTATTGTGTATAATTTTATTATTTTGGAAGCTCGGGAGCTCTCATTTTGTAACGTAAACTGTGGAGCGATTTAAGGAAGTTTTCAAGGTCCACAAGTTCAGTTTCTGAAAGATTAAGACTGGTTAGCATACCGGATTTTTCTGGTGAGATTCCCCGCCCGCTTTCTTTCCATTTCTCATTGGGCATTCCTGCGTTGTACATATTTAATACGCCACGAATATCGGGAAACAATCCGTTATGCATGTAGGGGGCAGTGTGAGAGATTTCTCGAAGAGATGGCGTTTTGAATTTCCCGACATCTTCCTTGTTTTTGCTGATTTCGTAGCGTCCTAGATCTTCGTATTCACGGTCGAAATAAGTAAGTCCTACATTGTGAAACTTCTGATCTGAAAAGTAGGGTGTATTGTGGCAGTTAATGCAATTGGCTTTGGTTCTAAAGAGATGAAGTCCTCGAACTTCGGAATCGCTAAGTGCGTCTTTTTTTCCTTTTACAAATTGATCGAAACGAGTAGCGGGACTTAAAAGGGTCCTCTCAAAGGTTGCAATGGCTTTGTCTATTTTGTCTTGTGTGATTTTCCCTTCGCCAAAAGCCTCTTCGAAAAGCGGTCTGTACGCTTTTATCTTGGCTATTCGTTTTACGGCAAGTTTGGAATGAATATTCATTTCCACTGGGTTTTCAATTGGGAATTTCACTTGGTCTTCTAAATCCTTTGCTCTCCCATCCCAGAATAAGGAAGTGGCGTACGCAATGTTTACAAGTGTAGGGGTGTTTCGTATGCCTAGTTGGCGATCGTGGCCATACGCGACTCTTCTTGCGTCTGCCCACATCAGTTCCGGATCGTGGCAACTGGCACACGAAATTTGGCCGGACTCAGAAAGTCGAGGATCAAAGAAGAGAGTTTTTCCAAGTTCTTCTTTTTCTTTGCTGTAGGGATTGTCTTTCGGGAATTTCGGTTTGGGAAGGGGGCCAATGTCCTGAAAACCCTCGCGAGCCTCCTCAAACAAATGAGCTTCTGGCCAAGTGGAGGGATCTCCGCTGGAGTACAGGGCTCTTAAATCAATGCCTCGGTCGGCGCGCGTGGATTCATTCACCGGAGTGAAGGAATAAACTAAAACCAGAAGCGCGACAAGCGGAAGTACAAATTTCATAGTCTTTAATAATAAATCACAAGTCCAAACTCGGCAGAGCTGTAAGGACGGTTAAAATGGTCCGGAAGTTCACTTGAACTGCCGTTTTTAAATAAGCCCTCAAAATTAGCGAAAATCTTATAATTCGAGTCTTTTTTGAGTTTTCCAAGGAATGCGACTTCTAAAAACCCTCCGGTTTTGCTTAATCCCTCGTAAAGGTGATCCGGCGAAATGACGTTCGTGTAGAAGAACGAATCGGAGGAGGCCGCTGCATAATTTAAGCTGGTCTTTAGCGGGATGTACTGCTGGAGACCCAATTCGAGGCTGAGGGTGGCTTTTGGGTTTTGGTAGATTTCTTTCAGACCGCTAAGTTTCATCGTCCAGCTATCGGCAATCTTGTCGGTCACGCCCAGAAGGTCTCGCGCCCTAAAGAAATGCAGGGCATTTGAAAAACGAAGCCCGTAGTTCAGTCCCTTTTTATTTTGGGTCGTCAGCTGCGTGTTTAAAAAGAATTTATCAGAAGTCAGTCGGTAGTTCTGACCCTTTTCCTCCTTATTGTAATTGTCCCCGGTTTTAATGCTAACGCCAAAGTCGGCTAATAGTTGATGCGCACCAATGTGTGTGAGAAAGGTCCCAAAGGTGGCATGCTCCATAAGCCGGTATTTCATTTTGAGGAGCTGAGGATCGATATACACCTGGCTATTGGCGTCTTTGCCAAAGATCTCCTCCAGAGCATAGCGGTATTCGTAGTTTAAATTGAGCTCAGACTGCAGCGTTTGGTATTGGTAGCCTGCTCCGAACTGGTACTTGTAGGTCTTGTATAAAAAGTCCGAATAGGATTGAAAGTTAACCACGCGACCGTAGCCGTTCGAGAAACGAACGTAGGTGTCGGGATAGGCGGGGGCATTAATGTACTCATTTACGGCCATCACGTCGTTGGTCTCGGTGCTGCGCCCCACGCCGGCAACAAGGGATAATTGGTGCGCGCCCAGCTGATAACCCGCGCGCAGTTTTGCGCCGTAGTCGGCCGTAAGGACCGAGGGTCTGGGATCGGCTTTTCGATACGAACTCTGGGCGTTATAGTATCCTTCAGCGCCCAATCTGAGTGGCCCCTCTTTTAAGGTGGCCCCGCCGCTTAGGGTGTAATTCTGAGTTTCCCAATCGGCTGGCTTGGGAACCAGCAGGTAATTGGGGTTTAAAACCAAATCCGAATCGGTGCGTCTGGAACTGAGGTTATAACCCATGTTTTTTTCCATCCGGTGCTCGTACCCAAACTGGCCAAAGAGTCTTAGTTTTTCACTCGGGTTGTAAATCCCTTTTGCCTCAAACCGGTAGGCCGTAGACTGCTCCGGGGTTTGCACCCGTTTGAGTCCCGCATCTACCACTTCGTGCGAGAGCTTAGTGAGGGTGTAAGTAGCCAAATTTAAATTGGTGACCTGCAAAGGATTTTGCTTAAGCGCACGCTCGTAATTTTGGTGCAGCGCCGTTTGAGCCACATTAAGAGTGTCTTTAAGTTGTGCTGAGAGCACGCTAGTTCCGAGGATAAATCCGGTCAGTAAGAGTCGTTTCATTGTTAATTGGCGAAGCCTTTAGGGGTCGCTTTTTCCAGTTTAATAAAGTCGTTCGAACTGTTATTGGTGTCTTCCAGAATTTTTCTTCCACTCGGTAGGGTGGTTTTGGTTTTGCGGATGACACTTTGGGAATTGTAGGCAGCATCCGTGTTTGTGTGGCCTGCATCCACGGAGGAGGTTAGCATTTTAGGCCTTGGCGAACTCGGGTTGTAATGTTGAAGTTCCACGCCGTCAATAAGAAGGCTGCTTGGTATTTGTTTAAAGTAGCTGGAATTGGAACTTACCGTCGTCACGCTAGGATTGGTGTAAGCGCCAAAGGAAGCAAAGTCCTCGGTTCTAAAGATGGCAAAGCTGTCCCTTCCAAAAGAATCCATTAAAAGATCCTTGTTGTTAGAATAGTATCCCGGAATCCCCCAGTAGGCAATCTGCACGTCGGGAACCGCGGGATTTTGAATGTCGGATTTAAAGACCGCCTCACCGATGCTTTCTCTAAAGTCTCCCAGGTACACCTCAAAGTCGGCGCCGCTTAAATCCACCGTCAGACTTGGGTCGCGCACTTCGATCGGGTCTCCCGTGTTATCTAGTAGGGGCGCTTTATGGTTTACCCCCGTTGCGGCCACTAAGAAGCTTTCTCCGGGCTCAATAGGGTAGCTGATTCCGGTTCCGGGAATCTGAATCACATAGTCCGCGTAGACGTAGTCGGTGTTTGCTTTACTGCCTAGACTCATGCCGAGGGATTTGGACCAATCGTATTGTCCGTTAGGCAGCGTATAGTCCGCGGTCGTGGTGTTGATTTTTCCAAAAAGCTGCGCAATGTAAAGGCCATCGGCGTAGAGCGTCTCGTTGGAATTGTTGTAAATTTCAATAAATTGATCTCGGAACATCGCCCCTTGGGTGGTGTGGGAGCCCGAGTAGTAAATTTGTTTAATCACCAAATTTCCTAACCGCGCCGTTTTTAATGCCACGAGCGTCGAGGTCACATTCACGTTCACCGTCACGTTTTCTTGAACGCCGTTAAAGTGCACCTCAGGCACCTGCGGGTCGTAGCCAAAGCGCTGCGTAAATTGGTCTCTACTCAGTGTGGAGGTGGCCGTTACGGTGTAGTTTCCCGGCAGTATTTGAGTGAAAGCGGCCTGGCCGGTTTCGTTGGCATTCTGCGTATACACGTCCCCCGTCCCTGTATTGGTAAGAACCACTGTAGTGCCTGGTGAGGCCTCCGCATTCAAGTCGGAATCGTAGTGAGTGCTCACGGTGAAATCCACGGGTTGTAAGGCAGTGGCGCCTTTGCCGAAGTCGTCGTCTCGGCAGGAGAGGACGATTAAGAAAGCAAAAAGGCTGTAAAGAAGGTTTTTCATTGGTGAGGCATTTGAAGGATTAAAATTCGTATTCGATTTTCGCGCCGAAGCTTAAGTCAAGGAGCCCGGGCTGAAGTCGTTTCACGTACTGTCCGTTTTCGTAAACGCGTGTGGTTTGTTTTAAATCAAGAAAGTTGTTGCCATAAAAGGAGAGTCTAAAGCCGCTTCTAAATTCTTTGGTGATCTTGAGGTTTAGGTTGTGGTAAACTTTATCGAGTTTATTCTCCACCTGATCTGTATTGCCCGACTTAATGTGCGCGAATTGGTTAGGATCCGAGATCTGCTCGGGGGTCAGAAGGATTTTATCTAAATCGCGATTTAGGTAGGCGTATGGAGTGTTAGGGTTGTAAAAGGCGTTACCGTCTATAAGGTAATGCTGAGAGCGCAGGCTAAAGATCATTCCGGCTTTCGGAATGCGGTAATTTAAGGCGCCCCCTAAGATCAGCTGGTCGTGGGTGGTTTCGTAGGAGCGGTAAAGCCCGTAGATTTCAGTGGACTGCGGGTCTTTGGATCGATAGAACGAATCGGTGTTTGAATTGCTTTTGGTTACCGTATAGGACGCTTGCAAATCAAGGCTGAGTGAGTTTAAAAACAGGCGGTTAATGGAGGAGAGAAGTTCCAGTCCTCGGTCGCTCGAATTTAAATTGTTTGAGGCTTTGTTTTGGATGAAGTAATAATCGCTGTACCCTGAAATTTCGTAAGTGGGGGCGCTTGCCCCGTTATAGAGAAACTCGATGTCAGCCAAATCGCGCCGAGTCGCGTAACGCTCCGTGGTAAACCCGTTGGAAAGTTTATTGTAAAATGCCGTTAGGGCGATGTTTCCAAAAGGGAACTTATAATCCATTCCGATTTCACTACGAATCCCACGTGAGGGTTTTAAATTTTTGTTGTCCGCCTGGTCAATAAAGGTTTGAACGACGCTAAGGTTGTAGTAGCCGGGTAGTCTCACATCGCCAAGCACGACGTCAAATACTCTAGGACCTGTGTAGATCATATTAAGCGAAGGTGATTTGGAAGAAATCCCGAAGGCTCCCCTAAGTTTAAAGTTGTTGTAAATCACATACGTATTGATACGAGGGGCGAGTAAGAAATTTTCATTTTGGTAATCGGCTCTTAGCCCGACCGATAAGTTGAAAAGAACGGAGTCGAATTTGCGGTAGATATTGTCCTCTACGTAGAGTCCCACTTGCGATTCTGCTTTTACATTGTCTCCGAAATTATAGGGTCTAAAAGCAATTCCACCGCCTCCCGTTCCATTTGCGAATTGATTTTGCATGGTTTCTGGAGAGCCCAGTCGTCCCTGACCTTTGTTGTCACTTAATGAAAAATCGATCCCAAGTGACGTATTGTGGTTCCATTTGCCGGTCTGAAATTTCTTTCCAAGATCCAGTGCACTGTATAAGTGGATAGGCTTTCCTTCCACTTCTTTCGTTTGGCGATAGCTCACAGGGGTATAGTATCCTTGATACACACCTTCCTTTGTTGAGGTACCCACGACTTCTCCACCAATGTTGACGAGTTGAGAATCGTGTGAGAACTGATATCCACTGGAGTAACTTGCCCTAAAATTTAAGTTGTCAAAAAAAGAGTCTTCAAAACGCCATTTAAGCGTGTTGGAAAGGCGAAGATCTCGTTTCTTATTCGATGTTATTTTCATCGAAGTATCCTCCTGTTCAAAGTTGGCATCGTCGAGGTTGCTAGAATAAGAAACTGAAAAAGTATTTAGAAGTCGGCGGTTTGTGCTGTTCCACGACCAGATTGCATTGGTGGTAAGTCTTTGGTAAACATTAAACTTGGTTCTGGGATTGGTGTTCGAATCTAAGTAATTTACATTTAGGTTCAAAAATCCAGCTTTTTCACTCAGCTTGAACCCTTTGCTGAGATTGTATTCCTGTGTTCCATTTCGAAACGCCCCGTAGGCTCGAAGCGGAGTTTCTCCTTTTTTTTGAGTGATGGCAATCACCCCAGAGGTAAGATCTCCATACCGAGCGGAGGCGACTCCTTGGATTACCTCAATTTTTTCAATATTGTCCGTGGAGATTTCTCTAAGATCGACTCCATAGTTCGAATTGGAAAAATAGCCATTGCTTCCTCCACCGACTCCAAAACCAATAGAGTTTGGTGAGAAGAGACCAGAGTAAGTCGAGTTGTAGGTCTGCATATTCTCATTGTTCGAGAGGGGAATCCCATCGATCACCACAGAGGTTCCAAACGATTTATTTCCAAAGCCTTCATTGCTGACGGTGGTTGGGGTTACAGTTCGAAAGGCTATGGGTTTAAACTCGTTCAGATTTAAGTTCATGAGTTTTTGACCGGGAAGCTGTTCTAGAACTTCGTTTACAGAAAAGGCTTGTATATTCTTTAAAGCTTCCTCCCGAATCTCAATTTCAGAGTATTGTTTTTTCTTTTGCGATAGGGTCACCTCTGCAATTCGGGCCGAGAGACGATCCATTTCAATTGCGACCTTTCTACTGGGAATTTGTGAATACGTCTTTTGAATAGAAATTAAATTGCTTCGATTAAAGACAAGCGTTTCGCCAGGTTGATACTTTATACGAAACAGTCCATGGCGATCGGTGAGAGTCCAAGTCTGCGTGTTTTCAATTTGAATTCGAACGTTGGTGAGGGGAACCCGGTTTTCCTTGTCCAAAACTACTCCTTCAAGTAGTTGTGCAAAGCCAAGACTTGGAATCAAAACAAAAAGTAAGGATACCCATTTGAAAAGAGAAGGACGAAAAGGCGGAACTTTTGACTGCATAGATTGGTAGATCGTGCTGCAAAAGTATTAATTATTTTTAATAAGTCTAAATAAATGCTACCTAATTTACTTTTATGAAAAAGAGGGCGCGAGTGAAACCAAGGGTGTCCACCGATCAGGGGCTAGGAAAATACGGTCTCCCTGTTCTATTTGGCACTTTTCTACTTGTGATGAATCTTGAAAGGATTTTTAAGAGTTCTGAGTTATTTGCCTCTCGAAAATGCAAATACGGCATAAGCTAGCGAAAGCAAGCCTCCGGCTAGAAGAATTTTTTTGGTTTTTTTAGATGGGGGAGGTAGCATCGTTTCCCCGTAAATTCTATGGGGAGCACGGGAAGGAACAAAAAGATTCCCATTGGTTTGGGCGCCGTCTTTGTCCATTAGTTTTCTAAGAACCCACGAGCCGGATTTCATCATGGTTTTTGGAAACAGGCTGTAGGCGGATTGTAAAAATAAAGAGGACCAATCGGTTGTTGCCGCTCTTTTTGGATACTTCGCGAGCGTAACCATTTGGTTGGCGAGCACTCTAGGGTCAAAAGAGAAGGGTGGTACTTTCATATCAAACCCTGAATACTTTGCACTGTGCATATTTCCTGTTGAGCGCTGCATCCCTGGGTAAAGTGATACCAAGTGTATGTTGGGATAATCGGATACTTCTGATTCGAGCGCCTCCATCATACCTCTGAGTCCAAATTTGGATGCACTGTAGGCGGTCGCGTAGGGAATAGGCATATGGCCTGAAACCGAGATATTGGTTATCAGTACACCCTCGTTTTGAGCTTTAAAGATTGGAAGGAGAGCTTTGGCGCTATGGAGCGCAGACAAGAGATTTGTTTTAATAATTTGATCCAATGCCTCTGACGGCATGTCTTCCAAATGGCCCGTGGCCATCACGCCCGCATTGTTGATCCAAATGTCAATTCGGGCATTAAATTGAAGCGCTTTTTGAATTAAATTTTCTATCTGATCCCTTTGTGTTAGATCGGTGGGAACGCTTATCGCGCTCGCGCCCAAATCTCGCATGAGTTGCAGGGTTTCGTTTAGGGCGCTTTCTCCTCTAGCCGCAAGAACAATTCGAGCGCCTTGGAGTGCAAAAGCTTCTGCGGCAGCTCTCCCAATTCCGCTGGAAGCGCCTGTAATCACGACTGTTTTTCCTTTCAATGAATCGAATGCTTGCATGGGTTTATTGCTTTAGAGTTCACGTAGTAAGAATGACAAAATCATTCCACTACTTCTACTTTGAAAGAAAAATTCCGGTCATGTAAAACATTAAGCAAATTGTGTAAGTTCTTACACCGGGGAATAAATACCTTCGATAGTTGAATTATTTACGTAAGTGTAACTCTATGGATCTCAAATCAAATGAACCTTTTTGGCTAGTAAAAAATGGACTGGTTTCTTCTTATCCTTCTCTTAAAAAATCGATTGCTTGCGATGTACTCATCGTAGGTGGAGGCATTACGGGAAGTTTGCTTGCTCATCAAATGATAAAAGACGGCTATTCCACTGTTCTTATTGATAAGCGTGAAGTCGTGCATGGCAGTTCTTCTGCTACCACCTCTCTTCTACAGTACGAGATCGATTTCCCTCTGTGCGAACTCATTGAAAAAATTGGAAAAAAGGGAGCTGAAGCTAGTTACAAGGCCTGCGCGCAAGCGATTGATACACTAGAGGAAATTACCAAGGAGATTAATTCCAAAGCTGGGTTTACAAAGAAAAACTCGCTTTATTACGCCGCGCTTAAAAAGCAGGAGGTCGGACTTAAGAGAGAATTTGAGTCCCGGAAAGAAGCAGGGTTCAATGTAAGATGGCTAGAAAAAGAAGAGATTCAAAAACGCTATGGCTTTGAAAAAGCTTACGGCGGAATTCTTAGCTCCCAAGGGGCTAGCGTGGATGCCTATCGGCTTGCCCATGAGCTTCTAAGGTACAATTCTTTAAGAGGGTTAAAGGTCTTTGATCGGACCGAACTGAAAGAGGTTAAAGATTGTAAAAACCATGTGATTGCCAAATGTGGAGACGGAAATGAAATTAACGCAAACCGTATCTTATATTGCACTGGCTATGAAACACAGAGCTTTATAGAAGAAAAATTTGTGGACCTAAAGAGTACTTATGCGATGGTATCGGAAGTGAATGTACAACCTATAAAACCTTTAAGCACTACCTTATTTTGGAACACTTCAGATCCCTATTTGTATTTTCGAACTACGGATGACGGAAGGCTCCTCGTAGGGGGAGCAGACGAAGAGTTCCAAGACGCAAAGAAGAGAGATGCCCAACTCAATTCGAAGGAAATGGCCTTAAAAAGTGAATTCCGAAAACTATGGCCCACGTATGAGTTTTACACGGATTTTGTCTGGGCGGGTACTTTTGGAGAAACAACAGACGGCCTACCGTACATTGGCACTCATCCTAGGTTTCCACATTCCTATTTTGTTCTCGGTTTCGGAGGAAACGGAATCACGTTCTCGGTCATAGGAATGGAAATGGCTTCGCTTTTCTTGAAGAAAAGAACACATCCGCTTACCCCGTATTTCAAGTTTGGTCGCGCCACCACCGAGCAAGAACGTTAACGATAAACCTAGGCCCTATGAAAGAAAAACTTCCTTACTCTCAGACCTACAGTCAGTTATCCGCTGCAGAAATTTCCCTTTTGCAACAGGCTTTAAAGGCCGTGAAAAATTTTGTTCGCCATTCGAAAGTTGAAAACCCTAAGGGCTACGCCACTCGGGGTGCCCATGCCACCACCTACAGTTTTTTAGAAGGAACGTTCCTCCCTAATGAGGCGGGGAATGAGCTCTTTAATCTTGAGTCTTACCACGCCCTTGTGCGCCTCTCGCATCCGCACTTGAAAATAGTGAGTCCGCGTCGGGGTCTTCCGCTCTTTGGAGTGTCGCTTCGTCTGTCGGATCACAGCCGAAGCGTACTAAATCTTCCGTTGGTGAATTTTCCGTTATTTCCCATGGTCAGCGTGAAAAGGTTTTTAAATCTCTTTATTCATATAAATACCTTTTTTACAGGGGGACTTTTTTCTAAAGTCAAGAGCAGTTTACTTATTTTGGGCGCTTTGCCCCATGTTCTTAAGAGCAGTCTGAACGTTTCGTTTATGGAGCAAGTGTTTAAACTGTATCGAACCAAAGAGCGCTTTAGTTTGGACTTTGAATACCATTCGGTCGGAGCCTACCGCTTTGGGGACGCGATGGTCAAGTATAAGCTACAGCCTAAGGGCGAAAAAGGCAAGGCTTTAGAGCGCGTAGACCAGTCTGTGGAAGCTTATATGGCGAATGGCCAGGGCTACAAGGCAGAGCTACTAGTTCAATTTGCTTTCGATACGCAAAGCCAGCCCGTAAATTTTCTAAACCGCATGTGGAAAAATTCTCCATGGGTCTGTATTGGCGAACTAGCATGCTCCGGGGTGTTGAATTCCGGGGATCCGGATTTGGAAAACCTCTCGTTTAATCCCTTTGAAAGCCACGAAGTCCTTAGGCCCGTAGGAAAAATACAGGCGCTACGAGAGGCGAGCTACGAGGTCTCGCACGCCGAGCGCGAAGCGTTAAATCAAAAACCGATATCCCATGGATGAAACCCTTATAGGAACCGTAGCCGGTGTTTTGACCTCGGTGGCCATGCTGCCTCAACTCATTAAAGTGCTTAAAGAGAAGAATGCGCAAGATCTTTCCTTATTGACCCTTGGGGTCTTAATTACGGGGCTCTCACTCTGGGTCTGGTACGGGATATTAAAACAGGAATGGCCCATCATTCTTTCCAATGGATTCGCTGTTCTGGTGAATCTGACCCTACTGGTAAGCGCCTTTGTGTTTAAAAAGAAGCAGGGTGATATTTAAGTTGGGATTGTCTTTTTTTCTTCGCGGATTTGCCCTGGTCTCACCGGCGGAGTTTGGACTATAGACCTGTGGCACGAGGCGGTTTTTGAATTAAATGGGCGCCTTTAAACCTTTGCAGCGCCGTGGTCACGGAGCTAACTTTTTAAAAGACCTCGTCCATAAAGTGGAAACCTACCTAGACGGTACGCTTTACAAGACCGTGAATGAAGAGGCCTTTATTCGAGAGGGCCGCATCGCTGTAATCAAGCTTCCGATTACTGGGTCTGAAGACTTCCATTTAGAAATGAAGATTTATAAAGGGGCGGGTCGTGTTCGAAGCATCGTCCTGGAAGAAATCCAATGGCACTAGAACGAATTTCTGTACCAGTTCAAAACAAGCTGAAACACGATTTATTATTGAAATTATTTATTATCTTTAATGCCCTGTTGCTCAACGGCCCCGATGGGGTGCTAAGAGGATTAAAGCAGGTTTTTACTCTCATGAAGAAAATAAGTTTTCAAAAGCTAGACTCAAAAACGAATCTATTATTCCTTGTTTTTTTAGGAATTTGCGTGCTCGTGGATGCTTTTTCGGTATTGCATAAACTGGATATTGGAAACGTACTGTTTCGAAAATTGTTTCCCATATTCACTTACCTCTCGATTCTGCTTTATTTGCTGAGAGTCTATTTTTTTAAAAATGTATTTCAATGGAATTCGAGCGGATTTGCGGCGAAAATCAACAGTCCTTCAGGGTTAAAAAAGAAATTCGCTCAAATCAAGTCAATTGATTACGGTCCGAGTGCCGTTGTTATTACCGATACAAATGGCAAAGTCGATACCCTCAATTTAGAAAACATTCATCCTGTTAGTAAATCAAAACTTACTGAGGTTTTAAAGTCGAACGTCAACTAAAGAGATGCTTTGCGGCATTGTGAGTTTTGTATGAGGTTTTGCGAAGCAAACGAAAATCTATGCCTAAAAATCAAAATCCGTAGATTTTGTTTTTGATCCGTATTTTTGTCCTTAATTTGACCCTAAACGTGAAACGAAATAAATCATCTGAAACACCTACTAATGAAAAAACCACCTCTAACGCTTAGTTTGAGATGGTTTTTTGTTTCAGGAAGTAACTCCTTTGCAGACCCACAGGGATTCGAACCCCAGATGACTGAACCAAAATCAGTAGTGTTACCGCTACACCATGGGTCTGTATATTTAAGTGGTGCAAATTTAAAGAATTTTTACACATTTGCAAAAGTTTTGTTTAAAAAAGTATAATTTTAAGACGTGTAAAACAGGAAGTTCATGAAAATAGATTTTAAGTCATTCGATATTAATCAGTTATTGCCAAAAACAAAGTTTGAGCAAAAGACAATTGCATTTGTGGAAGAGTGGTTTTCGAGCTCAAAAGAGGTGGAAGTTCAGACTTCCGGATCCACTGGGATTCCTAAAGTTCTAAAAGTGAACAAAGATAAGATGCTTAATTCTGCAAAAATGACTTGTGACTTTTTGGATTTGCACCGCGGGGATACGGCTCTTTTGTGTCTTCCGCTTGAATATATTTCTGGAAAGATGATGGTGGTGCGCAGCTTAGAAAGAGGACTAACCCTTACTATTGCAGATCCTTCCCTGCGTCCCCTAGAGAATCTTAAAAAACGAATTGGCTTTTGTGCGATGACTCCATTGCAGGTAGAAAATAGTTTGCATGCTATTTCCAAAGTACAAAAATTGATTATTGGGGGTGCCGGCGTATCGGAATCCCTAAAGAAGAAGCTGCATGAGGTTTTATCGTCTGAAAAGAATACCGGAGAAGAAGAATTAACGATTATATACGAAACGTACGGCATGTCGGAGACGCTTTCCCATATTGCTCTTAAGCAGCTGTATCCTGTAGAACAGGACTATTTCACTCTCTTTGACGGAATCGAAGTCAAGCTTGATTCTAGAGGTGCCCTTCTTATTAATGCCCCAAAGGTAAGTGATGAGCTGATTCAAACGAATGATCTTGTAGAATTAATAGCAAAGGATAAGTTTCGGTTTTTAGGAAGAACCGACAATGTGATCAATTCAGGGGGGGCGAAAATTAGGCCGGAGGAGTTGGAGTCCTTGGTTAAAAGACAAGTTCCACGAGAAGTGGTCTTTGTAGGAGTAAAAGATGATGTCCTAGGGGAGAAGTTAGTTCTTGTCGTTGAAGGAGAAGAGTCAAGCGAAATTCGCGCTCAGATTGAGCACACTCCATTTGAAAAGAATTTTCATCGTCCCAAGGCAGTTTTGTTTGCGCAGAAAATTCCACGCACGTCCAATGGGAAGATTAGTCGTCCCTTGTTAAAAAAATGGCTCGAAGAGCAGGTGAAGTAAAATGGATTTAAAGTCAGAATTATCCTATCGAACCCAGCGAAGCAGCGGGGCGGGAGGACAAAATGTAAATAAGGTAGAAACCAGTGTTACCGTTCTATGGTCGGTAAAGGATACTCTGCTTCTGAGCGATGAACAGATCGAGAGAGTTCTTGATAAATTGCGCACTCGCATTAATTCTGCGGGCGTACTCAGCGTCACTGTGAGCGAAGAGAGGTCTCAACTTCGAAATAGAGATATTGCCACTCGACGAATCACCGAACTGGTGGCGCAGGCCCTTGTCGTGCCCAAAAAGAGGCTTAAAAGCAAACCTTCAAAATCTCAAATAGCCAAGCGCCTCGATCAAAAATCCAAATTATCAAAAAAGAAACAAGATAGAAGGTACCGGTTTTAACTAGTGCATTTCTTATTTGTCTGCACGTTTTATAATCCGTACCTTTGTGTACTATTCAAACTACTGTAAATAAGATGGTTGCGATTGCTCAGGTTGCCGGTTTAAAGTTTTGTGCAGGGATTCTCTTTGCATTGTCTTATCTTTTTACAGATTCTTTTCTAAAAAGTTCTAAGGATTTCATGGACTAATCCCTGTCAGATCTGGGACAGGGCCACTTTTCAAGTTTATCACTTTAAGCACCGTTCGATTTTTTAAAAAAACGAACGTGTCAGATTGGTGCGAATCTTACTCAACAATTTTAGAAATTAAAAAAGAATGGAAAATCAAATACAATTAACCACAGGTATATACGATGCAATTAAAGAGCATTTAAGAAGGAGACGAGTTACGCAAGAAGAAGAAAATAGACTGACGACTGAGCTAAGACACGCAAAGCAAGTTCTAAGGCGTGATCTTCCTGAAGATGTGGTGACTGTAAATAAAGTAGTCACGATTAAGGACCACACAGAAAATAGAGAAAACGACTACATTCTAGTGTCTTCTGATAAAGCCAAACCTAAAAAGAACAAGCATTCTATTCTCTCAGATATTGCGCTTGCAGCCGTAGGGTATAAAGTAGGCGATGTAATCGAGTGGCCTTTTAGAGAGGGAAATCGAAAGATTGAAATTCTAAAAGTGGAAGACTGGGTGGAGACCTTTCACTAAAAAACAATTCACTAGACTAAAATAATGGCGCAATTTTTTGCGCCATTATTTTATTCAAAAGGTCCTTAGGGTTTCGTTTTCACCCGATCTGCAGTTTTATGTTAACAAACGGCATAGGGTTATATTAGGCAAAATCTTATCTTTGCCAAAACATTACAATAATGAGTAAACCCATTACAGAATTTCTTGAGAAATACTACCTCCATTTTAACTCTGCAGCCCTTGTGGATGCCTCCAAAGGGTATGTAGCACACCTTAAAGACGGCGGTAAAATGATGATTACCCTTGCAGGTGCAATGTCTACGGCAGAAATTGGTAAAATTCTGGCTGAAATGATTCGCCAGGACAAAGTACAAATCATTTCTTGTACAGGTGCAAACCTAGAGGAAGATTTGATGAACCTTGTCGCTCATTCCCATTATAAAAGAGTTCCTAACTACAGAGATCTTACCCCTCAAGAGGAATGGGACTTACTAGAAAAGGGATTAAACCGTGTGACCGATACTTGTATTCCTGAGGAAGAAGCATTTAGAAGGCTTCAAAAACATATTGTTGACATTTGGAAGGATGCTCAAGCTAAAGGGGAAAGATACTTCCCTCATGAGTACATGTACAAAATGCTTCTTTCTGGCGTTTTGGAACAATACTATGAAATTCCGAAAGAAAACTCGTGGATGCTTGCCGCAGCAGAGAAGAATCTACCCATAGTAGTTCCTGGATGGGAAGACTCCACTATGGGAAATATTTTCAGTAGCTATTGTATCAAAGGAGAACTCAATGCCTCGACGATGAAATCGGGTATTGAATACATGATGTTCCTTGCCGATTGGTATCCTAAGAATTCAGGTGGAAAAGGGATTGGTTTCTTTCAAGTAGGAGGAGGGATCGCTGGGGATTTCCCTATTTGTGTAGTTCCGATGCTTTACCAAGATTTAGAGATGACCGACACTCCATTCTGGTCTTATTTCTGTCAAATCTCAGACTCAACTACTTCTTACGGTTCTTACTCAGGAGCGGTTCCAAACGAGAAGATTACATGGGGGAAATTAGACATTCATACGCCTAAATACATTGTGGAAAGCGATGCGACCATCTGTGCGCCTCTAATGTTCCAATACATTTTAGAGAATTCCTAGATTTAGGGAAATAATAAAAAGTATAACCAGTTCGATAAATTCGAACTGGTTTTTTTATCGGTAGACCCTTTGTGCTTGTCTCACTTTTACTAACTTTGGAAGATGGATCCACTGTTTAAGTCTCAAGTGTACGAGGTAATTGAACTCATCCCTAAGGGACGAGTCACTTCCTACGGTGCCATTGCTCGCGCAGTGGGGTATCCAAACCATGCACGCCATGTGGGAAACGCCCTCCGGGATTATCCCTCTAATTTTCCAGCACATAGAGTTTGTAACAGCAGCGGTCACATCACGGCGAGCTGTCTCGATCGTTTTACGAAAGCATTAGAAAAAGAAGGCGTCAAAGTCCATGGAACCAAGATCGTGGAGTTTAAAACTCGTTTCTGGGATCCTCTTGAGAACCTCTGATTTTTTTCGGGTACTTTTTGAAATAGACTTTTTGCCCCCTGCTTATTTTTTAGGATAGTGAATGGCTTTGTCTAATTCGATCGGGTTGTTTTCCTTTCGAATATTCTGCTGCGCATCCTTTTCATGTTTCTTTAATTGGTCTTTTGCAGTGATCTGAGTACCGCGGTAAAAGAATTTGGTGTTGGGCTCTTCATCGAACTGGAGTCTAAAATCTTTTAGCGGATCTTCATAGTACTCAAGTTTCTTTTGCTTAAGGGTCCTCTCGCTGATTTCAATAGGTCTGGCACCCCCGTAATTTTCGATAATGCCGCTTGTGTCAAAGGTCTTTTTTAGAGTTAAAGATTCAACCATCGAATAGGCAAATGAGTTCTGGGTATCGTGAATTTCAAAGACGAGCCCCGGAAGTCCTCGAAACTTGTAAGGACCCTCATTGTAAGGGATTTCTTGAGCAAACCAAGCAATCCAAGACCGACCTCCAAAGTCTGTCGTTGCTTTTTGTAAGGTATAGGAACCTACTTTCTTCGTTTCTTCTTTGAGAGTCCATTGAATAGGATCGCTTGTCGTGTACACAAAGACATTGTCCGTATTCTCATAATTTTTATTTTCGAAAGAGTTACGTTTTCTAGTAACAATGTTCTGATAGCCCCAGACTTGGTATCCGTTATTTTGATTGGCCTTGTTAATGGAATCCATTTCAAGAAAATCGTGTTCGTAAAATTTCACGGAATCCGGATTGATGTCTAGTACCATTTGAGTGGAGATAAGCTCCGTGCTCGTAGAATCCAATTTGAATTTCAGGTCGTAAATAAAGCGATGCGTTTGTGCAGAGATTACGGACGCTATAAAGAGAAGGCCTAGGAGCAGTGATTTTTTCATAGTCTCAAAATAAACGAAATCGGTTGGTATAAAGGTAGAAAAAATATCGACTTGTAAGGATATGCCACAATCAAAAAAGCCCTCTAATCCTTGGTAGGATAGAGGGCTTATCGTATTTAGTCTAAAAAAAGATTATTTTTTAGCGAATAGCATTTCTTTTACTTGTGCTTCCAAATCTTCTGCTAATTCAGGATTGTCTTTAAGAACTTCTTTGACAGAGTCTCGTCCCTGACCTAGTTTGGTTTCCTCGTAGCTAAACCAGGATCCGCTTTTTTTCACGATGCCTAAATCCACAGCGGCATCTAAGATTTCTCCCGTTTTTGAGATACCTTCTCCGTACATGATGTCAAACTCTGCTTGCTTGAATGGAGGAGCTACTTTGTTTTTTACGATTTTTACTTTTGCGCGGCTTCCTACTGCGTCGTCCCCTTGTTTGATTGGAGCTCCCGCTTTACGAATGTCAATCCGAACGGAAGCATAAAATTTAAGAGCATTCCCACCGGTAGTGGTTTCTGGATTTCCGAACATAACCCCGATTTTCTCTCTTAACTGGTTAATGAAAATCACAGTACATTTTGTTCTCGAAATTGAAGCCGTTAGTTTTCTTAAGGCTTGAGACATCAAACGAGCATGAAGTCCCATTTTAGATTCTCCCATTTCCCCTTCAATCTCCGCTTTTGGAGTAAGTGCCGCAACCGAGTCAATGACTACGATGTCCACTGCACCCGAACGAATCAAATTGTCAGCGATTTCAAGAGCTTGTTCTCCGTTGTCCGGTTGAGAGATGATTAAGTCGTCTAAATTGATTCCGAGTTTGGAAGCGTAATGACGGTCGAATGCGTGCTCCGCATCAATGAAAGCAGCGATGCCTCCTAATTTTTGAGCCTCTGCAATGGCATGAAGAGTCAAAGTCGTTTTCCCTGAGGACTCAGGTCCATAGATCTCGATCACTCTTCCTTTTGGATATCCACCCACCCCAAGGGCGATGTCAAGTCCAAGCGATCCTGTAGGAATTACTTCAATGGACGTGTCAACGGAATCGTCTCCAAGGGTCATCACAGTCCCTTTTCCATAGGTTTTATCTAATTTTTCTAGCACCAGGGCTAGCGCTTTCTTTTTATCGTCTGCTGCGCTCATAAGTCAAATTATTTCGTCAAAAATACGCAATTAATCGCTCAATTCGCTTAGAGCGTTGCTAATTTTTGTAGCAATTTTTAGACCTCGGGAACCGCCAGTGAAAAGGGATAGAAATTCCTTAGCTATGGGTTCGGTAATCTGTAAGAACTTGACGCTGCGCGCGGTCCCCAAGCTTCACAAGTCTTGTTGCGCTTTTGGCGCTTGAGGAGTGAAGAAGTTTTTGAGCCACTTGGTTTAATCCCCAATTTAATTTTGGAAAGAGTCCAAGAGTATCGGTTTCTGGGATGGCTAGTCGTTGCAATATGGGTGGGTCTAGAAAAAAGGTAGACATGCTTTGGTGAAGATTTAGTAGCAGTTTTCGTTGAAACTGGTAAGGCTGAATGGTGCTCTCTAAGTTCTCACGTAGGAGTGCTTGTGCAAGTTCTTTCGAATCCGCATCCGCTTTGTCTTGAAGAGTAGACCACTGATAGAAGATTTCGACGGCTTGTTTTTTATTGTCAGGCAAATGCTCCGTGGGAATTCCTAAGAGAGTTCCTACGTATTTCCAGAGATGGAAAACACCTAGTTCTTCACGTGTCGATATTTTCACGCCTAGTTGGGAGAGCCCATGCAAAAAGACAAGGGAGAATCCCAAATAGGTAGCAATCATATCAAAGTGATTGATAGGCTCTCCCCAGAGCTCCGTATTCCAATCCTGTGCATTTTCCAAAATGGAAAGTCTCGCATAGGAATGCATTAAGCGCGTTTTTAGAATAAGTTCAAAGGCTTCTGAGCCGGGTGTAATTGCGTTTTCGCGCGTGACGAGTACCCAAAATTCCAAAGTATCCTTAAGTCTTTTGACCGCGCCTTTCTTTAATTGTCCCGTATAGATGAGAGGCTTGGCGAGGTAGGCAAATTCATACCCACCCATTAGGCTGTAGTCTCGTAAGACCATGAGGGAGTTAACTCCGCCTCGCATGCAGAGTCTCGCCCCTAGATTGGCTAGCTCGGGGTTATACCAATCCGGACGCGTTCGCATCTGTGTTAAAAGTTTCACTAAACTTTCCACCTGGGGCTCGCTCGCAGTATTCTCCTTTTTGATATACTTGGAAATAAGGCTGCTTGCCTTTGGATAAGGCATGGCTTTGTATGTATCGGTAACCACCTGGTCGGCCAAAGAGTCAATTTGATAATAGAGGGGGGATCGTTTTTCAAATCCTTCGAGCGAAGGTTGGCCTCCCGACCAGTCTAAAAGTCTTTTGCCCATGCCTTTGGTCCAGAATTCTTTAAAGTGAGGACTCTGGTGGAACCGAGGCTGCGCTATTTTAGTCATTATTCTAATCTTTAAATGGAACCTATAGCATTGCAAATTCTTTGCCGCCCTATAGCAAAAAAGCCAAACCGTTCTCAAGAGAAGGGTTTGGCTTTTGATGATTTATAGTATTCTTCCTATAGAGAAGCAGAATGAACCAATAGATCTGTTAATTTGTTAGAGTAACCGGTTTCGTTATCGTACCAAGATACCACTTTCACAAAGGTAGGAGAAAGCATAATTCCCGCTCCTTTGTCGAAGATAGAAGTTCTTTTGTCTCCAATAAAGTCTTGAGAAACGACAGGATCTTCGGTGTACCCTAGGATGCCTTTTAGTTCGCCTTCAGAAGCACTTTTCATCACAGCAGAAATTTCATCGTAAGAAGTAGGTTTTTCTAGTCTTACCGTTAGGTCTACTGCAGAAACGTCTGCTGTAGGTACACGGAATGACATTCCCGTTAGTTTTCCATTCAATTCTGGAATCACTTTTCCTACGGCTTTCGCAGCTCCTGTGGAAGAAGGGATAATGTTTAGAAGAGCAGAACGTCCTCCTCTCCAGTCTTTCATGGAAGGTCCATCTACGGTTCTTTGAGTAGCCGTTGTCGCATGGACTGTGGTCATAAGTCCTTCAAGGATACCGAAGTTGTCGTGAAGTACTTTTGCAAGCGGAGCTAAACAGTTCGTTGTACAAGAAGCGTTTGAGAAAATCGCTACGTCATTTGTAAGTTCTTTGTGGTTTACTCCCATAACGAACATCGGTGTGTCGTCTTTTGAAGGAGCGGAAAGGATTACTTTTTTTGCCCCTGCATTTAAATGCGCCCCTGCTAAGTCTTTAGAAAGGAAAAGTCCAGTAGATTCCACGATGTAATCTGCACCCACTTCATTCCATTTCAGATTGTTAGGATCTCTTTCTGCTGTGACGCGGATTCTTTTTCCATTGACTACAAGGTCATTTCCTTCCACTGTGATTTCGCCATCGAAACGTCCGTGTACGGAATCGTATTTCATCATGTACGCCATGTATTCTGCGTTGATCAGGTCATTGATACCTACGATTTCGATGTTGTCGCGCTCTAGCATAGCACTGAATACCAAACCACCAATTCTTCCGAATCCGTTGATACCTACTTTAATTGTTGACATAATAAATTGATTTTGATTGATTAATTATAGGGCCAGAATTTCTGAGATTTGCAGAAGGTCCTGGTTGATTTCATTGTGTTTTCTAATGGCATCCTCTATCGGAGTATAAACCAATTGGTTCGCTTGGAGCCCGGCCATTACATTCGACTTACCATTCATAAGTCCAAGGACAGCGCCGTAGCCTAAACGAGAAGCGAGTACTCGATCGGCGCAGCTCGGCGAGCCGCCCCTTTGAATATGGCCTAAAATAGTCACTCGAATGTCTGCATCCGGAAACTCTTCTCCTGTTTTCTGTGCAAGTTCATAGGTGGAACCCAGAGTTTCTCCTTCAGCGACCACGACGATACTTGAATTCTTGCCTCTTTTGTGCGCTTTCTTAAAAGTCGTAAGAAGCTCCTCCATGCTGTCGTTTTGCTCTGGAATTAAAATGTCCAAAGCTCCTGTCGCAATTCCACTATTTAAAGCGATAAAGCCTGCATCTCTTCCCATTACTTCAATAAAGAAGATTCGAGAGTGAGAGGTGGCCGTGTCTCTAATTTTGTCAATGGCTTCCATCGCCGTATTTAAGGCGGTGTCGTAGCCGATGGTGTTGTCGGTTCCAAAGATATCGTTGTCAATGGTCCCCGGAACTCCGATCACCTTGATTCCGGTTTCTTCGCTAAATACTTGGGCGCCTGTAAAAGTACCGTCTCCGCCAATGCAAACTAAGGCTTCAATGCCTTCTGCCTTGCAGTTTTCATAGGCCTTTCGTCTTCCCTCAGCGGTTCGGAATTCTTTGGATCGGGCCGATTTTAAAATGGTCCCTCCTAAATTAATGATGTTGCTCACGGAGCGAGGCCCCATTTTGGTGTAATTCCCTTCGATCAGACCGTTGTATCCACCTCGGATTCCAACGACTTGCAAATCATGATAGATGGCCGTTCTTACTACGGCTCTAATTGCCGCATTCATTCCGGGTGCATCGCCTCCAGAAGTTAAGACTCCAATCTTTTTCACCATGGATTTCTTTGTCATTTGCTATGGGGTTTCTAATGAGACACAAATTTACTAAATTCTAGTCAATTTTTCAGACTTGCTTAGGGGCATTGTTAAGAAAGAATTTATTAATTTAGCAGAATGCGGAAAACTCAAAAATTACAACCGGTTTTATCCACTGCGCTCTGCGCGGTGTATGTACTGGTCATGGTGTTTTCCACGCTCTTTCACCACCACTCACACTCCCGTACGAGTACCGAGTTTTTGGTTGCAGATGGCGACTCGTTACAGAAAATTACGACTCTTCACGGGGCAAGCGATTGTCAAGCTTGTCATTTTTTATCTCACCAAATTAGCTTTGAGTCTCCACAAATTTGGAGTCCCAAGATAAAATACGAACAGAAAACAGCTCCTTTGTTTTCTTTCGAAGTTCGCAATTTAAGCGCAGAGATTTTTCATGTCTCAAGTAGGGGACCTCCCACGGGGAGAATTTAACTCTATTTTTTTTCAAAAGCAGCTCCAAAAAGGAGTCATGCTATCTATTTAAGTGCTTAAATCAATCTATGAAGCCATTATTAAAGCTCATGGCATTCTTTTTTGGAATGCTAGTGGTGAGCGCACAAACTTCCTTTGTCCTCAAAGGAAATGTGGAGGATTTCCACAACAAAACAAAGTTAGAAAATGCCACGATTCAACTCGGTGATCGAGTTGCTACCAGTGATTCTGATGGACGTTTTCAATTTAAAAACCTTCCCAAAGGTCATTATCATGTAAAAGTAACACACCCGGAATGTGAGCCTTACGAAATGGGAATCGATCTTGTGAGTTCTACTCGAATTACCATTCGAATGGAGCATCATCTTCACGATATTGAAGCCGTCGTCGTAGAGGGAGCAGGGGTCAAGCAGAAATCGGGACATTCCATACAAACCCTTTCCTCAACTGACCTTCAAAGACTCAGTTCTGAAACCCTTGGAAGTGCTTTGAGCAATTTAAGTGGAGTAGGGATTTTAAGTACAGGAAGTCGGATTTCCAAACCCATCATTCATGGACTTTACGGAACTCGTGTCGCCATACTAAACGATGGGGTTCGCTTAAATGAACAGGAATGGGGTGTGGAGCATGCGCCGAGTGTAGACCCCTCCATGTTTCAGCGGGTTCGCGTGGTGAAAGGAGCAGGTATTCTCAAGTACGGGGGTGATGCGGCAGGGGGACTCGTTCTCTTAGAGCCAAAAACGATGCCTCGCAAAGACACCCTCATGGGGAAGATCACTGCTTCTGGGATTTCCAGTGGTCGTGGGCTGAAGCTAGGAACGGATCTAGGAAAAGCCTGGGAAAACGACTGGTTTGTGACTACTGGTGGTTCCTACCAAAAACTAGGAGACATCCAGATTCCCCACCATACGCTTCAAAATACAGGTGCTGAGCAAAGCTCTTTTCGCTTTGCGGTAGGCAAACGAAGCTTTACCAATGGTTTTGAAGCTTCCTATTCGGGAGTGAATCAAAAGTTTGGAATCTACAGAGGCTCGCATTTGGGCGGTCCAGAAGATTTCTACGATGCAATTGCAAGCAGCCGTCCGATTTATCTCGATGACTTTAGTTACCAAATTTCAAATCCGAGACAGGAAGTGGCTCACCATGTGGTGAAACTAGAGGCCTACCATCGGTTTGCCAATTTTGGGAAACTAAGTGCACAGTACGATTTTCAAATCAACCAGCGAAAAGAGTTCGATTTGAGAAGAGGAGAATTAAGCACTCTTCCTTCTATGGATTTGGAGCTTATTACCCACCGACTGCAAGTGGATCATTTGATTGAGCGTGAAAGTTGGGATTTGGAAACGGGTGTTTTTGGAGCGATTGAGGATAATTACCCCGATCCATCCACCAAAGCCAGAAGACTCATCCCAGACTATTATCGCTATAATTTAGGAATCTATTCGACTTTAAATTATCGTCTGAGCCCACAATTTCATTTGGGAGCGGGAGCTCGCTATGAATTTAATCGCTACGATGCGTACAAATACTACGACCAAAGCGATTGGGAATCCAGGTTTGAATCTAAGTATTCAGAGTTTGAAGTCTCTCACGAGGGGAGTCGTGTGCTCACGAATCCGATTTTAGATTACCACAATCTCTCGCTCAGTGCGTTTGCAAATTACCATGTAGGAAGCGATTTTAGTTTAGACTTTGGGTATTCAAGGTCTTCGAGAACGCCTAGTGCGGCGGAACTGTTTGCAGACGGACTGCATCATTCTGCCTCCACGATTGAAGTAGGTTCCCTTGCGATTGAGTCGGAACAGATTGATCATTTTAGTTTGACGGCGAAAGTAAAGAGACCGTGGTTAGAGGGGTTCTCTCTGGAGGTTTCCCCTTACTTTATGCACTCTTCAAATTACATTAGTCAGATTCCAACGGGGGTGCAGAATTCCAATCGAGGCGTGTTTTTGATTTGGTCTTTTCAACAAACTAAGGCAAGACTTTACGGCGTGGACGTGGATTTAAATTGGAACCTTACCAAGGCTTTAAAATGGACTTCTCAGGCCAGCGGCCTAAGAGGTCAAGATTTAAGTCATGACGAGCCTCTAATTTTAATGCAACCTACGCAGTTTCGAAACGGCATTGAGTTCTCGGGCTTTAAATCCAAGGCCTATTACGCAAAACTAGAAAACCTACTGGTTCTGAAACAAAAGAGATTCCCTCTACGAAATGTAGAGCTAAGTCTCATTGAGGATGGACAAATCGTAGAGAAGGTTTTGGATGTAAGCTCCACTCCGAAAGGATACGACCTCTGGTCGCTGTCTCTTGGAGGACCGATTGCGAAAAGCCTTAATTTCGATCTTCGGATCACCAATTTATTAAACACAGAGTACCGCGATTCTATGAATCGTATGCGGTATTTTTCGCCTGAACAAGGCCGTAATTTTATTTTAACACTAACTTATTCTTTATAAAAATTTTACTATTATGAAATCAATATATTCTATCTTTACTATACTACTGATCGCTGTTTTATTCACTTCTTGTCGTAGGGACGGAGTTCCTGAGGATATTCATGAACACGAAGAAATTGAACAAATTACTCTAAGTTTTAAAGAACAGGGAAGCACGAGTGCACCTCAAGTAATAACCTATTTAGGAGGCAAAGCTTCCTCCGATTTGATCCTAGCGCCCGGAAAAAACTATGAGCTAAGTCTTGATTTTTTCCACAGACATGACGGTCATTTGGAAAGTATGCTAGGGGAAATTATCGAGGAGAAAGACGAGCACTTTATCACCTTTGAATTTGCAGGGGTTGATCTTGAGCTCACAAGGCTTCCAAACGACGTGATCCGCTCTGACGGACAGAAACTTGGCCTAAAGACTCTTTGGAAAGTTAGCCAGGTGCAGTCTCCCGCTAGAGTGAGTGTCAAACTTTACCACGGTTCCCAAAGCGTGAACGACCAAATGCCTTCTGCGCAGAAACAATTTGGAGAGGTGATTGGCGGTGAAGCGGATGTAAACGCTCAAATCGAGATCAAAAACTAGTTTTTCCACTTCTGAATGGATCCCAGCAGGCCTACTGCTGGGATTTTTGGTATAATCCCCTCGCTTTATGGGCATTGTTTGCAAAATTTTCGTATTTTTGCGAACCTTAATTTTAATCAAATAATAGATCATATAATGAACGTTACAGCACAAAATCATGATGAGGTAAGCGCATTACTTACAGTGACCGTAGACAAAGCGGATTATAAGGGGAATGTGGACAAACAACTTCACAACTACGCTAAGAATGCCCAAGTACCTGGATTCAGAAAAGGAAAAGTGCCAATGGGCATGGTAAAAAAGCAGTACGAAGCTCCTATTTCTTTCGAAGAAATTAACAAAGTAGTTTCTGAGGCTTTAAACAACTACATCAAAGACAACGATCTTAAGATGGTAGGTCAGCCCGTACCGGTCCCTGTTGACGATTTAGATCTTAATGCAGAACAACTGACGGTTTCTTTTGAAGTAGGTTACGAACCGGATTTCAAAATTGACTTAGCTTCTTACTCGGCTCCTCACTACGAAGTAGAGGCGTCTGACAAAGAAATTGGACAGAGCATTGAAAACATGCAAAAACGTTTTGCTACCCGTGTAGAGCAAGATAAAATTGGAGCCGATTCTCAGATTGCCCTTGAGGTATCTCAAGTGGTAGAAGAAGATGCAGAGGGTGAGCACCACCACCATCCAAAAACGGTTACTGCAACCAAAGAAACAAAAGCAGCCTTCGAACTTGTGAAAAAGTTGAAAAAAGAAGGAAGCGTAAAAGTTTCTAAAAATGAGTTAGAAAAAAATGAGGACTTAGCGACTGAGCTTGGATTTTCAAAAGAAGAACTTGAACACCTTCACCACGATGAGGTTGAAGTGAAAGTAATGGATATCTATTCTTTAGATCTTCACGAACTTAACCAGGAGCTTTTCGACAAAGTATACGGAGAAGGAACCATTAGTTCAGAAGACGAATTAAAAGAGAAAGTAAAAACCGAACTTGACGAATACTTCCAACAAAATGCAGACATTCACTTTGTGAACAAAATTTTGGAACAAGTAAACGAGAAGCAAGAAGTGAATCTTCCAGAAGCATTCCTTGTGAAATGGTTGCAATTCTCTAACGAGAACATCCAGTCTGAAGAGCAAGCGAAAGAGATTTTTGAAAACGAAAAGGAAATCGTGAAATCTCAAATTATTGAAGGGAAATTAATGACCGACAATAACATCGAGCTGGATTACGCAGACCTACTAGCACAAAGCGAGCAAATGGTAAGAAACCAACTTGCAGTCTACGGTATTCACCACCTTCCAGACGAAGAAATTCAAAAATACGCGGTAGAAATGCTTAAGCAAGAAGAACAAGTAAGACAAATTTCTTCTGAAGTAGGAATGGCGAAACTGAAAGACGTGATTTTGGAAACATCGGAAAAGAAATCGACCAAAGTATCTCACGACGAGTTTTTAGAAATTCTAAAGAAGTAAGATCTAGGCTTACCTAGTCTTTTACAATACAAAAAAAATCGGCCTTTTTTAAGGTCGATTTTTTTGTTTGCTTATTGCTAAAAGTCCTGCTAGCTTCTAAGAAAGAACTCGATTTTACTCCTTATCAGAGTTAAATTCTTTTTCCCACTCGGTGGCAGCATCGCTAAGCACATTGTAAAAATCCTCACCGTATTTACGGATTAAAGGCGTTTTTAGAAATTTGTATACCGGTACCTCAAGGGATTTTCCTAAATCACAAGCAGGTGCACATATGGGCCACTCGTGGTAGTTTAAAGCGGTAAACGTAGAGTACTCTGTGGTTCGGATCGGGTAGAGGTGGCAAGAGATCGGTTTGTGAAACTCTACAGCTCCTTCTTCGTACGCTTTTTCGATTCCGCATTTGGTTACCCCTTTCTCATCGAAAATGACATAGGCACATTCGTTTCCATTTACAAGTGGGGTTACAAGACCTCCGTCGTAAGGATCAAAAGTCCACGCTCCTTGTTCTTCAATCGCTTGAAGTCCTTCTTTTCGAAGGTACGGTCTTAGTTTTTCTACAAGGGTATCTAAGAGTTCGGCTTCTTCCTTCTCCAAAGGAGCGCCCGCATCTCCTTCTACACAGCAAGCTCCTTTGCAGCGTGTGAGGTCGCAAACAAACTGTTTGGAAAAGATATCCTCGGAGATTAATTTATTGTCTATTTGAATCATAATGCAAAATTAGAATAATTGAAAGAAAGTTCCGCCTTTATAAAGCAGTAAGCAAATTAAAATGACCCAAAGTCCAATTTCTCGGTAGGCATACTTAGGCAAATAGCGTAGCATGCGCGATAGGATTAGACTTACGGGAAAAGCAAGAACCAAAAGGTATTCGTAATGAGGCCCCATATAGAGCACAATGCTTATGGCTTGTGCGAGGGTAAAAACCAGTAAGAACGTATATTTAAATCGAGAGTCAGGGCTCTTCTCATTGTAATGTTGAAAATGGTCAAAGATTGCATAGATACTCATAAGGAGTATCGGAAGTAAGAAGTAAAGCGGGTAATAATCCTGCATTAGAGATCCCACCGTTAGGGGCAAGTAATTAGGATCGAGCGTTGTATACCCAATAAAAAACATCACACTCAAGTAGGTCACTAGGCAAAGGCATATCCCGAAAAAGAAACGGAATAAGTTGAGGGCAATGTGCTGAGCCGTGGCAATGATATGGAGTATCACAAACAGTAGCATTGGCCAGACAGGAGGGAGGAAAAAATAGTTCACCGCACATAAAAATCCAACCAAGAGGTAGGACTGCTTCCGGAAATGTTCCTGCGTAGAGGTTAAAAGAAAAAGCAAAACCGAGTTGACAAAAAGCGTCACCGAAATACCAATATCGATGGTCCCGTCATAGAACGCAAAGATAAGCGCCGTGTATAAAACCAGGGGCAGATGCGTATTGTAAGTTAAGTTTATTTGATTAAAAACGAAATACCCCAAAGCGACCCCACAAAAGGCGATTGCGACCGAAATAAAATCCAGATAACTAAAATTTAAAACGTTGAAAAGCACTACTACAACGAGAAGAAAGAAAATATAGACCGGTATCGAAAAAATATTGCTTTCTTTTGAAAGTAGTTTGAACATTTTTTAATAAATTTGTGCAAAGTTAATTTAAAAAAGGAAAATAATGACATCTTTCTGGTTATTCTTAAGTGACGTGTTCAAGTGGGCATTTGGTTTTTACGATTTGTTCGGTAACGTGTTAAATTGGGTTCTGTTTGTAGTGGCTAGTGCCATCTTCATTTATTGGTGCTGGGAGCTAATGGTTCCTCTTGGGAATAACAAGGACAAAGATTACAAATCTCCTTCTAAAGTAAAGAGACCGTATTACGATCCTGCTATTTACAAAAAAGATTAATTAATTGATTGTTAGAAATACCGCTCCCTTCAAAAGAACGGTATTTTTTTTGTCTTGATAATGAGACTGTATTTAGTCTTGTTTCGTACGGGTTAATTTCTGCATCATTGCAATTGCTGATTTTAAATTTGGATCCTTCTAACGTTTTTTTGTAAGATTTTACTGCATTTTCCTTGTCTCTATTTTAAATACCTAATTGTAGGTATTTCAGGACTTGCTAAATCGTGCTAGATTTGTTTATTATATTCTTTTTATAGTACACAATACTTTAATTTAAAAACGATACCTATGAGAAATGTTGTCATATTGCTTTTCATAGTCTTATTTTGCACCACTCAAAAACTCTCCGCTCAAATGTATTTTTTTGCTACCAATCAACTCGGGACAGGTCCAGATTCGTCGGGTAAACAAGGATTTAAAGAATGAAAATTCAATTATTTATTCAATACCGGGAAAAAAGAACTTCTAATAATTGACGGAGTCACGGGTATGACAGAACAAATTGAAGAATTAGGAGCGGTTACAGTGACCAAGAAATCGGAGCGTACAGAATACGATTTTGAGTTCGGTTTTTGGACTAGCCTTTTCGTTATTGATTATAAAGATCCTACAAAACCGGATGAGATGAAATTTCTTGAATTGGATGATGAAATTTCCCATTACAAAGGTGAATTCCGCATGATTTACCTTAAAAGGGAAGAATAAAGTATGCATGCCTCAGTTGTATCATGCTAGAATTAGGTATTGCAAGTTTGCTATTTTCGGCATAGGTTTGTTTCAATTTTAGTTCGAAGCCTTGAAGATTCTCTTTTTTAAATTAACATCACTATGAAAACCATTTTAAACTTCCTCGTCATTGCACTAATTTGCTTGTCACAAGGACTTGCTGCTCAAATGTTTTATTTCGAAGCTATCGAATTTGCGGGTCCACCCGATGCAGAAGGCAGGCACAAGTTTGAGCAGACCCATATAAAAGTTATTTTAGATGGAGAAAAAAAAGAAATATCTGCGATTGATCCTGTGACGAATTTGGTAATAAGTCAATATTCCTTTGACAATGATGCCCGTGCTGAAGAAAAATCTGATTATACGCAGTATATATTTACCGATAAAACAAAGGAATCCATAACAGTAGAGGATTATACGGATCCCAATGGAACGGATCATATGAAGTTTTTCGATTCAACAGGGGAAACGCTTCATTTAAAAGGTATATTTACTATTATTTACCTTAAGCCAGAGTAGGTCAAAGTTTCCTTGAGTAATGTTATTATTGGTTATATAAGCATTCCTATGAAAACCATTTTAGTCCTAGTTCTGTTTATACTTTTTTGCAGTGCTCAAAACCTGCAAGCTCAGGTGTATCTGTTTGAATCCACGCATGGCGCGGGGCCGAGAGATGCGCAGGGGAAGCAGGTATTTAGACCTAGCGATTTGAAGTTTCAGTTTAATGTTGACAAATTGACTCTCACATTAATTGACGGAAGTACAAATAAGGTGCTAGGAGAAGAAGGGATTGAAAAGGATGTACATATCACGGAGACACCTAAACATACCGAGTATATCTTTAGCAACGGCCCCTGGTCTTTTATCTTTGTTACCGATAACAAGGATTCAGATACGGAAGATGAACTTCAGTTTATTGAATTCGCCGATGAGGTACTGCATATGAAAGGGAATTTTAAAATGGTTGATCAAAAGAAAAATTAAAATACTTTTGAAAAAGTACGGTGTACAATTACGCACGTACACGTCTTTTTCTACTTAAAGTTAACAACTTATTTAAAGAAAAAAATCAAGTTGAAGATATTGTTAACTGATTTTACAGTGAGTAAAATCATAAATCTATTTAAAAAGCATTCCTATGAAAACCATTTTAATCCTAGCTCTGTTTATACTTTTTTGCAGTGCTCAAAACCTGCAAGCTCAGGTATATCTGTTTGAAACCACCCAAAGTGCGGAACCTATAGATGATGGTGGGAAACATGTATTTTCTCCAAGCAATTTGAATTTTCAGTTTGATGTAGACGGAATGTCCCTTAGTATATTTTTACGGCCTACAAATGAGTTCATGATACAACAAGCCATTTCAAAGGATGTGGAAATTAAAGTTAAACCTGAAAAGTCCGAGTATGTCATTGGTAACGGCCTTCAATCTTATTTTATTGTGACCGATTACAAGGATTCAGATTTGGAAGATGAAATGCAGTTTTTCGAACTCACCAAGGAGATACTTCATATGAAAGGGAAGTTTCAAAAGGTCAACCACAAAAAACAATGAAGTACTTTTTAACATGTACTGTCAAAAACTGTAGAAATAGAGAAGCCCCTGGATTCTGTAATTAATTGCCGTGGCAAGGAATTACGAGTACAGGAATAGAGGAGCTTTTTGTCAGATCTTTAGTTAGACTTCCCACAAATACATCGTAGATTCCACTTCTTCCGTGAGACCCCATGACAATGTAATCGGCATTTTTGTCTTTTGCGTATTCTAAAATTACGTCTTTCGCGATTCCTTGTCTTAGCAGGTGCTCACACTCCACACCCATAGCTTTGATTTTTTCTTGGAGTCCATTTAGAAGATGTAGCTCTTCTTTAATCTCATTTTGTTCCACTTCAGGAAAGTATTGAAAGCCCATGTCCCCAATGGCAAATCCGATGTCGGAAGGAGCCACGTGAATAAGAAAGATTTTACCCTCTGTGGTCTTGGCAAATTTAACAGCTCCCTCTATCAGTAAATCGGTAGAATCGGAGAAATCAACTGGAAATACAATATTTGTCATGATGGTATGGTTTTACTAGACTAAAGTTAAGCATTTTTTTAACTTTGAATAGAGTCTTCCCCCGATTTAACATGAAATTAAACATTCTCCTCTTTGAAAGTCTTATTTTTGTAGGACTTTAAGAAAATTTGCCATGAAAAAGTACCTTGTTCTTTGCTATAGTTTCGTTTTGTTTTTAGGGTTTGCTCAGGTGGATACCGCGCAAGTGGCGGTTCCAGGCCGGAGCAATAGTGCAGAAGCAATGAAAAAACCGTACGTGATTCTAATCTCTGCGGATGGGTTTCGGTTTGATTATGCAAAGAAATATGGAGCGAAAAACCTTTTGGCTCTAGCCCACTCAGGAGTACAAGCCAAAGCGATGGTACCTTCTTATCCTTCGGTTACAGGACCGAACCACTATACGCTTGTGACAGGAATGTATCCTTCCCACACAGGATTTGTAGACAATAATTTTTACGATACGAAAAGACAGGAAGATTTTTCTATGAGTCGTGCGGGAAAGATAACGGACGGTTCTTGGTTAAAGGGACTTCCGCTTTGGGGCTTAGCAGAAAATCACCATACGATGGCTGCTAGTTTGTTCTGGGTGGCTTCGAACGGCACCGCAGGAGGAACCAGACCTAGTTTTTATTACCCTTACCATGAGAAGTTTGATGCAAACCGGCGTATTTCGATTGTTGAGAATTGGCTTAAGCTTCCCGAAGAAAAAAGACCTCATTTGATTACCATGTATTTTTACGAGGTAGATAAGATGGGACATTTGCATGGTCCTGAATCCAGCGAGACGAAAGAGGCTGTATTAATGGTAGACCAAGCGGTAGGAGAGCTCCAAGAAAGGGTGAAGAAATTAGGCTTGCCGAATGTCAATTTTATCTTTGTTTCCGATCACGGAATGCTTGGAGTGGATTTAGATAATCCCCTTTCGATTCCACAAGTTTTAAACGACAGCGATCGCTTTCGTTTTGTGAATGCTCAAACCTTGCTTCGTGTCCAAGTAAAAGACCCAAAGCAGATTCTTTCCACTTACAAAGAGCTAAAAAAATCCCGAACAAACGACTACAAAGTATATCTCGCTACTCGTTTTCCTAAAAGACTCCATTATCGAAGTGGGCCTGATACGTTTGCATCTCGAATGGGAGATATTTACCTTGTTCCAAGAAAGGGGAAGGTCTTTTTAAGCGAAAACGATTACAAAACCCCTGGAAAGCATGGGTATGATCCCAAAAAAGTTCCCGAAATGAAATCTGTGTTTTATGCGACAGGTCCAGAGTTTAAACAGGGCAAGACGACTCGAGAGTTTAAAAATGTAGAGGTTTATGGAATTGTCGCAGAGCTACTAGAGCTTCCGTACAATCATCCGATTGACGGAACCAAAAAGACGGCCAAAAAGGTTTTGGTTTCTGAATCGAAGTGATTTAGTTTTCTTTCTTGCTAAACACGGCGAGGCTACCTGCAGGGCAGGGAAACTCTCCCCATCCGGATTCGTTGATTTCAACGACTTGCTCTATGTGGCCAAGTAGATCAGAAAAGTGTGTGCCCGCATACCTCGTACCCACTTCCATAGAGACTCGATTCTCGCCTGCGTTGCTTAAAACCACAGCAATCCCTTCATGTTCCGAATCTCCTTCTCTTGTCCATCCAATGCAAGTGGGCTCAGAGAAGAAATCTCGCTGCAATCCAAATGCGTGCTTCTTTCTTGCTTTTAGAAGGAGTTCAAGACCTTCCACTTTGGGTAGAAAAATCTCGTATTCCTTCCCATCTTCTCCTTGGTCTTTGTAGCTTGCTCCGAACAGGTCCGGATAAAACAGACAAGGGTAGCCATCCTCTCTTAGTAAGATTAGGGCGTAGGCAAGAGGTTTAAACCAAGGCTCTACGGGCGCTTCTAATTGTTGAAGAGGTTGCGTGTCATGGTTGGCGACCACAGTGACCGAAAGATCCGGTCTTTCCTTTGTGAGGGTGCCTTCAAAGATTTGGGTTAAGTCAAACTCTTCTCCCTGTTTCGAAGCCAAATGAAATTGGTGTTGTAGTGAAGGGTCAAATAAACTCATGCATTCCTCGGTGGCTTCAATGTATTCCAGTAGGAGAGGAAGCTGACCGGGAGCCCAGTACTCACCTACGGCAAAAAGATTCTTTCCCGTATTCGAGCGAAGGTTATTGAGCCATTCTTTGTAAAAGTTTGGAGATTGATGCTTAACCGCATCAAGTCTTAGCCCATCAAAGAAGATTTGGTCGTGGTACCATTTGCCCCAATTTCCGAGTTCTTCTCTTACGAAAGGGTTTCGGTGCTCAATGTCGTTGTACATCAAATAATCGTAATTCCCTTTTTCATCTCCTATAACTTCTTCCCAACCTTCTCCAAACTCGTTTATAATTTGAAAGATTCCAGCCTCTTGTCCTTCTGCGTAATCGACACCGGAAAAGCATGTGAAATCCCACTCAAAGCAGGAGTATTTCTGTTTTCGCCCTGGAAATGTAAACTTGGTATAGCTTTCAATCTCAAAGGGCTCAGAAAGATTCTCTTGTCGATTCTCAGGGTTGACGCGTACCACATGAAATTGTTCTTTTTCATCGCCTCCGGCTTTATGGTTGATCACGATGTCGGCTATGATTGAGATTCCTGATTCTTGCAGTTCTTTGCAAGCCGAGATTAACTCCTGTTTAGTTCCATACTTGGTTGGAATCGTCCCTTTTTGATCAAATTCTCCAAGGTCATATAAATCGTAAGGGTCGTACCCAACTGAATATCCACCGCCAGAAGCTTTGTAAGCAGGAGGGAGCCACAGGGAACTTATGCCAAGTTCGTTTAGATACGAAGCCTTTTCTTTAAGTTCATTGTAAAGTACACCGTTCCCTTCACTGTACCAGTGAAACCCTTGAAGCATGACCTGATTCATTTGTTAGATATTTACACGAATTTACGTAATCTTAAGCAGCCTACTGAATTTATAATTGAATAGTGAGTCTGCTTAAAAAAGATTATTCTCCAAAACGTTTGATCTCTACTCGGCGCTCTTTGATCTTAAGAATGGTAGTGGGTAGGGTGGTTACTTCGTTTTCCTTTGCAGTGGCTGATATAGGATTTTGATCTACGTACACATTCTCTTGTAAACTTTCTGCATCTACGGTCATGTGGTATTGACCAAGCGGTAAATAAGCTCGGTACTCTCCCTTTTCATTTGTATAAAAGGTGAACTCTTTACCGTGTGCACTTTTGAATAGGACTTGAATTCCTGTGAGATTGGAACTCACTTCGTATTGGTTTTTGTTGTAGTGGGTATACTGTAAGCTTCCAAAGATTTGACCTGTTTTTTCTAAGGGGATCGTGAGCTCTATAGAACGACTATCAAGATCTGTCCTAATGACTTCGGCATACCAATCGCGTTCAATGGATTTTACTGTGTAATTCCCGTAGGGAACTTGTCTGTATTTGATTCTTCCGTCTTTTCCTGTTATAAAGATCGTTTTATTGATTTGAACTTGCTTTCCAACTGCAGGGTAGTCCGTTTCTGGATTAAAACTACCATCGTTATTGATGTCATGATACACAAACACGGCAATCGTTCCATTTTTGTATTTCACACCCGGCTCTCCAATGGTAGGGATTTCTTGTGTAATACCAAATTGTAAATAGGTGTTGTTGAAATCGTAAAAACTGTCAATGAATTTTGTGTAGCCGTAGTAGGCGAAAATGGATGTCGATCGACCTAACTTTAATTCAGCATTTGTAGAAAGCGATAAACTGGTTCCAACGAATGAGTCTTTATTCGCCATTCCACTAAAATTGAGACTCAGTTTTTTATTGAAAAAGTCTTTTCGGTAACTAATTAGCGCGGTGTATTTTTCTGTATCGTTGGTAAGCTGCTGGTTTCGAGTGCCCTCATAAAGAAGAAAATTTCCTTTTTGAGCGCTTATGTTGAAAAGAAGATTTTTGTAATAGTAGTTTAATTGAGTTTTGATTACGAACAGGGTCTCTGTATACCCTTTATACCTTGCAATTCCTTCTACTACTGATAAGTTGAATCTATGTAAATTGTTATTTGTCTGAAATCCTATTGTTTTGTTGACTAGTGCAGACTGGAACTCTACAAGTGTACTCGATAAATAATCCGCGAGGTAAATTCCAGCAGTCTCACTCTGAAACTGAGGAGAAATTGTCATTGACACATTTGATCCTAATAGAAATTGAGTTCCTATTTCTGCTTGATGTCGAGTGGTGGTGGTAGAAAAGTGAAAAAGTGGATTAATGTTTTTTGGATCGTACCGATTAAAATTGTACTGCGCCCAAACGCTTGTGTTTTTAAATTGTCTACCAATTCTTTGATTGAATGTAGTGCTGCCTTTTCTAATTCCTGGGTAATATCCAGTGCTAAAATAGTTATCAGAATTAATTGTATACGCTTTCCATTGAGTTCTATAATGAATACCAGCAGCCATGGAATTTTCCTTTCGATTGGATTCGTCTGTAGATTTCGATTTCCCATACCCGAGAACAATACCGTACTGCGTCTTTTCTGTGTTGTAGAAGTAACCTGTATTTAATAGGACGTTGGTTGAAAGGGGATCCTGGTCGAAAACAAGATCGCTTTCGATTTGAGTGTTTTTGGTAAGAGTAGTCGTGGAGGTAGCAAACGCAGTGTATCCCCGAGGAGAATTTTTAAAGTCTAAGGGGTCGAATAAGTTGTAACTTTTTTCGACTGCTCCAATTTTAAACGTACTCTTTTGTTCTTCCTTTGGAATAAGATACAACTCGACCCCTCGCCCCGTTAAGCTAATGTCAAGGTCACTTGTACTTAGATTTCCGATTTTTAAACCCAGGCCTTGGCGTTCTAGTTTAAGGTATGTGTTTTGAAAGAGGGGGGGAAGAGATTTGTTATGGTAAAACGTACTATTGAGATTAAATTCAGCTTGCAGATCTCCGGAATTCACCGTCGTATTTAGATCAATTGATTGTGCCGCATCTAGTTTGTTGAAGGGGTTTCTAAGACTCCAGCTAACTTGGTTGCCTCTTCCTACATTCGTTAGTAGTCGCTGTTGATTTGGGTCTACGTATCTACGGTTTCCAAGGGCATTTTGGACGAGTACGATCGCATTCCCGATGAATTCATTTTGATCATTCAGCATCGCAACATTTACGTTGAATAGTTCTTGTTGCAATAGTTCGCGATCAATGATCTTGGAAAAGGTCACATTTTGACTTGAAAAGGGCTCGAGTTTAATGTTCTTTTCAATACTGATTGGGCTGCCAGACGAAGAGGGGAATGAGGCGACTAGCTTTACTTGTTCACTATGATTTCCTGCGTTGTATACTTGAGTGCGGATTCGAAGGGAATCTCCAATTTGATAAATGATTTCCTGAGGTTCGTTTGTTGATATTTTTAAAATTCTTTTAGGAGCAATCGTGAGAGTGGTAGAGGTTTCTGCAAGGATATTTTTGGATTGATCACGCAGTTTGAAGGAAATGAAAGCTTTCCCTGCAGGTTGGCTCTTGGTAACTAAAAATTTAATAGGTAGGAAGGTCTTTTCTTTTGCTCCAAGACTAATTGCACTGCTGGTCTTTAAGATTCTTAAATATTGATTTCCACTAGTTTCAAGCTGAAAATCGCCTTCTAAATCACTTTTATTCTCAATCTTAAGGATTAAAGTGACTAATTCTTCGTTTGTGACACTAATGTTTTTGTCACTAGTCATGGAGAAATCGCCCGCCTGCGCATTGAGCCCTAAATAGCTAAGCAGTGCAAGGAAAAGGATGGTATTTTTTAAGAAGCAAGTCAACTTGTTTATTGTGGGGTAATGCTAAAGAGAAGAGTTCCGCTATAGAGTTGATAAGGTTTATTAAAAAATCCGTAGTTATCAGTAGGAGGTTTAATAAAGTAGGTCAAATCATATCCTTTGATAGTGCTGTGAGCTGGAGAACTATGAAGTGTCTGGTTTGTGGTTGAAAGCATTACGGAACCTGTTGTCGAACCACTTTGGCTTTCTTTCATGGTTAATTGAACGCTATTGAAAGGAAGAGTGCTTGTCGTGCTTGAAAGGTCAGTGCTAAGGGTTTTTACTTGCAGAAAATAGGGGGTTTCTGAAAGGATAGAGAGCGCCTGTGGCTGCACTTGGGTTACTCCATTCGCATAATCGTTCGGTGTCTTGAATTCAAGCAGGACATTCGAAGCATTTGGATTCAGCGAGACAAGGTAATTCTGTTCGATTGGAGGTGTGTCCCTAGGGTGAATTCTCATAGCAAAGGCCACCGGAGCTGGCTGTCCACTCGGCATGATTTGTCCTTTTCGATTTCGCAATTCGAAAACTAAATTTACTGTGTAGGAGTTCCAAGATGAGTACTGCTCTAAGTACGTTCCCCCTTCCATCTCAACATCTAGGCCAAGGTTAATACCTAGGTATCGGTTGGTAACTTGTAAATTAAAGTTCGAATAGGGGACTATAGCTGTACTGCCTGTGCTAAATGGGATAAGTGAAAGATCGGCTCCCACATTATTTAAATTAGCAACCATACCGTCGTCGTTAGCACCACTACTTGTAATTGTAGAGACTTGGAATTTAATCTTTTGTAAATCTGCCGGATTTATGGTAATAGCTCCGTTCGTAATTGGGCCAACCACTCTGAAACGAAGTGACCACCCAGACATTTGGTATCCTTGTGTGGAAGTCAAATGAATAGGTACTTTAATTAAATTAGAGACTCTTGCACCTTGGTAACTGTCCACTGGAAACCAGCCTGTATTGTGGGGTTCAATTCTAACAGCTTGTCCATAGTGGAAGAATGGAATGGATAGTATTAAAAGAATGAATAATTTATTCATAAGTAAAAGAAAGCTCCGCCATTTTGATGACATCATTCTTCGTATGAGAGAATGTAGCTGTTGCCAAATACTTGCCCGGTTTTAAGTTTTCGGGTAGTTTAATGGCCGCCTGTCTATGATCCTTAGGCATCGTGTAGATAACCTGATCTGCGAGTGTTACGACGGATCCGTCTGTCTGCGAAACGAGTTCCGAGAGGATAGCCCCATCGGTCCAAGTATTTCCGTCGTTCGTGAAGTTAAGTAGCAATTGCTTCTTCTCCTTTTCAAATTTAAAGTTGGTAAATGTGATATCGGGCCTAGCGGTATCCGATGTATACTGATGGTAAATTTTGACCCCAGTCCTAACGGCCACTTTCACCATAGCCCCCTTTTCGTTAAACGAATCCGAAGGATTGGTTTGCGTAATGAAAAGCATTGTCGTATGTACAGGCTCGAAGGGTGCCGATGGCGTAGGTGCCGTTAATGTAATTTCAAGTTCTCTACTTTCCCCTGGGGCTAAAGTAAAGAAAGTTTGAGGCATTATAGTTAACCAACCCGATAAGGAAGTGGGTAGTGTGCCAGAATCTACCATGACATTACCTCCTTGCAGGTCATAAGACCAATCGTTAAAGGATACGGTTAAGTTCATGGTACCGGTTTTACTCGGATTGCTCACCAGAATCTTTTTTGTTTGAGATTCTCCGGGAGCGGAAATGAAGTAAGTTCTCGGTGGCCCTACCGTAATGCCAGTCTGTGCTTGTGTTATAAAAGGAACGAATAAAAACACAAGGCCTATAAAGTAGAATAGTCGTCTCATAGGATTGCAAAAAAGGCAATTTAAGAAATTGTTCCTAAACTGCCTTGTTATGTTTTTAGTCAAGCAGAAATTATTGTGCTGCAATCGTATATGTTACTGTAGTCGTATAAACGGTTGGGTTCTCTACGTTAAAGTATTTATTTACATATGCATCCAAGTCTCCTTTGGCTGCATAGTTCACATTGACGTTTTTGTTTACCCCTCCAATGGTACTGGAGAATAAAGCTGTTGGAGTTGTCTTAAGAGATACAGCTGGTTCGTAGGTTACTCCCGTGGCCTCTAGTGCATTTGTAGTTCCCGCACTTGCGGTCACAAAAATGTCACTTGCCTCGATGTCTTCTGTTACACCTGTAGCAGTACTTTTTAATTTGTCGGTATCAGATTTTACAGTGACTGCAAATGCGCCAGTTGAATAAACAGTAAGGTGATCTGCTTGTGTTGCGTCTACCCCATTTAAGTAATCTGCTTCTGTGTTGTAATCTAAATTTACATTTTGATTAGAAGGATTTACGATAATAGTTTGGATTGGATGAAGTCTAACGTTTACGGTTGCAGTTGCTGTAGTTTGTGCATTCGCTGTAATTGATACTAGACCTAAAAGTGCTCCAAATAAAATTGCTGATTTTTTCATGAATATTCTATTGTTTTTTATAATAAATTGTGTTAGCTTTGAAAACTGAGTGGTGAATCCCTTTGTTTTCGAGTGCAAAGATACTTCAGTGAATTCCTAAGAATATTATCAAAAAATACAAAAAAGTTATGCAAACGTTTTGCATAACTTTTTTGTATTTTTTGATAACCATACGCATGTAACATGCATAAATACGGACTTTTACGTAATGATTTATTCTTTCACATGAACGATCGTTCGTACTTTAATGGTATTATCGTCGTGATTAAATTGATAATCAAATGCATTTTTCATTGCGTTTTTTTGGTCTTGGTTAGCTTCGGCGACATGAAATTTAGAGCGGGTTGCTCGCTTGTGAGGGTCGTTCTGAACTGTCCCGGCGTAAGACCTGTGTTCTTTTTGAAAAAATTGACGAAGTTTGACTCCTGAGAGAAGCCCACTTCTGCACTAATTTGCTTAATCGGCTTGTCGGTAGTGATCAGTAAAGTCTTAGATCTTTCGGTGGCTTTGCCAATTAAATATTTTTTGGCTGTACATCCATAAGTATCCTTTATGGCGTTGTCCAAGGTTCGTTTTGTGATATTGAGTTGTTCGGAATAATAGGTGGCATTGAGGTTTATGGTTTCCTCATGCGCTAATATAAATAGAAACCGATCCGTAATCTCCTTTTCATAGGTTTGCTGAGAATGGATTTTCATTTCGCTATCGCTACTTAACAGGATGCGAATTAGGATGAACTCTAAAAAGTTTAAAAGACTGTTCTTGCGAATTATTTGGTTTGCGCCAGGGCGACGAACCGGTAAGTAATAATGTTCTAAAATAAGTTCATACGGGAAGAAATCGTTTTTGACAAGGGTCCCCTTCGGATTACTAAATAGATTTCCGTTCTTAATCTGGTAAAGTAGTTCGAGGCGCGAGATAAAGAAGTCTTGGTCAAATGCGAACACAAAAGCGGTTCTGTATTTTTTTTCGAAATAGAAGTCCACATTCGGAGGCAGAAAGAAAAAGTTTTCGCTTGCTATTTTAATTTTGGAATCTCCAATGTGCAAAGTCACATCATCCTTTGCAGTATAGATAATTGTGAATTTACTCGTGTCTATTTGAACCTTATCACGATGGTAATTTCGCAAGTGGACGAGTGTCCAACTCTTTGGAGACTTAGTCATAAATTTGGGTTTTTTTTTCAAGTGTGTTACTTGGCAAACAAGCGCTGTAAGTTACTGTTAATTCTTGAATTAGACAATAATTTAGAATTGTTCTAAATATGAAGAGTAAAATGCGGCGAGAGCTGATTGAAAGGGGGTTACGGGTATAAGTCGTACGGAATCTTGAGTTGAACAGAAGTCGATTTTTGCTCCCGATTTTCGAAGTTAGAAAGGCTTAAACCCAAAAGTCGGATGGGTTTGTCAAAAGGTCGCAATTGCCAGAGATGCAACGCTGTGGAAAGGATTTCTTCTGTATCTAGATAGAAATTTTGGGAAGTGCGGCTACGCGTGAATTGTGAGAAGTCATTATATTTGATTTTCAGCGTTAGAGTTTTTCCTCGAAGTTCCCGTTTTGAGGTTCTTTCAAATAGTTTTTGGGCTATCGTTTGAAGTTCTTTTTTTAAACTAACGTCTTCGGAAAGATAGGAGTAGAATGTATCCTCGACCCCTATGCTTTTGGTGATTCGGTTTGCATTTACCTTGGCGTGATGAATTCCTCTGGCCGCATTGTAAAAATAGAGACCTGATTTGCCAAAATAGTGAGTGAGGTCCTCCACGGAGTGTTTCCTAAGATCTTCTCCTGTATAAATATGCAGTTCATGCATTCGGTTTGCAGTTACTTTTCCAATGCCGTGAAATCGTTCAATGGGTAGGGTTTCCAGAAACTCAAGAACCTTGTCGGGATGAATGGTTTTCTGCCCGTTGGGTTTATGGTAATCAGAGGCTACCTTGGCTAAAAATTTGTTTATCGAAATTCCTGCAGAAGCAGTTAGTCCTGTTTTTTCTAGGATCTGAGCTCTGATTTCTCTTGCGATTTGCTTCGCAGAATCAATTCCTTTTTTGTTTTCTGTGACATCGAGGTACGCTTCATCCAGAGAAAGAGGTTCTACAAGGTCCGTATATTCTTTGAAAATACTGCGTATTTGCTGAGAGATTTCTTTGTAGCGCTCAAAGCGAGGAGGGACAAACAAAAGACCGGGACATTTTTCTAAAGCTCGTTTGGAGGGCATTGCTGAATGAATGCCAAATTTTCTCGCCTCATAGCTCGCGGCCACAACTACGCCACGCTCTTCTGATCCTACACATAAAGGACGGTTTCTTAGCTCCGGAAAATCATGCTGTTCTACGGATGCATAAAAAGCATCCATGTCAATATGAATAATTTTTCTTGTTGCCTCTTTTTCCACTCTTCAAAATTAAGAATTATATCCTCTTCGTGATTAGGCAGTGCGTATGAAGCGTAAATCGACGTGTTAAAACTAAAAAAGCACCCCGAAAGGTGCCTATGTTTTTCTATTTACACATTCTAAATAGCGTGGTCTTTTATCAGTTTTCGAACTACTTTTATGACATTCGGCATGGCGGTATCGGCTGCTGCGAGTACCTCGTCATGAGAAACACTAAAGGCAATATCAGGTCCCCCTACATCGGTGATAATCGAGATGCCAAAGACATTTATTCCCATATGACGTGCTACAATCACTTCCGGTACAGTGCTCATTCCAACTGCATCGCCGCCTAGGATTCGAACCATTCCATATTCTGCTGGCGTTTCAAAAGTGGGTCCCTGAAGGCCTAAATAGATACCTGTGTGGACTTTAATATCCAGTTCTTTTGCTGCCGCTTGCGCAGTAGAAAGCATTTTTGAATCGTACGCTTCGCTCATGTCCACAAAGCGAGGGCCCAATTCTTCTAGGTTGGCTCCACGGAGTGGATGTTCTGGCATAAAGTTAATGTGGTCCTTGATGAGCATGATATCGCCGACTCTGAAATCGGGGTTTACCCCACCCGAGGCATTCGAAACCACCATGTTCTTAATTCCCAGCAAATGGAAAACACGCATGGGGAAGGTGACCGTTTTCATGTCGTATCCTTCATAATAGTGAAAACGTCCACTCATCATCAGAACTTTCTTTCCTTCAAGTAGTCCGTAGATTAGTTGACCGTTATGTCCCACGACTGTCGTTTGTGGGAAGTTTGGAATTTCTGAATAGTTAATGGTTTTTATCACCTCAACTTCGTCTTTTAAGGCGCCTAGACCTGAGCCTAGGACGATTGCGTAATCAGGTGTGTCTTTAATTACCTCTTTAATAAAGGCTGCCGAGGATTTAATGAGATCTAACATAAGATAATACCGTTTGGTTGAAGGTTTCTGGATCGTCAAGCGTTACATTGATGGGCCAGTAATAGACTAAGTCTCGAAGGTAATCAAAAGTTTTTAGTCTCACGTAATCTTTCTCCGTGGTCAAAAGAAGTTTGTATTCTCCGAGTTTGTTGTACTCAGCCAGGATGGTCTTTATATCCTGATCTGAGAAATTATGATGGTCTTTGAATCGAAGGTGTTTTACTTTCTTCGTGTAATTCGAAAGATGGTCCACTAAGGGGGAAGGGTTTGCAATGCCAGTCACAAGTAAGATGTCGTAGTAGGCGAGATTGTTGTCAGGAAGGATCTTATCCTTGCTGTAAACATGTTCGTCGTAAACGACGGAAGAAAAAAATACTTTTTGGTTTCCTTGGGGTTTGATTCGCGAGCGAAAGTATTTCTTCTTTTCTTCGGATAAATTCACTGGGCATTTAGAAACCATAATAATGTCTGCTCGTTTCTTCCCTGAGCGACTTTCACGTAGGTCTCCTGCAGGCAAAACGTAATCTTTGAAATAAGGATCGTTGTAGTCCGTCATTAAAATGGTGAATCCCGCTCGGATGGCTCGGTGCTGCATGGCGTCGTCCAGCACAAGAGCCTCTAGATCCATGTCTGCAAGTACTTTTTTAGCCCCAGGCACTCTTTGCTCACTCACCGCAATGACAAATCGGTTTTTAAACCGTTCGAATAGTTGCATGGCTTCGTCACCTACGGTTTTGTAAGAGCTTTCGTAATTGGTGATTCCATATCCCTTGGTAATTCGTCCATAGCCTCGAGATAAAACACCGGTCTTGTAATGCTCGGAAAGAAGCTGCGCCAAGTACATCACCATAGGAGATTTTCCACTTCCGCCGACGGATAAATTTCCCACACAGATAATGGGGGTTCTAAAGCGTGTGGATTTTAATAATCCTACATCGTATAGCGCATTTCGAACGCTCGTTATAAAAGCGTACAGAAGGGAAAAAGGGTATAGGTACCAACGTTTCATCGTTTGCAAAAATACGTGTTTTTACACGTACAATACAATGGATTTTTGATAAAGTAACCTAAAACTCATTCTTGAAATAGGAAGGACGAAAAAGCTGAGAAATTAAAAATCGTATCCGACTTTGAAACTCAAGTTTGCCATTGCACCTGAAGTGGAAGAAAAGCCAGAATTGAGTAAGAATCCATACCCAAATCCCACCTTAAACTCATAGTTGAAATTCGTTCCAAATTCTCTACGGATCCCATAAGAAGGTACAATGCCAAAGGAAGAGATTACGTTCAAATCTTTTTCACTTGAGATGACAAACCAATCCGGAACGTATTTGAAGTCAAGACTAATGTAGTTTCCTGAATTTCAACTCGTGCTTTTTCCTTTTCGAGCTCGACGATCTAAATTGTAGTAATATTTAGGTTCTACACTTAACTCGGGTGCAAAAACGAAGCCGGAACCCATTATGTCTCCAAACCAAAAGCCTGCATTGAGATTGGCAGAGCTTCGAAGGGCAATTTCGCTTGCAAGTCTACTCTCATTGTAAACATTGAGACCTAAAAATCCGGCTTGAACACCTGTGATGGATTTTTCGACACGAGAAGAAGAAGGACTGGTTTGAGCCCAGGCAATGCTGGTGCATAGGAAGGTGCCTAGAAGTAGTTTGTTCATTGGTTATTTTTCTGTTGTGATTTTTAAGATCCGGAAAAATAAAAAATAATTTCTAGTGAAATTCAATTTTTTCTGCCTCTAATAGGGGGTCGTAATTAGGAAAAGCAAATTCTTGGGGCTGCTCCTTGCTAAGCCAACGCTCGGCAGCCTCAAAATCAAGGACTACGGGCATGCGCTTTTTCGTATTGTGAATTTGAGCCATTAGGGGGTTAGCCCCTGTCGTTACGATGGAAAAGGTAGTGGTCGTTTCTTGCGTATCGGGATCTTTCCAATCGCTATAGAGTGCTCCTAAAGCAAAGAGAGGAGCGTTTTCTAATTGGATGGAATAGGGCTGCTTTTGTTTACCACTTGAATCTAGCCACTGCCATTCAAAGAAGGAATTCACAAGGACTAGCGCTCTTTTGTTCACGGAGTCTCGGTAGCTCCGAACAGTCTCAAGGGTTTCAATTCGAGCATTTAGTGTGCGTTTTTGAAAGTCTCGGTTTTTGCCCCACTCAGGAATGAGTCCCCACTGGGCGGAGGTTATAACCTTCGGATCTTTGTCTGAAATAATGGGAAGCATAGGATTTGCAAAGCCATTAATGCGGTAGCCCAAATGATAGGGCAGCCCTTGGTAGCTTGCTTCGAAATATTCTTCTAATTCCTGGCTTGTGGAGAGTAAGGATACATAATTGCACATGAGAGTTGGTGTTGAAAGTAAAGATAAGTATTTTTAGTCGTTTGTTTTGTGTTTTATTTATGAGAATTTCATCCTTGCAAAAGCGGCCGTTTCCTTATCTTTGAAGCATTAAGCCGTTAAAATCGGCCTTGACTTACTCTATGGAATTACTTATTATTGTCTTATTAATCCTTTTAAATGGAGTGTTTGCCATGTCAGAGATGGCCCTTGTTTCTTCAAGGACATTCAAATTAGAATCCCAAGCGAAGAGGGGGAATATAGGAGCAAAGAAAGCGCTGGAACTTTCCCAGAATCCTACACGGTTTCTCTCCACGGTCCAAATCGGAATTACCCTGATTGGAATTTTATTAGGGATTTACAGTGGGGATAAATTGACAGGGCAAGTGCAGGCACTTTTGAATCAAGTCGATTTTTTAGCGCCTTATTCGCTACCCCTCTCTACGGTTCTAATCTTGATTGCCATTACCTATCTCTCCATTGTATTAGGTGAGCTTTTTCCAAAACGAATTGGAATGCATTTCCCCGAGAAAATCATTTCTGTGCTCGCGGCTCCGATGGATATTCTTTCGAAAGTAACACGTCCCTTCGTCTGGTTGTTAACCACGTCAAACAATGCACTTGCGAAACTTGTCGGGATTGATCAGACTACAGAAGAGAAGGTGAGCGAAGAAGAGCTTAAAGCTTTGGTGAAAGAGAGCGCAGAAAGTGGCGAAATAGATGAGATTGAACGCCATATCGTAGAGCGCGTGTTTGAACTGGGAGACCGAAAAGTGGTTTCGTTAATTACCCATAGAACGTCTCTTGTCTTTTTTGAAATGCAAGACACTTGGGAAACGATTTTTGAAAAGATAAAAGACCAACAACATGCCGCGTATCCCGTCGTGAGTGAAAGCAATCCTGATGAAATCTTAGGACTGATCCATGTAAAAGAATTAATCACGCATATCGGTGAAGAATTGGATTTGCAGCCTCTGCTGAGACAGCCACTCTATTTTAGTGAAAACACGTCAAGTTATAAAGTGCTAGAAGCTTTTAAAACTCAGCGCAATTACCACGCCATCATAATCGATGAGTTTGGAACGGCAAAAGGACTCGTGACACTCAATGATATCGTAGATGAATTGATCGGAGAAGCGCAAGAAACAGAGGACGGAGATAGTTCCATTGAAGAAACCTCCCCAGGTGTATGGCAAATCAGTGGACAGTATCCACTCGCAGACTTTTCAAAAGCGTTTGATCTGGATTTTGATCCTGAAATCTATAAAAATTACACCACGGTTGCAGGGCTGTTTTACCATTATTTCGATGGAGTTCCAGAGGAGAAAGATTCTGTCGAAATTGAAGGGTATCGTTTTGAGGTACTTGAAAAGGATCATCAACGCCTAGTGCAATTTATTATAAGCGAATTGTAGAGGGGGGTAGGCCTTCTATTTATATTTTAGCACTCCCTATGCACGGATACACTTTTACCCTATGACTTTGTGTTTGAGTTTATTTTGGCGAGTAGATTATTGAATTTGAAATGGAAGAAAAGGGGCTGTGATTTTAAAATCACAGCCCTAAATCTATCAAGTAGTAAATCCTTTAGTAAGTAAAGGTGAATCCTGCTCCCCAATGAAGGTGAGAATCATAATTCGTTGAAATTCCAAGGTGTCTTGTGACAATGTATTTGAGACCCGCTCTATATTCTTTGTCTGTATTGACCATGAAGTTTGCTCTAAGTCGTGGAGTAAGAGGGATATCCTCTCTACTTAACTGGACTCGAACCATTCCATCGCTGAAAACTTCAGTCTGCAGTTCCAGTAGAAATGGTAGTTTATATACGAATCCAGCGCTCACAGTGGAGGTTTTGGCCTCGGATAGTTTCTGTCCAAATAGGGTTTTCTTGTCTAGACTGTTTTCGTGGTTTCTCTTATGGTAATTGTACGCGATAAAGGGCATGAACCATTGGTTGTTGTCCACGTAGCGTCCCAGTTTCGTTTCGATTTCTTGTCCATCGTTTGCTTGATATCCAAGTTTCCATTCTGAAGAAAGTTCCCAACGAGTATTGGAAAGCATAGCCGATCCATCCATTCCATTGGTGGCGAAATCATTTTCGGCCGTAAAGTGTGTCATGTTGCTTTCTGCTTGTAGAACTTTGTAGGCACTTTCCCGATCAGGCAAGTTTGGATTTTCATAGTCTCCGACTTGGAAAATCTGATTCATCCCCGCCATCATATGGTACAGGATATGGCAGTGGAAAAACCAATCGCCCTCTTCTTTTGCTTCAAACTCGATTACGTTTGTTTCCATTGGCATAATGTCAAGGACATTCTTTAAGGGAGATTGAATACCCTGGTTGTTTAGAACCCGGAAATCAAATCCATGCAAGTGCATGGGGTGGCGCATCATGGAATTGTTAACCAGTGTAATTCGTAAGATTTCTCCTTTTTTTACGAGAATTTTATCAAGTTCGGACAGCACTTTATGATCCATGCTCCACACGTATCGGTTCATGTTTCCTGTAAGAGTGAATTTTAGTTCCCGCACTGGACTTGAACTAGGTAGAGAGGTATCGTAGGGAGATTTCATCATCCCATAGTTTAGCGTCGTTATGTCGCTTGTAGACATGGTATGCCCCTCATGGCCTGCAGGGTCGGACTGCTTAGTATTTACCTTAGGTTCTGCTGATAGGGTATGTCCTTCATGCGCAGAAGAATCCGTAGGGTGTTTTTGCCCAGAAATCAGGGTGTGGTCTCCATGGCCTGCAGGGTCGGAGTGCTCTGTATTTACCTTACGCTCTGCTGATAGGGTATGACCTTCGTGCGCAGAAGGATCCGTAGGGTGTTTTTGACCTGAATTCATGGTGTGCTCCTTTTCCTTTTTGCCTTTTGCAGGGCCTGTGATTTCAGGATACATCACTTCGTTCATATCCATGGTTTGATAACTCATCTTCATTCCCATGTCTTTCATCTCACCGTTTAGCTTCATCATGTCATTCATCATCTTCATTCCCTCAAAGTACTTGAGTTTCTCAAGCGGTGGGTGGTTCTTTTTTGTCCCTTGTCCTAAAAAGATAGAAGTGGAATTGGAACGATCTTCCGGTGTGACTAGTAGTTCGTAGGAATGGTTGTCTTCTGGGATTTCCACGACAATGTCCACCGTTTCAGAAACGGCGAGTAAAAGGCGGTCTACTTCAATGGGAACAATGTCTAGTCCATCACTAGCTACGACTTTGATCTTTCCTCCAGCATAATTGATCCAAAAATAGGAAGAGGCTCCTGCGTTGGCAATTCTTAATCGTACTTTGTCCCCTTTTTTGTATTGTGGAAGGGTGCTTTGGTTTTGTCCATTGATTAGAAAGGTCTCGTAGTACACATCGCTCACATCCATCGCATGCATTCGTTTCCACTCATTGGTAAGCTTGGTTTTCAAATGCCCTGCCTTAATAGCTTCAAGGTAGCTTTGAGTAGATCCCTTTTTAAGGGCAAACCAGTCGCTTCCATGGTGCAGCATACGCTGAATTTGATGAGGCATTAAATTAGACCATTCGCTTAAAATGAGATTCTCGACGGGTAAATCGTCAATGCCACTACGAAAGGTTGGATCGTTTTCACGTTTCTTTAAAACCATCATCCCGTACATCCCAATTTGTTCCTGAAAACCACTGTGGGAATGGTACCAATGGGTACCGTTTTGAATGATAGGGAAACGATACGTGTAAGTAGAATGTGGCGGGATAGGCTTTTGCGTGAGCCACGGAACTCCATCTTCTTTGTTTTCTAAATGCAGACCGTGCCAGTGGAGAGAGGTGGATTTGTCCATTAAATTATGCACAATGATTTCTGCTGTGTCTCCTTCATAGAATTCTAAAGTTGGCATCGGAATTTGACCGTTCACCGCGATTGCCATCTTCTGCTTTCCTGCAAAGTTGACAAGTGTATCTTTGACATACAAATGATACGTTACGGTACGACCTTCAATCTTTCCAAGAGTAGGCTTAGGTTCTACCTTTTTCAAGCTAGAATGGTCTGCATGCTGTGCATGCTCGTTATGAGCTCCCATCTCTGGTTTGCTCCCTTCCTTCTTCTCGATTAGTTTCATTCCGCAAATTGGGCAGTTGCCCTGCTTGCTCGAAACGATCTCAGGGTGCATTGGGCACGTGTACTGTAGCGCTTTTTCATTCTCGCTATGCACGTGCTTATGCGCTGTGGTTGCTGTGTCTTGAGCGCTTGCCAAGGCAAAGCTCCCAAGTAGTAACAGCAAGGAAATTATATGTTTCATGAGTCTATCCTTAATTTAGATTTTGGAAGTAACTCTTGTAGTTTTCTTCGTTTTCAAAATAAAGTACATTGTCATAAGAGTCTGCAATTGCAATCACAGCTACTGATTTGTCTACCTCATTCCCAGAGACAGGATCAATCGCTACTCTTGCATTTTCTTGCTGTGGGATTTTTGTTTTGCAATCTTCGCAGCATCCGTAATAGGTTTTCCCTTCAAAATCCACTTCAAGTTGTTTTTTACCCATGTAGGCATTGTTTACCATGCAGACATAATCGTTGGGTACAATTTCACCTGTCGTTGGAGTGGCCGCGGCCGTGAAAGTAGTTCCCACTTCTGCAGTTTTGGATTCGTTGCAAGAATAAAGGGTAAGGGATACTAAGGCGATAAAAGAATATAGAATTGTTTTCATTTTGGTAAATAAATTAAGGGATGGCTCATTTGTTTAGGAGCCAAGTGTTTATAGTTAAAAAGTTTTGAGTTCTAGGTAAGCCTATAGATAGACATAGACCAAGTTTCACAAGTGCCGCAAGCATTCCTTATTTGGAAAATAAGAATTGCAAACCCTATTTATCAAGGATAAGGTAGAGGTAAATTGCGCGTGAAATTCTTAGAGAAAAAGTTTAGGCGGCTGCCAAATGGACTTAAGTCCTTCTAAATACGTAGGATTTAGATAATAAAATTGAGATTTTTTAGAAGAGGAATCGACAAGAGCAGTCTTGGAACCCAGTGTTGATTTTGAAATTACAGCTCCCTGTAAAAGCAGAGTGCTACAAACTGCCGCATTGCAATGATTCTGGCAGCCACTGGAATTGCAATCATGAGATTTCGTGTTGCAGTCTCCACAATTTTCCATTCCATGAGAGTCCTTTGGATTTGTATTCTTTATGGGAAGGCTATGGGCAGACATCAAGCAAGTGTTCGCAGTGGGTGCCTGCATTTCCAAATTTGCCCATGCCCACTGAGGCACGAGGAAAAGTCCAAGTGCAATAAAGCAAAACCATATGGAGATTTTTGAGTTCAATGGGTGGTTCTCACGAACTACAAATGTACTGTTTTCTATTGAATTGCACCTGGTCCACCCTAAGGGGTAATTGTCAATTGAGCAGTTTGCAAAATGACCATTCATTCCACAAGGGTTCTAAATAAAAAAAACTGCCTGAAAAATCAGGCAGTTAGAATCTAAAATGTGGAGCTGGAGAGATTCGAACTCTCGTCCAAACAAGTAGTACATAAGATTTCTACATGCTTATTCTACCATTAATTTTCGATTAAACGCAGAGGGCAAACACCCAACGCTTAACTTATCTTCTAAAATTTTTGTTCTCGAGCCGAAGATTCTCGAGACTTAGTTCTGCATTTCCTATGCCCCAGAATCAGACGCCGCAAAACGGAGGCTTCTGTGGGACATCTTGTTTCCTTACTATACTTCGGGAAAAGCGCTAAATCCTACTGTGATTCGGATTAAGCAGCAAGAGCAAACTCTTGGTCGCCAGTTAAAAATTTTCAGCAAGGGATTAAAGAGATCGCGCTGAGGTTCTCTGCATGCTTACTTACCCACTAGGCTTGCTGTCGATACCGGTCAGCCCCTTATTTGTAGTAAGTCTGCAAAGGTAATGAAAATTTCGTTCCAATATTTGATTTATCTCGGAGTGTTTATGCGATTTAAGGAAGATATATTGGAAGTTCAATGCCATTTCTAATCGTTTTTTGTAAGAATTTTAACGAAAAGAAGAAAGTCAAAGTGTTAAGTTGTCTTAAATCGCGTTAACTACGGTTAAACTTGGGCATGAGGCAAAGATTATTTACTTCCATATAGGGGAATAGGAGGTATTTTTACGGACTTAATATGAACTCACTAACGCGTCATTTTGTCATACTGTTTACTTTGGGTACTTTGAGCATGCTCTACGCTCAAAGCGCAAAAGGCTTTGTTAGCACGGAAGGTGTGAAGCTTGCAGGAGTTCTCGTAATGAATATGAAAACCCAAGCGAAAGTCCTTACGGATTCAGAAGGAGCTTATGAAATTCCTGCAAGTGTGGGAGAGGAGCTAAGATTTGTTAAGCGTGGGTACGAACGAAGTGCTCTCGTGGTAACAGGTCAGGATACTCCTTACTTTACCTTCCTTCGTAAGGTAGCCACCTTAATTGAGGAGGTGCAAGTACCGAGTGTGCGTTTAAGTGGAGACCTTGCAAAGGATTCCAAGCTTCTTGCAAAAAGAAGTGCAGCAGATCAAGTGCAAGCGGCTGTTGGCCTTCCGCAGGCTCCAGAAAAGCCGCGTGAGAAAGCCTACACCTCTGCAGCAGAAACGCTTTTACCCATGCTTGTGGGAAGTTTAAATGTGCATGCGCTGTATGAAATAATAAGTGGGGATGGACGTAGAAAGAAAAGTCTTTATGAATTCGAAGACAGGCAAGGGGAGATCAATTGGGTAAGGCAGCGCTTGCCGGAGTCCTATTTTATAGAACAAGGCATTCCTTCCAATCGGATTGGAGAATTTTTAGGCTTTGCCTTTTCTTCCAATCCAAAGGTTAGAACCTATGCACGAGCTAGAAACCTCTCGGGTGTGACAGCCGAGTTAGAAACACCGATCCAGATCTACTTGAGTAGACTTAAAGATTCGAATTAGCCTTAGATAGATTCCACGATAAAAAAACAATTTCCTATGAGAACCCCTTTTCTTTTCCTTTTGCTTTTTCTGACCGCCTCTGTGAGCGCGCAACAGGTTTTAATTGGCCGCGTGAGTGTAGAAGGAGATCGAAGTGTATCCGGCGTAAGTGTATACAATGCCGCGACAGAGAGTTTAACACAATCGGACAACGATGGCCATTTTCTTATCTACGGAAGTGTTGGAGATGAAATCCGTTTTATTAAACCTGGTTTTCAAAGGGTTAGTTACTATGTGAAAGCAGAAAGTTTAACTTCCTCCATTTCAATTGATTTAATTCTCTTAGAACATGAAATTGAAGAAGTAGTGATTGGGTTTCGTCCTTCTGGAATCCTAAGCAAAGACTCTAGAGCCTTGGATCGACCGCTGCGAGAACGAAAATTGAACGATGAGATGGCTTCTTACATGATGAAACCACCTGCAAACGGAGCCTATCCAAGCAATAAAATGCCATCTTCGATGGCAATGGGCCCCGACTTTTCCCAAGGTCAAATGGATCTATTGAAATTAGCATCCGGGTTAGGAGAATTATTTAATAAGGCTACAAATCCAACTCCTCCAGCAAACTATGCACAAAGAGAAGCTTTCTATAAGCGCGTGAAAGAAGCGACCGATTTAGAGTATTACAAATCCCGTGGACTTGACGAATATGATTTTGATATCTATTTAGCCTATGTAGATGAAAGTCTGGATCTAGCTAAGAAATTCAGGCTTCGATTTGATATAAAGGCCATTGAGCTAGAATTAAAAGGTCTTCTTGCTGAGTATCTGGACACCCACGTACTGGTTCAAAAAGACAAGGAGCTTCCTTTGTAATATTTAACTGATCTGTAGATCCGTCAAAATCTTTCTCGCAGAACCAAATCTCATCTTGTCTAAATAGGGACGGGTCTAAATACCCACGGTCCCGCTAATTCTTCTTGCTCTGATAATTTAAGGAATTCGTTCCTTGAAAAAGCGGAACAGGATTTGTTTGTTCTTTTGTACGAATACAAAAAACCAAATCCAATTTTCACAATGAATAAATCTATACTTGCGGTTACCATTGCAGCCTTAGGCTTTATTATTGGCGTAGCCCTTTTTGGCTCCGCCATTAAAAACCGTAACAAAGCCGATAATACCATCTCGGTGACAGGCCTTGGAACTAAAACATTTACCTCGGATTTAATTACTTGGGATGGAAGTTTTTCCCGAACTAGTTTTGAGCTGCAAAGTGCCTACGCCGAACTTGCTGCGGATCGAAGTGTCATATCAGAATATTTGAAATCCAAAGGAATTAAACCACAAGAAATGGTGTTTTCGGCGGTGGACATCCAAAAACTCTATAACTATTCAAACGACGCCAATGGAAATAGTTCCCGAAATTTCGGTGGGTACCAATTAATGCAAAAAGTATCTATAGAGAGTAAGGAAGTAGGGAAGATAGAGGATCTTTCTAGAAATATCACCGAGATTATTAATCGAGGCATTGAATTTACATCCACAACACCCAATTATTTTTACACCAAACTCTCCGAGGTCAAGCAGCAGATGATTGCAGATGCAACGAAGGATGCGAAAGAAAGAGCCGAGAAAATTGCGGACAATGCGGGAGCAAAATTAGGGAAGCTTAAAAAAGGCTCCACGGGGGTCATTCAAATTACGGCACCCAACTCTACCGAAGAATATTCCTGGGGTGGAACCTACAATACTTCCTCAAAAGAGAAGGAATCTAGCATCACGGTGAAATTAGAATACGAAGTTCGTTAGTCGGTTGGCTAAATTTGCAATCAAAAGTGGAATGTTTTAATTAATTCACTAAATTTACCTACTACATTATTTGATTACAATGAAATTTAGACCACTACTAATACTTGGGATGACCCTAAGTGTGCTGCTTAGCTGCGGCTCTGATGGCGGACGCGATCCCGATCCAACGCCGAACCCAGACCCCATTCCCAACCCTCCTCCAGGGGAAGTTGTGGTGAAACCTGACTTTAAAGTCATTAACGTCACCACGCACGATGGAAAGCCCTTTGCGGTGGGTGCCCTCCCTCCAAGCGGCCAAGCGGTAGGCGGAGAAGGTGGATCGGTAATGATGCAAGCATTTTACTGGGATGTTCCGATGGGCGGAACCTGGTGGGATAAAATGAGTGAAAAAGTAAGTGCATGGTCTAGTGCAGGAATTGGAGCCATTTGGCTTCCTCCTGTAACCAAAGGTCAAAGTGGAGGGTATTCTATGGGATACGATCCTTACGATTATTTTGACTTTGGACAGTACCATCAGCACGGCACGACTGAGACTCGTTTCGGGTCCAAAGATGAGCTAGTGAATCTAATTACCACAGCCCATCAAAACAATGTGATGGTGTATGCGGACATTGTTCTAAACCACAACAGCGGTGGGGGTTCGCAGTACAATCCTTATACGAAAACCAATACGTGGACCGATTTCACTACCGTAGCCTCTGGACTTTTTAAAAGAGATTATGAATCTTTTTATCCCAACAGCACGGGAACGAAAGATGAAGGAAGTTTTGGCGACATGCCGGATTTAAGTCATGCAAATCCGTATGTGCAAGATTGGTTCTGGAATAAACCAGAATCCGTAGGGAAGTACTACAAGAATACGCTTAAGTTTGACGGATGGCGTTTTGATTACGTAAAAGGATTTGGTTCTTGGGTAGTCAAAGATTGGAATGCTGCGGTAGGAGGGTTCTCCGTGGGGGAACTTTGGGATACCAACTTACAGCTAATCGACGATTGGGTGAAATCTTCAGGAAGTAATGTCTTCGATTTCTCTACCTATTACAAAATGGATGAGGCGTTTGATGAGGACAATTTAATGAAGCTTACGGATGCGATGTACTGGAAACAAAACCCATACAAATCCGTAACCTTTGTCACCAACCACGACACCGACGAAATTTGGAATAAAAAATATGCCTATGCCTACATTCTTACGCATGAGGGATATCCTACGATTTTCTATCGGGATTATGAAGAGTGGCTTGACAAAGCTTCATTAAACACCCTTATCAAAATCCATAACGAGAAAGCAACAGGGACTACCTCTATTTTGTACGCGGACAAGGATGAATACATTGCAAGACGAAATGGTTACAATGGAAATCCAGGTCTTATTGTGTATCTTAATACCTCTTCCACGTACCAAGAGAAGTGGGTGGAAAGCAACTGGGTATCCAAAGAGATCTCCGATTTAACCAGAAACGAGACCGCTTATAAGACCACGACACGTAGTGACCGTTGGGTGAAAATTAAATGCCCACCGGGATCCTATACCATTTGGTCTGTCAACTAAACACAGAACAAGCATAAATTACAAAAGCGGCCTAAAGTGCCGCTTTTGTCTATTTCAGTTGAGTTGGATTAATGATAAACCACATCGTAAATTTCCTCTTTCAAGGCCTTGATGTCATGGTGTAGATAATTGCTAAGTAGCCATAAATCGAGTGGGTTTTTGTCCAGTCCGTAGGCCGGTTGCTGATAGTTTTTGTCCAGAACCTCCAATCCTAGTTTTTGATAGAAGGAAAGTCGACGTTTTGCATCCAGACCTAAATTTTCAGGCTCGCATTCGAGCACAATTCTTGAATAGTCTTTAAATAGATCCGCAAGAACTTTTGATCCATAACTTTGATTTCGGAACTCATCAAAGATTTCAAAGTGTTCCACGAATACGGAACTTGACAAGGGCCAAAGAATAAGATACCCTAAGTCTTTCGAATCTACCAAAAGGGAGCGAACTTGTACATTTGGATTTTTGAAAAGCGTAAAGAACTGCTCTTTGCTCCGTCTTTCGTCCCGTGGAAAGTAAGATTTATAAGAGTCGTAAATGGGCCTAGCCCGGTAGTGGTCGGCCGAATCCACATGCAAGTAATCTATTTTCATGAATCTAAATTGAATTTAAGTAAAAGTACGGTCTTTTGCCAAGTGAGTTCTTACACTTAAAACGCGGCTTATTACAAAATGTAAAATCAGGGTTCTTTAAAAACGAAGAACGAAAAGGATTCCGAACCAGGAAGGTTAGAGATCGAAGACGCTCGGGCGACGAGTGACAAAGATATCCTTTACCCAAAGGAAGAATGCAAGGACAAGATAGAGCAGAAAAACAAAGCCAACCGTCGCAAAAGTGGAATAGATGAAGAACACACGAAGTTTTGAAACTGGGATTCCCAGTTTTGCACCTAGGCGCGTAAGCACACCAAACCATTCTCGCTCAAGTTTGTGTCGTAGATTGGATATGAATCTCGGTTCGCTCATACAATGCTTGCTTCTCTACGTGTAAATTTAAGGTTTTTTTGAATTCAAAAATTCCTCTGTGGTTCTTCTGTACATCTCCTCATAAAGGGGAACGATCTTATGCAAATCAAAACTCTCCGCTTGTGTCTTGGCATTTACCTTCATTTGGCAAAGTAATTCTGGATCGCTCAGAAGTTTAATGGTATAGTTGCTCATTGCTTCTACATTGCCGATTTCGGCTAGATACCCGGTAACCCCTTGAATGTTCACCTCGGGAATTCCTCCGGCATTCGAACTGATGACAGGGGTGGCGGCTGCCATTGCCTCAAGGGCGGCCAGTCCAAAGCTTTCCTGTTCGGAAGGAAGAAGGAAAACATCGGATAGCTCTAAAATTCGGTAGAGGTCGTTTACTTTTCCTAGAATCCGAATCTTATCAATTAGCTCCGGATTTTGTTCTAGAAATTGATTGACAAGTTCCATATCGGGCCCCTCCCCAATAATGACGAGTTTAGATTTTATTTTGGCCTGTACGTTTTTGAAGATTTGAAGAACGTCTTGTATCCTTTTTACGGGACGCAAATTCGAGACGTGAATCAATATTTTTTCATCCTTTTTTGCAAATTGATCTCTTTGGCAAGGAATCTCAGGTGTGAATACTTTGTTGTCAATGAAATTCGTGATGACCTCAATAGGTCTTGTAATGTTGAAGAATTTCAACGTATCTTTCTTTAAACTCTCAGAAACGGACGTGACCGCATTGCTTTGGTTGATAGAGAATTCCACTGCATGCTTGTAGCTTGGAAACTGCCCTACAAGGGTGATGTCTGTGCCGTGCAACGTAGTGACTAGAGGCACGTCTTTCCCTTCTTCTTTAAGCATTTGCTTGGCTGTAAACGCGGCGTACGCATAAGGAATTGCATAATGCGCATGAAGAAGATCTAATTTGTAAAGGTTTACCACGCGGTAGATCATGGAGCTAAGCGCGATGTCATAAGGTTGGTATTGAAACAGAGGGTAGGTCTGCAAGTTTACCTTATGAAAGAAGATATTTGGGTTGGTGATGTCAAGTCGAGCCGGTAAATTGTTTGAAATGAAATGCACTTCGTAGCCTTTGTCTGCGAGTGCCATTCCAAGTTCAGTGGCTACAATGCCGCTACCTCCATACGTAGGGTAGCACAGGATTCCTATTTTCATTATTCAATGAGGATTTGAGAAGTTGGTTTTGGATTAGTAGAAGTCTCTTGCGTGGGAAGAATAAGCCCATCGCCTGCCTTTAAGTCGGCACTTATACTCACGGGAAGTTTTCCCTCCATAGGACTTTGTCCTAAAAATGCTTTTGCACTCGCCATTTGCGAGTCAATATTGTTTTCGTAGGCGACCACAACCCCTGAAATACCCTGTAGATCCATGTCTAATAGGGCGTAAGGCGAAGCAAACACGCTTAGGATTACCTCATGGTCTTTCGTTAAGTTCTTAAGGATGTCTTTGGATTCTTTTGAGATTTTATACGGTTTGTAGGCCGTAGAATTGTCCTTGTGAAGTCCCACTATTACTTTTGCTCCCTTAGGGATTGTGCTTATTTTTGATTTGGACACGGCTATTACAGTCGTTCCTATTTGGAGCGCTTTTACAAACTCATGGAAAGGGGCTTCTTCTAATCCTATATAGTAGTAAGTCTCTTTGCAAGTAAGAGGAAGAATCGCATTTTCATTTCGTAAAAGAGTTAGGGCCTTAGAATAAACCTTTTGCGCCATTTGTTTGTGCGTCTGATTGTTTAAGTCATAATCTAGATTCTGCGTAGAAATGGGCTCAAAAGAATCAAGGCCTAAATAGTATTTTGTCTTTAGAATTTTCTTTACACTTTCTTCTAAGCGAGACTCAGGAATCGTTCCGTTTTCTAGTCCTTCTCTTATTCGCTTTTTCCCCTCGTGTACCTCTTGAGAAAAAAGCATGATGTCGTTTCCTGCCTGAAAGGCTAGGAAATCCAGCTCTCCAGGTTTGTAGCGCTTGGCGACGGCTCCCATATTGAGGGCATCGGTAATGATAAGACCCTCATAGCCATAGGTGTCTTTCAATAGACCCGTGATGACGGATGAAGAAATCGAAGCGGGTACTCCTTTTTTGGGTTCTAAAGCGGGCACATACAAGTGGGCGACCATCACGCCTCCTACACCTAAGTCCATCATCGCTTTAAAGGGTGCGAGTTCAATCTTTTCTAATCGCTCTTTGGAGTGAGCTACGACAGGAAGATCCAAATGCGAGTCCATGCTCGTATCGCCATGCCCGGGAAAATGCTTGATGGCGGCGAGAACACCGTGGTCTTGAAGTCCTTTCGTGTATGCATTCGCAGAGAGTACTACATTATCGACTTCGGATCCGAAGCTTCGGTTGCCAATGATGGGATTGCTAGGATTGGTGTTCACATCGACCACGGGAGCAAAAACCCAATTGACGCCCATTCGTTTTGCATCCGATGCAATTTGCGAAGCCATTTCGGTGATGACGGTTTTGTCTGTAATGGCACCTAAGGCCATGGCCCATGGCAGCTTATAGGCTTTTGCGATTCTTTGGTAAATCCCCCATTCTGCGTCCATTCCCACAAGCATAGCTACTTTGCTTTGCGATTGCAGCTCATTTAAGATCTCAATTTCTCGTTTTGCATCGTCTTGCATTAAAATGAGGCCTCCTAGTTTTTCTGTTTTCACAAGGGCTTTTACATGCTCAATCTCCTGTTCGCCCTTGTTTGTGTAGAGTGCGACAATAAATAATTGACCTATTTTTTCGTCTTGTGATAAGCTTTCGTAGGTTTTGTTTACCCACTCCTCAGCCTCTTTCTTTGTCGCTTCTGTAAGGTCTAATGGTTTGTACTGAGCTGATAGAAAGCTGCTTATAAAAATACTTAGCAAAAGAGTGGAATACAAACGGGCTGGCTTCATAGGGCAGGGTTTTCGTGAGAAACAAAAATACAACTTTATAATTTTACGCCCCCCATGCAGAGAATAAAGTTTTTGGCATTTGTTTTGGATACTAAAGGATAATTATCACTTAATACCAAAATAAAACTATGAAAAAGTTATTACCCTTATTGATGCTCGCCTTTGTTGGTCTTTTTGCACTAAGTTGCGAAAGTGATGACGATAGAGATTATGGGCAAGACTATGATACATATCCTGTAATGAAGGATGTGAGTGGAACTTTTAGCGCTTCCAACGAATATACGCTTCAACAATCCATTCAACTACCAGCCTCGGACGTGGTTTTGGTCTATCGAAATATCTCTTCTACTGGAACGGTATGGCAACTAATTCCAAAAACAGAATACCTAACTCTTGGAAGAGAATTAGATTACAACTTCATTTTTTCAAAAGATTTAGTGGAGATTTATACAGAAGCGAATTTTGATCAAGCGACGATGACGAGCACAGAGAAAGCTCAATATCTGAACAACCAACAATTTAGAATTGTATTGGTACCCGCTTCTGCAGCCGCTTCTTTAGAAAGCAAAGAGTACAATTCCGTACTGAATGCGCTTAAAGTTTCTGCGCCACAGAAGTAGAAGAAATAGAAAACACAAATTCTATATAAAAAGGCCGCTTCCATATATTTAGGAAGCGGCCTTTTGTTGCGTTTTATTATTTGAATCAGAAAATCCCCGATTGGGAAATTTTCGTCGTTCCATACGATGGCTGAATAAAAAAGAAAAATGCTAGGACTCTGAATCGTCCTTCAATAGGTGTTTGAAATACGTCCGTTTTACCCGTAAATAGTCCCGGCTCTCATCGGTAGCTTCAATCTGAAGTGGGATGCGAGAGTTTAGTTTAATTCCGCTTTGTTCGACGTATTTGATTTTGTCTGGGTTGTTGGTCAGAAGGTTCACTTCTTTTACATCCAGGTATTTTAGGATTTCAATGGCGACCGAAAAATCACGATCGTCCGCAGGAAGTCCTAACTGTAAATTCGCTTGCACCGTATCAAGTCCTCCTTCTTGTAAGGAGTATGCTCTTAGTTTGTTGATAATTCCAATGTTACGACCTTCTTGGCGTAAGTAGATGAGAATACCTCCGTTTTCTTGTAGGTATTTCATAGCGTAGTCAAGCTGTTGCCCGCATTCGCATTTTTTGGAATGGAAGATTTCTCCTGTCATGCATTCAGAATGAAATCGAACGTTTACAGGTTTTGAAAAATCAGTCCCCTCGGCCACTAGAGCCAAATGCGGCATCCAATCGGTTTCAACTTCTGAAAATGCGATAATATTAAAATAGCCAAACTCGGTAGGAACTCTAGATTCAGCTTGTTTTTTGACCATGGTATGGGGTTAGTTTTAAAGGTTATTTACCTCCTGGGGGCCTACTTAGAAGTTCTAGTTGGGCAATGTTACTTTTGATTCTCACCAGATAGCGATTGATTACTTCATCGTCAGAAGGAGAGAGATAGCGTCTTAATTTTTGTATTTTCTTGTAAGAAGATTCGACTTTTTCAAGTGCGCGTTCCTGGCCTACCAGATTGTATGCTTGCGCTGCATAAACGTATTCTTTAACATGGAATTTTAAATCGCCCACTTCGTCATTTAACGCTGAATTCCGGAATTTCGGAAAAGTAGACATGTGAGAGGAAAGCTCCGAGGCATAAAATATTTTCCCTGATTTTTCACTGAATTTAGCGCCTATACTTGACCCTGGGGCCACTCCAGAAGCGGCGTCAATGCTGGATTGAATAGGAGAAAGTGTCACTTTTTCCGAAGAACAGGAGACTAAAAAGGTAAGTAAGGTGATAACTAAAGTTAAAAATTTCATTTTTGCGCATCCTTTCTATATAGGATCGGGTTAAGACTCTCATCGTTATACATCTTCATTTGTTTGTATACCTTCATCTTAACGAAACCGTGCTCTATATCCGTAAGGAGCTGATCGATGGCACTCATTAGGTCGATCTGTTGTTCCAAAAGAACAAGCAGTTTTTCCCTGCACTTCTCCTTATGTTCCTGGCTTGCAGATTCTCTGCTCGCTTCTTGGTCCATATGGTAGATTTTAAGTGCTAAAATCGAAAGCCTATCCACAGCCCAAGCGGGCGTTTCGGTGTTTAAAACCGAGTCCTTGACGGGGACAATGTTTTTGTACTTTTCCAAAAACCAACTGTCAATGTATTCAACAAGGTCAGTTCGATTCTGGTTCGATTTATCAATTCTCCTTTTTAGGGCCAGCGCCTCAATTGGGTCAATTTGCTCGTCTCGGATTAGATCTTCTAAATGCCATTGAACGGTGTCAATCCAGTTCTTTGCATACAAAAGTCGTTCCAAACTGCCCTCCTCGTATGGGTTGCAGTCGGGCGCATCTACTTGATCTGTGATATGATAATGGATGATGGAAAGGTTAAAAACCTCCCATGCTAATTCGGAAAAGGCCATGGGGCACAAGTGTTTTCTTAGGGGTTAGTAGACTCTTCGGATTTTGGATCCTGGCCTTTTTTATCTTCGTCTTTCACCGCATCTTTAAATTCTTTGATGCCGGATCCCACTCCTTTCATAAGTTCTGGGATTTTTTTTGCACCAAATAAAACTACGATAATAAGGGCAATGATTAGTATTTCTTTAAAACCTATCATGAGTATTATTTATTAAGATTATTACAGTGCAAATGTAAACTTTTTTTTAATTATCTTAACCATCCCATGGGATCCACTGGCGTGGTTCCGTTCCAGATTTGGAAGTCTAGCGTGTAAGATCCGTCGAAATCGGCTCCTACCACTCCAATGGATGTTCCTGCCACAACCTTTTGATTTGCGGAAACGGAAACCGATTCTAAATTGGAGTAAATGGTAAAGTAGGTTCCATGGCGTACAACCACTGTTTTTGTTCCTCCGTCTACAAAGACTCTGGAAACAATACCAGGATACACACTTTGGGCTACAGTTCCTCTAGGGACCGCAATTTTAATTCCAGAATTTTCCTCCACAATGTTTTTGAAAACAGGATGAGGTTGGCGTCCGAATCTATGGGTGATGGTTCCAGAAACCGGCATGGCGAGTGATCCTCGGTTGGCGGCAAAGTTTCCTGCGGAAGTTTTCCCAACTCCGTACGCAGTCATCGTTTTGGCTTCGACAGCCTCTTTCGCATCTTCATTTGCTTTGGAGAGTTTAGCCTCGTTCGCTTTTGCTGCAGAGAGTTTGTCTGCAGCCGCTTTTGCTTTCGCAGCCGCTTCTGCTGCATCTTTTGCAGCCGCAATTCTTCTTTCTTCCGCTTTGTCCGCTTCGTCTGCTTTTCGGGCATCTTGCGCTTTCTTCGCATCCGCCGCTTCTGCAAGACGGGTTTTCTCAGCTTCTTCTTTCGCTTTTTTGTCGGCGATGTCTTGAAGTCGTTTCGCCTCTTCTTCTGCTTTTTTCTTAGCGGCTTCTGCCTGCGCAATTTTTGCGCGGTTCGCCGCTTCAATTCTTGCCTTTTCGCGATCGGCAATGATTTTCGCTTGACGGGCAGCTTCTGCTCTTGCTGCTTTTTCCGCTTCTTCTTTTACTTTAGCCAGACGAATTTCTTCTTGGATAATGCTTCTTAATTTTCCTTCAAGAGCTCTGGATTCTGCCTGCTTTTGTTTTAGTTCTTTGGATAGCTCTACTTCATTTATTTTGAATTGAGCTAAGAGTCCCTCTTTTTGCTTTCTTTCTACTTCAATGGTAGAAAGCTCCGTTTGTTGAGAGCGAAGTAGAGTTTCCTTGTCTTGTACAGATCTCTGACGAGATTCAATGTTCATTTCAATTTTCTGAGCGACGCCCATAATTTCAGCGGCTTTTTGGTCTTGAAAATTGCTATAGGTTTTTAAATATTGAGCGCGTCGAATGGCCTCTCCTAGGTTTCTAGAGGATAGAATAAAAGTGACTTTGTTTTGGACCCCTTTGTTTTTGTAGGCTTTTACAAGAACTTCCGCATAATTTTTACGAAGAGTGGCGAGCTCTCGACGTTGGCGATTGATTTCAAGTTGCTTTAGATAGATATCGTCCTCAATGAGGCGTTTTTCCTTTTGGGTGTTTTGGTAGACCTTTTCTCGAAGTTTGATTTTCTTGTTCACTTCCTCTAAGTAGGCCACGGACAATTTCGCCTCGCTTTTGGCTTTGGCTAAATTGCTATTGATCTTTGCGATCTGTTTTTTTAATTCGTTGTTTTGCGCTTGAAGCTGAGTTTTGCTCTGGGAAAAACCAAGCACGAAGCACAGTAGGGAAGCCCCTAAAAAAAGTTTCTTTGCTGTCATTTAATTGTCACTTTTTTGTAACCTGAAGGCACGCTATAGGGCGTAGACATTTTTGTAAGTTCAAATTTCGTGTTTTCTATCTCCACTTGACTTTCCTTTTTGCCTTTTATTATTAGTTTAACATTTTTCGCAAAACGTTCTTTACCCACCGCCTCAAAGTTAGAATAATACACCTCGAGCTGATTCGGCGAGTTTATTTGTTGCAATAATACTTTTTTTAAATCAAAATTGGAAGCATATTCCAAACTTATTTGATACTCTTCACTGCTCTCACTTGAGCCAAAGCGCTGGTTTTCTTTGGAAACGAGGGTGTAAGACGAGGTCCCTTTGGTTAATTTAAAGTCCTTCGAATCGATAGGAAGGAAGGTTTTTCCCACAAGTAATTTTTGAAGGGATTGTAAATCTATGAAATCCACACCCAAAAGGGAATTTAAATAGTCGTAAGAAGAGTCTATATAGGTTTTGTTCCATTTTTCATATCCTTTAAAGCCCTCTGGTGTGGCTACACCACGAGCCACACTTAAAAACAGAGCGGAGAAATTCATCCAGACTTTCTCATCCTTCTCTAGGTAAATCGTGGCGTCAATCGTAGGCAAAAATTTTCCGGTCTGTGCATTGATTTTACTTGAGATTTTAAGGGTTTCAAACTCGGGCGCTCGATTGATGTCAGTCCATAAAGCTTTCGCATCCACTTCTTTATTGATATCCGTGGGATTTGTTACCTTGGATTGGCTCGTGCAACCGAATACAAGAAAAAGGGTAACTAAAGAAAGAATAAATATATTTGATTTCATAAGTGTAGGATTTTAAAGGCAAGTGCAAGATTAAAGCCAAAACACACAACCCTCAAAGGTTGTGTGTTGGCTTATAGGTTGCTTTAGAGCGGGAGCACCGCCTTATTTGGATAAGAAATCTAAAACGGAAAAATCTCCTAGAGAAATTTCTCTTGATACGCCGTAATATTCTGCTGAATTTCCAATCATGGAATTGCTTAAATTCCCGTGGTTGATCGTGGTTTTCTCTTGTATAAGGGAGGTATCAATATTTGAATTTTCAATGATTGTATTGTTTCCTATGGAAACGTTAGGTCCCACTTTTGAGTTCGTAATTTTCACATTTTCTCCAATAAAACATGGAGGAATGATTAAACTGTTTTCAATAATGGCCGAAGCTGGAAAGTTTGCAAACCCTTCTTTTTCGTAGCCTAGGATTTTGCTGTTCGTTTCCACGGTCGCATTTTTGTTTCCACAGTCCATCCAGTCATCGACTTTGCCTAGAGAGAACTTAGCTCCTTTGCTACGAAGGTTTTCTAAAGCGGTGGTTAATTGAAATTCTCCTCCTTCTTTAATGTTCTTGTTCATGATGTCGTTAATCTCATTCATCAAGGTCTCCGCAGACTTAAAGTAATAGATTCCAATAATGGCTAAATCGGAAACAAATTCTTTTGGTTTTTCAACGAAATCAGTTATGAAACCATAGTCGTCTAATTTCACAACGCCAAATGCGCTTGGATCCTCTACTTTTTTCACCCAAATCACGCCGTCAGAAGTTTTGTCCAAATGGAAATCGGCTCTAAATAGCGTATCCGCAAATGCCACAACGACATCTCCCTGCATGGAGGCTTCAGCACACTTGATAGCATGAGCGGTTCCTAAAGGTTCGTCCTGCGTATAGACCGTTCCTTTGGCTCCTAGTTTTTCCGCGACCGCAATGAGGTGAGCTTCTACTTCCGCTCCGAAATCTCCAATAATAAAGGCGATTTCTTCAATGGGTTCGCCTGCAACCTTCGCAATGTCCTCTACGAGGCGCTGAACGATGGGTTTTCCACCAATTGGAATTAATGGTTTTGGAACCGTAAGGGTATGGGGTCTTAGTCGAGAGCCTCTTCCGGCCATGGGAACGATTATTTTCATAAAAGAGTGTGTTTTAAATTTTAGTCAAGTGTTCGTTTTTCGAAGTTTACTTAAGGGAATAAATGGAGGCAAAACCCCTAGAATGGAATTCTATTTTTGGGTACTTCCAAATCCCCCGCTTCCTCTACTAGAGTCGCTTAGGGTTTCTACAACTTCCCATTCGGCGCATTCGTGCTGCGCAATCACCATCTGGGCAATTCGTTCGCCGTCTTGAATCGTGAAGTTTTCTTTAGATAGGTTAATGAGGATGACACCCACTTCCCCTCGATAATCCGCATCAATGGTGCCCGGAGAATTTAGAACTGTAATTCCGTTTTTAATCGCAAGTCCACTTCGGGGCCTTACCTGCGCTTCGTATCCTTTGGGAAGCTCGATGGAGAGTCCTGTGGGAATTATCTTGCGCTCAAGGGGCTCGAGCGTAATCGGGGATTCTAAAAAAGCGTAAAGGTCCATACCGGCCGCGCACGGCGTTTGGTATTTAGGAAGTTCGTGTGAGGAGCGATTGATTACTTTTATCTTCATTGTTTTCAATTCTTTTTTAATAGGCCTCTTTGACTGTAGAGGATGGAGAGGGTAAATATCAAGAAAATTCCGTTCCCAATCCACAAATTCGCATTAAATAATTGGTACGAAACAAAAGAGAGGCCAATTAAGCCGGCTAAAGTTAAACAAATTCTTCGAGTAGGATAGGGTATCGGATAGTATTTTTGACCTAAGAAGTAGGAAAGTACCATCATGAGGAAGTAGGCTCCTAAGGTAACATAAGCCGAGACCATAAACCCGTACTCTTTTAAAAATAAGAAGTTTAACACAAGGGTGACAAGGGCCCCAATCCAAGAAATATAGGTTCCAAAGATCGTACGATCCGTGACTTTATACCATGTGGAGAGGTTGTAATAGATTCCAAAAAATAAATTCGCGACGATGATAATAGGAATGATATCGACCGCTTTCCAATAGGCTGCGTTCGGAATAAAGAGAGTTTTAAGCCAAGAAAGGTTCGCAATCAATCCCAGAGCCATGATGGAAGCAAAGTAAGTGAAGTACTCGGTAATCTTTGCATAGGTCTGTTTTGCGTTCACTTCGTTCATTTGTTTAAAGAAGTAAGGCTCGATACCCATTCGGTACGCAGTCACAAAGAGTGTCATAAGAACGGCGAGTTTGTATGCACCTCCATAAGCGCCTGCATCCTCGGCAGGAATCATATAAAGTTGCATTGCTTTGTCTAGATTCTCATTGATCATAAAGGCAAGTCCTGCGATCATGACTGGCCATGCGTACTTTATCATCCTGTGAAAAAGGGATTTGACAAATTGAAATCGGACCTTTAAAACAATGGGAAGGAGCATGAGAATGCCAAACAAAGAGCCAATCAAATTACTGTAAAAGGTAAAGGATACGTTATGGGTAAGTCCCATGCTCTTGGAGAGTTCGCGCGGAATCCAAAGGAAAAGCGCAATCACAAACACGGTGTGGATGACGCTTTGCGCCACTCGAATGGCGGAATAAACCATGGGTTTGTTATGAAAACGCAAATAAGCAAAAGGAATAATACAAACGGCATCAAAGAAAGCGATCCAAGCCATCCAACGAATGTACTCAGGAGAAGCTCCATAGCCCATAAACCCAGCAATGGACTGCGTAAAGAGAAGACAAACTGTTAGAAACACCGCCGCATTGATTGCTACAAACCAAAACGAAGTATTGAAGGTCTTTCTCTCCATGTCCTTTTCTGCTGCAAAGCGGAAGTAGGCCGTTTCAAATCCAAAGGTTAGAAAAATATTGACAAAAGAAATGATTGCATAGAGATTCGTGAACTGCGCAAACTCACCGGGATTGATGAAGTTAATGTACAGCGGATTGAGTAAAAACACGATGACTCGCGGAAGGATGGCTCCAAGTCCGTAGATCAGTGTTTCGCTTAATAATTTTTTCAAATCCAATGAATTTTGGACAAAGGTAAAAAATAGGATGGATTTCCTCGTTTTAAATCTCACTTGTCAGCAAGACTTTCTTTGGTCCTTCGTACGAATATACCGCTTTTTGACATAAAGGGTAGAGAGGGCTCTATTTTGCGCCTTAAAACGAAATAAGCAAGATAGAGAACGGACCTTGAAACTTGGGCGAAGATTAACTTGCCCCTGTTTTGATTCCCTTGAAGTGGAAGTAGGTTGGATTTCCTCCCATAGAGAGAAAAATCGCATTCTTTTTTTGTAATTTTGAGGCGCTTCCAAAGGAATCCATTTGAAGAAAGGAAACTTCTACTCTTTTTCAAAGGAATTGGGGTCTGAAAGGAAGCGCAAAAACACCCCTAGGGTTTAAATTTCAATAGAATACTTATGAAAACGCTAATACGAAACGCTCAAATTGTAAACGAAGGAAAAATTTTCAAAGGGGATGTCCTACTCGAAGCGGACCGGATTTTGAAAGTAGGTGCCGAGTTGTCCCTAGAGAAGGTCGATCGAATAATTGAGGCCGAGGGGCTTTATTTGTTGCCTGGCGTTATTGATGATCAAGTTCACTTTAGAGAGCCTGGACTCACCCACAAAGGCACCATTGAATCCGAAAGTAGAGCGGCGGTTGCAGGAGGCGTGACGAGTTTCATAGAACAGCCCAATACAGTGCCCAATGCGGTCACGCAAGAACTCTTGGAAAATAAATACGAGATCGCTAGCAAAAGTGCTTATGCCAATTATTCCTTTATGATGGGAGGTACCAACGATAATTTAGAGGAGGTGCTAAAAACCAATCCTAAAAATGTAGCGGGCATCAAACTTTTCCTCGGATCTTCTACAGGAAATATGCTTGTAGACAATCCCGAAACCTTGGAGAAGATTTTCTCTAGTACGAAGATGCTCATTGCGGTGCATTGCGAGGATGAGCAAACCATTCGACAGAATACAGAGAAATTCAAACAACTCTATGGAGAGGATATCCCCGTAGAATTTCACTCTGAAATTCGGAGTGCTGAGGCGTGCTATATTTCTTCTTCGAAAGCCATAGAGCTTGCAAAGAAAACCGGCGCGAAACTCCATGTGTTTCATGTCTCTACGGCGATGGAAACGGAGCTTTTCCGAAACGACATTCCTCTGAAAGATAAGAAAATAACCGCAGAGGTTTGTGTGCATCACTTGTGGTTTAGTCAGGAAGATTACGATACGAAAGGAACACTTATTAAATGGAATCCTGCTGTGAAAAGCGCCAAAGATCGAGACGCACTTTGGGAAGCCTTGTTAGACGACCGAATTGATGTGATCGCGACCGATCATGCTCCACATACCTGGGATGAAAAACAACAGGTTTATACCAAAGCTCCTTCCGGAGGTCCTTTAGTTCAACATTCCCTCGTCGCTTTGCTTGAGTTCTACCATCAAGGGAAAATAACCCTTGAGAAAATCGTGGAAAAGATGTGTCACAATCCGGCCATCCTTTTTGAAATTAAGGACCGAGGCTATGTAAAAGAGGGCTACAAGGCAGATCTAGTATTAGTAGATCTCAATTCCCCTTGGGAAGTGACCAGAGAATCTTTACTCTACAAATGCCAGTGGTCTCCTTTTGAAAAGCAGAAGTTTGAAGCCAAAGTGACCCATACGTTTGTCAATGGTCATTTAGCTTATGAGAAGGGGGAAGTGAGCGAACAGAAAGCAGGAGAAAGACTTTTGTTTGATCGATAAAAGAAGCCGTCTTTCCTAGGAGAACCTCTAAAGAAGGGGGCTTAGCAGCGGGGTTCCACTTTAGTGCGCCTTTTTTTGATTTTCTATTGCAATCGCATAAAAGGGAAATGGTGAAATAAAAGGAATTCTCTACATTTGGAATGTGCTAACAGGAAACTACAGTAAAGCAGAGCTTCGAGAATTCGTGAAGCAAACCCTCTCCGGAAAAGTTAAAACTCTGGAGTACTACCGCGAATTTACCCGCGAAGCTAGCCAAGACATTAAAAAGACCACGAAATACGACAGCATTCGAGAAGAGTTGCAGCAGGAACTGTATCATTTGGATCGCCAAATGGCGAGTCTAAAAAAGATGCAAAAAGAACTTGAGAAAGTAATCTCTTCCCCCACACAGAGAATTCAAAGGGGTTCCCTTGTAATCACCAACAAAGCCCGATTTTATATTTCCGTTTCCTTAGGGGAGATTTTCTTTGACGGGGATCGCTACTACGCAATTTCCCTTGAAAGTCCGATGGCCCAAATTCTACTTGGTAAAAAGAAAGGCGAGCAGTTTAAGTTAAATAACATTACCCAAAGAATAGAAGAAATCTACTAAGAATACTTTTCTTAATTGAGATATCGAATTATCTTTGGCTCATGAATTCACAAGAAGTACTTAGTCAAATTATAAAAGGCCGAAAGAGCCGATTCCCAAAAGATTATAACGGTCAGCCCATTGATCCAGAGGTCCTAAATGAAATTTTAGATTCTGCAAATTACGCTCCTAACCATAAGCGAACACGCCCATGGCGTTTTCAAGTTTTTCAAGGGGAGCAGAAAAATAAAATGGGAGAAAGACTGGCAGAGGTTTACAAAGAAACCACAAGGCCAGAGGTGTTTCTTGAAAAGAAATACCACGATATTTCCCTAAAGTGGGAGCAGTCGGATGCCGTAGTGTCCATTGTGGTGAACTATTCAGGACTGGTTCCTCAGTGGGAAGAAATTGCAGCCGTTTCCATGGCGGTTCAAAACATGTATTTAACGGCAAGCGCCGCAGGAGTGGGAGCGTATTGGTCTTCTCCAGGGCTAAAAGATCACATGGGCCCAGAGCTCAAAATGGAGGAGAACCAATATTGTTTAGGCTTTTTCTTCATGGGGTCACTAGATCAAGAATAGAGGCTCTGAGACTCAGGAGTTTCCCGCTAAGTTACCCCTAAAGAAAGTCTTTTTCAAAAAACTTCAATATTTTTTTGAAAATAGAAGGGTAACAGAAGGTTACTTGAGAAAAATAACTTAAATTTGCAGACTCAAAATGTTAACCGGGACGAGTTTCCCAAAATTTTAAACTTATGTCAGTAAAAATTAGATTACAAAGACACGGTAAGAAAGGTAAACCTTTCTTTCACATTGTGGTAGCAGACGCGAAAGCTAGAAGAGATGGACGTTACATCGAAAGACTAGGTATCTACAACCCTATCACCAATCCAGCGACTATTGAATTGGACGTGGATAAAGCAGTACTTTGGTTAAACCAAGGAGCTCAGCCTACCGATACGGCAAGAGCAATTCTTTCTCACAAAGGAGCTCTTCTTAAAAAACACCTTCAAGGGGGTGTAGCAAAAGGAGCTTTTGATCAAGCAGAAGCAGACAAAAGATTTGCAGCTTGGGCAGAAGACAAAGACAAAGCGGTAGAAGGACAGAAACAATCATTAAGCTCAGCGAAAGAAGATGCGAAAAAAGCAGCTCTTGAAGCAGAAGCGAAAGTAAACGCGGACAGAATAGCAGCTCAAGAAGCTGTAGTTGCAGAAGCAAAAGCAGCAGAAGATGCAGCGAAAGCAGAAGCAGAAGCTCAAGCAAAAGCGGAGGCAGATGCAAAAGCAGCAGCGGAAGCGGAAGCAGCAGCTCCAGTAGCAGAGGTTGCTCCAGAAACTGAGGCTCCGGCAGCAGAGGAGGCAGCTCCAGAAGCTCCAGCAGCAGAAGAAGCAGCTCCAGAAGCGGAGGGTGAAGCGAAAGCGTAAGCTCTTACAAAGAATCTTATAGAAAAGGTGTTACTTCGGTAGCACCTTTTTTTTTGAAATGGTCCTGATTTAAATCAGAGTGCTTTCTAATATCCATAACTTATGGGTACCTTTAGTACAAATCCAAAAATAGAAGATATGAATAGTTCTGCAAACCCAACGGTAAAGCTTCTCTCTACGGGAGGGTCCCTTGTACTAAAGCAAATGAGTGGGAATGAGGGAGAAATGCTTCCAAGGCATTCCGCTAGTTTAGAATCAGTAGTTTATATAAAGACCGGTGAAATCCTATTTCATATGAATGACAAGGCCACTCCACTTCGAGAAGGAGAATCCCTTGTAGTACCGCCTGAAACTTTCCATCAAATTGAGGTAATTAAGGATTTTGAGGCGCTGCATTTTATGCCTAAAGAAATCCGATTTATCTTTGAATAAAGTCTAAATGAAAAGGAGGATGCTTTTTTAAAAGCAGACCTGATCGTATTTATGTAATTGAAACTCTATATGACGGAAAAGTAGATCAACTATTGATTTAACCTATTATTCTCCATCCTTCAGCAAATGATGTAACTAACAACCTTAAATCATTCCATTTTTGTCGGTGGCAATATATTTACATACTATAAAAAGCAAAAAATAGGTAAAAATGCTTTGTTCATTTAACAAAATCTATTAAATTTGCTCTTTACAAAAAGCAAAATGGAGATATTGTTGTTAGAATTCCAAACAAAAATAAATCGTGTTTCCTTGGATATACAGCGCTACTTGGTTCAACAAATTGATTTGAAAAACCGTTTGATTGCAGTGAAAGGCGCAAGAGGAGCTGGGAAAACCACGCTGATTTTGCAACTCGCAAAGTTGTATTTGCCATTGAAATCTACATTGTACGTTAGTTTAGACCATATTTATTTCTTCGATAATAAACTGTATGAACTGGCAAAACAATTTGTCCAATTTGGTGGAACTCATTTGCTACTCGATGAAGTGCATAAATACCCAAATTGGTCCAGAGAGATAAAACTGATTTATGACAATTTCCCCGAACTTACCGTTGTTTTTACTTCCTCCTCAATGCTCGAAATTTATAAATCTGAATCCGATTTAAGCAGACGAGCGATTACTTATTTTCTTAAAGAATTGTCTTTCAGAGAATTTATCAATTTTGAAACCAACCAGATATTTCCAGTGTACTCGTTTGCTGAAATTCTAGTTCATCATAATAGCATTGCAACAAGTATTTTAGAGGATGTAAGGCCATTGCCATTATTTGAAAAATATCTGAAAATAGGAGCATATCCTTATTTTAAAGAAAATGAAACTTTATATGTTCAGAAATTGCAAAATACGATTAATCTCATCATAGAAATTGACATCAATGCGGTGGAGAACTTACAGTACGATACTTTGGTAAAATTGAAAAAATTGCTCATTACAATAGCTTCGAGTGCGCCATTTAAGCCCAATATTACGAAATTGAGTGAAAAAGTAGGTGTGTCCCGAAATATGTTGGTGCAAAGTATAAAAATTCTGGAACGTGCCGGATTGATAAATGAATTGCATAAAGACACTTCGGGCATTGGCGTACTTACGAAACCTGAGAAATTATATCTCAATAATAGTAACCTGATGTATGCTTTGGCAAAAGAAAATACCAATGTTGGAAACGTTCGGGAGACCTTTTTCATAAACCAATTCAAAGGATTAGAGGTAACAAATTTTTCAGAAACTGCTGATTTTATGATTAACAAAACTTACACTTTTGAAATCGGTGGAAAAAATAAAACCAAAAAACAAATAGTAAATACGGAAAATGCTTATGTTGCGAAAGACGGTATTGAAATAGGATTTGGTAATATAATTCCAGTTTGGCTTTTTGGATTTATGTATTAGGGATGTAATTTTCGTATCTTGTGGGTAGTACCCAAGTCTTGCGTAGTGAATTCAGTTGCAAATTTTGCACTTTAGCAAGTAAAAACGCTTGCTGTTGCGATCTTACGATGTTCGCTTCAAGAAAGCCCTAACACTTCGGGCTCTAGCCGAGGGATGAATTTATTTGGACCACGAGCTAAAACGGCTTTCGCACCCGCAATTTTCAAAATCCTATAGCTGACTTAAGTTTATTTTTTAAATTTGCACTTCATGAATTGAGCAACCTACCGTGGAAATAAGTAGGTTTCAATTTAATTAGCCATATTAACTCATTTGAAACATTTACGATCTTGAATAAACAGGACTGTTATTTACTTGGAAAACTTACCCGACGACATGGACTTGCGGGGAATGTGGTACTGAAATTGGATACCGATCAACCTCAGCTCTATAGTAAGCTAGAGGGAATATTTGTCGAGATTAACGGAATGCTTGTGCCTTTTTTTATTGAGAAACAGCAGTGGTTAAAGGGAGATTCAAAATTGGTTTTTTTCAAAAATGCCTCCGAATCACAAATTGATCAAGTTCTAGGGAGAGAGGTTTATTTGCCTTTGTCTACACTTCCTAAACTTTCTGGTAAGAAGTTCTATTACCACGAAGTCGTAGGTTTTGAACTTTTGGATCAGCACGGGGCTAATTTCGGAGTGATTCAATCCATCAACGACCAAACCGCGCAGCATTACTTTTTAACGAATCTTGAGGGTAAACAAGTAGTGGTCCCTATTATCAAGGATTGGATATTAGACGTCAATCGAGATGTAAAGACCATTACTATGGAACTTCCAGAAGGTCTAATGGAAGTCTTTACTCAGCCTGCAATTAAGGACGAGTAGAAACGCTAAGGTCTCAAGTCTCTCCTGCTTTCAAGCAAATAGGTAGCCGTAACTCTTGTTACGGCGGATACTACTCATTTGATTTCTACGAATTGAAGTGCGATTTCCTATCGAGACCGCTAGACTGCGATACGTAAAAAAGCTCAAAATAAAGTATCTTTGCCATCCATAAGAAATTCGGCTTGTTGATTCTTCCTTTGGAAGGGTAGGAAAGTCCGGACACCGTAGGGCAGTATAGCGGATAACATCCGTCCGCAGTGATGCGAGGACAAGTGCAACAGAAAGTATGTACAGTTCGGCTGTAGTGAAACCAGGTAAACTCTATACGGTGCAATGGTAAGTATATCGGCAATTAAGGGCGGCCCGTCCAATGCCGAGGGGTAATCAGCTCAAGCAAGGCAGCAATGCCTTGCGTAGATAAATAACAAGCGTCGCCCGAAGGGCGATACAGAATCCGGCTTATAGAATTTCTTATGGGTTTTTATTTTTCGCTCTCCAGCATCTTTTTTGCCTCAAGGAGCTCTTTTTTTCTCTCATTAGGAAAATCTGGAAATGAGAGGTCCATTTCTTCAAGCGCATCAATAATAATTTGAACCGCAGCTACTCTAGCAAACCACTTTTGATCGGCAGGTACAATAAACCAAGGCGCATGGTCTTTGGAGGTTTGAGATATCGCGGTCTCGTAAGCGTTTTGGTATTCATTCCAAAGCGCCCTTTCTTTTAGATCGCCATGAGCAAACTTCCAGTTTTTTTCTTCTTCATTGAGTCGATCCAAAAAACGCTCTTTTTGTTCTTCTTTTGAAACGTGCAAAAATAACTTCACGATTTTCGTTCCGTTGCCTGCCAAATGCTTCTCAAAATGCTCAATGCTTTCAAAGCGATCTTCCCAGAATTGGGTGTCAAATTCTTTTACATTGTCCCATACTTTCTCGCTCAAATTGTACTCTGGATGCACTTTGCATACGAGAACACTTTCGTAGTGAGAGCGGTTAAAGATTCCGATTTTTCCTTTTGCAGGAAGAGCGACTGCATGTCGCCAAAGGAAGTCATGAGAATATTCCTTTGTGCTTGGCGTTTTAAAGGAGGTGACCTCACAGCCCTGCGGATTGACCCCACCAAAGACATGTTCAATTAAACTGTCCTTGCCTGCGGCATCCATCGCTTGGAGGATGATTAAAAGCGACTTTGAGCCGTCCGCGTAAAGTTTTTCTTGGAGTTCGTAGAGTTTCTCCTTCTCTAATTTGAGCAGGGCCTTTCCTTGGGCTTTGGTAAGCTCACCTTCGTAGCGGGTGTTAAGTTTCTCAAGTTTAACCTTGCCTTTAGCTCGGAAATTATCGCTGAAATCTAAATCCATCCTTATTTGTGTTTAGTTAAAAATCATTTTGCTTTTAAAGGCCTCGAGACCAAATTTGCAATTTTGAAAAAGGAAAATCTGAAAAGTTCCTATCTGACTTTAACGTTAAAAGTACTAAATAATTTAGAATGGGAAGCTTTGCTTCGCAAAATAAAAAAAGCGCAGAGACGCTCAAGTCTCTACGCTATTCGTTTTTATTAGGTAAAAAGGGGTCGAGTTAAAATTTCGATTCTCTTTTCTTATTTTCCCGCTTTCTTCCCTTTTGGGGCTACTTTAGCAGGTGCTTCTCCCTTGGGTTGAACGTTTCCTTTGATGTAAAGTGTGGCTCTACCTTGTTTCGGGTCGTTCGAATAAACCTCGATCAGTTTGGTGAATTCTCCCTTCAATTTGGTGTCATAGCCCACTTTGATTTTTGTGCTTTTTCCAGGTAGTACAGGCGCTTGGCTCCATTCTGGAGTCGTACAACCGCAAGCGGCTTGTACTTTATTAATGATTAGAGGTTTGTCTCCTATGTTTCTAACATTAAAATAACGATGTCCGTCCGATCCCATTTCAATAATTCCGTACTCAATGGTGGTTTTATCAAATGCAATTTTCTGTGCGTACGTAGTGGCAAGTGCGCCTGCCACAAGTAAGATTGATAGTAGTTTTCTCATAATATGTAAGTATTTATACTTTGGAAAATCCGTCGCTTGGATAAATTCCAAGGGACAAAGTTAAAAATATTTTGATTAAATGTTTTTAAATTTTTGTTTTGCCTATTTTTGCACCTAGGAAATTAAAAATTAGAGTTTATGCCACTTAATGACAAATACAACCCTTCCGAAACAGAAGAGAAATGGTACCGCTATTGGAGTGAGAACGGGTATTTTAAAAGTACCCCTGACGATCGTCCCCCGTACACGGTGGTGATACCCCCTCCCAATGTGACCGGAATTTTGCATATGGGGCATATGCTAAACAATACAATTCAGGATGTTCTTGTGCGCCGCGCAAGAATGAGAGGCTACAATGCTTGCTGGGTACCGGGAACGGACCACGCATCCATTGCTACAGAAGCAAAGGTAGTGGCAAAGCTAAAGAGCGAAGGGGTTGAAAAGAAAGACCTGACCAGAGAACTGTTTCTTAAGCATGCATGGGATTGGACAAACGAGTATGGCGGCACTATTTTAGAGCAACTTAAAAAACTTGGAGCCTCTTGTGACTGGGACCGTACACGCTTTACCTTAGAGCCTAAACTTTCTGAGCAGGTAATTAAATCGTTTGTGGCTTTGTACCGCAAAGGACTTATTTACCGTGGACACCGAATGGTGAACTGGGATCCTGAAGCACAGACCAATATCTCGGACGAAGAGGTTATTTACAAAGAGCAAAACGGAAAGCTTTATTTTCTTAAATACAAAGTGGAAGGAAGCGAAGAGTTTCTTACGGTTGCGACCACTAGACCCGAGACCATTTTTGGAGATACCGCAATCTGCGTGAATCCCGCAGATGAGCGTTACGCTCATCTAATGGGAAAAAACGTAATTGTGCCTATCGTAGGAAGAGTTATTCCTGTGATTAGTGATGACTATGTGGATTTAGAATTTGGAACTGGGGCGTTGAAAATCACCCCTGCTCACGACATTAATGACTACGAAATTGGTCAAAAGCACGGTCTGGAGCTAATTGATTCTTTAGACTCGGAAGGAAAATTAAATGAACACGGACTGCATTATGCAGGCAAAGATCGTTTTGTGGTTCGTAAAGAGATTGCGAAAGAACTTGCGGAAAAGGATTTGCTTCTAAAAGCAGAAGACTACGTGAATAAGGTCGGTACTTCAGAGCGAACCGGCGCTGTGATTGAGCCTAAAATCTCTGTACAGTGGTTTTTGAAAATGGACGGACTCGCAAAACCTGCATTAGACGTAGTGATGAACGATGAGGTTAAATTCTATCCTGAGAAATTTAAAAACACCTACCGTCACTGGATGGAAAACATCCGAGATTGGAACATATCTCGTCAATTGTGGTGGGGACAAAGAATTCCTGCCTTTTATTACGGATCCGGCGAGTCGGACTTTGTCGTAGCGGAATCCATCGAAGAGGCGCTTACTCTTGCCAAAGAAAAAACAGGGGATTCTTCCCTTACTCTTTCCTCTTTGTCGCAAGATGAGGACGCGCTCGATACCTGGTTCTCGTCGTGGCTTTGGCCAATGTCTGTGTTTGATGGGCTGCTAGACCCTGAAAACAAAGACATATCATATTACTACCCGACTTCAGACCTAGTAACAGGACCGGACATTATCTTTTTCTGGGTGGCTCGTATGATTATGGCGGGACAAGAGTTCAGAGGAGAAGTGCCGTTTAAAAATGTATACTTCACGGGCATCGTAAGAGACAAACAAAGACGCAAAATGTCGAAGTCTCTAGGGAATTCACCCGATGCACTTAAATTAATAGAGCAGCACGGCGCGGACGGAGTTCGCGTGGGAATTCTATTAAGTTCAGCGGCAGGGAATGACCTTCTGTTTGATGAAGATTTAATGCTTCAAGGACGAAATTTTGCAACCAAAATATGGAATGCCTACCGACTCATGGAAGGCTGGGAAAAATCGGAAGATATTAAAGCGAGTCAAGGAGATCTTCAAACCATGGATTGGTTTGAAAACAAACTGGACAAAACCATTGTGGAGATCAACGAACAGTTCGAGAAATTTAGAATTTCAGATGCACTTCATTTATTATACAAACTGATTTGGGATGATTTCTGCTCTTGGTATTTAGAGGCCATTAAGCCTAGCTATGGTGAGAAGGCTTCAAAAGAAGTTTACGAGCGTAGCATCGGATACTTTGAGGAGCTACTAAAACTGCTTCACCCGTTTATGCCGTTCTTAACAGAAGAACTTTGGCAAAATGCGGGGGAAAGAAATGTAGAGGAGGCGCTCATTATTGCGCAACAATCGGAAGGGAAAGCGTTTGATGAAAAGATCTTAAATGACTTTGAACTGACAAAAGAAATAATTTCTGGAGTCCGAAACTACCGCCAAAGCAAAGGGCTTTCTCCAAGAGAAGCGGTAGAACTTTACACCAGCAGCAAGAACCTTGCGAACCTTCCGGTTCTAGAGAAACTTGCAAACTTGGAAAGTGTTCATTTTGAAAGCAAAACGTCTCTTCCTAGCTATACTTTCCTTGTGGGGAATCAGGAGTTCTCGATTCCTTTAAGCGAGACCCTCGATTTAGAAGCAGAAAAGGAGAAAACACAGGAAGAAATCACGTACCTAAAAGGATTTTTAAAATCCGTCGAGAAAAAACTCTCGAATGAGAAATTCATGAGTGGAGCTCCAGAAAAGGTAGTGGAAATGGAAAGAAAAAAACATAAGGACGCAGAAGATAAAATCGCGTTGTTGGAGCAAAAGCTCCTTACCCTTTAAAAACGGGAAGCAGCACAAGTGCGCAAAGCTTAAAGCCCCAAGGAAATCTTGGGGTTTATGTATCTGAAGTCAACAGGAAGTAAGGAAATGATTTCTATTTTCAATGGGACTTTACTTTGGCATTGTTTTGCATTGTCTATACTTAAGAATTGAACAATATGGAACCCATCGAGAATATAAAGAAACTTTTTAGCCGCAATTTTGTAGAAAGTCCACTTTTAGAGACTTTTGAAGCAGGGGTGCTTCATCTTCCTACGGGGGAGCTTGTAGCCTGTGATCCTTTAATCACAAGCGACATGAAACCTTTTACGCGCCGACTTAAGTCAGGCGATTACCCTGTGCTGATTCACAAGGAGAGAGAAAGCAGCTGCGTAGCCTACATAGAGCTCGTATGTGCGGACACTCCCGTTGTAGATTGGGAGTTAGGACTTACGCAGGGACAAGATCCAAAAGAGCTTGCCTCCGGTGAAATCTTTGGCTTTCCTGTAGAATCAGGAATGGCCGCTTACATGGATAGCGATACGCAAAACGAACTTTCTCTATTAGAGCAAACGCTCTACGAAAGAAAAGGAGTGGATTTCATGGGACTTTATGAAGAGTTTTTCCACGAAGAATTTTTTGATGAAAACGGTGCAATCGATCAATTTGCACTTTTAGCTCCAAATGGAGAGAAGAAAGGACAAGTGTTTGCCTTTGAGGCAGGCTACGGCGAAGGCTTTTATGCGAGCTATTTTGGACTCGATTCAAGCGGTGAAATTGTCAAGGTCGTAAGTGAGTTTATCGAAGTCGGCAGTTAATTTTGTCCTAAAAGTTTGAGTCTTACTTTTGAATGCCCTAAATTTGTTATTTAACCTCTATCGCAATGCATAATACCTCTAAGCAACCTAAAATTATCGTGGTGGGCAGTAGCTCCGTGGATTTGGTGTTAAACACCAAAACCCATCCGGAACCTGGCGAAACCGTTTTAGCTTACAACAGCGAATATTTTTTTGGCGGAAAAGGAGCCAATCAGGCCGTCGGTACGGCAAGATTGGGTGCGAATGTATCCTTTATTGGATGCGTAGGAAAAGATTCCAAAGGCCAGCAAATTTTAGATAATCTGAAAAAGGAGGGGGTCGATGTATCTCATGTGGTACAAACAAGCGAGGCCGCAACCGGTTCCGCCTATGTTTCTGCTTCGGAAGGGAAGAATGCCATTGTAGTCGTTCCGGCTGCAAACCACCTTTTAAAACCTTCTGATATTGAGGCTGCAGAAAAAGAATTTGAATCTGCAGATCTTGTGCTCATTCAATTGGAGGTTCCTATGGAAGTGGTTGAGGCCACCGCGAAACTAGCGCAGAAGCACAATTTAAAACTTGGGATCTATGCCGCTCCTGGACTGACTCTTTCCTTAGAGACCCTACGATATGCCTCCTTCATTGTGGCAAAAAGCGTAGATCTTCCGATTGTCTTTGCCAACTGCAATGAAAAGAATTTAATCAAATCCTTTGCAAACGTACTTTTTGTACGAGACGATAGCAATTCCACTACTTTTTACAACGGGTCTGAAATGCGCTATTTAAGAAATGACCACGACGAGATTCTTCACAAAATGGGAATGGGAGATGCGTTCACTTCGGGATTTGCACTAGCCTTCTGCCAAGGAAAATCCACAGAAGAGTGCGTAAAGTTCGGAAATAACGTTTCTCTAAAAGTAGCGATTAATCGAGGCTCACAGGCAGGACTTCCTTTCTTAAAGGATCTCGATTCTCACTAAAACTATATTCAGAGCATACAGTCTACGTGCTCCTTTTAAGTGAAGTAATTAAAAAACTTCCATATTTAAAGAGACTTTTGTAGAAGGCGCTAATTGAGTGGTTCTTCTAAAATTAGAAAGTCCCGAGTTCTTATGAAAACAAGTATAACACTTAGTGCAAAGGACGGCTATTCTTTAGCTGCCACCCTTTTTACCCCCACAAATCCAAGTTCGAAACTAGTGGTTATTAACTGCGCAACCGGCGTAAGGCAACAGGTCTACTATTCGTTTGCTACCTACCTTTGTGAAGAAGGATTTCACGTCTTATGTTACGATTATAGAGGAATTGGACTATCTAAGAATGGAGATATACGGAGCCTAAAAGCTACGATGCGAGTTTGGGGCGCACTCGATTTCAAAGCAGTCACAGACTACATTGAGCAGAACTATAGTGGATTTGAAACCTATTTGGTAGGCCATTCGGTGGGAGCTCTTATCCTGGGAATGAACGAGGATTCAAAGAACTTTGAGAAATTTGTATTTGTCTCTACGCAAAATGCGTATGTCGGGCATTTAGACTTAAAAACAAAGCTCTTAGGACTCGCAGGGTTCGGACTGCTTGAGCCGCTTACGACAAGTGTACTTGGCTATTTTCCAGCTCCGTTTTTTGCCTTAGGAGAGCCTCTCCCCAAGGGAGTAAGCAAGGATTGGAGAACCCTAATCCTTCACAGAAAATCCACTGGAAAACTGCTCGATAAGAGCGAAGTGGATGTGTCCAAGAGTTTAAATCAAAAGACCTTGGTCCTTTGGGCGAGTGATGACGCATGGCTCACCAAGTCCGGAGTCGAAGATTTACTAGACCGAACCTATCCTAATTTAAAACCCACTTATGACTTGTTATTTCCGAAGGACAGTCCAAAAGAAGACATCGGACATGTGAATTTTTTCCGGTCCTACAACAAAGTGCTTTGGAAACGAGTTCTTACTTTTTTACACGATACAAAATGAACGAAACCATAGAGAAAACCATAGACTTTGTAAAAAAGCAGCTTGAGGGAGCGGAAGCAGGCCATGACTGGTTCCATATCGAGCGCGTATGGAAAAATGCGAAGTTAATTGCAGAGGATACGAGCTGTGAAAGGGAAGTCGTTGAACTAGCTGCACTTTTGCACGACATTGCAGACCCAAAATTTCATGACGGCGATGAAACTTTAGCCCTACGCATTTCTAAAAAGTTTCTAGACTCAATTGGAGTGAAGGAGACTATCACAAATCAGGTGCTCTATATTATTGAACATATATCGTTTAAAAATAGGGAGAATTCTCCAAAATCGAGACCGATTGAACTCGATATCGTCCAAGATGCAGATCGATTGGATGCCATCGGAGCCATTGGAATCGCAAGGACCTTCAATTTTGGTGGATTTAAAAACAATCCCATGTACGATCCTAATCAAAAACCCAGTTTGAACATGTCCAAAGAAGAGTATAAGAAGTCTAATGGGACTACAGTTAACCACTTCTACGAAAAACTCCTTCTTTTAAAGGATCTTATGAACACCCCAAAAGCAAAAGCGTTGGCCGAGCAGCGTCATGCGTTTATGGAGCAGTTTTTAGACCAGTTCTTTAACGAGTGGGAAGGGAAAGTATAGGATGAGAAATCAGCGGTCTTAGGGATAGGGAATAGCGTCCTTTAATTCTACCGGATTGTTGTCTGCCCGAAGATCTTTTTGAATACTCTCTTTTCTCACGTTCAAATTGGATAGGGAGCTTACTTCGCCAGTATCGCGAATTGGGTTCTTATAATAATCGATTAGTAGCTTAGATCGCTGCGCTTTACTTATTTGTAGCGGTTCTTTAAATTGATAATCGACATTCAAATTCTCTTCTTTTTTGATTCCCGTGAAGTTAAACTCATAATCCCCTTTCGAGTCTTTCATCGATAAAATAAGACCAGGCAGTCCATAGAAAACGGACGGGCCTTCTGCAATCGAAATGTCAGGGGTGAACCAAGCTTCCCACTCCCTACCTGAATGGCTTAGAAGAGCTTTTTGAACTTTGTATTCGCCTATGGTCTGGGTTTCGGAAGTGATCTTCCAATCAAGTTTAGGTAGGGGACTTTTCGTTTTATATATTTCTCGTGAAAGACGAAGATATTCAGAGTAGGTTTTTGCCTCATGGTCTTTTTTCACCATCTGTTTGAAATTCAAAGAACGTGGAGGCAAAAGACCATTGGACAGGGTCTGCGTTTGTGCAAGAGAATCTCCTTCATAATGCTTACGGTTAAGAAATATAGATTTTGATTGATCGACCAGCAGGATCATATCCGTTTTGCTCAGTGTAGTGGCCGCTGGATCCCTTTTAAAGTTCATCTCATAGGAAATTTTGTACTTCTGTGCCGATACAAGTCCAAAGAACAAAAGAAGGAAGAAGCCAAGCGCGAGCGAAAGATTATTTTTCATACTGTATATAATTTGCAAGTTTGTTAGTACCTGGGTCCATACTATTTAAGGATCCAAGGGTAAATAAAAATACACTTTAATTTTCAACGCATAGGTATACTTGTTGAGATAAATGCATAGATACTTCCTTTTAGGGCTCAGCAGGTCAGGCAATCGTTGGTGAGTAGGTTTTAATCTCGTATTTTTTACTAGATCGAAGGATTTACGAAGGATCGGGACTCACCTAGAAAGAAGATTTACTATCTTTGCCCCCGATGGAGAATTTCGTTTTTATCGTCTTTTTGCTTCTGTGCTTTGCCATTCTGCTTTCAACTGTGAAAAGGAGAAAGCATAGCGTAAAGGTGCGTTTGGTGAGAGTCGTAATTGTCTTAGGGGCGAGTGCTTTTTTTGCGTACTGGTTCGTACAGAAGAGTTACGATCAGCTTGTTCCCAATTCCATGGCGGTACAAATCATTAACAAGCTACCACAGCCTGTTGATTTTTACGCAATTAAACTAGATTCCACAAAACTAGATTCCGAAAAATTCGACCTGCGTCATGCGGGTAAGATTCGCTCTGAGCATTACCGACTTGAATACTTGCAAATGGACAACTCAGATGAATACTGGCTTGCCGGATACATTGGAAAGAAGAACCTAGTGTATTTTTCGCAGCACGCGGTTCCCAATAAAAACATGGACCAAATTATTGAAATCAATAATTACATTAACCAGAGTTTAAAACTCTCACAAAAGGCGATGACCTTGGTGGAAGCCAAAAGAGTAAGCGATATGAGTACTTCCGTATGGGTTACACTTTCTTTACTTCTGCTATTTCTAAATACCGCACTTCTTTTCAAGAAGTAATCTTATTTTTTCGAAAGGTTGGCTGTTTAATTTATTTAAACTCGTATCCTTTTTAAAATTCTCTAAGCAGTTAAATTTCTAAAAATTATCCTATTTCGTATGAAGCTCTAATGTTTATCTAACAAAGTGCTCATAAAAGCTCTCTTAGATTTTAGTTTATTTAAGACACTAAATCTAATTTGAAAACTGATAATTGGATCAGGTGTTTTAGCAGGAAATAATTTTTTATTTTATCGAGCGAACCTGCGCTTCAAAAGACTTTAAATTTTTGCTGTACTTGTAAATGCTTGCTGCAAACGAAAGGAGGTATGCGGCTAAAATGACGAAATGGACAGTGAAATTTCCCATTGGGCTTTTTAATTCAAAATACACTATGGCAAATGTGATGATAGCGAGAAAAGGAAGGTTTAGAAGAATCGCACTTGAAAGACTCATTTGGAAAAATCCCGAGAGAAAATTCCATCCCGTGAATCGATTGGAGAAGTTCAAACTTCCCTCAGGAGATTTTGATATCATAACTTCTTGTACGGAATTAAGCCTTACAGTTAGCTTCTCTTGATTTTCCTTATGCTCGTAATGGTTAGAATTGAGATAATTGATTAGAGTATTCATGCGTGCAGAATTAATAATGGTTTTACCTATTGTCGGTGCGTTGTTTACTTCAGACTCTAATTTAAGGAAAGAAGTAATAATATGCAATTTTCTGAATTGAAACCTAAAATAAATTTGCTCAGAGGAGCAATTCTCCATTATATCAGTTGGTTATGCAGTTACTAGACAAATTATAAAAGAGCTGCAAATACCTGCCCTAATTCTATAACTGAATAAATTCAGCTTCAATTTTATCAATCACTTTTTGTGGAATGTCTTGTTTCTCTGCAAGCGGTCTAAATAATTCAGTCGCCGCAAGCATACGATCCATAATAGCATTCGGATTTTTCACGGTAAACTGATCGGCTATCTTTAGTAAGTCCTCTCTGGTAATAGCACTTCTTTTTCCATTGATTGACATCGCTCGTGAAACCCTTGTATAATTCTTTAAAGCATCTAGCGGATACGTCAGATCATAGGCGGACGCTAGATTCCAACGGTCTTTATCTGTGTTATAAATGAAGGCGAAGTTCTTCAAATGATCATCAATATTGGCAAAAACCAAATTAAAAACCATTCGCTTGAAAAGTTGTTCTATATCTTTATGAGGAAGCCTAAGATCGACTGATAATCGGAAAAGATTTTCATAAGTAGAATTTTCTGGTTTCTTAAAGTCCCAACCCGTCATTCCAGAAGCGGTCAAAACATGTTGTTTCTCTCCTTCTTGCCGATCAAACCGTAAGGTCGCAAAATGCTTATCATCGATCATTTTAGAGTCCATCATTTCAATTCCTAAAGATTTGGCAATTTGGTAGTAAATAAACTCTACTTTTTCCTTAGAATATCCTTCGTTTTCATCAATCGACAATTTGATAAGATAGTGATTGTACTCTATTGAAGTTTCTAAATCATCCGCTTTTAACTGGCCTGTCTTTTTATGTTCTGAAACCAAAATTTTGGGTCTTGCACCGCCAGCGGATGTTCCAATTTTGAAAATATTTAGTAGCGCCACGTCGCTCAATCCTTTTTCTTCAACAGCTGTTTTAACGTCAAGTACTTTTTTAACCACTTCCGCAATTTCTGCGACATTAATCGTTGTGCTAGAGGTAAGATCTTTTGCAGGAATAAATTCTAAAGCTCCCATTCCCCTTTGACCTACATAGGTGAGTTGCTCTAAGGGAGAAATGTTCTTAATATCTTTATGGCTTGCTTCTAACCATTCCTTAAAAACGATGTTTCCAAAATAGTCAGGCAAAGAATCTGCAATCATCGGAGGCATACCCCTAAAAGTTTCGCCTTCAAATTCGGAAAAAACCTGAACATTTGGACTTCTCCTAATGACATAGGGGAACAGCCTTTTATACAAATCCATCTCTAAAAACTCCGGATTATACTGGAAAGATGATTTGCGCTGATCTTCATCATAGCCAACTTTTCCAATCTCTACCCCTTGAAAATGAACAGAAATAATTTGATTTTTAGCCATACTTAATACATGGATTGGTTATTGGAAAGATTTTCCATTTTATTTTCAACAAATTGATTTAAGCCTTTCATTTCATCGAAATATTGTAAAATTTTCAATAATGTTTCGAGCGTAGGATTTTCTCCGTTTTCGAGATTTGCTATGGTGAATCTCGATAGCTCCAGCTCCTGAGCTAATTCCTGTTTGGTGAGACGTTCTGCTTTGCGCATCATTCGACACCAAGACCCAATATTGGTTTTCATTTCTTTTATCGTAATCGAATCGAGCATACTATTGTTTATTATAATAAACAAATATACTAAAAAACAGATACTTTGATAGATTTAATAAACAAAAATCAAAATAATTATTCTGATAGCTTTTCCTTAAAGCAAATTGCCGCAGTTTATAAACTTATGAAAACAATAGAACTAATGCTATATTGACAATAGCAATCGGGGAGCAAAATGTCGTTTGAAATAATTGAAGTGTTGTGCGTTGTAAGAACAAAAATTTTTTGTGGGTTCTATAAAACAGGTCGAAAAAAAAATTCTGAAACCCGCATTTGCCAGCTCCAGAATTTCACAATTATAATTAGGTTTTTTTTACTTGCTTTGCTGCTCTTTTAGAGCTTCTTTATCCTTATCGCTTGGATTCCATACTTTGACTTCAGAGTCTTTTGTAATACCGGATAGAATTTGTACGTTGATTCCATCACTGGCTCCTAATTTTACAGTGCGTTTTTTAAAGGAACCGTCCGGTTGTTTTACTTCGACGAAAGGAGTGTCCTTTCCCTTGACTTTTTCATATTGAATAAGTGCTTCTTCCAAAAGTAGTGCATTTTTTTGAGAACTCAGCACAATTTCCCCATTTGCAGAAAATCCAGCACGAATGTATTCATTGTCAGGATTAAAGACGTCCCCTTCGACAGGGAATTTAATCGTCCCGTTCTCATCCTTCCCTTTGGGTGCAATCATGGTAAGTTTGCCCGGGAATTTTTTGTTTTGAAGGGCGCCGATTACGATGTTTAAATCCATGCCTTCTTTTAGTTTTCCAGCCTGAGCTTCATCGATTTGTCCTTCAAAGATAAGAGAATTTAAATTAGCGACCGAAGCAATGGTTGTACCTGCGTTAAAAGAGTTGGCTTCAATCACCTGGCTACCCACTTTTACAGGTACGTCCAGTACCGTTCCTGTAGCTTTCGAACGAATCTGTGTAGTGGCCATTCCTTGAAGTTCAGGAGTGACTCCCGTTCTTGCAATTTGAAGGCTTTTTCTCGCCGTAGAAAGTTGTTGGTTCGCATTGTTTAATTGAATCTGTGCACTTTGCAATTGCTGCTGAGCCGTAAGGAATTCTTGTTTTGAAATGACTCCTTGCGTATACAGCTTTTGCTGCATATCAAACTGCTGTCTCTGATTCGCAAGATTTGCTTTCGCATTGCTAATCTGAAGATTTGCATTATTAACTTCTTGCATAGAAGCATTTACGTTCTGTACACTTGGCACGATTTGAATCGTGGCAATTAGTTGTCCCGCGCTCACATGGTCCCCTTCTTTCACTAGAATTTTATTGATAATTCCAGGCATGTTTGGTTTGATTTCAATTTCTTCTCTTGGAACAATCTTTCCTGTGGCCATCACCTTATCGTCCATGTCTTTGATGACTGGTTTTTTGGTTAGAAACACTTCGCTCTTGCTCGAGTTCGAGCTGATGAGGTAAGAGATTCCTGAAATGAGGCCTAAGGCCAGTAAAAGACCTAGGAAAATGTAAAGGGCTTTTTTCAGGGTGAACTTCTTTTTCATATTGTACAGTTTTTTCTTATTACTTATTATTCGGATCTAAGGGCCTCAATGGGTCTAATTTTCACGGCTCTTTGCGCAGGAATCATTCCAATGACAAGGCCTAGGGATAGCATGACAGCCATGGCAATGGCGACGTTCGAATAATCCACTGTGGGATTATAGAACGGGAAGGCATCTTGGTTTTGCGTTGCCATATTTAATATCATGAGTAGGAAAATCCCAAACATGAATCCTAAAATTCCAGAGCTTAAGGTAATCACAACACTTTCTAAAAGGATTTGATTTCGGACTTCACTTGGTTTTGCCCCTAAAGCGCGCCGGATTCCAATCTCTTTTGTACGTTCTTTCACCGTAATTAGAAGAATGTTTGAAATGGCAATGACCCCTGCAAGAATGGTAAGGGTTCCTACCACAATGGTAAGGAGCTGCATTCCGGTTAAAAAGCCTGTAAGCTTTTTAAATTCCTTCCCTAGGTTAAAACTTCCGTAGGCATTGCTATCGTCTGGTGAAACGTCGTAGCGTTCCTTTAATTGGTCTTTTACTTCGGTTTCCACGGCCGTTAAATCGGCATCCGGTTTACTCACGATGGCAAAGAATCCTACTTTATCTCCATCGTTATACATTTTTGTAAAGGTGGATAAGGGAATGTAGGAAGCTCGATCGCTTTCCATACCGCCTTGGGATTTTACTTTAAATACGCCAATCACGTTGAAAAAGATTCCTTTTACATTAATGGATTTGCCTAATGGGTTCTCATGCTTCTTATGATCGAAGAAATTCTTGTAGATTTCTTCTCCTATGACAATCACGTTTTTACTTTCGTTCACATCGGAATCGTTCAAATATCGACCGTACAAAAGTTTCTTCTCCGAGATCTTATTTCCAATAGGAAGGTCTCCCGTAAGCGTATAGACTTCCGTTGTTCCATTTCTTGACATCTGCTCTCCCGGGGTCCCGAAGTTCCCTCGGCTGTTCTGAGGGGAGATATAATCGATTTGCGGAACTTTGCTTTGCAAATACTCAATATCGCCCAAATGAAGATTCATTTGTCTTCCCTTTGGAAATCCTGCGTAAGGAATATTGGTATTCTGCGCCCACATGAAAATAGAGTTCGTTGCAAACCCTGAGAATACTTTGTCAAAACCATTCTCCATTCCTTTCGCAGCCCCTAAAAGAGCCACGTATAAAAACATACCCCAAGCCACACCAATCATAGTAAGAAACGTTCGAAGCTTGTTGTTTCTTAATGAGTGGTAGATCTCCTGCCAAGTGTCGCGTTTGAATAGGATGTTCATGCCGGTTTATTTTCTCTTTATTAGGTTCAAGTTGTTTATTCAGTTCTAAGGGCTTCGATCGGTCGGATTTTACTGGCTCTATAAGCCGGTACAAATCCTGCAATTAACCCGGAGATGATTAAGGCAATAAAGGCCATGGCCATCGTGCCCCAACCCACGGACGGGTCTTTAATGAAATACTTTTCTAGATTGTCGCCAATTAACTCAAGGGTTAACACTCCTAAGAGAACGCCTACAATACCTGAAATAATCGTAATGACTAAACTTTCTTGTACGATAAGCCCCACGATGCTTTTGGGTTTGGCCCCAATCGCTTTTCGAACTCCAATCTCCCTTGTTCTTTCTTTTACGATGTACACCATGATATTCGAGATCCCAATGATCCCCGCCATCAAGGTTCCTAGACCAATGAATCCTACGATTAAGGTTAAGACGAACATGAATTTAATAGTGTCTTCCATATTGCTCGCATTGTTACGAACAACGATCGCATTGTCATCGTCTGGAGAGACTTTGTGCTTGCTTTTAAGTTTCGTTTGCAAATCTTCCCCGTACTTAATTGCCTCCGAAGGAGAAAGGTTAGGATTGTAAGTAATGTAAATATTACTAAGCGTATCTGAACCTTTTTTCATTTGTTGTAGGGTGGTCACGGGAACTGTAATCATTCTCTCGTCCCAGTCTCCACCGTCGTCTGAAAAGACGCCTACTACGGTAAACATCGTTCCATTGATATTTAGTTCTTTTCCGACAGGACTTCCGTTTTTAATTAAGTCCCTTTGGACCATTCGACCGATGACGGCCACGTAATTGTTTCGGTTGATATCGCCTGCGTTGAGATAGCGTCCTTCGAGAAGGTCTCTATTTTCAATGTTTTTTTCTTCCGGCTCGCTTCCAGAAATCTGATACGTGCCACTTTCGTTTCCGTATTTAACCAGAAGGGATGTGGAGTATCGAGGAGTGGAATATTCTACTTTCTCAGGGTCGTACTTAAGAACCTTATCGTAGTCGTCGTTTTTAAGAACAATGGTGCGGTCTTCCTGAAGACCTCCGTAGGCAATGGTGGTTCTTCCTGTGAAAATGGAAATCAGGTTTTGTGCGTCTCTTGCGAAGCCTTGCGTAAATGCGTTTTGAAGACCGGTTCCTATTCCGAACAGGACCACAAAAATATAAAGGCCAAGGGCAACCGTAAAACCAGAAAGGACGGTTCTAAGGACATTGCTCCGTATGGAGGCGAAAATTTCTTGCCAGCGGTCTAAATCAAACATGAGGTCTTGTAAGGATTTATGGTACTCTTTTTTTTTAATTCTTTTTCTTTTACAAATGCTTAGGAAAGGACTCTTTGCTGGATGAACTCGTCGCTTTCAATGCGTCCATCCTTTAAAAGGACATTTCGTTTGGTTTGCGCCGCCACGTCCGGTTCGTGGGTCACCACGATAATGGTTTTGCCGCCTTCGTTAATTTCTTGAAGAAGCATCATGATTTCGTGGGTGGTTTTACTATCCAGGGCTCCTGTCGGTTCATCCGCAAGGATAACCTTTGGGTCTGTGATGAGTGCGCGAGCAATCGCGACTCTTTGTTTTTGCCCTCCAGAAAGTTCGTTAGGCAAGTGATTTGCCCAAGGACCCAGGCCTACCTTTTCTAAATATTCTAAAGCTTTTGCATTTCTTTCTTTTCGCCCTACGTTTTGGTAGTAGAGGGGAAGTGCCACATTTTCTAACGCGGTTTTGTATCCAATAAGATTGAAGGATTGAAAGACAAACCCTAGAAAACGACTTCTGTATTCGGCCGCTTTGGTTTCGTTTAATTCTTCAATGTGAATTCCGTCTAGTTCGTATACTCCGGAATCTTTCTCGTCCAAGATTCCAATGATATTTAATAGAGTTGATTTTCCTGATCCCGAACTTCCCATAATAGAGACGAACTCACCCTCACCGATGTTCAGGTTAATGCCTTTGAGCACGTGAAGTTTGCTTTTGCCGGTATCATACGATTTATGGAGATCCTTAATAAGTAACATGGGCTTCCGGATTGATTTTTCAATAAGTGTAAAAAATAAATAATTTGTTACAGATCCCTTTGAAAATCCAAAAGGGGAGTGTTGATTATAAAAGATTTTTCAGGCTCGCTTCCTGAAGTCTTTGCCTTGAAGGAGATCCTTTTTCGGACCAAGTAAAGATCAAAGTGGGGTAAGGGGCAAGTTAATTAGTCCTCTAGAACCATGCCCGAAAACCTTGTGTTTAGTATCATTTATCTGTAAATCAATAAGATGGAAACTTGTGTTTAGCGCTAAAAGCGCGTAAAGCACGGTTTTGGATGGAATGGCAGCTGTAACCTACTAACAATGCGCACTCTGTGTCATTGTGGAAAACTTTTAGCCTTGATTTGATGAGATTTAATACTCTTGGCTTTTTATCTATCAATTCATTCTCTATTTTTGCTACTGTTCGTAAATGGCAAAATCCATGAAATTTTATGGGATCTTGAAGTGGGTAACTCCTAGTTATCTAGTTTTTTATGCCCTTAGTGTCAATGCGATAGAATATTAATTGTTTAACCTACACCTCCATTATGGGAATCTTTGATAAGAGAATTAGCTACAAGCCGTTTGAGTACCCTGAAGTACTTCAATTTACAGAAGCCATTAACAAAGCCTTTTGGGTTCATTCGGAAGTCGATTTCACGGCGGACGTACAGGACTTTCATTCTCAGTTAGAACCTCATGAAAAACTTGCCGTTAAGCACGCTCTTCTAGCCATTGCTCAAATTGAAGTGTCCGTTAAAACGTTTTGGGGGAATTTATACCACCACATGCCTAAACCAGAACTTAATGGACTGGGGGCTACGTTTGCAGAATGTGAGTTTCGTCACTCCGAGGCGTATTCTCGTCTCCTAGAAGTGCTAGGCTATAACGAGGATTTTTTGAAAGTAGTGGAAATCCCTGTGATCAAAAAAAGAATTGAGTTCTTATCTAATGTTCTTCGCCATGCGAATTCCACGACTCCAAAAGAATATGTGTCTTCGCTTCTCTTATTCTCCATCTTAATTGAGAACGTATCGCTTTTCTCACAGTTTGCCATTATTTTATCCTTTACTCGTTTTAAAGGCTACATGAAGAACGTGAGCAACATTATTGCTTGGACTTCGGTGGACGAACAGATTCATGCCAATGCAGGAATCTATTTAATCAATAAAATTAGAGAAGAACAACCCGAACTACTAACCGATTCTGATCTTGAAGACATTTATACTCTCGTGGATCATTCCATTGAAGTTGAATCCGAGATTCTAGATTGGATCTTCCAAGGAGGAGAATTAGATAATTTTTCAAAAACGGATCTACTCAACTTTATGAAATATAGAGTGGATGATTCGTTAAGAAAAATCGGTATGGAAAGCCGTTACAATGTTTCGCCAGAGGAGTACCGTCCGATGGTATGGTTTGAAGAGGAAGTATTTGCAAATTCGCTTGATGACTTCTTCGCTAAAAGACCGGTGGATTACACCAAGCACGACAAGAGTATCACCGAAAACGATCTGTTTTAGATTGTATTAGGTCTCAATCAATCAGTATACACTGCCTTTTCTAAAGAAAAGGCTCTAATCAAAGAAAAACTATGGAAGAAAATAACGATATCTGGTGGCTTAACGAAGAGTCCGAGCAAATGTTGAACCGGGGATACCTACTCAAAGGAGAAACCGTAAAAGGAGCCATTGAGCGGATTACGACAGCGGCTGCAAAACGTCTATACAAACCAGAGCTTCAACCCGCGTTTGAAGAAATGATTACCAAAGGTTGGATTAGTTTTTCTTCTCCCGTATGGGCCAATATGGGAACTCAAAGAGGACTTCCTATTTCTTGTTTCAACGTACACGTGCCCGATCATATTGAAGGCATTACCCATAAACTCGGAGAGGTAATCATGCAAACCAAAATCGGGGGGGGTACTTCCGGGTATTTTGGAGAACTCAGAAACCGCGGAACCGCGGTGACCGACAATGGAAAATCCTCAGGAGCGGTTTCTTTCATGAAATTGTTTGATACAGCAATGGATGTAGTTTCTCAAGGAGGTGTTCGAAGAGGAGCCTTTGCCGCTTACCTAGACATCGACCATGGAGATATTGAAGAGTTTTTGTCCATTAAAGACATCGGGTCTCCGATCCAAAATCTCTTTACAGGAGTCTGTGTTCCAGATTACTGGATGCAAGACATGATTGATGGGGATACGGACAAAAGAAAGATTTGGGCGAGAGTACTAGAGAGTAGACAACAAAAAGGACTTCCTTATATCTTCTTTACAGACAATGTGAATAGAAATAAACCTCAGGTTTATAAAGATTTAGGTCTAACGGTGAATGCAAGTAACCTTTGCTCTGAAATCATGCTTCCGTCAACGAAGGATGAGTCGTTCATCTGCTGTCTTTCATCAATGAACCTAGAGTTATACGACGAATGGAAAGACACTAATGCCGTGAAACTTGCAATCTATTTCTTAGATGCAGTTCTTTCTGAGTTTATTGAAAAGACCGAAGGAAATTACTACCTAACAGGAGCAAGAAACTTCGCAATGAGACACAGAGCCTTAGGACTAGGAGTTCTAGGATACCATTCTTACTTACAGAAGAACCTAATTCCATTTGAAAGTTTTGAAGCGACACAGTTTAATGCAAGAGCCTTTAGACACATTCGTGAGCAGGCTGAGATAGCATCGGCTGAACTAGCGAATATTTACGGAGAACCGGAACTTTTAAAAGGATACGGAAAAAGAAATACAACTTTAATGGCAATTGCGCCAACGACTTCTAGCTCCGCGATTTTAGGGCAGTCGTCTCCAGGTATTGAGCCTTTCTCTTCCAATTACTACAAAGCTGGACTTGCCAAAGGGAATTTCATGCGTAAGAACAAGTATTTAACCAAATTACTTACTGAGAAAGGAATTGAAAATGAAGAAACGTGGAGAAGCATCATGTTAAATCATGGATCTGTCCAGCACTTAAGCGAACTTACAGACGAAGAAAAAGCAGTATTCAAAACCTTCAAGGAGATTTCTCCGATGGAGATCGTTTCTCAAGCTGCACAAAGACAGCAGTATATTGATCAGGCTCAGTCCTTAAATATGCAGATTCCGTCTACGATGCCGGTGAAGGATGTGAACTTTGTGATGATTGAAGCCTGGAAAAAAGGTGTAAAAACACTTTATTACCAAAGAAGCTCCTCTGTTTCGAAAGAGCTTATGGTGAACTTCGTAACATGCAGTGCGTGTGAAGCGTAAGTAGTAATTAAATTACGCCAATCAATCGTTGAATAAGTAAGGGGCATTCGCATAGCGAAGGCCCTTTTTTATTGATGTTACCTGTTGTGCATTTAGAAATTGAAAGGAAAAAAGATTGTCCATTTGATTAAAAAATCGTATATTTAATTGATTACCAAGTCATTAAATAGATGAACGATCTCATTCAAAACTACGAAATTATTTTAAAAGAATTGACAGCAACCTGTAAACATAGTAAGTCAAATAAGCAGATCAGACTACCGAAAATGTCTGACTTGGAACTTGTGGCACTTAATATTACCGCTGAGTATATGTCCATTAACTCTGAAGTACGGTTGTTTAGATGTATTTCGGGAACCGATTTGGATGTGACTTGCCTACCGGAGAACAGCAACCTATTAAAAAATAAATAAATTTTTATATTGAGAACTACACAAGTTGAAATTTTTTAGTCATAATAAAGCCGTCCCAGTAGAATAGGACGGCTTTTTAAATAATAGTGAAAGAATAAAAATCAGATTCGTTAGTCGTGTCGATTTTCTAAGTTTTTAAATTTCTCATAAGATGCTTTTAAACTGTGAAGTTGATCCTGAACTACTCTCGAACTTTCAGGGCATAAATCACCGCTGTCCAAAGCCTTTTCGTAAGCTTCAATTGCTGCATTTTCGCCGAAGGTAACATTTTCTAAAGTTGATTCTGCATTATCGCTTGAAAAAGCATTTTTCACATCAATCCAAGTACGGTGTAGTCCTCCTGCTACGGTAGTTGAATCATCTGCATCTCCATTTCTTTCAGAGATTAAACTCTTCAGTTCTAATTTTATTTTTTGCGACTGATCAACCATATTGGTATAATCTGATTTAAGATTAGGATATTTTTCCCACACCTTATCTTCCACTTTGTTGAAACCTTCAATTCGATCATTTGTGATTTGTAAAAGATCGTTCAATGTTGATACTGTTGGATTGTTCATAATATTTTATTTTTTTGGTTACCTATAATGAACCAATGAGTATGCCATAAAATTATAAAATCTGTTAAGTTTATATTAAGATTAATAAGATTAAAATGAAAAAAAGAATTATTGGTAAAAAAATTGTATTTAGGAGTAAATTACTAGATGGTAGTATATCCTATTTTTTAGTTAGAATAAATAGCAAGGGTACTTACTCCGTTAAATAAATTTTATGAAAAAAGCATTTCCCTCTCTTTCAACTTTTTTTAAATTAACTTTAATTGGAATTGCTGCCGGAGTAATTTTAATTATACCCCTAAAAATACTTTATATATTAACAGGAAATACAGCTTACATTTTACTTTTTAATTTCGATTATGTGCCCGTTCTAAATCAGTTAAGACCGGTTTTGTTATTCGGTTATATTTTCCATTTTGTCACTTGTATTTGTAGTGTTATCGGACTTTATTATATTTTGAAATATTTGAATAAGCAACTTTCACTCTTCTACTATATAGCGGTCTACACCGTTGGGGGAGGAGCACTATTTTTTCTTACCTGCCTTTCAGTTAAGCCTCCTGCTGAAAATGATTTCACTGCTTGGTTGTATTGGACAATTGCGCATGGAATTTTCGGTTTTGCAGTGGGTCTTTTAGTGAAGAAGTTTATAAAAGCAACATAATTAGAAAATTTGGATTTGTAATACATTGGGTAAGGGAAGCTGTGCCCTGCCGCCAGTAAAACCCTGCAGAAACCACTTCCAAAGGCTACTCAGCGCCACAAAAAAAGCAGTCCTTCTGAAAAAACTGCTTTGTGAATCTAAATTCTAAAAACGACAACTCCATAAATACCAAAATGCTGGAGAAAAGCTACCGGAGCTTCCGTTCAACAGGCTTTCATCTTGTGTGCTGCGGACAAGATGAAAGCTTAGTTATTAGCAGAAGTTTTTCTTTCTCTCATTTAATACGTCGATCAAAAAGTCGCATAATGTCATTGTTGAGTTTACTGCAAGTTTAGCGTGATGTCGTTTAGTGTTAAATTTATTTGCGTGTCTGTCACCTGCATTATTACTTAATCCTGCAAGTCCATTTATTGTTGTGTCAAGTCCTGATAAAATTTGAAATACAAAATCTGGTATTTCGCCTTTTTTTAGATCAAGTTTTAAAACTTTTTTTGCTTTTGACCATAGATTGATAAGATTTCCGTCGTTTTTAATATGACCGTTATCAATTTTTTCAATTATATGAGTCAGAATTGCTTCACATAAAGTTCTTGCATTAGTAATTGCACCATTGAAGTCATCCGACGCAATTTTTTGTTGACATTTTTCAATTTGTTCATTCACGAATTCGTGTCCTATTGTTGAAATAGATTCAGGATTAATAAAGTTTCCTTGTATGTCAGCAACTTTATAGATTTCTCCCCTTTTAATTAAAGCAAATCCATCATATTTTATTAATTGATTAAATTCATTTACTATTTTATCTATAATTTGCTCGTCATCTCCATATCTTCTCGGGTCGACGAAATCTTCTAAAATATTTTTTAATCGTTGCGTTCCGTTACTTTCTACAATTTTGTCAGTTGAATATCTCCACCTCGAAGGAAAACCTTCTCCATACACGTCATCAAATCCGCATTCGTTATAAAAATCCACCAGTTTTGGACCAGTTAAATAAGGTGCAGAACCCATGTCTCCGGCAATCAGTTTCCCGATTTGTTCTGTTATTTTATTTGAAATCTTCACTTTCGAATCGTAATTTTTTAAAATGTCGTACAACGGTTTGGTATTTCTGTAGGAGGGTTAAATATACGAAAACGTTCTATTTGCTAAAAACTAAATTAACCGCTAAAATCGTCGACGAGAACTAAATATGTTATCTGCAGTACTTTTTTTCTAAATCATCAATTTCCTGCAGTAATATTTTATAGATTTTATGAATTTCCTCTACAGTAAGTTCTAATTTATCATCTATTAATATGAATTTAAAATTACTTGCAACTTTTTTAAATTGCGGGGTTGGTCTATGATTGTTATGTATAATTGATTGTCTAAGTTTGTTAAGTTCGTAATAAACTTCACTGTTGATAACATCTACATTTACTTCTTTCGAGATCTTTTTTCGATACTTATCTTCCCATATTTGATAAAAATTAATAATCGCTGATGAAGAAACTAAAAATTGATACTTACCATTATCAAAAGTTTCCTTAATCATATTCTCACCATCGAAACGAACTGATTCATTGATTTTATCTTCAATTACAAAATTTTCTAAATTATGCTCGTTACTTTTTTCATTATAATATTTGTGAATATAAAATAAGCTAAAATGATTTAAACGATAACTCTTATAAAGCTCAGCCGTATCAGCGCGTAATTTGTCAAATAATTCTTTACACATAGTTTGGTGAAATATTGCAGATATGTTTTATTCTGTCCCCCAAAATTCAACCACATTAAGCAGATTTAAGTTGGTTTGTTAGTTCAAAATTAAACAAATCTTTTGGTTTTTGATTGTTAATTCCTTGATGGCTTCTCTTGTTGTAGCCTATAATAAAATCTTGAATACCTTCGTAGAGTTCCCAGCCTGATTCTACTGGGTTTAGATAGATGTAATCGTACTTTATCGTTCTAAAAAATCGTTCGATATAAATATTATCTATAGCTCTGCCTTTGCCGTCCATGCTGATCTTTATACGGTGATTTTCCATACATTCTATCCAATGATTCGAAGTGTATTGGCTTCCTTGGTCGGAGTTGACAATCTCGGGTTTTCCGTATTTTTTTATCGCATCATTCATCACCAAAGTCTGAGTTTCTTTCTCTAGCGTGTTGGAGAGTTGCCAGCCTACAATATAGCGGCTGTACACATCAATAATCGCTGTAAGGTACATAAAGCCTCTTTTCATAGGGATATAACTGATGTCAATCTGCCAGACCTGATTAGCTTCTTCAATTTTTAAACCTTTCAAAAGGTATGGCCGAATGTAGGTCGCCTTGCCCAGCTTGCTCAAATTTCTTTTCGGATAAATTGTGGCAATGCGCATCAACTGCATCAGTCGGCGAACCCTCTTACGGTTCGCGCTAAAGCCAATTTCCCTGAGTTCCTGCGTTATCCTTCGGATTCCAAAACTAGGATATTTCAGGTGGATTTCATCAATTTCAGTCATCAAAATTAGATTCGTATCACTCTCTTTTTTTGGACTATAATACAAATTACTCCTGTTGATGCACAATAAATCGCACTGTTTGCGAACACTCAGGCGGTACTGTTTATCTATCATTTCTCGCCTTTCTTTCACTCCTCGAGCATCCCTAAGTTTTTTTTAGAAAATCAATTTCTATCTGCAACTGACCGATTTTCTGATAGAGTTTTTCCTCCTTCCCAGAGGACTGTTCTTTTTTCTTTTCTAAAGTAAAAACCTGGTCTGATTTGCTTAAAAACTCCTTCTTCCAGTTAAGGATTTGTTGCGGGTGGACTTCGAATCGAGCGCCTAATTCGGATAATGTTTCCCTTTCTTTAAGTGCTTCAAGGGCAACCTGTGCCTTGAAGGTCGGACTAAATTTACGTCTCGATTTTTTCATTTTCTTACGAGTTAAAAATAATATTTTTTTAAACTTAACTCATAGTCTGAATTGAAGGGAACGTTATAATAAAATGTCCCTTGCAGGATTTCAGTTTATAAGGATTAATCAAAACTGATAAACATTAGGTATAGATTGTGGAAAAAGGGCGCTTTTTAATCTTTATTTTCCGTAAATTTGGAACGCTTTGAATAAAGGGCGTTAGATTTAATAATTTCAAATTTTATATAATATGAGCAGCAGTGTGATTTTCGATTTGATTGAGAAGGAGAGAGCGCGTCAAACCCAGGGGATTGAACTAATCGCTTCCGAGAATTTTGTTTCGGACGATGTGATGAAAGCAATGGGTAGTGTTTTAACCAACAAGTATGCGGAAGGATATCCGGGAAGACGTTACTATGGCGGATGCGAAGTAGTCGACGAGATTGAGACTTTAGCAATCGAAAGAGCAAAGCAGCTTTTTGGAGTGGAGTATGCCAACGTACAACCGCATTCAGGATCGCAGGCTAATGCAGCGATTTACCTGTCTGTTTTAAAGCCAGGGGATAAGATTCTAGGATTAGACCTTTCTATGGGTGGGCATTTAACTCACGGATCTCACGTAAACTTTTCAGGGATTCAGTACGAGGCTCATTTCTACGGAGTAGAAAGAGAAACGGGAAGAATCGATTACAACAACGTAAGAGAAAAAGCGTTAGAAGTTAGACCGAAAATGATCATTGCCGGGTATTCTGCTTATTCAAGAGACATTGATTTTGCGAAATTTAGAGAAATTGCAGACGAAGTAGGAGCTACCCTTTGGGCGGACATTGCTCACCCTGCAGGGCTTATTGCGAAAGGACACCTTTCGTCTCCCTTCCCTCATTGCCACGTGGTAACCACCACGACGCATAAAACACTAAGAGGACCAAGAGGAGGTCTGATTATGCTAGGAAAAGACTTTGAAAACACTTACGGACACAAGACTCCAAAAGGAGTGACTAAAATGATGTCTGCTGTTTTAGACTCTGCTGTGTTCCCAGGAATTCAAGGAGGCCCACTAGAGCACGTGATCGCAGGAAAAGCAGTAGCATTTGGAGAAGCTCTAGATGATAAATTTACCACTTACACAAGCCAAGTGATTAAGAACGCGCAAGCGATGGCAAAATCTTTAGTCGATAGAGGCTTTGATATCGTAAGTGGAGGAACAGATAACCACCTAATGCTTGTGGATCTACGTAACAAGAACGTAAACGGGAAAGAAACTGAAAAAGCCCTTGTGAAAGCGGACATTACATGTAACAAGAACATGGTTCCTTACGATGACAAGAGCGCCTTCACAACCTCAGGGATTCGTTTAGGAACTGCAGCCATTACCACCCGTGGAATGAAAGAAAACGATATGGACACGATTGCAGAATTAATTCTGAATGTCGTGGAAAACATAGAGAACGAAGCCGTTTTAGCGGACGTTCGTAAAAAAGTAAATAGCATGATGGATGGCCTTCCGCTATTCTCTTACTAACTTCATGATTTGTTATTAATTAATTTCTTTTTAGCGCGCCTTTTAGGCGCGCTAGAGGGTTAAAGACGCATCCTACTTTCACTATCTTTACTCTAGAAAATTCTATGGAGAAAAAGCTATTCACTTTTGAGGAGATTAAACAGAAACTGGTAAACTACTGTGTATACCAGGATCGCTGCCATTACGAAGTGGAGCAGAAAATGAAAGACTACGTTCTCATTCCTGAGGCGAAAGACGAGATCCTTTTATATTTGATGAAGGAAAATTTTCTGAACGAGGAGCGCTTCGTGAGAAGTTATATTAGAGGTAAGTTCTACATGAAAAGCTGGGGAAAAAATAAGATTCGTCAACATTTGAAACAAAAGCAGATTTCCGAGAAACTAATCTCAAGCTGCATGGATGAAATCGATCCAGAGGATTATAGAAAGACTCTTGAGAAAATTTACGCTCAGTATTACGAGAAACAGAAAGGCTTAAAAGAGTACGCAAAGAGAGTCAAAACGATTCGTTATCTTCTTACTCGAGGATTCGAGTATGAACTGATTTCTGAAATCAGTTCTGCTGAGTAATGCTATCGATTGCGATTATCCCTCGCTACTGACTTTGGTTATTCTGCAACAAGAATAGCAAAAGATGATCTTCATATCGTCAAAAGTGAATACGAAATCAAATTAGTTGTAGTTGCAAATATGTTTAGACACACCGGTAACAAAAGAACCTTTTCCCATAATCTGCAATTAGCCTCCCTACTTTCAGGGGTGGCTGGAATTGTGAACATTACGGGGATATTAGCTTTAGGAGTATTGACCACCAATGTGACGGGGCATTTTGCGTTCTTTTCGGAAGATTTGGTGGGGGGACGGATTGTAGCGGCATTCGCATTTCTAGTTTACATTGTGATGTTTCTTTTAGGAGCTTTTGTTTCCAGTCTCTTACTTGAAATAGGCGCGGCAAAAGGAAATAAGGGTTCCTATCTAATTCCAATCTCCATTGAAATTATTCTTCTTGTTCTAGTGAGTTTTGAGCCCCAATTTTTAGACCGAACAGACTTTGTGCTCACAATTTTCACGCCTTCTGTGCTGTTATTTGTAATGGGACTTCAAAATGCATTAGTCACGCGTGTTTCTCAGTCTGTTGTTAGAACCACCCACTTAACCGGTCTTTTTACAGATTTAGGAATTGAGCTGTCTCAGATTCTGTTTTACCGAAAAGAGAGACAACAGAAACAACTTAGGAAGAATATCTACTTAAAGCTAGCCATTATTGCCTTCTTCTTTTTAGGCGGAATTGGGGGAGGACTTTTATATCCTTATTTTGGACTAAGAACTCTTTTAGTATCTGCTGCTTTACTCCTCTTTGCGCTTTATTATGACCGAATTTTGCAGAGATACCACGATGTCCGTCGTCATTTTCAAAGACCTGAATAAAGAGAATTTGAAAGTATCTTTTGTCGATCCTCATTTCGACAACTAATTCCTTAGCCTAAAAAAGCCGTACCTTATCCCACTATCCATTCATATAGTTGATATAGAATAGTGCTTGATGGGAGTGGGTCTTACTAGGCTAAGAGAATATTTAATGGATAGAAAATCAAATATTTATCAAAACTCAAAGTAATTAATTATTTTGTAAATTTGCACCCTTAAATTCTAGGTCGGAAGTGTAAACCTAATTAATCTGCAGAAGTCATATGAGAACTAAATCTATCGGGAAAAAGAAAATTAACATCGTCACTTTAGGGTGCTCGAAAAACGTAGTAGACTCCGAAGTACTGATGGGACAGCTTCAAGCGAGCGGAAAAGAGGTGGTTCATGAAGATCGAGGGGATATTGTTGTTATCAACACCTGTGGATTTATTGACAATGCAAAACAAGAAAGTATTGATACAATTCTTGATTTTGTAGAGGCTAAGAATCGAGGGGAGGTGGAAAAAGTATTTGTGACAGGATGTTTGTCTGAACGTTACAAGCCGGATTTGGAAAGAGAAATACCAGATGTAGATCAGTACTTTGGTACAAGAGAACTTCCACAACTATTAAAACAGTTAGGCGCAGACTACAAGCATGAACTTGTAGGAGAGCGTTTAACCACAACGCCTAAGCATTTTGCCTATTTGAAGATTTCAGAAGGGTGTGATCGTCCTTGTTCTTTCTGTGCAATCCCCTTAATGAGAGGGGGGCATCAATCCAAGACGATTGAAGATCTAGTGAAAGAAGCACAAGGCCTAGCCAAAAAAGGAACGAAAGAACTTATCTTGATTGCGCAAGATTTGACTTACTATGGTCTTGATATCTATAAACGAAGAGCGCTAGCGGATCTATTAAAAGAATTAGTAAAAGTAGAGGGGATTGAGTGGATTCGTTTGCACTATGCATTTCCAACTGGATTCCCAGAAGATGTACTTGAGGTGATTAAAAACGAGCCGAAAGTATGTAACTATATTGACATTCCTCTTCAACATATAAATTCCGAATTATTAAAATCCATGAAGCGTGGAACCACGCATGAAAAGACGGATGCTCTATTAGCCAAGTTTAGAGAACTTGTTCCGGATATGGCAATTCGTACGACTTTAATCGTGGGTTATCCAGGAGAAACGCAGGAGCGTTTTGAAGAGATGAAAGAGTGGGTTAAATACCAACGATTTGATCGTCTAGGATGCTTTACTTATTCTCACGAAGAAAATACATCCGCTTACCAATTAGAGGACGATGTGCCTCAAGAAGTAAAAGACCAAAGAGTAGAAGAAATCATGGTACTGCAAAGCCAAATCTCTTGGGAGAAGAACCAAGAAAAGATTGGACAGACCTTCAAAGTCTTATTTGACCGAAAAGAAGGAGAGTACTTTGTGGGACGTACCGAGTTTGATTCCCCAGATGTAGATAATACGGTTCTTGTTTCTGCAAAAGATACTTATGTATCCGTAGGAGATTTTGCAAACGTGAAAATTACTTCTGCTGAAGAATTTGATCTTTATGGGGTACTTATTTAAGTCTCTTTTTGTGGATTGCTTTCATTTTTACCTATCTTTGAGATACAGCACAACCGGATAATATGGGCATGGAGCGGTACGGAGTTATGAATTGCTTTCATTTTTCAGTATCTTTGAGATACAGCACAACGCAAGTGATAAAATCAAAATGCTATATTTGCAATGAAAGCAATTCACAATAAGGATTATTCCGTTGTGAAAACATTTAGTGCCTCGCCTATCTGTGGGTTTTTTTTCATGCCTAAATTTGATAGGAATTGTTATTCAGGAAGGTTCCCATCATTATTCCATTACATTAGTGTCTGATAAAAATTTAATTCTGCAATTCGTTAAACGTATAGTAGTGTTTTACAGTTAGATATGTTTTTTTTGAGTTTTAAAAATCGAAAAACGAGCAACTATTCAAGCGATAATTACACTCCATAATCTCGTTCAATAACCCAGTCTTTTTCCGGGTTTTCCAGAAATTTCATCAGGTTGATATAGTTGAACAGGTGAATTTTGCAAAAGCGTACTAGATTAGAATATGCCCAATTTCGCTTTTGTCTCTTGTTGATGACTGCAAACAATAGATTGATTATTAATCAATTTTGTTAACTGTAAATAGCATTTTGTGTGGTTTTGTGCTTTTTATATTAAGCAATATTGCTCATAATGGGATGTGCATGTGGTCTGACTTTTTATCAGTTTGTAAATATTTATTTTTGATTTAAAATTTACATTTTCCCATCGAAATAAGATTAGGCATTGTAAAAGACGAACCCGTGTGGGTTCAGTTTGATGATGGTATATAATTTTCAAGGACAATGCTTTTGGCGGCGCTTCTTTCCGTTATTGATTATGGATGTCGTTTTAGTTAAAATTTATTCAGATTTTTCATTGCGAGTTTGTTCAGTAGTAAGTAATCCAATATTCAAGAGCTCTTTTTATATGTTAAAAACGTTTAATCTTTCACGCTCGATTTGTCTTTAGAGAGATATAGCCTTAATTTTGTGCCCATGACTTACAAAACGAAGATTTCAAGATGTTGGATGAAGCGCTTTCTAGCGCTTTTTGCGATGCTGCTTCTGCTATTTTCCCCTTGCCCGATGAAAGCAAGTGTGAAAATGTGGGTGGTTGAAGCTTCTGCGTTACAGTCTACATTTTCAAAAAATCTTTCGGTAGCTCCTTCTCCAAGTCTTGAAATTTGCACGCAAAATACCCTACTGAGTTTTGAAAAGAGCTCAAAAGTAAGTGCTGATTTTGCAAGGATGCTTCCTGCTGGGGATGCGATATCCATTTGGACAAAGGCTTTCTCTGTTCCTGACGAGAGTTCTGCACATTCTAAATACGTAAGTTCAAGTGGATTTAGAAATCGGGTGCCGCTATTTTTAAAGTATCAAAAACTACTTTTGGCCTTTGGTTAAAAGGACATTTCTGGAGGATATAGGAAGCGCTATTCTACTGCGGATCGACTCTGTACTCTGTCCTCTGTCCCTATTTTCAAACTGTTTTTTTCAAAATATTCACCCTAAGTTCAAAGGGTGCAATACTCATTTAATCGGTCGCTCAAATCGGCCCTCCAATTCAAACAAAAAATGAACAATATTATACGAAATTTCACAAGTGTACTTTTTTTACTTTTTTCTATTTTCACTTTAGCTCAAACAACGAATTCAAGTTCTGCCGTGGATTCTACTAATTCCGAATCATCGACAAACGGGACGTCGGATTCGGCAGAAGCAGATTCCGTCGCTTACGTGACACCAGACTTAAAGTTTGTGGATTCAAAGCAGACTATAAGTTCCCTTCGGGGTCTTAAGGGAAAAGTAGTCTTTATTAACTTATGGGCAACCTGGTGCGGACCTTGTCTCGTTGAAATGCCTACCATTTATAAACTAAGACAAACCTTCAAAGATCGAGAGGATTTAGTATTTTTAATGGTGGATGTAGATGGAAAGCTTGATAAAGCAAAACAGTGGATGGAGAAGAAAGAAATTGATCTTCCGGTCTACGGAATGGCAAGTCAAATTCCCCTTGAACTGTTTTCAGGTTCGATTCCGACTACCTTTATTGTTGACAAACAAGGGCGTTTTGTAGGAAGACAGGTAGGCGCTGCAAATTATATGGATCCAGTGCTTATTAAGCTTTTAAATGAACTCTTAGAAGAAGAGTAATTTTAGCAATTTCTACCAAAATATGTTGGAAACCTTTATTTAGACTGCGTTCCCACCTTATTTTATAGTTGAAATGAAGTAACTTTCTTTCGGGGAAAGTTGGGGAGGTTCCCTCTTTCTCCGCAATAAACACTGGTAATTAATCAGTTAAAAGATAAACACCCAATTTTACACCCAAAAATGTAAAGTTGGGTTTTTTATTTTAGGTTATAAAAAATCTAATGGACTTGGTGTCGATTTCTTATCTACATCTGTAATATGAGTGTAAATCATGGTTGTTCTAATATCACTATGTCCTAATAATTCTTGTACAACCCGAATGTCAATTCCGCTTTTTATTAAATGTGTGGCGTATGAATGACGCAAAGTATGCACACTGCCTTTTGTTGCAATATTGGCTTTTTTCATTGACTTTTTCAAAACTAACTGAACACTTCTTTCGCTGTATTGCTCATCATTAGTTCCTTCAAATAAAAATATTTTGGGTTTATATTCAATATAATATTCTCGCAACAAACTTAATAACTTATCAGGTAAAGCTACTAACCTATCTTTATTCCCTTTGCTTTGCTGTATTAACAGTAAATTACTGTCGGATTTTACATCGGTTAGTCTAAGATTTATTAACTCACTTAAGCGCAATCCACAACTGTAAATAGTGGTGAGAATTGCTTTATGCTTTAAATTTTCTGTAGCATTTAATATTTTTCTCACTTCTTCTTGAGAAAAGAAAGTAGGCAGTTGGGTTGATTTTCGTTTAGGATATAAATAATTTAACTCTATCGATTGATTATTGACCAACTCATAAATTTTCTTAATTGCCCCAACTAAAGAGCGTTGATAAGATGCACTAATATTGTCTTGAAATACTTTTTCATTAATAAAACCCTCTATTTCAGCAATAGGTATTTCGTTGAGCGTACGATATTTATTCATATACTCTAAGAATATTTGTGCATAACCACAATACGATTTTATGGTATTATTGGCATAGCGTTGCACTTGCAATCGGTCGTGTAAGGTTTTTAATATTGTTTCGCTATCCATACTTAAATAATTCTAATTTAACCTATTCTGTTTCGCTATCCACAAAAAATAACTTACTAAGTATCTAATTTACAAAAAATTAATTATATTAGCAATAGATTTTACGAAATGCGCATATAGGTGTTATTTTACGAAACTACACCGTGTTTTGTTTCGTAAAAAAACAATGTTATGGCTCATTTTAAAAGACGACACCGCAAAACAACACAATGAAAATTACAAATGGCAATTAAGAAAAGAACAAGAAAAGTTTGGTCTTTGAAAGAAGAGCTTTAGATTAAGTCAAGGGAGGCAATGCTTAGTGCAGTTCAGATTTTTAATAATCCTAACATTCAATTTAAGTCCGAAAACTTTATAATTCTTGCCAATATTTCTTGGATGTATCTCTTACACGCATATTATCGTGAACAAAAAATTGACTATCGTTATTACAAACAACTTGCTCAACGAAAAAAATATGACAAGACGAAAAAAGGTGCGTTTAAATTTTGGGAACTTGAAAGATGCTTAGATGATGATAATTGCCCTATCGACCATATTTCAAAATCAAATTTGAAATTCCTTATTGGTTTAAGACACGAAATTGAACACCAAATGACAACAAGGATAGATGAATACTTAAGTGCACGATTTCAAGCCTGTTGTTTAAACTATAACCAATACATAAAACAGCTTTTCGGTGATAATTATGGTATCGACAAACATTTGTCATTTTCACTACAATTTTCTACAATTAAGGAAGAACACGCCAACCAATTAAGGAAATTTACTGACTTACCTTCAAATATATCTGCGTACATAAATGACTTTGATAATAGCTTGAGTGACGAAGATTACAATAATATTAGGTATTCCTATCGAGTTTTATATGTTCCAAAATCTGTAAATCATAAAGGACAAGCAGATAAGGTAATAGAGTTTTTACCAGCAAATTCACCAGAAGCAGAAACACTTAACAAAGAATATGTTCTAATAAAAGAAAGAGAAAAAAGAAAATACTTGCCAACTGAAATATGGACAGAAATGCAAAACAAAGGTTTTGTTAATTTTGGTCAGCACCAACATACTGAATTTTGGAAGGCTAAAGATGCCAAAAATCCAAAATTTGGATTTGGCACACAAGTAGCTAAGGCTTGGTATTGGTATGATAAGTGGTTAGACGAAGTAGAAAAGCATTGCATTCAAAGTGGAAACAGATACAAATAGAAAAGCGAAATATTATGCCAATATATAAACTTGAAGGACAGAAAATAGTAGAACTTCAACAGACAACTTTCTCAAATGAAAGAATTGATGAAGCACGAGACTTGCAAAAATTCATAATTAACTCAATTGAGACAGTTGAAAAGAACTTGTTTGTCCTGAGCAGTGAATTTGGAGATTGGGAAGACAGTAAAAGACGAATTGACATTCTTTGCCTTGACAAGGATGCCAATTTAGTAGTTGTTGAATTAAAAAGAACGGAAGACGGTGGACATATGGAATTGCAGTCAATCCGTTATGCTGCAATGGTAGCCAATATGACTTTTGAAAAAGCTGTAAAGGCTTTTCAACACTATATCGAAAAGAATAATTTGGAAATAGAAAATCCGCAGGAAGCAATATTAAATTTCCTTGAGTGGGATGACGTAAATGAAGAAGAGTTTGCCAATGATGTTAGAATAATCTTAGTGTCAGCAGACTTTTCAAAGGAAATCACCACTTCAGTTTTATGGCTAATAGAGAGAGATATTGATATAAAATGTATAAGAATTAAGCCGCAAAAAGACGGACTTAATTTATACTTTGACATACAGCAAATTATTCCACTTCCAGAGACAACAGACTATCAAGTTAAATTAAGAGAAAAGGCAGCAGAGCAAAGACAAGCAAGGAGAGAAAGCAGCCGAGACTATTCAAGGTTTGACGTAACTATTAACGGCAAAAGTGAAATCAACTTAAACAAACGTCAAACTATGCATTTGGCAATTAGCGAGAGTGTAAATTTTGGAGTAAGTCCGCAAGATTTAATGAAGCTGACAGGTGAAAAAAGATGGATTTGGGTTGACAAAGAATGTCACTCAAGACAAGAATTTGAGTCAGAAGAAATTAAAAACGTAAAAAGCTATGACCCTTCAAGATGGTTCAATGAAGATGACGAACTTTTAATTTACGAAGGAAGAACTTACGCTTTTAGTAACCAACACGGAAAAGGTACTTACGATTTAGTGAAAAATATATTTAACCAATACCCTGATTTACAAGGTGAAATAAAGAAAAACGAGCCATAACAGCACCTACCCAAAAGTGGCGGTTCAGTGGTTAAATCAAGCTTTGTGCTTCTATCAAAGTTCCAGCTTGGTTGACAGTGAAGTGCTTCGAAATCGCCACCTTCGGGTAGCTGCAAAACGTTATCTGCAATGAAATTAAAGCAAGCCGTAAACATGAAATTTTTGATTTTCATATTCTTGACAATTCCTATGTGGTTTTTATGTCAAGAGACAAGTAAGGTGAAATTTACGATTGAAAAGGGAAGATTTATTTTTGACAAAGAAAGTTACCTGCTCCATAAAAAGCAGTCTGAAGAAATAGCTGAAAGCCAAAGAAAGGCGGACAGCATCTCTAAAGCAGATCCAAAAGTTCACATTAATTTTATAGATGACAGAATTCTTGAATATCCAAGATTTGACTCTGCTACTGTAGCATTCAGAAATAAAATACTTGAGAACATAAAACTCGATAATGTAAAATTTGGTCAAAATATAATGTCCATTGTTATCGACAAATACGGAAAAGTAAAAAAATTTAAATGTCTGAAAATAGCGGACAGAAAAATTTGCGATCAAATAAATAAAATGGTCGTTAAAAAAGATTTTGACAAATGGAAACCTGCAATTTTTTATGGAACAATTGTAGAATATGATTTTAGATTTTCTATTATTATTGATTCTAACCTTGCAAATTATGACTTGAAAAACAAATGGTCTCAGGAAAGTAATTTGCAGGATTTCATAAAATAAAAAGTCACTGCAGATAATAACTAAGCTTTCGTCTTGTCCGCAGGACACGAGATGAAAGCCCGTTGAACGGAACCTTCGGGAGCTTTTTGGCAGTCTATGGAGTTGTCGTTTTTAGAATTTAGGGTAACAAAGCAGTTTTTTAGAAGGACTGCTTTTTTTGTGGCTTTTTATGAGCCTTTGGAAGTGGTTTCTGCGGGTTTTCTTCACTGCAGAACATAAATTCCCTTACCCACAAAGGTTATTTGGCGGGAGCAGGTTGGATAACGAAAAGATATTCCGGTGGCGGACCACGCTGTCCGAAAACGGCAATAGTCACCAGATTTCCCGTTTTACAGCACCGGCATTTATTGAGCAGCGTTTTGGGTTTTACCTCCGGGATCTTGATCTTTAAATCGGATTGCAGAGCCTGCAGTTTCCCGCGCTTCCAGCTGCTGCTCAGAATGCCGTAATGCCGGATCCGCACAAATCTCTTCGGTAGGATATGCAGACTGAACCTTCGCGCAAACTCCTGGTTGCTCAGGGTCATTTCCTTTTTCGCCCCACCTTTTCGGTAATCTTTGTAGCCAAACCGGACCTGCTGATCCGTCACTTCTTTGATGCGGTGGTTGCTGATGGCAACCTTATGCGTGTAACGCCCCAGATACTCAATCACCTGTTTTGGGCCACCAAAAGGACGCTTGGCATACACGACCCAGTTTTTGGAGAAAAGTTTGTCCACTAAATTCTGGTCATTAATTCCACCAGCCCTTAACAATGCCACAAACTTCGCGCGGAAGACTTTGCTCATCGCTTTTACCGAAAACAGATATTTATCCGTTCGTACTTTCCTTTTCCATTTTCCCTGCCGGTTGATGCCCCCGCCCGGAACAATGCAGTGCAGGTGCGGATGCAGACTCAGGTTCTGTCCCCATGTGTGAAGTATGGCAATCATTCCCACCTGCAGGCCGTCGGTTTTGCCGAACTGGTTTAAAGTAGCCCAGGCGGCCTCAAACAAGGCTTTGTAAATGAGTTGGGGCTGGGATATTGCCATAGCGTTCAATTCCTCCGGTAGGGTAAAAACCACATGGTAATAGCTGCAGGGCAAGAGGTCCTGTTCAAGCTTTTGGATCCACTCTTCCTTTTTATGCCCCTGGCACTGCGGACAATGTCTGTTCCGGCAGGAATTGTAACTGATGGAAAGGTTTCCGCAGCCGTCGCACGCATCGATATGACCACCCAAAGCGGCCGTGCGGCAGTTGGACAAGGCCCGAAGGGTCTTTTCCTGATGAACCGTAAAGTTCTGGGCGGATAAATTGATTCTTCGAAGGACTTCTGCTACACTCCCGCCATTACTTCGGGCCTGCATTCCTGCTGCATAAAGTAAATACAGTGTCCAGCGGACTGTGTGGCTGTTGATCCGAGAGCTGACAGACATGGAGGTATTCCATTGTACTTTCAATACGCTCATGACCCAGAAGTTTCTGCACCATAATGATCGGAACGCCGTCTTCCAGCAGATGAGTCGCATAACTGTGTCGCAGCGTGTGGGTATGAACTTCTTTGGTGATGCCAGCCTTTTTAGAGATGGTCTTTATCACCCACTGAACGCCGCGCTGGCTGTAGCGTGAATCAAAATCTTTGCTAAGCACATCAATCTCTTCGATATTTCTGTTCTGATTGCCGTTAAATAAATACCGCTCCGGATTTTCAATATTGATAAAGGTTTTCAGTCCCCGGATTAAATGTTCCGACAAAGGAACATACCGGTCTTTTTGGCCTTTTCCCTGTACGATATGCAGCATCTTGCGGTCAAAATCAAGGTGCTGAAGTTCGATACTCCTCACCTCCATGCAGCGCAGCCCACAACCGTAAATAAGTCCAATGAGTAGCTTGTGTTTCAGGAGTTCGGCACTCTGAAGCATACGCCAGATCTCTTCCCGGCTGAGGATTACAGGAAGTTTCTTTACTTTAGCAATGGTGGGAAGGTGCAGAAAACTATAAGGCAAACCTTCGGTTTTCAGCAGAAACCGAAGCCCGTAAACGGTATGCTTAAAGTAAGTTTGGGAAGGGGTTTTGGAGCGTTGCTGAAGTTCAAAAAGATAATCTTTGACCTGTTCCGGGTCAAGCTCGGTGGGTAAAGTTCCAAAGTGCAGCGCAAGGGCCGCCACATGACGGGAATAATTATCGAAAGTTCTGGGGCTCCTGCCAAGGATGGAAATATTCCGCTCAAAGCGTTGCAGCAGTTCGGCAAAACCGTTAACTTCGCTACAGGCGCGGTTCAGAAATTTGCTTACCCTTAACTCCTCCGGAGATTTTTTTTGTAGCCATTTTAAAGATTTTATTGTTTGTTTTACCAAAATTAATAAAACAGCGAAGAGAAAAAGCTACCGGAGGTTTAGTTCAACA